>NZ_FZMR01000033.1 GCF_900198405.1 Helicobacter cetorum
CATTAATAGCACGCATTTCCAATTCCTCTTTGACTTAGGATTTCGCATGAACTTTGGTAAATTAGGTCAAAAGACTAAACGACACCGCCAACACACCGTAGAAATAGGTGTGCAAGTGCCTACGATTTATAACACTTATTATAAGTCTGCTGGAACTACGGTGAAGTATTTCCGTCCTTATAGCGTGTATTGGTCTTATGGGTATTCATTCTAAGAAAGGAGGCAAAAGAAAATGATAAAGAAAATGAAACAAAACGCATTCAAAACAACAAATAAGATGAATAAGGAAAATCTTGTGAAACATTTTAAACAAAACATCACATTCTTAGCCCCTTTAAGCCTAGCGCTTTCTTTAAGCCTAAGCCCATTGAGTGCTGAAGAAGATGGAGGATTTATGACCTTTGGTTATGAGCTAGGGCAAGTGGTGCAAAAGGTTAAGAATCCGGGAAAAACTAGGGCTATAGAACTAGCCGGCGAGCTAAACACCTTATCAACCAATAATCTCTCTGGTCATGATGAGGGGGGTAATGTCGTGGGTCTATTAGGGAATATGATGGCTAATTATATTGCAACAGTTCCTACACCATACTTAAGGATTAGTGCTAGTGGTATTGAATGGAGTACAAATACACCTTATCAAACCTATATAAAAGATGTGAATAATATTCTAAGTGCCTTATATTATCTCTCAAATAACCCCCATAAAACTGACTATCCTAATTTAGCAAAAGAAGCAAGCTATATCAATAGTTTTTCAACTTATGTAGACTTTATCAATCAGTGGCAAGGTCAAAATGGCTATTTAAATGGTAGTCATCAAGCAGATTTAAAATACATCATGGGACAGACAGATAAAGTTCCAGAGGTCAATCAAACTTTCATCAACAGCATTCTGCAATTGCAGCTTTTCAACTCCGCCAATGCAGGCAATCAATTACCACAAAAAGAATTTACCAAGCTTGTTCAAAACATCATTAATTCTTCACAGGCAACCTTAAATGCAATTAAAAATGCAGAACTTGACCCTAGTAAGATTACTAATCCAAACTCAAAAAGTAATCTTGAGAAAGTCGCTGCAACACTACCTTCTTATGCTCAAGATGTCCAAAACACAATTAATAAACTCCAGCGCTTAAACAATGCCGTAGTAAATAACCCCTACTTAGCACAATTTGCCGCTGGTAATAGCAAGCAAACCAATGCAATGAATGGCTTTTACACTAAGATTGGTTACAAGCAATTCTTTGGAAAGAAAAAAGCCTTTGGTTTGAGATACTATGGCTTTTTCTCTTATAATGGAGCAGGCGTTGGCAATGGCCCTACTTACAACACGGTAAATCTACTCACTTATGGCGTAGGAACTGATGTGCTTTATAATGTATTTTCTCGTTCATTTGGTTCTAGGAGCATTAATGCAGGCTTTTTCACTGGAATCCAACTTGCAGGAGATAGCTATATCACAAGTCTAGCTAAAAATTCTCAACTTGTTCATAAACCTACTGCAACCAAATTCCAATTTCTCTTTGATGTGGGGATGCGTATGAACTTTGGTATCTTAAAGAAAGATATGAAAAAGCATAACCAACACTCCATTGAGATTGGCATTCAAATCCCTACGATTTATAACACTTATTATAGTAATGGTAGCACAGAAGTATCCTACTACCGTCCTTATTCGGTGTATTGGGTTTATGGGTACGCGTTCTAATTAATTTTACAATCCTTTGTGGTTGTAGTATGTTGTAGGTTTATAGATACGCACTCCTAAGACTTAAAACCTTTTTTCTCAATCCATGCTCTTTTGCTCCCTTAAGGTGCATAGGGCTTATCTTTTCCATACCCTTTC
The DNA here is from genome assembly GCF_900198405.1 of Helicobacter cetorum. Taxonomy (GTDB): domain Bacteria; phylum Campylobacterota; class Campylobacteria; order Campylobacterales; family Helicobacteraceae; genus Helicobacter; species Helicobacter cetorum_C. Next base: position 1,847 of record NZ_FZMR01000033.1, read on the forward strand.
TAACCCCTACCCCAAAAAACTTTTTGGGGAATCTTGATTGCTCTGCGTATATTGTGTTCTAACAATCCCAATAATTCTTTTTTTGGTATTTAGTCTACAGATAGATATTCTAACAACAACCAACAATTCTTTGGGTGCTGTATATTATGAGTCTACGCTTTCTAAAAACTTAAAACCTCTTCTTAACTCCCCCATACGCCTTTTTTCTCTTATTAATGTTCATGGGATTTACTACTAAACTTAATAATATATTTTTTAAATACCTATATATTTTAATTATATATAATTATATATAATTATATTTATTTTTTAGTTATATTTTAGTTTTAAATCTTAGCAAGCATAATCTTATGTCTATCACTTTTATGTGTGACTTTCATTTAGTTTTTTATTGCATGGGTTTCACTAACCTGTATTTTTAATTTATAAAATAACCTTTTAATGTTTTATTATTCTTTTTAGTTTCATATGGTTTTATTCTCAGATCTTAACAAGTAATTTCTTAACTCTACAAAATTTTGAAAGACAAATCTACTACTCTAAAGAAAAACGCTAAGATTGGTATCTTAGAGATGCTCTTATAAATCAGCGTTTCATAGAAAACAGCTACTTTAAGTCCAGAAAAAGCGAACTCAAAGTATAATTCTTAAGAATATTCTTTATTATTTTTGTTAAGGTACTTATGCAAGATTTTTTAAAAACAGCCAAACAAAAGATTTTAAAATACGATGTAATTTCTTTTGATATTTTTGACACGCTTCTTTTAAGGCCTTTTGCCGAGCCTATCGATTTGTTTTTATATATTGAAATGGAGCACAGAATCAGTGGTTTTGCACAAAAGAGGGTTTTAGCAGAAAATAGAGCTAGAGAGATTAGTTTGGAACAAGACATTACTCTAGATGAAATCTATGCGTGCATGCCATCAAGCTTTAAAATATACCAAGAAATAGAGGTCGCCACTGAAAAAAGGCTACTTGTTGCTAATGTGGAAATGCTAGAGCTCTATAACTTCGCTAAAGAAAATCATAAAAAAGTCATTATCACCTCTGATATGTATCTGCCTCTAGACACTCTCAAGAATATTTTAGATTCTAAAGGGTTTGGTGGCTACTGTGGATTTTATGTAAGTAATGATGTGAGACTGACTAAACATTCTAAAGACTTGTTTAAGCATGTCTTAGAGCAAGAAAGAATTTCTGCCAACCAAATGCTTCACATCGGAGATAACGCTCACGCAGATAGCTTGATGGCTAAAGATTTGGGTATACAGGCTTTATTGAGAGAAAAGGTCCTGGAGCAGTTTAAAGATAGGTTCATTAGCCTTAGAGCTTTTAAACCCACTAGTTTACCACAAAGCTTTATTTTAGGGACGCTAAGCATCTTTTATAAAAACTATATCCCTTATCAGAAAGACTGGGGTTATTGGCATAGTTTGGGGGCGATTCAGGCAGGATGCACTATTATAGCGTATTGCCAATTCATTTATAAAACGCTTCGAACTAAAAAGGTCGATACGCTCGTTTTTATCGCTCGTGATGGCTACTTGATACAAAAAATTTTTAATCTTTTATATCCTAATGAATATCAGAGTGTTTATATCTATGCGCCTAGGATATTGAGAAAGGCTGTGTTTCTAGATATCACAGAAGAAGAGAGCTTAGAAATTTTATCCATTTTGGAAGACTCCAAGACGATTAAGCAGTATCAAATCACCAACAACCAAGAGGCTTATGCTTACTTGGTTAGCCATGTGGAGCGTTGCTATAATAGGGCTAAGAAGGTTTTGTTAGAGTATAGAGACTATTTGCTCAAGCAAAATTTAGGGGATAATATCATTATTGTAGATACGATTACGAATGAATATTCTTCCCAAAAGCTTATTGAAAAAGCTCTTAGTCGTGAGGTTTTTGGAATCTATTTCACTCTTTATAGGATTTCTTCGCACCAGCATACGAGCTTTTTACCTTTTAAGGACTCTAAAGAGGTTCTTTTTGATAACTGGGAATACATGGAATTTCTTATGACCAGTGAAGAACCTCCCATCTTAACCCTCAAAGATAATCTTCCCATTTATCAAAACAATGTTTCGCCCTATGAAAAAACACGCTCTGAAATCTATGCATCTGTTATAGAGGGGGCTTTGGCCTATGCCTCTTATTTTAAAGAGAGTTTGATACCTATAGATGTGTATTCCATTGTAGAGTGGACAAACTTTTTTATCAACCATCCAAGCCCTGAAGACAGAGAACATTTTAAAGAGATTAAAATTTGTCGGGATTCAGCACATAAAAACTTCGTGGGCTTATTTCATAAACGCATAGCTCTATCGGTATTTTTAAAAATCGAGCCTTATAAAGCGTATCAATTCTTAAAATCAGCCCATAGAACTAACAAGCAAGAAATCTTATTTAAACTGCTCTCTCTGAGTAGGACCATCTACAAAAAATTCAAAAGAACCTCTCAATAAGTAAGTAGCCCAACCTTTGTTTTAGCGAAGTAAAGCCATATGGTTCATGTGAAAACAATAGCTGAAATCATAATGGTGTGCTCGGAGGGATTCAAACCCCCGGCCTACAGGACCGCAACCTGTTGCTCTATTCAGCTGAGCTACGAGCACTTTTAGGAAGTAAAAGAAAGATTATAGCAAGAAAAACTAATTTTTTACTTAAACGATGCATTTTTTCTATTATAATTCAAAGTATGCAAGAATACTACCAAGAACTCATAACTTATTTATGTGATTTTTTAGAAAAAGAAGTTCACAAGAAAGGCTTCAAAAAGGTTGTTTATGGACTAAGTGGTGGGCTAGATAGTGCGGTTGTGGGAGTGTTATCTCAAAAAGTTTTTAAAGAAAACGCCCATGCTCTTTTAATGCCCTCTTTGGTCTCTATGAGAGAAAGCAAATTAGACGCTCTTAGTTTGTGTGAAAAATTTTCCATTCCCTATACAGAGTGTTCTATCGCCCCTTATGATGACTTATTTTGCTCTAGTTTTAAAGATGCAAGTCTTACAAGAAAGGGGAATTTTTGCTCTAGGTTGCGTATGGCTTTTTTATATGATTATTCTTTAAAAACAAATTCTTTAGTCATTGGCACAAGCAATAAAAGTGAGAGAATGCTAGGCTATGGCACTTTACATGGGGATTTTGCGTGTGCGATTAACCCTATTGGAGAATTATTTAAAACAGAAGTCTATGCACTCGCTCAAAACTTAAATATTCCTAAGAGTATCTTAAATAAGCCCCCTAGTGCGGATTTGTTTGTAGGACAAAGCGATGAAAATGATTTAGGGTATCCTTATAGCGTGATTGACCCTTTATTAAAGGATATTGAAACTTTATTTAAAACAAAGCCCATCCATTTGGAAACGCTCACTAACTTAGGCTATGAGCATGATTTAGTCAAGCACATAGTCAATCGTATCCAAAAAAACGCTTTTAAATTAGAATTACCCACTATTGCCAAAAGATTTAAACCTAAATGAAGAGCGACAAACCCTTTTTAGAACGCTATTTTTACACCCCCACTCTCTTAGACAAGGGGTTAGTTTTTACCCTTTATCCTTTTTCTTTAATCTATAAATTGATTGCCACTTTAAAAAGAAAAGTTTCTAAAAAATACGATTTTAAAATCCCTCTTATTAGCATAGGTAATCTCATCGCTGGGGGGTGTGGTAAAACGCCCTTTATTTTAGAAGTCGCTTCTAAATATAAAGAAGTGGCTGTAATCTCTAGGGGGTATCAACGCCATTCTAAAGGCTTAGTTGTAGTGAGTATCAAAGGACAAATTCTAGTCTCTCAAAAACTAGCTGGTGATGAAGCCTATCTCTTAGCCCTGAATTTAAAGCAAGCAACTATTATTGTGAGCGAAAAAAGAGAGTTAGGCGTTTTAAAAGCCCTTGAATTAGGGGCAAAAATCGTGTTTTTAGATGATGGCTTTAGGTTCAACTTCAATCAATTCAATGTGCTTTTAAAACCTAAAATCCCCCCCTACTACCCTTTTTGTTTACCTAGTGGGTTGTATAGAGAAAGCATTAAAAGTTATAAAGAAGCCCATTTAGTTCTTACAGAAGATAAAGACTACAAGCGAATCACTTCTATTACTAACCCTACCGAATGCATGCTTTTAGTAACCGCTATCGCTAATCCTAGTAGATTAGATAGCTTTTTACCTAAAGAAGTCATTAAAAAATTGTATTTTAAAGACCATGCCACTTTTGATTTAAAACTTTTAGAAAAAGAGTTTCAAAAAAACAACGCCACTTCATTATTAGTTACCACCAAAGACTTAGTTAAATTAAGCCATTGTGATTTACCTTTAAGCGTGCTGAATTTAAAACTAGAAATTTGTCCTAGCGTTTTAGAGAAAATTGAGAATTATATCCTTTCTTATTCTTGTAATACAAAAGAATATCCATAAATTCCTTGTCCCTACACATAAATTCTTTCAAACACCCTTCTAATTCATAATGGTTTTTTTCATAAAAAGCAATCGCTTTTAAATTAGTTTTCATCACTTCTAAGTGCAAAGAATTTAATTGAAATTCTTCAAAAGCGATAAATTCTAAGGCTTTTAAAATAGCTCCCCCCTTATTTTTTAAAAAAGGGTTTTTATAAATTCCTAAATACCCATGTTTATGGGTAAGATTGATTCTAGTGATAGAACCAACCCCCAAATAAGTTTCATCTTCTTTAAACAAAAAATAGCGGTGGTTTGGCGAATTTTTAAGCTCTTTGATGAATTGTAAATGCGTTTTCAAAGAGACAAAAGCACTATACATCCATAAAGAAGTGTTTTCGTGGTTACGAAACTCTAAAACAAGCAACTTTTCTTTGTCATCTAAATTCGTAAAATCAATCGCTTGGATATTTTCATAGCAATAATTTTTTTTCAAATCTCTAAAAACTCCCTTAAAGCACTCTCTAACTTGCTTCCAAATGCTAGGTTTTTTATCCATTTTTGACCCCTTTGTTCTTGCAACTCTTTGAAATCTCTTGCTAAAGTCTTAAGACTAGTTTGTTTGAAAATGCCTGATTTTTCAAATTCTTTGCTTTGAATGATTTGATTCTTAGCAATGGGTATTATGAGCGAAGGCGTTTGAGTTAGGGCTAATTCATAGAGAGTTTGACCTGAAGCACTCACGCAACACCCACAAAATTTCATCAAAGCACTAAATTCTAAGGGGCTTAAATGGCTGTAATAATACGTGTTTTTAGGGCAGTTTTTAGGGGGGGTAGCTGAAATGATGTGTAAATTCACATCATTATTTTCTAAAATTTGGACTATTCTAACTAAAATTTTATGCTCACTCCCCCCCAAAGTGATTAAAACTTCTTTATTTTCTAAATCCAAAGGGCGTTCATAAATAAAATTGACATCAATAGGATAAAACTCTACCCCCAAATAATACCGATAGTCTTTAGATAAATGGTGGTAGTGTTTTAACGCATTAAGCGTAAAATTCATAATCGTTGTATTTTTTGGATAAAAAGAATGCTCTTTATCTTCTATAACCATAAGACTTCTAGCTTTTTCTTTTAAAACATAAAAATCTTGTGAATGTAAAAGATAGCTATCTATAATAAGAAAATCATCACTAGAAACACTCCCTAAAAAAGAAGCGATATTTTTTTGCTTGTGTAAATAAAGGCTTGCTTTAATTCCTAATTTTTCTATATAAAAAAGGATTTTTTCACAACGCCTTAAATGCCCTAAACCGCTTTTTAAAAACGCATCACAAAAAATTTTTACTCGCATAAATTTTGCAAACGGCTGTATTTGAGCTTGGCTAATTCTAAATCTTCTAAGGTATCAATATCTTGGACTTCTAAAACTGATAGTTCTAAAGCGATAGAATTGTGGCTAAAAATAGGACGCATTTCTCTGAAAGCTTTAGCTCTTCCCATATACAATAACCCAGCATCATGATAGAGTTTTTTTAAATCTTGCGTGCGGGTGTTTAAATGCTCTTTAAAAGCCATTTGAACGCCATTTTCAATGCTAAAAGAACGATAGGGCGAAGCACTAAAAAGCGAACAAGTAAAAACATAATCAGCTGTTTGATGTTGCTTTAAAGTCTCAAAAGCTAATTGCACATGCTTTTTTTGTAACAATACTGAAGTGCCATACAAGCAACACACTATATCACTATCTTTTAAATCTAATTCTTTAATATGATATGCCATAACTTCTAAGGTCGTGGCAGTGTCATTAGCTAAATTTTTAGGGCGTAAATTTAAAAAACTCGCCCCATATTCTATAGCTAAATTGACATACTCTAAGCTATCGCTAGAAATAAACACCTTTTCAAATAGCTTGCAATTTAGAGCCACTTCAATAGGATAAGCTAACATAGGCTTATTAAAAAAATCACAAATATTTTTATGCTTAATCCTTTTACTAGAGCTTCTTGCTAAAACAAAGGCGACTGCTTCCATGTCAATTTTCTTTAATAAGGCATTTGAGTTTCCATTGCATCTGCAGCAAATTTCTTTTTATTAGAATTGCTTAAGTTCCCCAAATTAGTGTATTCAATCTTAGCATCAGCTAGAAACTTGGATTGAATAGTATTGTTTCTTTCAATATCATAAGGGCGAATCACCCCACTCACCCTAAGGATTTGTTTTTCCCCATCCACTAGCACTTCCTTATTCCCATAAATGAAATAATTCCCATTTTCTAGCACTTTAATAATCCTAGCACTTAAAACAATATTTAAATCTTCGCTCTTTTTTTGTGAGCCACCCCCTTTAAAATTCGTGTTATTGCTAGATTTAGTGAAATTATAATTATTTTTATCATCTAAATATTCTGCTTCTTTTTTCTTTCTCTCATCTTGTCCGTTATAAGTGAGTCTTGGGGGCGTAGAATTACCCCCTGATGTGCTTTTATAATCTTTGGAACTAGAATAATTTGCACTGGATTTTTCAGAGACAATGATAGTGATAATATCATTAGGTTTCATCGCTCTTCTATCTGCAAACAAAGGGCGTTCGCCCTGTCCAAACAAGCTCCCTAACTTATTTAATTCAGGAATGAATTCTTTAGAAGGGGTTTCTTCTACATAGTTAGGGGGATTAAAATCAATTTTAGGCTCATTGGCTAACGCCATACTAATAACACCAAAACCCATAAATAACAACATTTTTCTCATTATTACACCACAATTAAACAAAATAACTTTTAGTATACTCTAATTATTAACTATAATCATCTTGTTTTTAGCGAAGTTATTGTAAAATTGATAAATGAAAATAAAATGTTTGATTGTTATTAGGGAGATAAGTCGTTGAAACCAACACACTTAATTAAAACGATTGCGAGCATAGGCTTGCTACTACAAACCTTACATGCTGATGAAGAGAGTGCTACACCTTCTTGGACTAAAAACATGTATATGGGAATCAATTATCAAACAGGCTCTATCAATCTAATGACTAATATTAATGGTGTGAAAAAACTCACTAACATGGGTTCTAATGGTATTGGAATTAATATAGGCTATAACCATTTTTTTAAAACGGATAGAGTTTTTGGCTTACGCTATTTTGCTTTCTTAGATTGGGAAGGCTATGGTATGAAATATCCCAAAGGTTATTATGGTGGAAACAACATGATTACTTATGGGATAGGCGTAGATGCAGTGTGGAATTTCTTTCAAGGAAGTTTCTATCAAGATGATATTAGCGTAGAAATTGGAGCTTTTGGGGGGATTGCTATTGCTGGAAATAGCTGGTATATCGGCAATAAAGGCCAAGAACTACTAGGCATTAATGCTGGCTTTAACGATAAAGGCGTAAGCGTCTCAAACTTTCAATTTCTCTTTAATTTTGGTATCAAAGCCCTATTTGTAGATGAACATGAATTTGAGATTGGCTTTAAATTCCCTACCATAAATGACAGATACTATATCAGTGATAATATTAAAGTTCAAATGCGTAGGGTTTTTGCCTTTTATGTGGGATACAACTACCACTTTTAAAATTTAGCTTATGGGGTCTTAAAACCCCACGCAACTTCCTAACATCTTTTTAAAATAACTTCTCGCTTTAAGTGCCACATCAAAATCATCAGTTTTTAAAAGCACTTCATAATTATTTTCAAAAGCGTTTCTGCTCCAATTCGCTGAACCTAAAAACACTACTTTATTATCAATAATAGCCACCTTTTGATGCATAATACCATAGTAACTATTCTTACTTTTAGCCCTAAGCCCCCTTAATAAGCACGCCCTTATGTTAGGGTATTTGGCTAGATAGCCACTTGTGGATTGCTTATTATTATGATTACTTTCATAATCATAAATGATTTGAACTTTGATTCCCTTACTTGCTACGCTTTTAATCGTTCTAGCAATATCTCTATGCGTAAAACTATAAATAGCAATTTTCACGCTCTCTTTAGCATTACTAATACTAGAAATTAAAGAATTTAGAGCTTCTCGTTGCTCATAGGGCAAGAAAAACACGCTATCCTTAGCTTGCAAAAAACCTAAAGACCCCAATAATAAACCCGCACCAATCATCTTTTTTAATCTGTTTTTCAAAAAATCTCCTTCCTTATTGATGTGCATAGTGATTAAAATATTAAGCAAACAAAACGGATTTTTGATTATAATAAAAGATTTAAAATAAGCATAATCACAAATTTGGTAAAATGTTTCACAAATTTAAGGAGTAGCCATGAAAATTCTTCTGTTTAACCAAAACCCTATGATAAAAAAACTCTTTGAAAGTGTTTCTAAGAAATTAGAATTATCCATAGAAAACATAGAAAATAGCACAGAAATATTAGCTCTTCTTAAAGAAAACCATGAATGGCTTTTTTTTGCTGATGATGAATCCTTAGAGAAACTAGACCAAATTGACTTAACAGAATTAAAAGAGGTGATGTCTCAAAACTTCTTAAGCGTATGCATGCATAAAAGAAGTAGCGAAAACCAACAGCCCCTTTTAGAAGGCTTTAATATTGGGGTTAAAAAACCCTTTTTACCTACTGAAATTTTAAAGCTCATTCAAAAAAAACTCTCTCTATCTACAGAAGAACCATCTCAAGAAAATACTCTTTCTAATGAACTAGACGATGAAGTGTTTGAGCAAATCCCTAAAAGCCTAGATACAGATTTTGATGACTTAAAAGACTTGGGCAATTTAGAGAACATCACACAAGAAGAAGAGGCCAAAGAAGAGCAACTACTCCCTACCCAAAATACAGATGAAACACTCTCAAAAGACCCTACAGAAACTTTTGAAGAAGAGCAAAACTTAGAAAATACCCAAGAAGAAACACCCCCAACCTCACTTGAGCAAGAAAATAGCGATGATACAAAAGAGCCAACCTCTCAAGAAGAAAAAGCACCTACCCCACAAGAGCTTGCCAAGATGAAAGAATTAGTCCAAGAAATTCAAGAAAATTCCAACAACGAGGAAGAATTAGTTAAAGAAGA
>NZ_FZMR01000041.1 GCF_900198405.1 Helicobacter cetorum
TTTTTGATGTTCGTTTTGTTGTGTATTAGTTGCTTGCCTTTTAATCTATATATTTAATTGTGTAAGAAAACTTGTTATACTTGATTCTAGAAATCATTTATAGAAGGAGTGCAAAATGAAAAATAATCTAAGTGCAAGTGAATATGGTAATATTGCTTATCAAATGTGTAATAATGGGAGATATGAAAAAGCGTTTCAATATTATTCTAAAGTCGCATCGCTAGGAGACATTGACTCTTAGTATGACTTGGGGACATTGTATATGCGAGGTTTGGGTGTGGAACAAAATCATAATAAAACTATAGAATGTTTTGAAGCAGCAACAGAGTGTGGTGATATTGAGAGTTGTATTGTTTTGGCAAATATATTTAGAGATGGTCGTGAAAATATAGAGCAAAATAGTGAAAAATGCTTTAAATATTCTTTAAAAGCTATAGAGCTTGGAGACACGAGCTTATACGGAAGTTTGGCAGATATGTATTTTGAAGGAAGAGGAACAGAACAAAATTTTCAAAAAGCGTTTGAGTATTATTCTAAGGCTGCTGAGTTAGGCAATGCCATTTCACATCATAGTCTAGGAAATATGTATGTTCATGGGCAGTATGTTGAGAAAGATTTAAAAAAGGCTTTTGAGCATTATAAAAAATCTGCTGATTTAGGCAATGCTATCGCACATTATGATGTGGGTTGCGCTTATTTTAAGGGCATAGGCATAAAGCAGAATTTTAAAAAGGCCTTTGAATATTTTTCGAAAGCAGTTAAGCTTGGAGATAAAATGGCTTATTTTATGTTGGGTGAGATGTATCGTGAGGGTAAGGGTTGTAAAAAGAGTAAGTAAAAGGCGAGAGAATGTTTTTTTAAAACAAGCGACCACTCAGTTTGAAAAGGATGTTGTAGCATTTGCATATCACCATTTAGGTTTTATGGAATTGAGCACAAAAAATTTTGGAGATGCTTATGCTAATTTTAATCAAGCTTTAGAATTTGGCAATAGCGATGCGGGCTACATATTAGGGGCAATGCACAATCAAGCAATAGGAGTTGAAAAAGATGAGCAAAAAGCTTTTGAGTATTATAAGAGAGGTGCAGAGCTTAGCAATATAGAAGAGTTGTTATCTTTTGCTACAAGATATATGGTTGGGATAGATACTGAAAAAGATTATCAAAAAGCCTTTGCATTATATCATCAGGCCATAGAGCTCAAAGACCCTATGGCTTATTGTAGTATGGGAACAATGTATTTGTGTGGTAGAGGGGTTAAACAAGATGATAAAAAGGCTTTTGAATGTTTTATAAAATCTTGTGAGCTTGGCGATAAAGATTTAAGACTTAGGGATAAGCAAGCTTATAATAGTGTAGGATATATGTATGAAAATGGTCTTGGAGTAAAACAAGATGATAAAAAGGCTTTTGGGTATTTTTATAAGGGAGCAGAACTTGGTGATTCAATGGCGTTATTCAATTTAGCTACATTTTATTTTTATGGAAGAGGGACAGAGAAGAATTATTTTAAAGCTTTTGAGTGCTATCAAAAATCTGCAGATTTGGGACATGAAGAAAGTTTCTTTATGCTTAGTATGATGTATGGTAAGGGTTTGGGCGTAATACAGGATGAGGCAAAAAGTTTAGAATATTTAAGAAAAGCAATAGATTGTAACGATTCGAACGCTATGGCGTTTTTGGGTCGCATGGAAACTTATATGAATAGAATAATGAAATTTTAGTTGCAAAAGGAGAATGGTAAATTATGGCAAAAGATATTGTTGATACGAAATTTACCCCACTTTGTGGACTTTTTGATAGCAGGAAAAATCAAATAAATATTCTGATTAGTGCCGTTAATGGATTATGGTGAATTTTGATTCTTTATAAGAATTTTTGAAATCCATGCAACTGTATTTTAGTGATCTTTTTGTCGTTTGTATTTTATATTTTTTACACATTTCTTGAATCTATTGATTAGGTTTAAAATACTAACCTAAACCATTCTAGAAAATTTTCTCTCTAGTAGGTTTTGAATATAAGAAAGAACCAAGCAAAAGAGCCAATAAATGAGTGCCGCCTCTAGATAGATAGGCAAGAAGTCATAGCTAGTGTTGGCTTTTTGTTGTGCAACTCTAAAGATTTCTGTAACTGTAACTACAGATGCTAATGAAGTGTCTTTAAACAAGCTGATAAATGAATTGCCTAAAGGTGGGGTGGCAACCTTAAGCGCTTGCAATAAAATCACATGCCAAAAAGTCTGTAAATAGCTCAAGCCCAAGCTAAAGCTCACTTCCCATTGGTCTTTAGAGACAGAAAGAAAACTCGCCCTTAAAGTCTCTGAGGCGTATGCCCCCACATTGAGTGAAAAGGCGATAATGCCTGCTGGAATGGGGTCTATATAAACCCCAAGAGCGGGCAAACCATAAAACACCACAACAATCTGCACTAGCATGGGCGTGCCTCGTATCAATGAAACATAAAAACCCAAAAAAGCGAGTAGAAGGCGTTTAGCTAAGCTTTTTGCTGGCGAAAGCTTAGCTAGGGCTACAAAAGTTGCAATAACGATGCCTAAGACAAATGAAACAAGTGCTAAGGGCATAGAGATACAAAAAGAGGCCTTTAGCATGGGGTAAAAGGCCTCTAGCAATAACTCCAAGCGCTCTTGGCTTAAATTCAAGCTACTTATTACTGACATCTTTTCCAAAAAACTGCTCGCCCAAGCGTTTTAATACTCCCTTATCTATCAATTTTTGCATAGCATTATTGATAAGCTCTAGGGCTTTTTCTTGGTGTTTGTTAATGACCAAAGAGGCTCGTTGCTTGTCTTTAGACTCCCATGCGATTTTAAGGGGGCTGTTTTTGTGGCTGTTGAGATAGTCTAAAACAGCTAGAGAGTTATTTAAGGTCAAGTCAGCTCGCTTTTGTTGCACCAATAATAGAGCTTGTCCCATAGAGTCTATGGAAATAACCTTAGCATGGTATTTGAGAGCTAATTCTCCATAGACAGAGCTTAAAGCATTGGCAACTTTTAGCCCCTTAATATCATCAATGTCTTTGATACGCTCTTCATCTTTTCGCACAACCATAATCGTGCTTGAATAGCTATAAGCTAAAGCCTCATCAAAGGTCGCTTGGCGTTTTTTAGTGTTTAAACTCACTTGATTAGCAACCATATCAAATCGTCCTGCCTTTAAACCTAAAAGCATGCTATCCCATGAAGTTTCGTGGAATTTCAATTTCACGCCAAGTTCTTTGGCTAAGGCTCTAGTTACTTCTACATCATAGCCGGTAAGCTTGCCCTCTTTATTGTGATAAGTGAAAGGGGGGTAAGTGCCTTCAGTCGCAACGCTTATGGTCTCTTTGTTTAAAAGGCGTTCATACAGACTAGACGCACTCAGAGGGATTAAAAAAAGACTGATTATAAATAGTAAGCATGAAATTTTTTTCATTTTGTGTTAACCTTATTTTTTTATTTCTAAACATTTTAACACAAAGTAAGCCTTTATAAGCTTTATTCTTAAAAGATATTAAGTTTCAAAGATACACACGCTCCAAGCGTTTAGATAAGGTGCTAATGACTTCATAAGAAATGGTCTCTAAAAGCATGGCTATGTCGTTTGCATCACTAGCCTTAGTGCTTTTATCTCCAAATAAAATAACTTCATCGCCTTCTTTGGCTTGAATATTATTGAGTTTAATAAAACACTGGTCCATACACACTTTACCAATAAGGGGGGCTAATTGATTATTGATAGCTACTTGAATGCGATTGCCTAAAGTGCGTGCTAATCCGTCCGCATAACCTAAGGCTAAAGTGCCTACTAAAGTCTCTTCATCAGTATAAAAATGCTCGCCATAGCCTACAAACTCGCCCTTTTTAACGCTTTTAATTTGAACGATTTTAGCTTTTAGGCTGATAACATTATGTAAAAATCTGCCTTGTGTTTGAGAGGCGATTTGCACTTCTCTAGATGGATAGAAACCATAGAGCATAATTCCTGGGCGATAGAGGTTTAACAAAGAATTTTCACTACCATTACACAAAGAAAGAATGCCGGCTGAATTGTAGGCGTGGCGGTATTTAAAGTCTATTTTTTTATCCAAAAGTTGCTCTAAAAAGGCGTTAAAGGCTTTCATCTGGTTTTTAGCATGGGTTTTAATCTTAGAATCAGCGTTGCTTAAATGGGTGAATATGCCTTCTACTTCTAAGCCCTTTAAAGCACATATTTTTTCTATGATTTCTATGCTTTTAAAAGTGGGTTCTAGGCCTAAGCGATGCATTCCGGTATCAATTTTAAGATGTGCTTTTAAGCGTTTTTTAGCTTTAAGGGCTGTTTGGGAAAAATACTCTGCTTGCTTAAGACTAAAAATCGTTGCACTCAAGTCATTATCTATTAAAATTTGAGCGTTACAACTAGGACTATAACCCAAAATTAAAATGGGGGTTTTAGAAAAATGCGAGCGTAATTCTAGGGCTTCATCTAAGGTGGCTACCCCTAAATAATTTGCCCCTTCTTGTAAAAAAATCTCACTTGTCTTTATTGCCCCAGCTCCATAGGCGTTTGCTTTAACTACTGCCATAATGTGAGCGTCTTTAGGAATGGTTGTTTTGACAAGGTTGAAATTATGCCTTAGACTAGCTGTATTAACTTCTACAAAACTCGCTCTGTGTAACATGCTTATCTCACTTATTATGGTGTTTGCTAAAATACCAGCGCGTTTCAGAATAAACCACTTTATGCAACAAGATTAAAGCAATTAAATTAGGGATAGCCATAAGTCCATTAGAAAGGTCTGCTAAATTCCATACAAAATCAATTTTAGCTAAAGCACCTACCATAACGCTTGCTAAAAAGACTAAGCGATAATATTTAATCTTTTTTTCCCCAAAGGCGTATTCAGCGCATTTTTCCCCATAATAAGCCCAGCCGATAATGGTGGAGTAAGCAAAAAATATCATGGTCGTAAAAATCACAACCGCTCCTAATGAGCCTAGAAAATACTCTGTGCTTTTTAGGGTTAAAAGATTTGCACTCAATTTCTCGCCATTAGGGAGTAAAGTATTCCATTCTGGTGCCATTAAAATCACGGTCGCTGTTGCAGAACACACCACTAAAGTTACAATAAAGGTTTGAAGCATTGAAACTAGGGCTTGACGAACGGGGTGGTGGGTTTGAGCGCTTGCTGCAATAATAGCAGAACTTCCTAACCCTGCTTCATTAGAATATAGCCCTCTAGCTACGCCTGTTTTTATCATGGTGGCTACTAACGCTCCTGTGGCTCCGCCCACTACAGGCTTTGGATTGAACGCCTCTTCAAAAATGAGTTTCACAGCTTGAATAGCTAAATCAAAATGCCTAAAAATAATATAAAGAATAGTAAGCAAGTATAAAAGCACCATAACAGGGGCCAAATAAGAAGTGAATTTACCAATGGATTTAATCCCGCCGATGACAATAAAAGCGGTTAAAAAAGTGAGTAATAGACCAGAAATCCAAGTAGGCAAAGAAATCTGTTCACTTAGAATGGAAGAGACCGCATTAGATTGTGTCATGTTACCTGTGCCAATGCTTGCAATAATGGTAAAAATCGCAAATGCCATAGCAAGTTTAGGCATATTAAGCCCATTTTTGATGTAATACATAGGCCCCCCCTTGTATCCAAACGCCCCTTCTTCTCTGTATTTCACCGCTAAAATACTCTCAGCATACTTAGTCGCCATGCCAACTAAACCTGTAACCCACATCCAAAACACCGCTCCAGGCCCTGCAATGCTAATAGCAGTCGCTACACCTACGATACTTCCGATGCCTACCGTTGCTCCTAAAGAGAGCATGAGAGCTGAAAATTGTGAAATATCGCCTTTAGATTGAGACTCTTTGTCAAAAAGGATTTTAATCGCATAAAGAATCTTTCTAAATTGCAAACCTTTAAGATAGAAAGTTAAAAATAAGCCTGTGCCCACCAATAGGACTTGCATAGGGATTCCCCAAACAAGATTAGACAGCGTGCGGACGACTGAATCAATGGTTTCCATAAATAAACTCCTTATAAGGAATTAGTTTTAGAAATGAAAAACTTTAGAGAGGTTAATCCCTAAAAAATGCTGAAAAGAGCATAATATCAGCATTCTTTTCATTCGCACCATCAACGCTTAAATCTGCAATCATCTTGCCAATAGCTGGTCCAAAGGTAATGCCAAGCCATCCAAGTCCTGTAGCATGGATTAAATTCTTGTATTGTTTGTCAAACCCTAAATAAGGAATATCATTAGGAGTTAGGGGTCTAAACCCACACCACTCTATAGGGTCTTGCATTTCAAAAGGCTGTGTAAAGGTAGCAAGGTTTCTTTTCATGTTTTCTATCTGCTCTCTGTCAATGAGCATGCTATTTGTATTAAGCTCTAGTTTGGAAGTGATTCTCACGGTGTCTCTTCGTGGAGTCATTGCCATAAAAATATCTGCAAATAAAGAAGAAGTTTTAGGCTTTAATTCTTCTGGCATTTTAAAGGTAATGCTATAGCCTTTAGCCCCCATCATCAAAAAGTCGTTTTTAGTTTTTTTGATAGTTTCTGGGTTAGCTCCGGTAGATAGGATAATCGTTTCTGCTTGGAGTCTATTTTTATTAGTAATGACGCTATCTACTTGATTATTTTTAAATTCAAAGTCTATCACTTCCTCATTATAAAGAAACTCTACGCCCACTTCTTTGAGATATTTTTGTAAAGAGAGCATGACTTCGCCCGGATCTACATGGGCATTCTCAGTTAAAAGCACGCTCCCACAGATATTGTCATTAGCAATAGGCATGTATTCCTTGGTTTCTTTGGTATTAAGAATTTTATAAGATCCGCTATCATCGCAAGTTTTAATCTTTTTTTCAAAATTTTCTTGCAAGGTATAAATCATTAAAAGCCCATCTTCTTTATACCAAAAATCCATGCCATCTTCTAGCATTTGATGATACATCTCTACGCTACGCCACCCATAGCGTTCAAACAATGCCATGGTGCGATGCCTAGATTTTACATTAGCACTCTGTATGAATTTAAAAATCCATTTAAAAAGCTTAGGATTAAGCCCAAAGTGGAATTTTAAGGGGGCTTGATTTTTTAGCATAAGCTTTATGGTATCACATACGACACCGGGGCTTGCAAGCGGAGCCTCTTTAAATGGCGAAACTAAGCCCGCATTTCCAAAAGAAGTGCAGTTAGTGCCATCGCCTTTTTCAATCACGCAAACCTTACGCCCAAGCTTATGCATAGAATACGCACAAGAAAGCCCTATAATCCCACCACCTATTATGATTACATCTTTTTGCATGCTTAATCCCTTTTTTGCGCTTTTTAAAAATTAGTATTATTTGATAGCAATAGCTTCAATTTCTACTAGAGCATCTTTAGGAAGTTTAGCCACTTGAAAGGTCGCTCTAGCTGGATAGGGTTCTTTAAAATAACTCCCATAGATTTCATTTACAACAGCAAAATCATCTAAGCTTTTCAATAAAATGGTGGTTTTAACCACACTTTCCATGCCTAGACCAGCCTCTTTTAAAATCGCTTTGATATTTTCCATAGATTGCGTGGTTTGAGCGTGAATATCTGTGCCTTTAAATTCGCCGGTGCTTGCATCAATGCCTAATTGCCCAGAGACAAATACAAGATTATTAGTAGCGATAGCTTGAGAATAAGGACCTATAGCTTTTGGGGCTAAATTTGAATGAATGACTTGTTTCATGGTTATTAAAACTCCTTGAATATTTGAAATGTTAATTATAGTGCTTATTATCGTTTAATCAAGGTAAAAAAAGGAAAACAATGCCAATAATTTTTCGCAAAAGAAGTTGGATTGCTTGAAGTTGTAAAATTTTTACTCAATCTTGGATGGAATAAGAAAAGTTAGACAAAAAGATAAAATCTAGCTTTATTTTTATAGAAACAAAAGAGTTTCAAAATTGTTTTTTAAAAGATTAAATCAAATTATTTTTATAAAACCTTGATTTTTGATTTTCTTTTAGATAGAATAGCGTTTGTATTTTTTGAAATTAGGTGCGGGAATAGCTCAGTGGTAGAGCACGACCTTGCCAAGGTCGGGGCCGCGGGTTCGATCCCCGTTTCCCGCTCCATACTTTGTATTTTAATATTACTCTTATGCAAGTTTCTATTAGATTTGCCCAGGTGGTGGAATTGGTAGACACAAGGGACTTAAAATCCCTCGGTAGCAATACCGTGCCGGTTCAAGTCCGGCTTTGGGCACCACGATGATATTTTATATTTTGTTGATGTTATTTTAAGAGATTGTTTTGGAGAAGGCGACATAGCCAAGTGGTAAGGCATGGGTCTGCAAAACCTTGATTCCCCGGTTCAAATCCGGGTGTCGCCTCCATAAATAATTTGGGGCTTTTTGTGAGAAAATAGCGGGAGATGGCTGAGTGGTTGAAAGCGGCGGTCTTGAAAACCGTTGAGGGTAATACCTCCGGGGGTTCGAATCCCTCTCTCCCGGCCACTTGACTAAAATCCTTTAGGCAATTTGTTTTTGCAAATTCATTCCCTCGTTTTATGATAAGAATGTTTATGCTCATGTTGTGGTAGGCATGACTTAGATATTTATTGTCTCTTTTAATTGAAATTTGACTTTTTTTAAAGGATTTTGTCTGTGGGATTATCAGCCTTGAGTCTTATTGTTCCAGTCAGTGTGATTATGATGGTGGTGCTGACTAAGCGAGTGGCTCTCTCCTTATTTGTAGGGATTTTAACAAGTGCTTTCTTATTGTATTCTTTAGATTTTTTAAGTATAATAGATTATACTTATCGCAAAATTACTTCAGTTTTTTATGTCTATGAGCCTATTAAGGGACTTAGTTTTAATCTTTCTAATCTTTATGTTTTTGGGTTTTTAATCTTTTTAGGAATTTTAAGCCAAGTTATTTTTAAATCTGGTAGTGTTCAAAACTTCGTCAAAAAAGCTAAAAAATATTCTAAAAGCGCTAAAACTCCTGAATTTATCGCTTTTTTTTCAGGCATCATTATCTTTGTTGATGATTATTTTAACGCCCTAACCGTGGGACAAATTTCAAAGTCTTTGAATGACGCTCATAACTCTACACGAGAGCGATTAGCCTACATTATAGACTCCACTTCAGCACCGGTGTGTTTGTTAGTGCCAATTTCAAGCTGGGGGGCTTATATTATGGGGATTATGAATAATGATAAATCGCCTTTATTAGAAGATAGTTTTTCAGTGCTAATTCAAAGTTTGAGTAGTAATTATTATGCGATTTTTGTGCTTATTGCAGTATTTCTCACTATTTTATGGCAAATCAATCTCCCTAGTATGAAAAAGTATCAAAATGTAGGGGTTAAGGATTTTTATAACGAGCAAGAAGAAAGCTCTACAAAACTTGCCCCCTTAAGCTTATTACCCATTTCTATTTTCTTATTAATTGTATCCATTTCATCGTTGATTTTTTATACCGGACATATTTTGAAAAATACCGATGCGAGTTTTTCGCTTTTTTATGGGGGGTTATTTTCGCTCATCATCACTTATCTTTTGGCTTACAGGTTTTTAGAAAAAGGGAGTTTTTTTAGAATTATTATTGAAGGCTTTAAGAGTATGAGTTCAGCCATATTAGTTTTAACGCTTGCTTGGGCTATTGGACCTGTGATTAGAGATGATGCTCAAACAGGACTTTATCTAGCTCAAATAAGCAAGGAGTTTTTAAATAGTGGGGGGAGTGTGTATATGCCCTTAATCTTTTTTTTAATCTCTGGATTTATAGCATTTTCTACTGGCACAAGCTGGGGGGCGTTTGCTATCATGCTACCTATTGGAGCAAGCATGGCGACTGAAAGCGACATTATTTTGATTGTCTCAGCCATTCTTTCTGGGGCGGTTTATGGAGACCATACAAGCCCCATTTCTGATACGACCATTCTATCAGCTACTGGAGCTGGATGTTCTGTGCAAAGCCATTTTATCACGCAACTTCCTTATGCAACTATCACTATGCTTTGTAGCATGGCGAGTTTAATGGTTGCAAGTTTCACGCATTCTAACACGCTCGCTCTTATAGTGGGTTTAGCTTTGCTTGTAGGAGTGTTTTATGGTTTTAGGGTGGTTTATAGCCAAAAATAATTACTAGCTCAAAATTAAAATTTTGAGCTTTTCTAAGATTTTAATCAGTAATTAATGTTCTTATGCTTAAAAACTTAAAATGGTTTTTAAAAAACTCAATGTATGTTTTTAGTTTTTATTGTTGTTTTTAGCTCTCTAACTTCCTTAATGGATTAACCCCCACTACACACCATCTCTAAAATATAGATTTAAGTTTTTAACATCTTTTTAACCATTTAACCCCTAAAACCCCCACAAATACCCTACATAAT
>NZ_FZMR01000010.1 GCF_900198405.1 Helicobacter cetorum
CTTATCTACTTATCTACTTAATTCTTATTTTTTACAATTTGTTAAATTATTCAACATATAATTCTAAAGTTTTCTACTTTTGGTTGTTTTTCACTCTTTGTGAAATAAAGTCTAAAAGTAGGAAAAACTTTGTTACATATAAGGAAATTTTATGAAAAATTTCAAAGCTTTGAGTTTATGCGCTCTTTTAAGTTTAGGTGTTTTTAGTCAAGTGGCTTATGCAGAAAAATTGCAAGATACCACTAATTACCCAGATTGGGTCAAAGCAAATCTCTTCGCTCAAGATAATCCGCTCAATCAATACATGGGTTCTGCGTCCATTACGGATAAACACCAATTTTTCTACGCTCAATATGTTCATTACGATGAAAAAATTTCTCCAGAAAAGAACGCTGAGAAGATTGCCCTACTAAGAGCTAGAATGAATGCTTATGGCACATTAGAATCTCTCTTTTTAGTTAAAAAAGCTCGCAAGCGTATCTATGAGGCACTCAAAACTAAAAGTGAAAATATTGACACCATTTTTTATTTGATTGATTTTCTAGTATCTAAATCAGTGGTTATTGAAACTTTCACCGATAAGAAAGAAAATCGTGTGTATGTAATGACTCAATTCCCACGCATTCAGTCTAGTGACTTGGTCAATTTTTTGTCTCAAAAGGGTATTAAAATCTCTAAAGAAACTTCTAAAGATTTAAGCATGGTTTTAGAGAGCTTGCTTTTACTCTCATAAAAAGCTTATACAAGCCTATAGTGAGAACAAGGAGGGGGAGCTTTTGAGTGTAAAACTCTTTCTGTGAAAGGGTGTTATTCCATATTGCCTTATCATATCCATATGCTTTTTAGTCCCATAACCACAATTTTTATTCCAGCCATATTGCGGATACAACGCATGCAAGTCTAGCATTTCTCTATCTTTAGAAGTTTTAGCCAAGATGGATGCCATAGAAATTTGAATAATTTTATCATCGCCTTTAATGATAGCGTTTAAATTAGAGTATTTTTGATTGAGACCAAATGTCGTATTTCCATCTATATAAATATTTTTAGTATAGGGGCTTAGATTTTCTAAGATTTCTTGTATAGCAAGTTTCAAGCACGCCCCTAAACCCCAAGCATCAATTTCATCTACACTTTTTGTGGCGATATAGAATTTTACATCATCGCACGATTTGATTTTATCTTCTAAAACAAAGCGTTTCTTTTGAGTGAGTTTTTTGCTATCTTTTACGCCCATTTCTATAAACTCTAAGGCTATTTTTTCATCACACACTACCCCAGCTACAAAAAGCGAACCGGCTAAACACCCCCTCCCCGCCTCATCAATGCCTAAAGTTATCAATATAACCCTTAATGTTTTCTTTAAAATCTTTAGAAATAAACTTAATATTCAAGCTTTTAATTCTTTCTTGTATATTTGAACTCAAAAAAGTATCATTAGACATTAAAATGCACTTTGCATTTGCACCGCCAAAATTTTGAGTGTTGGTAGATAAATTAGCCAAAATCTCTTTGCCATTTTTTAATTTTCCACTCTTGCATTCTATGATGTAAAGATTTTTGCCATCACTAAAGACTATATCAAACTCTGCGTAAATAGATGATTTAGATGATTTTAGCTCATTAATATTAATAGGGAAAAATCTTTGAGTTGTAATAGCATCAATATTCAAACGCATATTTAAGCGTAAATCATAAATTATTTGCCTATCTAATAATTCTAATAACTCACAATAAATATATTCTTCAAACCAACCCCCTATAATATAATTTCTAAAATCATCTTCATCTTCTGAATATTCAAGCTTGATTTCTTCTCCATCTACATTCACACAAACCCGATGGTTTTCATAGAGAATTTTAATGTTATTTTCACAAATATTTATTTTTTTATTGTTAGCATAGCTATCATTAATTTTTTGATAGAGATAAGCAAGGCGTGTGCGGCGTTTATACAATAAGTCGCTTAAAATTTTACGCTCCTTTATTTTATCTAAAAGCTTTTTATTGACAATACCATTTTGCTCTATTGTGTAATTTGGGGTGTGTAAATCTAAAAAAGTCTCTGTATCCTTAATGGGAATAGTTGGGATAGAAAAAGATTGAATTTCGCTTGTATTTTTAAAAAGTAGTAATTGCTGAGCCTTTTCTTCAATATAAAAATAAGATGCTTGAACCTTTTCTGATGCTTTTAGTCCTGCTAAAAACATCATTTTAGTGCCACCGGTTAGATTAAAACATAATTTTTTATCTTCTAAATTATGTTGTTTAATATAATTTAAAACTTTTTCATAAATATTTTTAGGCTCAAAAACATTCACTTCTATACAACTAAATGCATCAACATTAATTTTAAAACTTTCATTAGTCTTTTTGCGTTTTTTAAAAAATCCTTTTAATTTTTTAACATTTTTTACGCTAGAAGTAACAAAAACATGTTTTTGGGCATTAAATTGACGCATTCCTAAAAAAATGGGCATTAACTGTTCCCCCAGAAAATGAAAAATCACTTCAAAATCAAAATTATATTTTAAAAAATCTAAGGCTTTTAAACTTAACTCTTTGTTTTGTTTTTCATAATCTTGCTCACTTTTAACCGGTATTCTTTCTAAGTAAAAATCGTAATCATAATGCTTGGCAATACCTTGCGCCTGCTTAGCGCATTTTACATCATCCCATTTATAATGATTAGGACATTCTAAAGTATCTTCTCTTAAAATCTTAGTCTTATCCAAACAAGGACTAGAAATCCTATGCTCTTTAAACATTCTTTTTAACACATCTTCTGGAACTTGATGTGCATCAGGGCGTTCTTTAGTTATTTTTTGGGCTTTCAAATGCTCTTGTAATTCTCTAGGCTTAAAATCAACCAATAAAATTTTATAACCAAAGCTTCTAGCCGCATCTGTATAAGGTTTGCTTTGCCAAGATTCTAAATTAGTGTTATCGCACACCACAATATCTGTATTATCTTTTAAAGATTGTCTGAAAGCTTCTAAATTTTGCCTATGATAATCATTAAGTTTTTCTAATTCAAAAACATAATGTCTAATGCCTTTTTCATCTGTTTGAATGAAATATTCATCAGTAGAATGAATACTAATAGAATGCCCTAAACTTTTTGCTAATTCTTCAATCTTTTTAGTTAAAGAAGTCTTGCCCCCACCTGGAATGGCACGATTGATAACCACTAATTTATTCATTTTCATCTATTCCTTTAATTTCAATTCCAACACCTTGTAAATCCCCCCTTAAATACAAGCGCAATGCCAATAATAAAGACGGAATACTTTCATCAAAACCTTGAGTTTTTAACTCTAATTTTACAAAACTTTTAATTTCAATCTTATTTTCTATCGCCTTATCTATACCATCCAATAAACGCATGGTTTTTTCACTTTCAGGGATTAAATCTAATTGTCTTTGCGTGTTACGATAAATCAAAAAGGCTAGCAACAACTCACACGCACTGCTAAAATAAAATGATTTGGGATTTTTTAGGCATACTTCTATACATTTTAAAAAACCTTTCTGTTGTTTTAAACTTGTTAGATTTATAAAATTCTTTAAAAAATTTTCATTACTCCAACTCGCTTGGGCTAAAATTTTTAGTATTTTAAAACAAACATCTTCATTTTTATTACGATGAGATTTAAAAAAACAATCTATAAGTTTTTTAAAAATCTCTTTTTGAAAGCCTTTATTAAGAGACCCAAAACATTTGCTTAATAAAAAAGAAGTAGAAGACAATTGAATAAATTCTTGTTGTAATTTTATGGGCATACTATCGTTCAAATAACCAAAAAAGTTTAAAAGCGTATCTTTAAATTCTTTAGTTATTGTTGGGTCAAAATAATACTTTTCTAAACGCTTTAAATACTCTTTAAAAGGATTTGTAAAACTAGGATTTAAAGTTTCTAATTCTATAAGCGTATAATGTGAAAAGATTTTTAAACACGGATAATTAATGTTTTTAAGCGCTTTTATTCTATCTTTTTCTTTAACAGCTTGGGGTATTTTTTGATAATGATTTTTAGCTATATTGGATAAAATCATTTCTTTATTTTCTTTTAAATTTTCTTTTAAGCCATAAATTCTTCCTTGATATTTATTAGCATCGTTTTTATCCTTAGATACTTCTAAACACACTTGCACGCCTTGTGAAAGTTGCTCTATTTTTACCTCTTTTTCAAATTGATTGCTATGACAAAAGACTTCTTTATCTTCTGTTTTAACTATACAAAAATGAGCGTTATTTTTATCTTTTTTTATCCATAAAATTTCGCCATATTCTAGTTTCTTCTCTAATGCTTCTAAATGCTTTAGCATCCACTCAAACAAATTAGATTTTTTGCCTGTTTTAGGATTAAAATCTTTTTTTAATTCATCAAGGCTTAGTTTTTTAGTAAAACTAGGTGTAGGGAGTTCAATACCATTTGAATTAATTTGTTCCCATTCTATAGAAATGCCACACAAATTTTTATTGCTAGGCTTAAATTCTAAAAGATAATTAAACTCTGTGCTGGTGTCATAAGTGAGTGTGAGATTATATTCTTCATCATTTTTTAAAGGAAAATCTTTAGAGACAATCTTGCCACAATAAGCAATTTTTTCATCTCCTAAAATTAAAGGTAAGGCAATGCTTCCTGCATTTTTAGGGACGATAAAAGGCGTTTTGATTTCTAAAATTTCTTTATCTTCTAAACTTGTTTTATCTTTAATGATTTCAAAATTTGTAAAACGCCCCTTTTGTATCACTTCCATAGAAAGTTTAGGCAAGCATTCTTTATACAAAATAATGCCTTGTTTTTCTAGCTCTAAGGCTTCTTTAAATTTTTTTAAAGCTTGTTCGATACATAAAGGCTCATCTTTTAAAATATAATCTTCTTTTGAAACATCACTTTTTTGTCTTTCTAAAACCAAACCACGATGATTAAAAGTTTTATTTTTTTCTTTTTCTAGGTGTTTAACGACTAAATCTGTGTTGTTATAACGCAAACGCTCATTTTCTTGCAATATATTTTCAAGCAATTTACTAAGACCCAAAGCAACGCTTTTAGGATAAAATTTTGCGTCCTTAAAATACAAGCTTATTTTATGTTTAATCTTAGCAAATTCAAAACTTTTAATTTCATCATCTAATAAATAATATAATTTTTCTATTTTATAACGCTCTTTAAAGTCTTTCATAAAAGCTTCTACAAGATTTTCATCATAGTTTTTAAGAGCGTTGGCTAAATAGCCTTTTTTATCTACTTCAAACTTAGTATTATTAGCATTGATATAAATATTATCTATTTGTTTTTTGGCTAAAAGAGGGAGTTGCTCTATTTCTATTTTTTTATCATTTCTAACTAATAGTGCAAAAGGTTCAGAACTAAACATATCAATATAAATTTCTTTATACACTTCTTTACACAATTCAAGTTGAGGGATTTTTTGATTTAAATTTATGGGTTGATTTAATTTTTTTTCTAAAAATTCTTTAACCCTTAAACGCATGTCTTCAAATAATAAATCTTTAATTGAAAAATCATCTTTAATCAATGTTTGTAAATCTTTTTCATCTTTAATCAATATCGGCTCAACCTCTAAAGAGGTGTAAAATTGAGCTTGATATAAATACTCCAAATAAAAAATCTGCTCTAAGCTCATCTGTGGCAATGACTCTATGTCATCATTAAGCCAGTTATAAGCTTTAAAAATGCGTTTGTAATGCTTGTGAAAATGCAATAAATTATTAGGGATAATGGCTTGCTTTTCATCAATTTGTTGGGCCATTTCACTCTTTAAAAATATTTTTATATTTAAAATTAGTTCTTCAAAAACTTGTTGGAATTCATTTTCACGCAAATTGATTATTCTTAAAAGCTCTTTCACAAAACGCTTTAAAAATCTATTTTCATGTGTATTGACATTCGTATAACGCTTGATGCTCAACACCTTATTGTCATACAATTTTTCTTTTAAGCTGCGACCCGGTCGCTTGGCTAAATATAGTGCACATTTAGCGTCAAATTCCCTAGCCTTTTCTAAAGGCATTTTAAGATACTCTCTGCAAATATTCGTGTTTAAATTGTTAAAAATAGCCTTTAAGGCTGGTTCTACAAATTTGCATAAGAAATACAAATCATCTTTATAAGGCTTTTTTGCATAATCAAATTGTGCGATATTTTCTAAAACACTAAATAAATCTTTATATTCAAAAGAAGCGCTAAAATAATCAAAAAAAGCAATCGCCCTTAAAAAACTAAGTGTCTTTAAACGCTCTTTATTATTAGGGGCGTATAGTTCTTCTAGTCCCATTCTACTTGTTTATCTCACTGATTATTTTTTCATATTCGTTATCATTCAAATAACTAGCGCTATTAAAGACAAATTGATTAAAATCATTTTCCATAGCTTGTTCAAAATCTTTAACCACATTAAAATCCTTTAATAAGTCTTGAATATTTTTTAAATGGTTATTTTTGCGTGTCTCAACCCCTCTAAGTTTAGGAAAAATCTTTAAAATCAAGCATTCTTCATAGACATATTTTAAAGCCTTATCTTTATCATTAGCGTATTTGACTAAAGGGTGATTGTGCATATAAGCGCTCATGCTCTGCCATACCCTATGTCCGATACTTCTAGAACAAGCGCTCAAATTTTCATTAATTCGTTCGGTTAGTGTTTTGTATTTTTTTAGTTTATTCTCTAAATCACCCTTTTTATTTATCCAACTAGAAAAAACTTCAGCCTTTAAATAATTATTATTATCTAAAAGGCGTTTTTGTTGCTTGCTTTTCAAATCTTTAGGTCTTTCAAAGTTTAAGCAAAACGCCCTATCTAGCACCTTATCGCTTAACATTTTTGTGCTTTCATCTTCATTCATTGTGCCTACAAACAATAAATTATCTCTTAAGGGCAATTCCCAAGTCAAACCGGTGCCTAGCTTAATGCTAACATTAGTTTCTTTAGAGCGCTTAATCTCTAATTTACTCAAAAACTCCGCAAAATACAATTCAATATGAGCTAAATTCATTTCATCTAATAAAACAATATTCATTGATTCTTTTAAACTACAATCTAACTCCTCTTTATCCAAGGCAGTTTGGATAAAAAAGCGTAAAAACTCTGTCGCATCAAATTTATTTTCTATCGCATTAAAATACCCCATTAAGGATTCTGGGCTATCCCAAGTAGGCTGCACGGCAATGCTTAAAAAATTTAACCCTCCAAAATGCGCATAGAGCTTAGGTAATTCAGATTTTCCTGTCCCACTCACACCACTTAACACGCTTAGTGGCGATAAAGAAGCACTTTTTAAAGCGGTATGGAACATATACAACAAACGCTTAGGATAAAATACATGAAATTTTTGCATGCCTTCCTCTATATCATTTAAAAACTTTAATTCATCTTTATCAGTGATATCTGAAGGGGTTTTTAAAGTTTTAGGGCTAGCTTTTATGATTTGTTCTTTAATGTTATTCTTGCGTTTGTCAAAATCTTCTACGCCCGCATAAATATTTTTCAGATTTTCAAATTTTTCCTTAAGTTCATTCAATTCAGCCTGTAAGGCTGTGTTTCTAGCTAAAAGTCCTTGATATAGATTATCGTTATGTTCTTTTTGAGCTTGAATATTTTCTAATCCCCTAAGTTTTTCTTCTAACTCTTTTATTGTTTCATCTCTTGGGTCAAGTTTATTTTTTTCATTTTCTAAGCTTTGGATTTTATTTTTTAACTCTTCGTTATCTTTAAACAATTCGTTTTTATGCTCTTCTAATAGCCTTTTATCTTGTTCTAATTTTTCCCTATTAAAATCGCTTTGTAAATCAATTTGTGCTTCTAGCTCCCTTTTTTCTTGTCTTAAACCTCTAATTTCTCTTTGGATAGCATCTAGTTGCTGATTTAAGCCACTATTTTCTTCTTTTAAACGCTCCATTTCTCTTTCTTTGCCCTTTTTAATCTCTTCTTCTCTTTGTTTCATATGATTTTCAAATGCTTGTTTTTTTGCATTAAATTGCTGTTTTTCCAATTTTAATTGCTCTTTTGTTTGCAAGATTTCATTAAGTTGTTTTGCATAGCCACTAAAACTTTGTTCCCATTGTGCTAATTGAGTGTCAAATTGCGTTTTAAGATTATTTTCTAGCTTATTAGAACATTCTTGGATGCTTTCTAACTTCTTTTTGTAGTCTTTATTAAGATACTCTTGTTGTTCTTGTATTTCTTTATTAACTCTCTCTAGTATTGACTCTTTTTGCTTTCTCTCATAAGCTAGCAAGCTTTCTTTAACTTTTTGCTCTAATTCTTTTTTAAAGACTTCTTTATTTTGCATAAAGTTTTCAAATTCTTGCTTGTCTTTTAAATAAGCGTCTTTATCATTTTGAAAACCCTCTTTTTCTTGCTTGAATTTGTCAATATTTATTTTAAGTTGCTTTTGTATTTCATTTAACTTAGTTTCTCTTTCATTTAACTCTAACTCTTTATTTTCACTCATTGATTCTCCTTTGGATATAATTTACTTGCCATTTTTTTAAAATATTCTAACGCTTGTTGTTCCAACTCTTCTAACTTCTTTATTTCTAGTTTTTCAAGTTTCTTAGTCATTTTATGCCCATGCCCTCTTAAAGCAATAAGCTCAGCGATAAAAACTAGCCATTCTTGGACTTTTTCAAACACGCTCTCAAAATACCCACAACTAAGCAATACTAATACATACGCTCCTAAACTTGCATGCTTGTATTTGAACGCATTTTCTAAAAAACTCTCTCTCACTTCTTCTAAAGATTTATTAAGCTTATAAGAAGAGTTTTTTAAAATTTCATTTTTGGTTTTAAAATCAAGTTTAGGTTGTTTTTTGATAGCCTTTATAAGAATGGTTTCAAAAATCTTATAAAGATTTAAGATTATTTCTTCTCTATCTTTATTATTTTTGGCAAGATTAACCCCCACAAAACACTCAAACAAGGATTTAGGGAGATTTAAATTTGATAGTTGGATTTGAGCATCAATCTCTGCATTTTTTCTATAATGAGATTTTTCTTTAATATTTTCTCTATCTTTAATCAAAGGGTTTTCTAAAAGATTTTCTATTAAAAAATAGATTTCATCTCTATATCTTTCTAATTCTATTCTGGTTAAGAAATTATCATCTTTTAATTCCCCTCCATGCTTAGTTGCGCCTCTACACTTTTTTAAATCGTTTAAATCTCGCAAAAAACTGGGATAATTTTTAGCCAAACTTTGCATAACTTTTTCATGATGCAATAATAAAGCGTTTAATTTATTGTCTTGCAAAACATTTAAGCATTTTTCAAAGCCTAAATGACTAGCTATAGCTTGAGTATCTTTTGAGATTGCAAGGCATGTGGCAACACTTTGTGATATTTTTTCATCTTCAAAAATTTGTTCATAAACATCATGTAAAGCCCCACAAATTTTTAGCTTTTTGTCATTTGTATCCAAATTAGATAAGTGTTTTTCAATAATACTTAATCTGTCATCAAATGCCATAGGTTTTTCAAACACTTTAATGCGTTTTGTTTCTTTATATCCGCCATTTTGAACATATTGTCTTTTGCTTAAATTTTCAATAAATTTAGGATTGCTCCCCTTTAATTTTTCTGCCATTTTAATAGGGTGATTCTTGCATTCTATTCTTAACCCATTATCATTAAACGCTTTAGCATGCAAGTAATAAACCCCCTCTAAAGGGTTAGAATATATTGGCTTTGCATAACGCAAAATATCTTGTTGATGGTATTTTATAGATGTTTTTATAGTCTCTTTTAGCATTTCTGTTCTATTATGTGGTAGTTTATGTTCTTTTGAGTAATACAAGCTCTCTGCTTTAATAGGCTCATTATCTATATAAAACTCCACTTGATTATTTTTTAGCTTATTTCCCTTTCTAACTCTACACTCTAAATCTACAAAATGTAAAAACTCTTCATTAATTAAGTTATAATAAAAATTTGTATAAATTTTTTTATACTCTTCGTGTATTTTAGTCTCAATTTTTTCTAAAATAAGCTCCATTAAAGGCTCTAGCTCCCCCTTGAAGCCTAAAAAATCCTTTAATTCTTTGTCTTTTATTCCTGATTCTTTCAATTTTAAAGCGCACTTTTCTATTGTGTTTAAACCTAAATCATTATAGGCAACTTCTAATTCTACACAATAAACTTTACAAGGAATTAAGAGGTGTTTGTCGCAATAAAAATCATTTTCAAAACTAACAATTTTCATAAAATTTTGCCTTTTTCTTCACATAATCGCAAGAAATTAAATAAACCTAAGACTTCATCTTTTGCATTTGATGTATTAAATTTATCTTTATCGCCCACTACAATAAGCGCTTTTTTTTGGCGGCTTAATGCCACACATAGACGCTGATAATCTTTTAAAAATCCAAATTCTTTAGTGTGTTTAGTTCTAACACTTGATAAAAACACAACATCAAATTCCTTACCCTGAAAGCTATCTACCGTGCCTACTTCTACTAAAGAAAAATCTTTTAATGCTTGTTCTAATCGCCTTTTTTGCTCCCCATAAAAAGTAATCACCCCAAAAGTAAAGTTTGGCTCATCTTCTATAAAAATCTTTAAATATTCTTTAATTTTTTCAATCTCGCTCTCTCTATAGTAAGAACTCTCATGTTTATTCTCTCTATCATTTTTAACATCTATCCATGCACATGGCCTATTGTCTAAAACTCTTAGATTGTGCTTAAAACACTCTTCTTTTAGGGGCGAATCAAAGCTTTCATTATAGGGCTTATAAAAAGTGTCGCTCACTAATTGCCCTAATAAAGGATGAGTTCTATATTGCTTGTCTAAAGTGATAAAGCGCTTTTTGCCATCTAGTTTTTCTAATTGCTTGACTCTGTCTTTGAGCTTTTTAAACATGCTCTCTTTTAGGGCTTTTTCTATATAATTTTGAAAATCCTTATTATCGTTTTTCAGTTTTTCTTCTATTTCATCATCCATAAAATGCGGCAATTGTCTGTCATCACCCACTAAAATAATACGCTCTTTAGCTAATGCCATAACCATAAGCAATTCTAAAGGATTAGCCTTAGCGGCTTCATCAATAATCACACTATCAAAATAGAAACTTTCTTTTGTTTTTAACGCCCTATCATATTGCCCTATCGTGCTAGAAAAAACAAAATTATAATCTTTTAACAAACCCACCAAATCGCTTGGATTTCTTTCTAAAACGCTTATGTATTCTAATAAGGCTCTAATGCGTTTATCATTAGGACTTTGAGAAGAAAGACTATCTAGTAAATCATTAGCTAATTGCACCACCTCTTCTTTAGGTTTAGAAATTTCATAATCTCTCTTAGGAATACACTCTTCTAACAACCTTATTTTAAGCTCTTGTATTTTTTCTAAGTTTGGCTTAGGGGATTCTAAAAGCTTTTTATCTTCTTTGGTAAGTTTTTCTTTAAATTTGCTTTCTAAAAGTTCATAATTACGCATAAGTCCATCATCTTCAAAACCCTTTTGTGTGGTGCGTAAAGCATAAATAACAGATAAATTAGCATCCTCTTGTTTTTTATGTCTTGCTTTTAATTCATTTAATGTCTCACGCATAGAAGAATTTAAAAAACTCGCATTTTTTTCTATTTCCTTTAAAAGTTCTAATTCACTGATAGGCGAATAATAATAGACTCTAAGAGATTCTTCTAAATCTAGGATTTTTTGCATATTTTCATAATCGCCCAAGCTTTTTAAATTTTCTTTCACATTTTTTATAAGCATATTAGCAAGCTCGCTTAATTGTGTGTTTAAGATTTCATTTTGTTTGTATCGCTCTTCTTTGGTGCTTTTAGAACGCTCCCCAAATTTAAAAGTGGGTAACCCCCCTACTTTAAGGCGCTCACGCACATTATTAGTCGCATCATGCCCTTGAGCACACAATAAAATTTGTCCCTTAATATTTTTATCTTTAGGGTATTCTTCAAACAATCTTTCAATAATGGCATTAATCACAGTGGTTTTACCTGTTCCAGGAGGCCCTTGAATAATGGCAATATCAGGGGTGTTTAGGGCAATTTTTATAGCTTCTTCTTGATTTTTAGTGGGCGGATTTTTAAAAATCTTTTTTTTAACCTCATCATTTAATTCTAGAGCTTTTGCTTTATAGTTCAATAGAATCTCTTTTAAAATTCTATCTGTAGCATCTTTATTGTCATTAGAATCTTCTTTAATATTCAAAATTAAACCTAAATTAGGGTTAACACTCAAACCTTTTTTTGTTTTATCTAAAGCATTGTATTGTTTATTAAGGTTATTTAAGCTCCCCATATAATCTAAATAAAAAGTATCGCCTACTTTTATAGAAGGGTTGTCATCTATTATAAAATAATCCCCGCTAACACTTTTTATTTCTATTGTCTGTTTTTCATTAGTTGATTTGATTTTTGCTTTATCTTTTTGCGAAATAAATTCAATAATTTTTTCTTTATTTTCTATGTCTAAATCTTTTAAGACCCCTAAATCATAACCTTTTATTAATGTTCCTGCTTTTAATATTTCTACTTTATCCTTATCTAAAGTTTGCTTAAAAGAAATTTTTAAATCCTCGTTCTTTTTATCTATGCTTTCAATCTCTAAAACCCCTATTTTTAAAGTCTTTTTAAAATTTTTTTGAGCACCTTCAATTAAATAGTTTTCCCAAATTTTCAAATACGATTTTTCATCTTCTTGAAGTTGGTTTAAAAGGCTTGCTCGCATGCTTTTTATAGTCTTATCATTAAATTCTAATGAGCCTTGAAAAAATAAACACAAGTTAGGCTCTAGTTCTTGTTTGTTAAGCCTTAAATTTAGTGCTTCATAGACATGCTGAGTGTCCATTAAGGTGTATTTAACACTTAATTCCCCTTTAGCATTTAGCAACCTAAAATCTTCTTCTAAAATCTCTTTATTTTCATCTTTTTCTTCTTTTTCATCTTCATAAGGCAATACACATATAAAATAAGTAAAACCAGCCATTTCTAAAATACAAATTTTTTTAAAATCTTCTAGCGTTATTTTTTTATCTGTAATTTTTTCTATAATTTTGTCTTTAAAATTAATATTTAGTGGCTCAGAAAGAATTTTTATAGGGCGTTTGAAAAAATAACATTTTAATTCTAAAACTTGTTTTTCTTGATTTTCTTTACTTAAATTTAAAACTTGAGCTACAAGAAAGGCGTTATTACAAAAAGCATTCTTAATTTCTTTTTCTTTAAACTTACCTATAATTTCTAATTCTAAATAATGCTCTTTATTGAGCTGAAAATATATCTTAGAATTTTCAATTTTTAGTAACCCAAATTTTTCTCTATCTTCTAGCTTTAATTTTGTAATATTTAGGTTATAAGCTTTGATAATA
Organism: Helicobacter cetorum; assembly: GCF_900198405.1. Taxonomy (GTDB): domain Bacteria; phylum Campylobacterota; class Campylobacteria; order Campylobacterales; family Helicobacteraceae; genus Helicobacter; species Helicobacter cetorum_C. Next base: position 13,366 of record NZ_FZMR01000010.1, read on the forward strand.
CTATCTTCTTTTATAAAATTTAGCATTTTTGAACCTTAATGATAAAATCATTATATTGGATTTTTAATTCTTGTTCTAAATTTATCTCTATTTTATGGTGGTATAATTTTTTATCATTAACTAAAATATTTTCTTGTTCTATATTGTGATAAAAAACTAGTATATCATCAACAATCTCTACAAATTTCTGTTCGTTTTTTACTATCTCAATCCCTTGAAATAAGGTTTTTGGTAAAAAAATAGGGTCTGTAAAATTAGAGGCAAAATAAAAAATTTCTTTATTTTGATAATAACTTGTTGCTATAAGTCTAATAGGTTTTTTTGCATCACAATAAGGACAAATTTCATGTTCTCTGTCATAATAAGTCATGAAGCAATTTTTGCATTCTAATACTTGCAAACTAGCTCTTTCTAAGCTCTCTATCAATAAAGGCATAGTGGGGCGCTTTAAGGGATTTGTTTTTCCCTCTTCAAACATAGCTCTAAATAAATCCTTTAAATCCTTTGTTAAAAAACAAGGCAATACTTGCTCAGAATTACTTGTGTCAGTGCCATCTTCAATCCAAGGCAATTCTATATGATTTTCTATGCTATCATCTGCCATAGCCCCATTAAAAGGATGAATCATAGTTAAAAGCTCATAAGCCAAAATAGTAAAAGAAAAGGTATCACTAAGCATGGTGTTATATTTAGTTGTATCGCTATTTTTAACAGCTTGACTAATTTCTAAAGACCCATAATTAGGTGTAAAAATAAGCAAGGCTTTTTCACTCTCATAACTTACATTATCCGCATCAATTAAAAAGGCTGAATTATCCTTATAAAACACATTATTTAAATTCAAATCCCCATACACTAAACCCTTGCTTTGCAATCTAAAAAGAAGCATTGCTAAATGGGTAAGTATTTTTAAGCGCGATTTTAATCCTTGTGTTTGTGCATAATAGCTTAAACTTAAAGCCATAGGAAGATTATCTCCACAAAGCTCTTTAATGACACTATTAATTTTTAATTTTCCCTCTTTTTCTTCATTTTCTAAAACATTAGGCCTTTTTAGAAGAGTTTTTAATGGTTCATAGCTCTCAGCCATTTTCATCACATAGCCTTGTTTATCCTTTAAGGTAGCTAGTGGGATTGACATAGAAAAATGCTCTTCTATGGGTTTAAGGCGTAAGTTTTGAATGCTTTTTTCATATTCTTTAAGCGATTTTTCATCTTTAATAAAAACGCCATCTTTTAACACAACTTTAATGGCTGTATCTTTATCTAGGCAACGATACACTCTACCTTGAGCCCCTTCTCCTAAAATTTCTGTAATCTTATGGATATGCCCCTTACTATCAATAAATTCAATGATTTCTTCTAACTCCATAAACTATCCTTTCTATACGCTATAATCAAACTGGTATCATCATAAAATTTATGGTTTTTTAAAAGTGTGTAGCATTTTTTTGATGCCCTATTTTTATATTTAAATTCATTGATAATATCTTTAACAAAATCTAAGCGTTTTGCGTCTATTAAACTTTCATCTAATCCATCAGTGCATAAAAATAGTGCATCAATTTTTTTACTCTCTAAGACTTCCCAAGTTAAAAGTGTATTGCAATTAAAAGGGGTTGTAAAATGGGTTAAGTCTTGCTTACTCTCTCTAAAAAGCTTGTTTTCTTCTCCTAAAATAGCTAATAAACCATCGCCCACTTTACCTATAAATGTTTTTGTTTCATTTATAAAAACAAATTGTAGAGTGCTTAAGGCATTGCAAGTCTCAAAAGGATAAAGCAAGCATTCCCAAATACTAAAAATAACCTTATCCAACAACTCTAAATTACAATTTCGTATGTCAATAATATTTAAAGCCTTTTCTACACTTTCACACAATTTTTTAGCCCCAACTAAAGAATCTTTTTTGCTCCCTAAACCATCGCATAAAACAAGTAATAATCCCTTTTGATTTTTTCTAATTAAAAAAGCGTCTTGATTAGGCAAATTAGCATACACATGGTATATTCCTTTAATAGAAGTCCCAAACGCTTTAAAATCTATCATTACTTATCGTTTTGTTTTTTCATAAATTGCAATACTTGAAAAATTTCAGCACTATCAAATACCTTAGAAGAGACTTCTTTAAGCTTGATTGAATTTGAATCAGCTCCAAAAGCCACGCTAGCTTTAACTTGAATTTCTTCTATAAAATGCCCATCACTCAACAACAAAGCATCTTTAAATTCCCCTTTTAAATCCTTTAAATCATATTCTTCTATGCTTGTGTTTTTAGCTAATTGTTTAAAAGCTAAAAGCCATAAATTTAGGGCTTCTTTTTTTCCATTTTCATTCATAGAGCCTGAATTATCTATAATGATTTTCATGCTTTCTCTTTAAAAAGTTTGAAATATCTATAAATCTCATTGTCCAAATCCATAAATAAAGCATTTTTATGGCGTAAAGATTTGGTCAAATACACATCATTCATTAAAACCCCCACACTTTCAGCATCTAATTCAAATCCTAAACGCAATGAAAAAATTTCTTCAAAAAACTCTTTATATTGTGAATTATTTAAAAGGCGTTTAGGCTTGTTTATGCATGCCACTACACACACTAAATTTTTAGCACTATGTTTTAATATTTCTTTAAAAACTTCATGTTTAGTTTTAGTCTCATCTATAGGGTCAAAAGAAAAGCTATCGCTAGGCAATAAATCTTTACAAGTATCTAAGTCTTTAATGAAAATCACACCTTTTTGATATGACAGCAAACCTTCTAGTTCTTTTAAGCTGGTTTCATCATTGATTTCTTTTATCTCGTAGCAACACGCCCTAACATTCAAACTCAAGTGTTTAAATACAAGCTCTTTTTCCTTAGCATTTGTTGTGCTTAGCAATAAATGCTTGCGATTTGTGAAAAGCTTAAAATCTTTATTCTCAAAATCTTGTCCTTTTCCTAAAATAAAGTTTAGTTCATCGCCCCCTAAAACACTTTCATCAATAGGATACAACTTATCGCCATCATAAATTTTAGTGTGTGTAGTATTATGATTTTGTTTGATTCTTTCTAAAAGCGTGGCAATCTCATTCTTATTTGCATAAGGGATTTTTACTTCCTTGTTATAGGACATTTGTCCTCCGTTAAAATTAAACAAACCATAGGGCTTACCCTTTAATTTGCTAGCCGCATTATTAGCCCCTCCTAAAAGTGTAAAACTATCTTCTTCGCTCATCACTAAAGCCAAGCGATTGCCAATCTGACCTAGAATTTGGGCTCTATTATTCATTTCTATACCACTTAAAGTTTGTGTGCTTAAAACCAAGTGGATTCCAAAGCTTCGCCCCTTTCTTACAATATCTACCAAAATATCTTCAATTTTATCTCTATCTTTTGTGCTAAAAAGAGTTTGAAATTCATCAATAATGATTAAAATTCTAGGCAACTTCTTTCTTGTATGCTCTCTGTAGCTAATATAATCTGAAACCTTGCTGCCTGCTTTTTTAAACAAGCTAGAACGCCTTATTCTTTCATCTTGGATATACTCCAAAACTGAAAGCCCATAACTCACATTACTATTAATGGCAATAAGTTTAGCTTGAGATAAATTAGGCTCAGTGTAAAGATTAAATTCCACGCCATCCTTATAATCCAATAGATATACTTCTAATTCATCTCTAGAATAATAAAAACATGCACTAGCAATTAAGACATTCAATAAGTTGCTCTTCCCACTCCCGCTACGACCCCCTATGATTGTATGTGGCTCACTATCCATAAAACCTACATTTAAACTCATTTCGTTTTCACATAAATCCCAAGCTAAAGGAATTTTTAAGCCCAAAGTAGAATCTCTTTTTAAAAAATCCTTTTCTTTTAACAACTCTTTTAATTCACCCTTAATGCAACTAGTTTGCTTATAGGCGGTGTTGATTTCTTCTAAAAACATATTGATTCTATCAGTGGGTTCAGGCTCTAAAACTCTCTTTAAGACTAGGTGTTTTAACGATGACAAACCCCCCAAACTCCCTAATTTTTCACCATGTTTGTTTAAAAAATCAATACAATCAAACAAATCACTCTTTTCTTTATTTTTTAAACTTTCATCATCAATGATAATAAAAATATTAATCCCCACTAAATGAGAAAATTTAATCAAACGCCTTAAACAAAGAAGCGCTAAACTAGAAAATACTTTAATACCTAGTCCATTAATCACAAGCACTTTTAAGGGCAATGGCTTAGGATTTTTAGCATTATACTCCACATAACTTTCTACCCCACATAATTGCCGTTGCAAAAGATTTTCCATATAATTTGCTAGACTTAATAAAGCCTCTTCAATTTCTTCTTCATAGGTTAAAATGCGTTGTTTATAAATAAATTCATTATCTAAAATAGGGCGTAAAAAATTAAAGCTTACTCCCAAAGTCTTAGGGTCAATCAAAGTAAAATGCAAGGCATTTAAAGGACTTAATTGCAAAAGGCGTAAAATATATTGCTTGATATAACCAAAATCTTTTAAATCATTGCTATATAAAGCCTTTTTTAAGGGTAGTTCTTGCAAATATACAAAAGTAAAAGTTTCTTTATTTAAATTTTTTTGTAAAACATTAGGCTTTATCTCTATGCGTGAAGTAATAGCGAACTCTAAAACCTTTTCTTCTTTAGACAGACTTAAATGCTTTTCAAAGATAGGTTGTTTTTCTCTTGCTTTATCGTTTAAAAAAGAAATCTCTCCTAAAACTTCTTCATAATCCTTTTTTAAACACAAGGCTTGATATTTTTCATTTTGTTGCTCTAAAATAAAGTATTTTTCTAAAATTGAATCTAATTTTTGATAAAGCGTATAATACTCATTTAAGAACCCCATTTTATTCTCCTAGATATTAGGCACAATTAAAAGAGCCCTAGCGTAATAAATGTCCGCTTTTTTACATTTCAATTGTGCCATTTGTTCTAAACGCACTAAATGATTTAAAGAATTTAAAATAGGTTCAAAATAATTTTGAATAATATGCTCTCCTACCTCATCTTTTACATTATCCGAAAAATCAGTTTTTGCTTGACTAAAATGCGTTTTAATTTCTTTAAAATCTTGCATTAAAAATCCTTGATTTCTTGTATTTCAAATTCTTCACATTTTGCCAAAAACCATTCCCTAAAAGAAGCAGCGATTTTTTGACGATTTTCAAAACCCACATTAAACACCTCCCCTTTTTCATTTAAAATAACAATAGAACTTAAATAGTCATCATAATAAATTACAATCTCATTTTTTTTTAAATCATAGTGCTGTGAGTAGAGTCTAGTAGCTGCTTGAAAAGCTGGCAATTTATCGGTTGCTTGATTTTTTAAAGTGCCAAAAATTTCTAGCCCCTTTTCATTAAAATTTCCATACACTTTACAATAATCTTCAAAATCCTTAGGCAGCTTCATTTTCTAACTCCTTAGCTCTTTTTTTATAGTAGTTTCTGCGAAAAACATTAAAAGCGTTGCGTTTTATTTCACTTTCTTTTTTATTTAAATGCAAATCTTTATAATATTTTTTATGCTCCGTGCTAGTGAGTTCTATAACAATACCTTCATCTTCTTGTTTTAAATGGTGTAATTCCATAGACATGCCATCTTTGCATAATGGAGCATTACCTTCTTGCATTCTTTCTAAATTGCTTTTGTCATTCCCATCTTTTTCTTGTGCATTAAAAATTTTATTGCGTTTGGCTACAATCTTGCCATCTATGACATCAAAACTAGATTCTTCTAAAAATTTTCTCTCTACTTCATTATAAGCGCTTAAGTCTATATCTAAATCGCTAATATTAAAAGGCTTGTTAAAAGAGTCATTTATATGATATAAATCATTTGCATTACTTGTTAATTTATATTGTGCTTGCAAGTTTTCTATATTTAAAATCTTTCTTGTAGCACTAAGTGCATAAATACTAATTTGATTACTTTTAGATTTGCCAATTAAATGCGTTTGTTCTTGTGTATTTTTAAGGATTTTTAAAGCTTTTTGATTTAAATCAAGCTTTTTTTGCATATTTTTTCTATTTTTTATAGCCTTAGTGTAGGCATTTTTAGCTTCATTGAGCTTGTATGAATAATAGGCTACTCTTGTAGCCAAAGCTTCTCTAGCTATAGGCAAACCACTAAAACTAGCTAAATCTCTACTAGCTTTAGCAAATTCAACGCCCCTTTTAGTAACTATGGCTAATTTTTTTGCCTCGTTAGCTTGTGCAGCGATTAAAAAGCTTTTAGAAAGATTAACTTGAGTTTGTATGCGTTCAATTTGTTGGTTGATTTTATATAACAGCATTTTTAGTCTTTCTTGTATTTCTTTTTGCATATCATTTAAAGACTGAATGCTTGTATTTAAAGAAGAAAGACTCTTTATAGAACTTTGCACAAAATTCCCTTAATGACTATGATGCGTTCTCTCGTATTCTCTTTGAATAGCAATGAGTTTTCTTAAATGATTAATATCACCTTGCGCTAATTCATTAAATCTAGCAAGCGCATTTAAAAGATTTGAAAAATTATTTTCAAACTCTTTACGCTTGCTATCTTGCCATGAATTACCCAAACGATTAAAAGCCCCTTTTAATCTAGAAGTTGCATTTTGCTGTGTTTCTAAAAAACCTTTAACTTCGCCTACAAATTTTTCTAATTCATCAGCATTAACATGCACATCCATAAAAATATCCTCCTTATTTTAAATCATTCATCATAGACTCTAAATCATCTTTAATATGATTATTATTAGAACCCCCCTTGCTAATAGTTTGAGTCATAATTTCAAATAACTTCACTAATTTTTCTACATCATCTGCACAAAATACACCATCTCTACCAAAATCTTTATTTACTTGTGGGTTATCATTTTTATTGCCAATGAATATACTCCAACACACACTTTTAGCGCTTTTGCCATCATTATGAAAACTATATAAAGACTCTGGCCATTTATCACCCTTATTAGGTTCACCATCAGAGACCAAAATACTATAGGGTTTATAAAATTTAGTAGGAAAAGTGCCTTTATCCTCTATTAAATCCTTAGTTAATCTAAATGCACTACTAAAAGGTGTGCCACCATCTGCACTTAGAGGCTTAAAATCAATGGTTTTAATATCACTAAAAGGCGTGTGTAAAAACGCACCATTACCTCCAAAAGTAATAATGGCCATTTTGCTAAATAGCTCTTTTTTAGCTTCTTGTTTTAGAGTTTCTATCATTTTTTGAATACAAAGATTAAGCACTTCAATGCGTGAATGTTTTCCTAAAGGCTCATTCATTGAATAGCTCGTATCCAACATTAAAAACACCGGAATAAAACGCTCCTCTATAGTATATTTGCTTAAATCTAATGCCATAACATATCCTTATTGAAAAAAATAAAAAATATAAAAAATATCGTAAAAAAACGGTTAATAGAATTAGCAAAACAGCTACCAAATAGCTCAAAACGAGAGAGAGTAAAACTGATTGAACAACAAACACTCTTAACTATCCTTCTTCCTTTATAAGCCACACATCATTGTACCATAAAAACCTACAATAATCTAAAAAATTAATGTTATTCTATCATGCATGTTATAAAATCCTTTTGACTGAGTTTTTTGCTATCTTTTACGCCCATTTCTATAAACTCTAAGGCTATTTTTTCATCACACACTACCCCAGCTACAAAAAGCGAACCGGCTAAACACCCCCTACCCGCCTCATCAATGCCTAAAGTCATTAATGGTCTTAATTCGCACGCAAAAGAGCACCAAATATCTTTAAAATATCACGCTCTATCTGTTTGTAACTATTGCCATCGCTAGGCGTGCATGAAAAGGTTAAGCGGTGTTTTCCATGCCTCAAACATGCATGCTTTTTATTTCTAGTGATTTCTAAACCAAGAAGTTTGATGTATTTTTTTACAATTTTGTTGGTTTCTTTATGGCTACTCACTCGTTTCATCGTGTTCTCCTTTGCATTTCCTTTGCGAAGTCATCTCTAATCCATGCTATCTAATTATCAAGCTAAGAAAACTTAAAAACAACACTTTAACAACTTAAAAATCTCAAATAAAATACGAAACTTATCCACATGTTCATGCAAGAAGAGAACATAATCAAATTAGCCCCTTTAATCCTCTCGCACAAAAATATCAGTTTTATTCTTAATGCCTCAAAACATTAAGCGTGTTTTATCTTAGTCTCAAGGAACTTTACCAATTCTTTTTGAAAATTTTTCACGCTTTTTCTGTCGCTTGGCGATGAGGGAATAGTTAAAGAATGCGCCCCATTAGTCAACTTCGCATGCTTGCCCCCCATATCCAAATACAATCCCAAACTTTTATTATCACTCAACACTTCCTTTAAAAGCTCACGGATTTCTTTAGACTTAGTAGCTTGATGGAGCGTCATTTCTTTCTCCCTATAGCTAGTTTACGCCCTAGGTCCTATCATTTTTTCAGGCACAACAAATTTATCAAAGTCAGTAGCACTCAATAGATTTAACTCCACCGCACTTTCTTTCAAAGAGATGCCTTTTTTATGGGCGTTTTTAGCAATTTTAGCAGCATTTTCATAGCCTACATGCGGATTAAGAGCGGTTACCAGCATTAAAGAATGGTGCAAGTAATAATCAATTTTTTCCCTATTAGGCTCAATACCGCTCGCACAATGGATATTAAAGCTTTCCATACTATCTGCTAATAGCCTTAAACTCTGTAAGAAATTATAAATAATCACTGGTTTAAAAACATTCAACTCAAAATTCCCTTGACTAGCCGCAATACCTATGGCGGTGTCATTCCCCATAACTTGCACGGCTACCATAGTCATCGCCTCACATTGTGTAGGATTAACTTTGCCAGGCATTATAGAGCTACCGGGCTCATTTTCAGGGATAGATAATTCGCCTAAACCACAGCGCGGCCCACTAGCAAGCCACCTAATATCATTAGCGATTTTCATTAAATTTGCGGCTAGGGCTTTAAAAGCCCCATGGGCGTAAGCTATAGCGTCATGGCTAGTAAGGGCGTGGAATTTATTAGGGGCTGAGATGAATTTCACGCCACTAAATTGTGTGAGTTCTTCAGCGACTTTTTCGCTCAACTCTGGGTGAGCATTCAAACCTGTGCCTACGGCTGTGCCACCTATGGCTAATTCTCTTAAATGCTCCAAACTCTCTAAAATCTGGGCTTTGTTATGCTCTAGCATGCTCGCATAACCACTAAATTCTTGCCCCAAAGTCAAAGGCGTAGCGTCTTGTAAATGCGTGCGTCCGATTTTAACAATCTCTTTAAATTTCTCGCTCTTTTCTTTGAAAGTTTTTAATAAATTCTCTAAGCTAGGGAGTAATTTATGCGTGATTTCTAGCACGCTCACAATATGCATAGCCGTAGGAAAAGTGTCGTTTGAGCTTTGGCTCATATTCACATCATCATTAGGATGGATAAGTTTCTTCTCTCTAAAATTACCCCCTAAAATCTCAGTGGCTTTATTGGCTATGACTTCATTTAAGTTCATATTCGTTTGAGTGCCACTACCAGTTTGCCATATAGCTAAGGGAAACTCGCCACACAATTCGCCTTTTAAAATGCTATCGCACGCTTTAATAATCGCTTGTGATTTTTCTTCGCTTAATTTTCCTAGCTTATGATTAACTACCGCTAAACTTCTTTTAAGTTTAGCAAACGCTCCGATTAACTCTTTTGGCATTTTCTCTGTGCCGATTTTGAAATTTTCAAAACTACGCTGTGTTTGAGCCCCCCAATACTTGCTGTCATCTACTTTAACTTCGCCCATAGTGTCATGTTCAATTCTAAATTGCATGTTAATCCTTTAAAATTTGAATTTAAAAACCATAACAAGATAGCATAAACTCTTATACCTTCTACTTATAAAGCACAAATTTTCTCAACTTCTTTGAAACACACCGCACTCGGATTGATATAAATGTTAGTGAAATGAAACCAAAAAGCGCTTTCATAGGTATTAGGGCTGCGTAAAATCCTGCAATGAAACCCTATAGAAAAGTCTTCAAAAGGCAGAGCGTGTTTGATAACGCATGCTAAAATCTCAGCTCTCACTTTTAATTGCATCACTCTAAAATTTTCTTTCTCTTTTAGGGGTGTTTCATTAGGCTCTAAAACTCTAAAGTTTTGAGTGTCAAAATTAGCCTCTACGCATTCGCCTATCACTTCACTAAAATCATCATTAGTAGGTATGAAAGTAACGATTTGCTTGTCAAAATAGTGAGCGTTTTTTAGATATTCTATTAAAGCATGGGGGTTGTATTGATAATGTTTCTTATACAAATCAATATAAAATTCTGGCTCAAAATCTTTGATAAAACTTGTTTCTAAAAGGGTTTTAATTAAATCTTTGTCCTTAAAAGAAAGCCTAGTCGTGTTGCTTGGCTCAATATAAGTAATATGATTTTTCTTACACAAACTTTTATAATCCTTGGGAGCGTTTTTAAGATTGTATTCTTTAATAAAGCTGTCTCTTTTAGCCTCTTCGCTAAACATGCCTGCATAGGGCATATAAAATTGTGGTGTCGTAACTTGCATCATCTTAGCCACATGATTTTTTAACTGCATTCTAGTTTGATGGCTAATTTTTTGCTTTTCTTCTAAAGAGTAGTTATCAAAGCATAGGGGAAACCCACTTGAGCCACTCGCAAAGGAAGTGGCTAACAAGCTAATATCTTTAGGTAATACATAATGATTTAAAAAATTACTATCCACAGACAACAACACTTCATGGTTATCCAAACACAGATACAACCCGCTATCATCTCTAAAATCTCCGGATTTTAAAACGCTTACTTGAATTTTTGGGCTAAGTTCAATAATATCCTTAAAATCAAGGGCATAAAGATTAGTAAAGCCTAAGCCTTTTAAGGAATTTTCTACGCTTTTAGATTCAAAGTTAGGAATAATAAAGGGTTTGTCTTTAGGCACAAGAGCTAAAGTTTGAGCACTCAAATGGTCTGGGTGGTTGTGTGAAATATAAATAAAATCCGCACTCTTTAAACATTCTATAGCTCTTTTAGAGCTAGGCTTACTATGCCACCAACCACCTAAAAAACAAGGCCCTATTAGCCAAGGGTCCGTGATGATTTTAACCCCATTACATTCAAAAAACAAACTCGCATGGTTTAAATACTCACAAGAAGACGCGCCTTTTTTATCTCCTTTGAATGGATTTTCTAAATGCGAGCTTTTAAATACATTCAAAACATTATTTTTAATGGTGTAATTTTTTAAAGGGGCTTTTTTGATGCCATTTTGATAAGTTAAGGTTTTAAGGTCTAATTTCCAAGAATGGCTAGGACAGGTTAAAATGGGGCTTTTTAAAATCGTAACTTGCAATAAAGAAGCTTCTTTAAATTCAACTTCATTAGAACACAAGCACCCTCCCATATGTTCACACACGCTATCAATAAGCCACTCAATTTGTGAGTTTTTGTATTTCGCATAAAATAAAGTCTTGCTTTTATCGCTTAGCGCCACCATCACTTCATCGTTTGTAATGGGGGGGGGGGGGGTAAAAGATAGCTCGTTTCAAGCTCTTTTTCTAGAAATTTGCCTAAAGTTCGCATGGCTTTAATCCTTTCTTTTTGAAAATAAAGTCATTTTATCCAAAAACAGCTCCACAATTTTTACACAAAAGAGAATTACAATGACAAGCATAAACAAGGGCTTAACCTTGTAACTTTATTTCAAAGGTGAAAACATGAAAAAATTGGCAACATTGTTTTTGGCAAGTGCTTTATCTCTTACAGGATTGAGTGCATGGGAGCAAACTCTAAAGGCAAATGACTTGGAAGTTAAAATGAAGTCTGTGGGTAATCCTACTAAGGGCGAAAATACTTTTATTGTAACCCCTACTTTAAATAACAAAGTATTGGATAAGGCCCAAGTGCGTGTGCAATTCTTAATGCCCGAAATGCCCGGTATGCCAGCGATGAAAGAGACTGCTAAGGTCAGCGAAAAAGATGGTGCTTATGAGGCCAAAGCTAATTTATCTATGAGTGGGACTTGGCAAGTTAAAGTGGATATTAAATCCAAAGAGGGTAAAACTTATCGCACTAAAACAAGTGTAGATTTATAAGGAAACCCTATGCGCACGCTACTTTTTAAAAAAGGCGTGTTCGCACGCTTTTTAGGACTTTTTTTGGTTGGGTTAGCTTATAATTCAGAGCTACTAGCCCAAGATAACATTCAAATAACCACTATTTATTCCAAATATCTTTCTAAAAATCAAAAAATACAAGCCTTACAAGACCAAATTGATGCTTTAGGCTCTAAAGCAAAGGTAGTTAGCAAATGGGATAACCCTATTTTGTATCTAGGCTACAACAACGCTAATGTGAGTAATTTTTATAGGCTTGATAGCACCCTAATGCAAAACATGAGTTTAGGTCTATCTCAAAAAGTAGATTTAAATGGTAAGCGTTTCACGCAATCTAAGATTATAGACTTAGAAAAGCAAAAAAAGATTTTAGAGCTTAAAAAAACCAAACAACAATTAGCAATTAATTTGATGATAAATGGCATTGAAAATTATAAGAATCAGCAAGAAATCAAGCTTTTAGAAGTAGCCATTAAAAACCTAGATAACACACTTTATAAAGCCAATAATTCTAGCTCGCCCAATCTTGTAGCGATTGCTAAATTAGAAATTTTAAAATCACAATTAGAAATCAAAAAGAATAATTTAGAAGATGCCTTGCATAACAGCCATTATGTGATGAGCGAATTAACCTTTGGAGGAAATGAGCTTTTAAGCATTGCCCCTAAAAATTTTGAACTCAATAGAGAGCAAGAAATGCAAAAAATTAGCTCCACTAACTATGATATTGCTATGGCTAGAATTGATGAACAAAAAGCCCAAAAAGACATCACTTTAGCTAAAAAAAGTTTTTTTGAAGATGTGAATGTAACCGGCGTGTATTATTTCCGTAGCCAACGCTACTATAACTACGATATGTTCAGTATCGGCGTGGCAATTCCTTTACCTATCTATGGCAAGCAAGCTAAATTAGTGGAGCAAAAAAAGAAAGAAAGCCTTGCCTCAAAAAGCGAATTAGAAAACGCTAAAAACAAAACGCACCACTTGGCTTTGAAACTCATTAAAAAAATTGAAACCTTGCAAAAAAACTTGCAAGCGATTGATAAAATCTTAAAAGCCAATGAAAAAATCGTGCAAATCTATGCTGATGACTTGCCATCTGGTAGCGATTACAACGCTTATTACAATTCGTTTAACGACAAAATCAACATTGAAATCACTCAGCTTGAAACTTTAAGCACTTTAAATAGTGCTTATTTGTCTTTACAAAACCTTAAAGGATTAGAATGAAACTCTCTTTAATTTTAGCACTTGCTTTAACGCTAAGCTTGAACGCTACCCAACAAGATAATAAAACCCAAACAGAAACTAAGCAAACCCAAAAAACAACCGCTTTAGCCAAGAGTAAAACGCATTTTAATATCTCTACGACTAAGGTCATAGAAAAAGAGTTTGCACAAAGTCGGCGTTATTATGCGACTTTAGAGCCAGATGAAAGGCTTATTTTTTCTCAAAATGTGCGTTTTGATGGCTATGTAGAAAAGCTTTATACCAATAGGACTTATACGCCGGTAAAAAAAGGCGAAAAATTACTCACTATCTATTCGCCAGAATTAGCGAGCGTGCAAAGCGAATTGCTATCCTCATTGAAATTCAACCACCAAGTGGATGCGATTAAAGAAAAATTACGCCTTTTAGGCTTAGAAAATTCTAGCATTGAAAAAGTGATTAGCACGCATAAAGTCCAAAACGAAATTAATATCTACTCTCGTTTCAACGGAATCATTTTTAGAAAAAGCAAGGACTTAAATGAAGGAAGCTTTATTAAAAAAGGGCAAGAGCTTTTTCAAATCATAGATTTAAGCAAATTATGGGCTATTGCTAAAGTTAATCAAGAAGATTTAGAGTTTTTAAAAAACACAACTAAAGCCACTTTATTTGTAGAAGGGATTAAGGGTAAGCAAGAAATCACGCTTGAAAACATCAATCCTATTGTCAATGAAAAAGACAAAATGCTAGAGGCTCGTTTCAATGTGCCTAATTCTAAACTACTCTACTACCCTAACATGTTCGCTCAAGTAGAAATCTTTCAAAAAGCTAAAAAAATGAAAGTCTTGCCTAAAGAGGCGGTTTTGATTAAAGGGGGGAAAGCGATTGTATTTAAAAAAGATGATTTTGGTTTAAGCCCTTTAGAAATTAAAGCCACTCGTTTAAGCGATGGGAGTTATGAAATTTTGGAAGGTTTAGAAGTGGGCGAAGAAGTCGCTAATAATGCTTTATTTGTGCTAGATGCAGACGCTCAAAATAATGGGGATTATTAAAAATGATAGAAAAAATCATTGATTTAAGCGTTAAAAACAAGCTTATAACAACTCTAGCCACTCTGCTGATTTTCTTAGGCTCTATGTGGGCGATTAAAACCGTGCGCCTTGACGCTTTGCCTGATTTAAGCCCCGCACAAGTGGTCGTGCAAATCACCTACCCTAACCAAAGCCCAAAAATTGTGCAAGAGCAAGTTACTTATCCGTTAGTTTCCACTTTTATGAGTATTGCTAATATTGACACGGTTAGGGGCATTTCTAGCTATGAAAGCGGATTGATTTACATCATTTTTAAAGATGGCGTGGATTTATACTGGGCTAGAGATAGAGTCTTAGAGCAATTAAATAGAGTAGGCAACTTACCTAAAGACGCTAAAGTAGAAATAGGAAGCGATTCTACTTCTATTGGCTGGGCGTATCAATATGCCTTGCATAGCGATAGCAAGAATTTAAGCGATTTGAAAGTCTTACAAGATTTTTATTACCGCTACGCACTTTTAGGCGTTGATGGGGTGAGCGAAGTAGCAAGTGTAGGAGGCTTTGTCAAGGATTATGAAGTTACGCTTAAAAATGACGCTTTAGTGCGTTATAACCTAAGCTTAGAGCAAATCACAAATGCGATTAAAAAGTCTAATAACGATACCGGTGGGGGCATTATCTTAGAAAATGGATTTGAAAAAATCATTCGTGCTTCTGGTTACATTAAAACCTTAAAAGACTTAGAAGAAATTGTGGTTAAAAAAGAAGGGGCAATCCCTTTAAAAATCAAAGACATTGCGAGCGTGAGATTAACGCCAAAACCACGAAGGGGGGCGGCAAATTTAAATGGCGATAAGGAAGTGGTGGGCGGAATTGTTATGGTGCGCTATCACGCTGATACCTATAAAGTTCTCAAAGCCATTAAAGAAAAAATCGCTACTTTACAAGCGAGTAACCCTGATGTGAAAATCACAAGCGTGTATGATAGAAGCGAGTTGATTGAAAAAGGCATTGATAATTTAGTGCATACGCTCATAGAAGAAAGCGTGATTGTTTTAATCATTATTGCGATTTTCTTGTTGCATTTTAGAAGTGCGTTAGTGGTGATTATCACTCTACCCTTAACCGTATGTATTTCTTTCTTGCTTATGAGATATTTTAATATTGAAGCAAGCATTATGAGTTTGGGGGGCATTGCGATTGCTATAGGGGCTATGGTAGATGCCGCCATTGTTATGGTAGAAAACGCTCACAAGCATTTGCAACACATTGATATGAATGACAACACTCAAAGAGTGAATGGTATTATGGAAGGGGTTAAGCATGTAGGTGGGGCGATATTCTTTGCTTTAATGATTATTGTGGTCTCTTTCTTGCCAATTTTCGCACTCACCGGTCAAGAGGAAAAACTTTTTGCCCCTTTAGCTTATACCAAAACCTTTGCCATGCTAGTAGGAGCATTATTATCTATTACAATAGTCCCCATTTTAATGGTATGGCTCATTAAAGGGCGGATTTTAGAAGAATCTAAAAACCCTATTAACGCCTTTTTCATCAAAATTTATGGCGTGTGCTTGAATTTTGTCCTTAAGTTTAGATACGCCTTTTTAGCACTTAGCGTGCTAGGTTTAGGGGGCTTGTATTTCACTTATAAGAAACTCCACTGGGAATTTATACCCCAAATCAATGAAGGGGTTATTATGTATATGCCTGTAACGACTAATGGCGTAGGCATTGATGTCGCCCTAGAATATTTGAAAAAAAGCAATACCGCCATTAAACAACTAGATTTTGTCAAACAAGTCTTTGGTAAAGTGGGGCGTTCTAACACTAGCACTGATGCGGCAGGACTAGCAATGATAGAAACTTACATTGAATTAAAACCACAAAGCGAATGGAAAGAAAAGCTTAGTTATAAAGAAGTGAGAGACAAATTAGAAAAAACCTTACAATTAAAAGGCTTGACTAATTCATGGACTTACCCCATTCGTGGCAGAACTGACATGCTCTTAACCGGTATTAGAACGCCTTTAGGCATCAAGCTCTATGGTAATGACACGGATAAATTACAAGAATTAGCCATACAAATGGAGCAACAGCTTAAAACCCTAAAAGAGAGCTTATCTGTCTTTGCAGAGCGTTCTAACAATGGCTACTACATCACACTAGATTTGAATGATGAAAATCTAGCTCGTTATGGCGTGAATAAAAGTGCGGTATTAGATACCATTAAATTCGCCCTAGGTGGTGCTACGCTCACAACCATGATAAATGGTGTAGAAAGCTACCCTATCTCTTTACGCTTAGAAGACACAGACAGAAACACGATTGAGAAATTAAAAAATCTCTATATCAAAACCGCCTACAATTACATGCCCTTAAAAGAATTTGCCCATGTGTATTATGATAACTCTCCGGCGGTGTTAAAAAGCGAAAAGGGCTTGAATGTGAATTTCATTTACATAGTGCCACAAAATGGCGTAAGCTCTGATGCCTACAGACAACTAGCCATAAAAGCGTTAGAAAAAGTGAAATTACCTAGTGGGTATTATTATGAATTTAGTGGCGAAAGCAAGTATTTAGAAGATGCGTTTAAGACTTTACAATACATCGTGCCGGTGAGTATCTTTATCATCTTTATTCTCATTGTCTTTGCTTTAAAGAATTTCACTAACTCCTTATTATGCTTTTTCACTCTACCTTTTGCGTTCTTAGGGGGGTTAATCTTTATGAATGTGATGGGCTTTAATATGAGTATAGCGGCGTTAGTGGGCTTTTTAGCCCTTTTGGGGGTGGCGAGTGAAACGGCTATTGTAATGATTATCTATTTAGAAGATGCCTACCAAGCGTTTATTAAAACACCCTTAGTAGAACAAACTAGTAGCAAACTAAAAGACGCTATCATGCATGGAGCGGTGCTTAGGGTAAGACCCAAGCTTATGACCTTTTTTAGCATTCTAGCATCACTTATTCCTATTATGTATAGTCATGGCACAGGAAGTGAGATTATGAAATCTATTGCTGCCCCCATGCTAGGGGGCATGATGAGTAGCGTTGTCTTAACGCTTTTTATTATCCCCACAGCGTATTTTGTGATTAAGAATGTGAGAATTAAAAAATAACCCTTTATATCGCCCCCTTATCTTAAGGGGGTAGTCTTTTTTATCATTCTTTGAGCCTTCTTTTTGCTACAATACCCCTATGCAAAAAAAGATTTTTTTACTAGAAGATGACTATCTCTTAAGTGAGAGTATCAAGGAATTTTTAGAACATTTGGGCTATAAGGTAGCTTGTGCTTTTAATGGCGAAGAAGCTTATGAAATACTTTCTATTGAGCGTTTTCATCTCTTGCTTTTAGATGTGCAAGTGCCTAAAATGAATAGTTTAGAATTATTTAAAAATATCAAAAACGATTTTTTAATCTCTACGCCTACGATTTTCATCACAGCATTACAAGACAATGCCACTTTAAAACATGCCTTTAACTTAGGGGCGAGCGATTATTTGAAAAAGCCTTTTGACTTAGATGAATTAGAAGCACGCATTAAACGCTTTTTTAATGATGAGCCTATAGAGATTATGCCTAACATTTCTTATTGTAATGGTGTTTTAAATATCCATAATCAACAAGAAGTTTTACAGCCCAAAGTCGCTAAACTTTTAGAATACTTTTTGGAGCATAAAAATCAAATCATTAGTTCTCAAGTCTTAGAAAATAACCTATGGGAACAGCCTATTGAGGATTCTACTTTACGCACTTATATTAAAGTGTTGCGTAAGTTTTTAGGCAAAGATTGTATACAAACGCATAAGGGGGTGGGCTATTGTTTTAAACCACTATGAGAAAAAATCTCTCAAACTCTTTTTAGGGGTTTATTTAGGCTCTTCGTTTGTTTTAATGCTGATTATTGGCATTCTATTTTTTAACTACGAAAAAAACATGCAATTAAGAGCCATGCGAATAGATATGAACGCTACGATACACAAAGCCACTAGCGAAATTATAGAATTACACATGCAATCTCATGGAAAATACCAGCAAGCCCTAGAAACTTTTATTTCACACCATACAGATTTAGAAATCGCACTTTTTGATAGCAGACACAATATTCTTTATTCTACGATTAAAAATGCTAAAGAAATTATCAAAAACCATAAAGATATAGGCTTTTATGAAATTAAAAACAACTATTACCTAATCAGTGATAGGACATTCGCCCATTTAGGCGTGGCTAAAATGCTTTTTAAAAATTCTAAGCCCTTAAATTTTTCTTCTTTATACCGCAATATTGTTTTGGTGTTTGTAGTGGCGTTTTTATGTGTGATAGGGATTTCTGTTTTCTTGGGGCGTTTGTTTTTAAAGCCCATTAGAAATGAAATCACTCGCATAGACAATTTTTTAAAAAACACTACGCATGAATTAAACACTCCTATGAGTGCCTTACTTTTATCGTTAAAAACCTTAGAAGATAACGAGCAACACCGCCGTATTAAAATAGCCATTAAACGCATGAATTTTTTGTATCGCTCACTCTCTTGCTTAGTTATGCAAGATATTGAGCGTGAATGCCCCATCATTTTAGATTTAAAAGCCCTCATTATGAAAGAAAACATGCTTTTTAGTGAGATAATAGCCTATCATAAGCTTGAATTTAAAAGTGAGCTTGCCATCGTGAAATTTAAAGCTAGGGAGCAAGATTTCATTTCGCTTTATAGCAATTTATTGATGAATGCGATTAAATACAATGTAGTGCATGGGTATATCCATATAGAGCTAACGCCTGAGTTTTTGAAAGTTACAAATTTAGGGTATGAAATTCCTAAAGATAAGATTGATGAGCTTACGATTCGCTATGCGCATTTCAATTCTAGTGTGTTAGGCTATGGTATAGGACTAGACTTGGTTAAAAAGGTATGCGAAAGTTATAAAATGCGTTTAGTCATTCATAGCGAACCTTGTTTAAACAGCTCGTTTTATGAAAATTCGTTTTGCGTGGTGTTTGAAAACTGAAATTAAAATATTTTTTCTAACACATGGCTTTGAGTTAAAAACATATAGAGAATGGTAGGTATCGTAATGCTTAAAACAAACGCCTTAAAAACTTGGTGTAAAAAGACAACCGACAAAAAAGCGATGATTTCATTAATCCCATAAGGGGGTTCTAAAATTTGAGTGTCTTTAAAACAATAAACCACTAGCATGCCTATCACTGAACATGATAAAGCCCTGCCTAAATAACGCACAAAATCATTAGGCGGATTTTTAGCATTAAATACGATAAAAGGCCAAATGCGAGTGAAATAAGTTGTAAGCATGACCACTAAAATAATGAGTGTAGAATGCTCTAACATTCTAATTTCTTCCTAAAAAGAATGAGAGCAAGCACCATTAAAATAAGAGCGATAAGTAAAAAATATTTAGCCCCAAAAAGAATTAAACAAATAGTAGCAATAATAATCCCTAGCCATGCGTTTTTATGGTTAGTGGTGCGTTTGTATTGCTCCATAAACAGCACGATAAAAATCGCTGTCATCACAAAACCCATGCCTTGAGTGTCAAAGGAAAAATGCGAACCCACTAATGAACCTACTAAACACCCTAAAACCCAATAAGAATGATTAAGTAAAGTGATACTAAAAATAAAATCTTCTTTATTAACCCCTTTCTTAGGCTCATACAAATTTAATAAGGCAAAGGTTTCATCAGTGAGTGCGTGGGCCAAATAGGGTAAACGCCATTTGGTGTTTTTAAATTTATCTAACATAGAAAGAGCGTAACAAGTTTGTCTCGCATTCACTAGCAAAGTAACAATAACGACATTCATCAAGCTTGATTGTGTGCTTAAAAGCGTGATAGCCACAAACTGACCCGCCCCAGCATAGATGAATAACGCCATAAATAAGGCGGTTTTATAATCATAGCCATGTTGGACTAAAAGCACTCCAAAAGTGATTCCCATAAGCAAATACCCTAAAAAAATAGAAATGGTATAAGGAAAAGCGTTTTTAAGGGCTTTTAGAAAGTCATGCATAAAAAAACCTTTATTTAAACCAGTCCTTAAATTTAGAAATACAAGTTTCTAAAACATTTTTATGCGGTTCGCTTTCATAGCCAAAACTTGCATGCAGTTTTTCTAATAATTCTTGTTGCTCGTTACTCAAGCTTTTAGGATAAATCACTTTTAATACTACGATTAAACTCCCCCTATAAGAGCTTTGGGGGTCTTTCACGCCTTCATTTTTAAACGCAAAAGTTTGCTTATCTCTAGCGTTTCTAGGAATTTTTAATTCTAATTCGCCTTTTAAAGACGGCACTTTAATATGAGAACCAAGTGCTATAGAAGTGAAAAAAACCGGAGCTTCAATGATTAAATCACAGCCTTGCCGTTTAAAATGCTCATCTTCTTTCACTTGTGCTTCTAAATACAAATCCCCTCTTCTACCTTTTATATATTCATTCCCTTTATTTTGAATAACTAAGCGGTTTTGATTGTCAATGCCTTCAGGAATTGGCACTTCAATTTCTTCATTCTTAAGCGTATAGGTTTTGCCCTTACACGCTTGGCATGGGGTTTTAATCATTTTGCCCGCCCCCTTACAAGCCCCACAAGTTCTAGCAATACTCATAAAACCTTGACGCATAAACACTTGCCCTTGTCCGTTGCATTGTTTGCAAGTCTCTAAAGCTTTATCCTTAGCTCCTGTGCCATTACAAACTTCACAAACGCTTTGGTATTGAACCTTAATCGTTTTTTTGCAACCAAAAACCGCTTCTTTAAAGCTCAATTCAACTGCATGCAAATAATCAGGCTCAATAGAGCTTTTTTGCTTTTTAGCCCCCCTAGTGTTAAACCCAAACGCACTTTCAAAAATAGAGCCTAAATCTTCAAAAATATCCGAAAAACCACCTTGGCTAAAGCCCCCTTGTTCTACGCCTTGCTTACCATACCTATCGTATAAGGCTCGCTTGTTTTCATCGCTCAATACCCCATACGCTTCGTTAATAAGCTTGAATTTTTCTTCGGCTTCTTTATCGCCGGCATTTCTATCAGGGTGGTATTTTAAAGCGAGCTTTCTATAAGATTTTTTGATGGTCTCTTGACTGCTGTGCTGCTCTACTTCTAAAATTTCATAATAACTTAATTCCACATTCGCTCCAAAAATGGCATAAAAATTTCTTATTTTATCTTAAAAGCTATGGGTTTGCGTGTTTTTCACGCATAAAAACGAGATAAAATAGACGCCATAAAACTACAATAAAGATAATTCAATGAAACTTTTTTGCATTATGGTTTGTTTTTTAACTTTCTCAAACGCACAGATAATGATGACTTTTGATTCTCAAGCAAATACCAAGCTCGCACGCTCTAACGAACAACTTGCTAACATGCTCTATAAGCTCACCGAAAGTTTGCAAGTCTATCAAAATGTGCTTTTGAACAATCAAAACCAGCTTGCAGAAATCAAAAAGGCTAACAGCACTCTAGCAAGTCAAAGGCGTTTTTTGAATGCGAGTCAAATCCGCCTTATGGATATTAATCCTTTATTAAAACAAAGTGCTTTAGAATTAGAAAAATTACAAGCCCTAGAAAAACGCTTGAAAGAGAGTGTAGAACAAGAACGCTTAATAGAGCAATCTAAAATGATTTTTTTACAAGAGCATTGCCCCTATTTAAGTGATATTAAGTCCTTAAAAGAAGCCACAAATTCTTTAGAAATCCAAGAGCAAAAGAACGCCCTTTTCTTACTCAAAGAGCCTAAAACAGCTAATTTACTTTCACAATTAGATTTAATGAGTGCTTCAAAAATCTTGTGCGAACAGGTTTTAGAAAATCAAATGCAAAATGAAAAATTCCACAATAAGACCTTAGAATACAACGCTTTAGTCAATAAGGATTTTCAAGCTTACCAAGCCTTGCGTTTGAAAAAATTCCACAATGAGCTTAAAAATCAAATTCAAGCCAAAGAAGACGCCCTACAAACCTTTTTACCCCTAGAAAAACGCCTAGAGACTTTAAAATCACAATTCTTATGCGACAAAAAACATTTAAAATCATGTGCCAATCAATTGCAACTCCGCTATCAAAACGCCCTAATAGAGCGAGACAAAGAGTTAAAAAACACTGAGGGCAATAAAGAAAAGCAAGCCCTAATCTTAGCGAATTATGAGCACACTCTAAAAACCTTAAGCGTAGAATTTTTAAGCGAATTAACTAAACAAATGGCATTTTTAAATGAGACTATGGCATTAAACGCAAAAGTTCTAGCCACTCTAGCCAAAGGGCATTCTAAATTTTCCTATCCAAAGCCCTTAATCTCTAGCGATGAAAGGGGCTTAACAAATCCTAAATACATTCACTTAGATTCGCATGGATTTCCTAGCTTAGAAAATTTTAAATAAAAGTGGATTAAGTTAAAAAATAAAAATGCCAAGCGTCTTTAATCAAATCATACAAGAGCTAATATGGCATAACAAGCGATAGTAAGCCCTTAAATAATCACGCCCCCACCAAGCACTACATCATTTTCATAGACTACCAAAGCTTGTCCGCTTGCCACACCATAAAAAGGCTCTTTAAATTCCACTTCAATCATCTCGCCCTTTAAACTTACGAACGCTTTTGTGGGGATACTTCTATAACGAGCTTTCACTAAATATTCGCCACTTTTAAAATCTTTCATCAAGGATTTGTTAGTGGCTTTTATAAAATGCGTGGCTAAATCTTCTTTTTTACCCACAACTAGCTCGTTATTCTTAGCATCAATCTTAAGGACAAAATGCGGTGTATGCGCTCCCTTAACACTAAAACCCTTTCGTTTGCCGATAGTGTATTGCATATAGCCTTTATGCGAACCTACTATCTCGCCTTGTAAATTCTTGACTACGCCCTCCTTTTCTACCTCAACATGTTGTTTTAAAGTATCAATGTAACTTTTTTCTACAAAGCAAATTTCTTGAGATTCCTTATAAGTCTCTAAAGTGCCTAAGAAAGGCATCGCTTTTAAAGCTAAAGGTTTAATATCATTTTTCAACAAACCCCCTAAAGGAAACACTAATTTAGCAATCACTTCATGCTTTAGAGCGTATAAAAAATAGCTTTGGTCTTTAGACTTGTCAAAGGCTTCTTGAATGTAACTGACTTTATCTATCTCTTTAACTCTCGCATAATGTCCGGTAGCGATTTTTTCACACCCTAATTTTAGAGCGTAATCTAGGGCTAGTCCAAACTTCATTAAAGGGTTGCATAAAGCACATGGATTAGGGGTTTGCCCTTTTTCATAAGCTAGGATAAACTCATCATAAACCGCACTTTTAAAATCCTTTTGAAAGTCTAAAACTTCTAAAGGAATGCCTAAAAACTCGCATGCTTTTTGAGTGTTTTTAATGTATAAGTCATGCTTTTTTTCACTCGCATGGAGTTTGAGATAAATCCCCACTAACTCATGCCCTTGTTCTTTTAAGCTATAAGCGCTATAAGAGCTATCCACGCCCCCACTTAGTAATACGGCTATTTTCATTTTCCATTCTTTCATTAATTGATTATTGGCTTGTAGTCTAGCACAAAAACCCTTTATGGTTACCATTTTTAAGCGCTCACATGTCAAACGCATGCTAAAATAGCCGATTTATAGGTTATGTGTATTAACCTATTATTATACCAAGATAAAGCCCATGAAAGCCTTAAAAAAATTAAATAATATTTATAAATGTTTATTAAATCAAAGTTTTATCTCTGTCTTAGCGTTGCTAGGTTTTTTTGAGAATAAATTGGTGGCGCAAAGCTATGATTTAGGAAAAAATAGCGACATTGTTAGTTGGATGAATGCTAATAACTATCAAACAGGCAGTGGGAGTATAAGCACTCTTTATAATTGGGGAAGTTACTATTGCTTTGGTTATTATTGTGGAACAAGTGGAACTTTAATCGGCGATAAAGGCGTTAACTATACGCTTAATGGCTTCACTTATGCGGGCGGTAATATAACCTTTAATTTGGAACAATCTAGTATTTCTTTAAGTAATGATGATTTTTATAGCTATTATAGCAGTCAAGTTAATAACGCTATTAACGCTCAATCCATCAACCTTAACAACTCTCTAACAATAGGCAAAGGTGGCGGTTATACAACCTTAAATCTAAACAGCTCTAATATCAACGCTAATAATGCCAATATCCAAGTAGCCAATAACTCTAGCCTTACTTTTAATGGCAACACTACTTTAACCAACTCCCAATTAACAAATAATAGCACTTCACACATTGATTTTAAAGACCAAGCAACTTTCAATGACACGACTTTTAATAGTGGGGTGTATAATTTTAGTAGTGGCAATATAGCCTTTAATGGCGATACTTTCAATCAAGGCATCTCTTTTAGTTTTGGCTCTAATGATATTAAATTTTCTAACACAAACACCTTAAATTCAAAAACGCCTTTTAAGAACCTTAAGGGGAATGTATCCTTTAGCTCTAACGCTGTTTTTAACATCAATCAAACGCTTTCTAAAAATCAATTTTATGACATTCTTCATACAAATGGGACAATCAACTATGGCAATAACTCCAATTCTTTATGGGATTTGATTGATTATCAAGGTCAAAAGGCTATTAGCGATAAAAGTTTAGGCAATGGCGTTTATGATGTAGTTTATGATATTAACAACCAAGATGAAACCATTCAAGAGACTTTTTCGCAAAATTCTATTAAAACCAAGTTTTTAGGGGTTACTAAAAAACCCACACCAATGCCAAAACCAACGCCCATTGCCCCAACCCCAAAAGTATTATCTCAATCTGTTTGGAATGGCGTCTATAACCTTACTAATCAAACTCATTCACAAAAAGGCATTTACTATATTGACCCTAATGCCCCCAATCAAAGCGGGCAGAGCGGAAACACTCTAACTACTTATAGCTTAGGTGGTGGGAGCTTTAATGTCAATGCCAACAATGGCACTTTGGTTATAGGAAATAATCAAGCAACTACGAGCAAAACTCAAGGCACCATTCGTTTTGGAGGGACAGGGTTGCAAGGTGGCTTAACGGGTAAAATTACAGGTTCTTTTAGCGCTCAAAACATCTTTTTTACCAATCATTTAGTAACGGGCAATAGCTTTAATACAGGAGGTTCAGCTAATCTCAGCTTTAAGGCGAGCGAAAACCTTACACTTAATCAAGCCACCATCACAAATGGCTATGTGGGATTATATTCTTCTTCTGAAACTTTTAGTTCCAACCAAGCACTCCAAATTCTCAATTCTTCTTTTAGCGATGATAGTGGCGGAGGCTTTAACTTTAAAGCTAATACCCTAAACATTAGCCAAACAAACTCTTTCACTCTCAAAGATGGCGGACAAATCAGCTTTAGCGCTAATGCGCTCAATTTCTCTGGGACTAACTCGTTTAATTATAGCGATGGCGGAACTTTAAATTTCACAAGCAACGCCAATGATTTAAACATACTAGGGACTAACAGCTTTAATTTCACTAATGGAGGCACAATCAATTTTAAAAGCGCTAAAAGTTTGAATTTTAGCCCTAAGACGAGCTTTAATTTTCAAAATGCTAGTGGGACTTTGAATTTGCAATCTAATGCTCTTTCTAACATACAAATCCAAAGTATTAATGCTAGTAATGGTATTAACATTCATTCTCAAGGCAATAATCTTAGCGTAAGTCAAGGCACTATCAGCGCTCAAAACAACTCTATCCAAATCACAGCTAAAAATTTTATTGATAAGGGGAGCATTAATTCTAACGCTCAAACTACCTTTAATACTAATGCAACTATTAGCAACCTTTCTTTAGGCGCTAACGCCACTTTGCAAGCCAATAATCTTAATATCTTACAATCTATGTCATTACAAAGCAACCAAGATATTCAAGGTAATTTCACTCTCTCTAGTGGGGCTAATCTCTCGCTTAGCAACAACGCTACTTTAAGCACTAATAAGCAAGCTAATATCTATGCCTCTTCCAATAAGGCCTTTTTAAACTTTAATCTCAACGCTAATAACACCACTTACACGCTTTTAAACGCCAAGCAAGGCATCAACTACTTTTTAAATGGCGCTAATGTTATGTCTAATCTCAAAGACTATTTAAAACTCTATACGCTCATAGATTTTAACAACCACCACTTAACATGGACTGATGGCAAGCTTACTTATGATAATAAAAGCGTTCAAATTTTAGATAATGGACTGATTGTGCGTTTTACTAATTCTCAAAATGAAACGATGGAATTAAGTCTAGGCTACAATCAAATCCGTGTGGCTATCGGTAATGCTAGTTTGACTTCTAACGCTCCTAATATCTCGCAATACATTAAAGAAATCATGGGTCAAAAAGCCCTAGATAGTATTAAATCTTTAGGAGGTAATCAAGGGTTAAGTTGGCTTAATCAGCTTATTGTAGAGGCTCATAGCCCTCTTTTTGCTCCCTCTTATCTCAAAACCACTAGCGTGCAAGCCTTAGAAAAAATCCTTAGAGACTTAGACAACGCTTTAGAACAAATCTCTAACACTTCTTTAAAATCCCAAGCCACCCAAGATTTGCAAACTAATACTTACATTGACCAAATGAATCGTTTAGTCAAGCTCTCTGATTTTAACGCTAGAGTGCCTTTTGAATTTGATGAAAGCATTGAGCGTTATAAAAACGAACGCTTAGCAAGCTCTTCTAATCAAAATATTTTGTCTCTTATCGCTTATAAACCTCCTAAAAAATACCGCTATAATCTTTGGGCAAGCGCTATTGGTGGGGTTAGCTTGATTCCTCAAGGCTCAGGCACTCTTTATGGAATGAATATCGGTGCAGATAGCTTGTTTAAAGACACTATTTTAGGGGGTTATATTGCTTATGCGTATAGCAGTTTTAGAGGGAGTTTAACGCATAATAATGGTAATAATGTGAGCGTAGGGCTTTATGCAAGGAAATTTTTCAAACGCCAAGAATTAACTTTTAGAATCAATGAAACTTATGGGGGGAATAACGCCCAATTATTTTCTAACAACCGCATTCTCTCTGCCTTAAACCAACAATATGATTACAACACTTACACCACTCAAATTGCAAGCAATTATGGCTATGATTTTTTATTGAAAAACCGCTCCATTGTTATTAAACCTCAAGTAGGATTGACTTATTATTACATTGGCGTGGGCCAACTGCTAGGCAAGAAACTTGACCCCCTTTATGAGCAGTTTAAAATTAGTGCTGACCCCGCTAACAAACAAGTTTTAGATTTAGAGCTTGCGTTAGAAACACGCCATTACTATGGAAAAAATTCTTATTATTTTGTTATTGCTGGGGTTAGTAGGGATTTATTCTTGCATTCTTTGGGCGATAAGGTCGTGCGTTTTGTAGGGGAAAATTCATTGAGTTATAGAAATGGACAAGCTTATGGCACTTTTGCTAATCTCACTACCGGAGGCGAAATGCGTTTGTGGCGTTCATTATATGTGAACTTAGGTGTTGGCATGCGCTTTAATCTTAGCTATACTAACATTAGCACTATGGGTAATCTTGGTATGCGCTATATATTTTAAGATTAGATATAATTAAACTTTGAGTAAAATTTTTAGGGAGTTTTAAAGCTAAATGGCAAAAATTGAATTGTTGGCGAATTACACACAAATTTCGCTAAGAAATGACCATTCCTTGCTTAAAAAAGTTTTAGCATACGCCAAAAAGCATTTTAGCCAATGCCACATGCTCTCTTCATCTTTATTGATTTTAAACGATACAGAATGCTTTAAGAAAAATTACTTGCTTAATTGGGTCTATCACGCCCTTGAATGCGAGCATAATAAAGATATCAGCGAACACTCACTTGATGTGGTGTTACAAAAAAGCCATTTGCCTATACGCATTAAAATCATTAAAGAAAACGCCCTTTTAGAAAACGCTGAAATTAAAGTCTTAGCTTTTGGGGTGGAATATGTGCTGTTTATCACTGAACACCCTATTGCCAAGCGTTTCTTATGCCAAAGGTTTGCCCCCTATATAGTCCTAGACGCCGATAACGAACTGCATACTAGAGGTAGCACGGAACGCTTTTGGGAATTAGTGCTAACGCTCAATGAAAATAAAATCGTGCATAATGTATGCTTGCATTTTAGCCATCCTAACGGCTTTGATAATGAGAGCTATACCACTATGGCAGAGCGAAAACTGAAAGAATGCTATAAAACGCTAGGCTTTATCAAGCACGAGCATTTTGATATTGTTAAAAAACGCTATTTAGAGCTTGCTAAAACTTACCACCCTGATTTGCATGCCCATAAAGAACAAAAAGCCTTGTATGCCAAGCGCTTTGCTATCATTCAAGAGGCATACCGCCATATCAAAACGCATCAAAAATACGCTTAAAGTCTTGCTAGATTAGCCCTAATCGCACTTGATGAAATAGGCACATCAATGCCTTTTAAAGGAAAATAAAGCCCCCTAAACTCTACTTTTTCATAACCAATTCTTTCAAAAACCACTAGCTCAACTTTTTCTAAAAGCTCTGTAGCGTTTTTCCATGAGGGCAAACTAGCTAAACAATCCGCTCCAATCACTAAATAAAGCGTCTTTGGCTCAAAAATCTCTTGAAAATAACGCACACTTTCTATCGTTGACACAGCACGCTGTTGCTTAATCTCAAAATCGCTCAAAATAACTCTTTCAAAACCTTTTAAAGCCTTTTCTAATTGATTAAAACGAGTTTTTGCATCTAAAAAACATGGTTTTTTAAAAGGGTTTTGATAGGCTGGTAAAACAATCAGTTGGGCTATAGGCAGTAATTCTAAAGTTTGCTCAACAATGGCTAAATGCGCTCTATGCAAGGGGTCAAAGCTCCCCCCATAGAGAGCTATCTCGCTCCCCTTAAGTTTTAAATCTATTGATTGCAAAAACTACTCACTAGCCTCAAAGCTAGACGCTTTGGTCAATTTGGCAAACTTTACACCCTTTAACCCCCCAATCTCTAGTTGCAAACGCTGGATTTCACTAGAACTTCCCTTTAAAATAATCGTTTCCAAACAATTATGTGTATCCA
The DNA here is from genome assembly GCF_900198405.1 of Helicobacter cetorum. GTDB lineage: Bacteria > Campylobacterota > Campylobacteria > Campylobacterales > Helicobacteraceae > Helicobacter > Helicobacter cetorum_C. The sequence continues at coordinate 42,776 of NZ_FZMR01000010.1, forward strand.
TATGAACATGAGTGGTGCATAATACATGGGTGTTGCTATCATGCTGAATGTCTATCATGCGCTGGTTTAACTCTCGTTGATGATGATCATAAATCACCACTAAAACAGCGATTTTATCTTCCTCGCTAGGATCGCCATCTTTCCAACTATCTTCTACTAGCTTTTCTCTAATCATATCGCGCACTAATTCTGAGCGAGATGAATAGCCGTTTTTAATAATACGATTGTCTAATTCATCTAACAAATTCTGTTGTAAAGAAACTGAAAAACGAATCGTTGAATCTTCTTTGTAATGTGTATCCATAAAAGCCCCTTTCTAAGCCAAAAGCTCTTCTTTATTCTAACTAAAATCAACACTAAAAACAAATTTTATTAAAAATAAAATTTATCTCCTTAATTATGCCGATTATGCCGACCAACTCTAATGTCTTGCTTATTACCCAATGCTTAAGACACCACTTGCATGCTACTAAATTTATATTAACTCCAACTTAATCATTTTTTAAAAACCATTTGTTTAGAATAATCTAATAATATTTTAAGTAATACTGATTGTAGTTGTAAAATGGTAGTTTGCTTAGTTTTTAAAATTGGTTATAATTATCAAATCGGTTGTTATTGACTTGTTATTATTAAATCAATATAATAAACAACCTAGTATTTTCTATCATTATTAAAGCATTTATGCGAATATTTTGTTTCAATGCTATCCTTTGTGTTTTTGAGCATCTATGCTTTGACTATGGTCTTTAAATTTCAAAAAATAAGGAGCTTTCTTATGGGAGAAGGTTTTTCAGTTCAATTATTGAAAGATTATGTAGATCTTTTCGTGTTTGTTGCACTTGGAATTGCAAGCTTTTTAGCGGTATGGTTTGTTATTGAGAGAATTATTTTTTATTCTAAAGTTAAGTTAAACGCCTACCAAGATATTGATGCTCTTAATATTGATTTAACTAAGAATTTGACTATTCTTTATGTGATTTATTCAAACGCACCTTATGTGGGATTATTAGGAACGGTTCTAGGAATTATGGTAACTTTCTATGATATGGGCGTTAGTGGTGGCATGGATGCTAAAACGATTATGGTCGGTCTCTCTTTGGCTTTAAAGGCGACGGCCCTAGGTCTTGCTGTAGCTATTCCTACTTTGATTGCTTATAACTGCTTGCTTAGAAAGTCTGATGTTTTGAGCGAAAAATTTAGGATTATGACAAAATGAAAAGTATCAAGCGAGGTGATGGACTCAATATTGTCCCCTTTATTGACATCATGCTAGTGCTACTAGCGATTGTGTTAAGCGTTTCTACTTTTATCGCTCAAGGCAAAATTAAAGTTAATCTTCCTAGTGCCAAAAGCGCTGAAAAATCCCAGCTAAGCGAGCAAAAAGTCATTGTTATTTCCGTAGATGAACATGATGGTCTTTTTGTAGATGATAAGCCTACAACCTTAGAGGCACTCGGAGAAATTATCAAGCAAGCTGACCCAAAAACCCTTGTGGACTTGAAGAGCGATAAAAATTCACGCTTTGAGACTTTCATTAGCATTATGGATATTTTAAAAGAGCATAACCATGAAAACTTCTCTATCTCCACACAAGCTCATTAAGGTTTCAACCCTTTCGGGCTTTATCATCACTTTTTTACTCTATGCTGGGGGTTTAGCCTATTTTTTATTGCGCGAAGATGCCCCTATGGCTCTAGCTCAAGCTGGCACAACTAAGGTTACAATGAGTTTAGCAAGCATTAACACCAATTCTAATGTAAAAACTAACGCTGAATCTGCTAAACCCAAAGAAGAGCCTAAAAAAGAAGACCCAAAGAAACAAGAAAAGCCAAAACCCACCCCTAAGCCTAAGCCCAAACCCAAGCCAACACCAAAACCTAAACCCACTCCAAAACCAACGCCTAAGCCTGAGCCTAAGCCCACTCCAAAACCTGAGCCAAAAAAAGAGGAAGAACCTAAAAAAGAAGAACCCAAGAAAGAGGAGCCTAAAAAAGAAGAACCTAAAAAGGAGACCAAGGAAGAAACAGCCCCTCAAAAAACGGCTACCAAAGACCCTATAAAAGACAAGAAAAAAGAAGAGCAGTCTAACAAAACTTCTGAGGGTGCAACCTCTGAGGCTCAAGCCTATAACCCCGGTGTCAACGATGAATTTTTGATGAAGATTCAAATGGCAATTTCATCTAAAAACCGCTATCCAAGAATGGCACAAATCAGAGGGATTGAAGGTGAAGTGCTGGTGAGTTTCATTGTTAATTTAGATGGCAGTGTAACAGATATTAAAATCGTTAAAAGCAATACTAGCGAGATTTTAAACCATGCGGCTTTAGAGGCAGTTAAAAACGCTGCAAGCTTGTTTCCTAAACCTGAAGAAGCTGTGCATTTAAAAATTCCTATTGCTTACACTCTCAAAGAAGACAGCTAGAAAAGCTTTTAAGAGTTGATTGCCCCAACCAACTCTTATTTTTAAAAGCGTTTAAATCTCATTCAAATGCCTTAAAAGACAAGCAATTTATAAAGCAATAATAAGAAACTAGGCTTATTGATTGGCTTTCTGTAGTTTTGTGGCTACTCTTTTATGTTTTATTTTGTTGTTTTTCTATAAAGATGTTTAAGCACTCCACTAATAATGCAAACCCTATGCCTACATATAAATAATTCTTATTGATATGCACATGCACTCCCTCTAAAATCAGAGTTAGTCCCACAAAAAATAAAAAGACAAACGCTAGAGTCTTCACACGATGGTATTTTTCAATAAAATCTCCAATTATCTTAGAAAAAAATAACATCACAATTACGGCTAATACTACCGCTAAAACCATAACTTCCAAATGCTTGGCAATGCCTACTGCCGTAATCACTGAATCTAATGAAAAGACTATATCAAGGAGCATGATTTCTATTAAAGTTACAAAAAATCCTAACGCCTTAGTCTGATAACTCTCTTCACTTAAGAAAGCTTGAGACTTCAACTCCATAAGCCCTTTATACATCAAAAAAATACCCCCAACAACTAGCACAACATCACGCCAAGAAAAGCTGATTGTAGCGATTGAAAATAAAGGCTTTTCTAAATGGCTTACCCAAAACAATGCCCCCAAAAGCATGATGCGAGTTAGCATGGCCAAAGAAAGCCCTAAAATGCGTGCCTTATCTTGCTGATGCTTTGGCAATTTGCTAACAATCACAACTAGAAAGATAATATTATCAATCCCTAAAACAATCTCTAAAAGCGTGAGTGTAAGGAGTGAAAGAACGCCATGCCAAGTAAGAAAAATGGCAGAAAGAGCGTCTAGCAGTGTGCCAAGATTTCCCATAAAACCTATAGCCAACCTTTTTTCTTAAAATAAATCACGGGTAAAATCGTAGAAATCGCCATAATAATGAGCGCAAAAAGATAGCCATACTGCCATTCTAATTCGGGCATGTATTTGAAATTCATGCCATAAACCGTTCCTATGAGAGTGGGGGGCATCATCGCCATTGTAGCAACGGTAAAGACCTTAATTATCTCGTTTTGCTCTACATTCACTTGAGAGGCAAATAAGTTTTGAATATTATCTAATGAATTGAGATTGACCGTTGCAGACTCCACTAAAGAACTAAAATCTTTCATAATGATATTTAAGTTATTCTTAGTGTCTTTATCCACCTTATCGCTACGCAATAATGCGGTAATAACCCTACGCTTATCAAATAAAGAATTGCGTAATGCCATATTAAATTCTTGCAAATTGGATAAACGCACTAGCACATCATCATGCGTGCATGAAGTCTTTCTAAACACAATGCTTTTTCTTAGCAAGCTTGTTTGCTTGTGAATCCACTCTAGGTATTCCACCCCTCTTTCAAAATACGCCTCAAAAACTTTTGCAAGCACATCAAAGCCATTTTCAAATTTCTTAGGACTAGCTAAGACCTTTTTTTGAATTTCATTAAAAATTTGCAAAGTGCCATAATATACGGTAAAAAGAATGTTGTGTGCTAAAATGAAAGTGGTCGTTTCTACATGAAACATATCTCCATCATCTTGATTGACAAAAAGCGCGTTAATAGTTACACTTGAGCTGTCTTCCCAATATTTAGTTACCAAAGAAACACGCTCAGATTCATCTGCCTCATAATCCATAGAATATTGTTGGCTCAAGGCTCTTAATTCGCTTGGAGTGGGGTTGATAAGCTCAAACCATAAGACCTCTTTTTCTTCCATATTAAAGCCATTAAAATCATTAAAGCGTTTCTTAATAACAAATTCTTGGCGTTTAAAAAACACATTTACCATATACTCTCCTTGCAAAAAAGGTCAATGGCGCTGGTCTAACACTTCAAAACAAGGTAAAATCTTACCCTCCAAAAGTTCTAAACTCGCCCCACCGCCCGTAGAAACAAAACTCATATTATCCTTTTCGCCAGCCCTATTGATAGCATCAATCGTATCGCCACCCCCTACCAATGAAAACGCATAAGTATCAGCAATCTTATGGGCTAAAAAAGTTGTCCCTCTAGCAAACTCTTGCTTTTCATGCACGCCCAAAGGACCATTCCATATAATGGTAGGTGCACTTTCTATCACTTCAGAAAACAGCTTGACACTTGCTGGACCAATATCTGCAATTTTATGCTTAGGTGCGATGTCTTGAACCGGCGATATTTTAATCTCTTTAGGATTTAAAATATCATCAGTTGTAATAGCATCTATAGGCAAATAGACTTTGACTTTCTTTTCTTTCGCACTTTTTAGTAAATCTAGCGCCTCTTCTATCAAGCCATCTTCAACTAATGAATCTTGCACATCATGCCCTAAAGCTTTTAAAAAAGTGTTGCTCATCGCCCCCGCAATAATCAGTTTATCAACCAAATCTAAAATATTCTTTAACAAAGTAAGCTTGGAGCTGACCTTTGCTCCGCCTACAATCAAAAGCAAAGGGCGTAAAGGATGGTTAAACGCCTTATTAAAAGAATCAATTTCTTTTTTAAGCAAAAATCCACTTACTTTTATAGGAGCAAATTGAGCTACCCCATAAGTGCTGGCATGCTTTCTGTGGCTTGTGCCAAAGGCATCATTAACAAACACATCACACAAGCTCGCTAACTCCTTGGCTAAATTTTCATCATTTTCTTCTTCGCCCTTTAAAAAACGGATATTTTCTACAAGAAAAATCCTAGAATTTGTGCTTGGCTCTTCTAAAAACCGCTTGACTTGCTCCAAATTTTGTGCAAAACGCACTTCTTGGCTTAAGAGTCTCTCAAGACGCTTTAAAAAAGGCTTTAAAGACAAACGGCTTTCAACACCCTTAGGACGACCCAAATGACTGACCAACACAATATCTTTTGCATGATTATCTATACAAAACTGAATGGTTGGCAAACTCTCTCTTATGCGAGTGTCATCAGTAATGTTAAGATTCTCATCTAAAGGCACATTAAAATCCACCCTAATTAACACTCTCTTATTCTTAATATCCACCTCTTGGATATTCTTAACGCTTTGCATAAAAGTTATTTTAGCTAACATAAAAATCCTTTTTAATTTTGTAATGAAAACATTTCTTTTAAATACGCTTTGCCAAATTCCACAGCCGGCTGGTCATAGGCATTGACTTCAAATAAAATCCCAAGCGCTGAAGTCAATAACTCATAATAAGCGATGAGCATTCCCACGCTTTTTTCGCCTAGTTCGGCTATTTCAATACAATCTACTAGCAAGCCTTCTTCTATCAAACTCTTTAGAGTGGCTAATTTTTGCAAATCTAAAAGGCGTGTAAAACTCGTTTGATTGACAAAGTTGGTATTTTCAAAATAAGGCAAATTCAAACTAGGCACTAACGGCTCATCAAATTCCAAATGCAAATTCTGGCACAAACTCAAAAATGTTACACTCTTATCCTTTGGCCCATGTTTTAGAAGTTGTAAAAACGAATGTTGGTCGCTACTGCCTATAAGGGCTAGGGGGGTCAAACCCACTTTTTTACCATGCGCATTGATTTTACCAAGCGATTCCCCTATTAATTGCACAAACCATGCGTTAAACCCTCTAAAAATATCCGAATATGAAAAGAGTGCGTGCATGGGGTATTTTAAAGAATCATCAAAGAGCTGGCATGCTTTATTTAAGAGATGGTTTTCTTGGTGTTCAAAAAAACTATCCATAAAAAATCTCGCACCCTTTAAAAGCTCTTCTATATGGTATCCAAGCAAATATAGAGGCACTAAGGCAATACTAGAAAGCACTGAAAAACGCCCCCCAATATCTTTATCAATCGTAATAGTAGTAATTTCTTTATCTTTACCCAAACCATGCAAGGCAGAATTTTTATCAGTAATGAATAATAAATGCTCTTTATGCCTCAATAAATCATAGCGTTGCATGGCGTATTTCATTAAGCTAGAAGTTTCAATCGTGGTGCCTGTTTTTGAAATCACGCAAAACAAGCATTCTTTAATGTCTAGTTTTAATTGAGTGATACTAATTGCATCGGTATATTCCAAGAATACTAATTGAATGTCTTTACGCCTATGCAAACTTTTAAGCATTTTATCAATCGCTCTTAAGCCTAAAGAACTCCCTCCAACCCCTAAAACCACAAGCTTTTTTATATTTTTTAAAAATTTAGAATTTTTAAAAGCGTATTCTTTGGCATCTTCTAGGGCGTCTATCACATAAGGCAAGCGGTAGTAGCCACTCACTTGAAGTTCTCGCTCATTAACAAGCGCTCTAAATAATTCATCTAAACGCTTTTGAGAGATTTTAGAATCATAATAAGAGCGAAAACACAACACTTAAAACCCCTTTTTATTTCCGTGCGATATATTGTGCCATATCAATTAAACGCTCGCTATAGCCCATTTCATTATCATACCACGCCAATACCTTAGCGTTTTTTTCTCCTAAGATAATAATTTGGTCATCAATCACTATCGCGCTTAAGGGCGAAGAAATAAAATCACTTGAAACAAGCTTTTCTTCATCAATGCCTACAAGCCCCTTAAATTCATTCTTGCAAGCCTCCTTGAATGCGTGCTGAATGCTTTCTTTGCTAACAGATTGACTAAAAGTAAGAGACAAATCTACTAAGCTCACATTAGGCGTAGGCACTCTAATGGCAAGTCCACTAATTTTAGGACCTAAATGCGGTAAAACTAGCGAAATAGCTTTACTCACGCCGGTGCTTGTGGGAATAAGATTAAGATTTGCCGCTCTAGCTCGGCGGATGTCTTTGTGCTTGGTATCTAAAAGGTTTTGGTCGTTGGTGTAGCTATGGATAGTGGTTAAAAGAGCGTTTTCTATATGAAAAGCCTCATCTAAGATTTTTAATACCGGAGCAGTAGCATTAGTCGTGCAAGAGGCGTTAGAAACCACGCTTTCGTTATGATAATCTGTATGATTTACTCCATAGACAAAGGTGGGCGTATTTTTTGCTGGAGCTGAAATAACCACTTTTTTAACGCTATCTTTTAGGTGTGCTTGAGAGGCATCTAGAGAATTGAATTTTCCGGTGCATTCTATAACCACTTCAGCTTTGGCTACAGAAAAATCAAGCTTGTTAATATCTCGCTCACTCAACACTAAAATATTTTTACTATGTCCGATACTAAGCGTGTTATCCTCATTGAGACTAGCCTCAAAATGCCCATGCACGCTGTCATGGCGTAGCAAATGCAAAAGAGTTTCTATCTCAGCAGTAGAATTGATAGCTACAATTTCTATATCTTTTCTTTGACTAGCTACCCTTATTGCACACAAACCTATGCGTCCGGTTCCGTTTATAGCGATTTTAATTGGCGTTTTGATAGTGTCCCCTTTATCCTAAAAATACGCTATTTTAGCACAATTAGACTTAAATTAACCATTCTTAAACTACAGACAAAACTAAATAAAAAATTGAAAAAATACAGAAATAACCACTAAATATTATAACGCTACTCTATGAAAGCTTAGTTTTTATTGTCTTTAGCATGTCCTTATCAAAAGCGTTAATGATGTTTTTTATTCACATCTGCTCGCCCTATTCATTAAGCCTCAAGCCCTAAACTGGCTTACAAGCTAAAATCAAAATCCTTGCCATAAATTTCTCTGTGAGCCTCTTGCAAACGCACAAAAACCCCACTCCCTAAAAAACCTCTTGCTAAAGGGCTAGGGTGAGGAGCCTCTAAAACAACATGCTTTTTTTATCAATAAAAGCGCTCTTTTTTTGAGCGATTTTACCTAGTAACACCACAATCAAACGCTCCCTAGTTTCAAAAAGGCGTTCTAATATCCTATCGCTAAATTGCTCCCAACCCATATGTTTATGCGAATTTGGCTTGCCTTTTTCTACGCTCAAAACAGCGTTTAATAACAACATGCCTCTTTTAGCCCATGCACTCAAATCCCCACTTTTAGGTATTGGAACACCTAAGCTATCGTGCAATTCCTTATAAATATTTCTTAGGCTTGGTGGAATGGGTGCTTTAGCATTTACGCTAAAACTTAAGCCCATAGCTATAGGCAATTCAATACCATTTTCTAGGTAGGTGGAATGATAGGGGTCTTGTCCTAAAAGAATGATTTTAACCGCATGTGGGGGCGTTAAGTTCAAAGCTTGAAATAAATTAGTGCTTATAGGATAAATACAGCTTGAACGCTCTAGGGCCTCTAAATAACGCCTTTCTATCTCTAAAAAATAAGGCTTTTTAAATTCACCCTGAAGAAATTCACGCCATAATAGAGTGAGTTTAGCTTTCGTTAGCATTGAGCTCATGATAATGCTTTAAATATTCTTCTTTCATTTTTTGTTCTAGTTCCTCATACCAATTTTTAGAGCTAAAATCAGGCGTATAACTATCCATCATCACTAAACGAGTGCGTGCCTTAAAAGCCTCTAAGGGCTTGGAATTAAATATTTTACGAGAATTGATTAAGACCATTGGTTGGATTTTAAGCTGGAATTTTTCAGCAATGATTTTAGCCCCTTGTCTAAAAGGTAAAAACTCCTCTTGCCCCCTACCTCTAGTACCTTCAGGAAAAATCACTAAAGGCCGTCCTTCATCTAATTTTTGCTTGCTCTCTTTGAGTAATGAAACTAACCCTTTTTTATCCTCTCTGTCTATTAAAATCATCTGCGTATCTGTTAAAGCATGCCCATAAAAAGGGATTTCTCCAAGCTCCTTTTTAGCAATCCAACAGATATTTTCAGGGTGATAAGCCTCTAAATAAATAATATCTAGCAAGCTTTGATGGTTTAATACAATCAGTCTTGCCTCCCTATCAAACGCACCAATTTTTTCTAAAGTAACACCCGTTAAAGGAAAAAAAGAACGACACCCTCTGCGAGTAGAACGAGCGTTATTATTCTTGCGATTAAAATAGTTAAAAATAATGATAATAGCTAGTCCTATAGCGATTACTAAAGCTCTGTAAATGGCTCTTGGTTTATTTGATGTCATGGCGTTTAACCCATCCTATTTGCTCATGTGTTGTCATAATTTTATAATAATCTTGGTGTGAACCAATCACTTTAATAGGCATTTCACTCTTAGAAATGCCCAAAATCGTAGAATTTTGCGTAGGAAGAATGCGGATTTCTTTTTGAGCTAATAAAGTAGCCGAACGCTGTTGGAACAATAAATTATAAAGCGCAAAACCTAAGCACAATACCCCAAGCAATAAGAAAATAAGCTTGCGACCTAAAAAAAGAAAGAGTAGCAAGAAAAACACGCACAAGATTAATAAAGCCACATTAAAAAACACTAAAAAATTATTTTTAGGAACTAATTCGCTTTGCACATTAATCGCATCATTGATTGGCACAACTGAAAAATGCAAGGTTTTAAAACTCTTATCTTCTAATGAAAAATAATCAAAGGAAAGGCTTTGGATTTTTTTAGGCAACACACAATAATAAATTACGCTCCCCTCCTTAGCCTTGCTTTGAGCCAAAGACGAATTATCAAAGCCTTGCTTAATAGCCTCTTTAATCGTAAAACTCTCCCAATTTGCCCCCTTAAAAGCTAGTTCCATAACCAAAATATTATGCTCATTATCATAATCCTTAGTCTTATACTGCACGACCTTTAAATTTTGCGCCATCACTCCTGCATAGCGAGAATTTTGAGATAAATCTGTTACTTGCAAAGCAATGCTAGGGGCTATAGAATAATCTATATATTTATCTTTATTAGAAAAAGCGCTGACCTTTAAAGCAGGAATACTAGCTTGAATGCCCTTAATCTTATAGTAATAGGTCGCCTTAAACAGCTCCTTTTCTACCCCTCTCCATTTAGGCATCTTATTGACAAGCTCTAGTTGGTCTTTATTGATTTCTCCCTCAATCTTAGCCTCTAAAAATTGCGCATCAAATAGCAATAAACTATAAGCAACTGCAATGGTTTGCCCCACATAAACGGGTGTGTTTTCTAAAGTCTCTAAATTTTCAGCTTTCACATAGACCACTTTAGCTTTGACATCTTCTTCTTTTTCATCAAGCGTTTCTGTACGCATAAACCCCACAAAAAGAGCCACTAAAAACCATACTATTCGCATTTTAATACGCCTCAAGCAAAGATAAAAGCATTCTAACCCCATCTATAGAGGGTGTTTGCAAAGATTGATTAATCCCAACAGCCCTTTCAGGGTGAGGCATGAGCGCAAAAACATTCTTATCTTTATTGCAAATGCCAGCAATATGATTTAAAGAGCCATTCACATCATCGCTATAGCGGAGCAAAACTTGCTTGTTTTCTTCTAAGCGTTCCAAAGTTTCTTTAGGCGCATAAAAATTCCCCTCTCCATGCGCAATAGGCAATACAATCTTTTCATAAGGGCTATAATCCTTTAAAAAAGCGTTATCATTGTTTGCCACTTGCAATTCTTGACTTTTAGCGATAAATTTTAAGCCTTTATTTTTCATTAAAGTCCCCTCTAAAAGCTTGCTTTCTGTAAGGATTTGAAAACCATTACAAATTCCTAAAACTCTCCCTCCATTATGCGCATACGCACAAACTGAGCGCATGATAGGTGTTTGGCTTGCCATGCAACCTGAACGCCAATAATCCCCATAACTAAACCCACCCGGAATAACCACTAGACTCGTTTCTTTTGGCAAAGATTTTTGCGTATGCTCCACTACTACGCTTGAAATTTTACAAGCTCTATTAACTTGCACAAAATCATACGCACGCCTCATGTCTTTTTGACAATTTGTGCCTAAAAACTCTAAAATTACTATCATTATTTTAAAAGCACTTCATAGTTTTCAATCACAAGATTAGCTAAAAGCCTCTCTGCCATTTGTTTTGCCTCTTCTAAGGCTTGTTTCTTATCTGTAGTTGCCAATTCTAAAAACACGCTTTTGCTTAAAGCAATTTTTTTAATACTCTTAAAACCTAAAGAATCTAGTGATTTTTCAAGTGCCTTAAGCTCTGGGTCTAAAACACCCTCTTTTAAGAAAATACGCACTTCTACTTGCACGCATTCCCCCTTAACCCACAAAAATCTCTCAAACACTCTAAAAATCCATGTTCTAAAATATGGGTTAAATATTTTTTAAAGTGGTTTATATCAAGCTTTTTACAGGACTTGTTATTGCAAGAATAATAAACATTAAGACTAGTCCCCCTAGCAAAAAAATCTCTACTCCTATTAAATAAGCCAAACCCTAGCTTAAGCATAAGCGATAAACTCACTTCTAAAACCCATGCTTTTAATCGATGCACTAATTGTATGGCTTAAAACACTTCTAATCTTTTTAGCTAATTTCTTAGCACAAAAAACACTCAAACCGCTTTTAATCTCAGTGATGACAATGCCCCTTTGCTTAACTTGAAAAAGCTTTCCATATTTTTTTGTAGCCATTCCAAGTACACTCCCATTAAACTCTATTCTTTATTTTTTGGTCTCATCTATTATTGTCCAAGTTTTTAAGCTATCAATGCCAACTTTTAGCTGAATATCATTATTGACCATTTTTGGCGTAATATCTTGCTCTTCTTCGCTTTTATTATTTTTATTAGCACTCTTAGTATTAGAGTTTTTATCATCAACTTTTTTAAGCTCTTGCTCTAAATGGTGTTTTAAATCTGCCTCTTTCAAGCTGAATTTGTTTTCATTCTCTGGCACTTTTCCCGGATAAATCACAATATCAGGCGTGATACCCTTAGCTTGAATCGTGCGGCCGCTTGGCAAATAGTAGCGTGCAGTAGTGATTTTAATCGCCTCATTTCTATTGACCGGTAAGAGCATTTGCACACTTCCTTTACCAAAAGTGTTTTCCCCAATAATAACGGCTCGCTTATGGTCTTGCAACGCTCCAGCTACGATTTCACTCGCACTCGCTGAGCCACCATTAACTAATACTGCGATAGGTAAATTCGCATAAGGAGCTCTGCCATTAGCTTTGTATTCTAAATTTTCGTCTTTATTTTTACCTTTTTGAGAGACCAAAATCCCATCTTTAATGAATAAATTAGATAAACCTACCGCTTGATTGAGTAAGCCACCCGGATTCCCTCTTAAATCTAAAACAATGCCCTTAGCCTTAGGATTAGCTTTCAAGCCATCTAAAACGGATTTAGTTACATTTTTATCAAAAGAATTAACTCTCACATATAAATAAGGGGTCTTTTCAATCTTTTTCACATAGACAGATTTAACTTTGATAATATCTCTTACAATATTAAATACTAAAGGCTTTGACTCGTTTTTCCTTACTACAGTGATTTGAATAGGAGTTTTTGGCTTGCCTCGCATAAGATTGATAGCATCATCAATACTCATATTCAGCGTGCTTTCTTTATTGATTTTTAAAATTGTATCGCCCGCTTTCACTCCTGCTTTATACGCTGGTGTGCCTTCTAAAGGAGCGATAACGGTCAAAACGCCATCACGCATGCCAACTGTGATACCAAGACCCCCAAATTCGCCATCAGTTTGGGCTTGAAACTCTTTAAACTTCTTTTCGTTCAAATACGCTGAGTGTGCGTCTAAATTAGAGAGCAAACCCTCAATAGCTTTTGTCATAATCTCAGAAATACTGATTTTATCCACATATTTTTTTTCAATCTCTGAAACCACATTAGTGAAACGATTAAACGCCTCAACCCTTTTAGCAGCTAGTTCTTGAGGATTCTCTTTAACCGGCTTTTTTTCCTTAACCTCTGCACCATGTAAAGCTAGAGAAAGTCCCATAGAAACTACCAACAACCCCTTAAACAACTGCTTTGTCATCTTTGCTATAACCATCCATTTCATATAAAACCTATAACACAAACCATAGATTTTAAAAATAATTTTTGTGTCTATTCTAGCAAGTTTTAATGAATATCACAAAAACAAAAGAGATAAAACTTAATGCCACTTCTTTTCTTTGTAACTTGAACGCCCTCTTTTTACATGCCCTAAGATTTCAATCTTAGCCCTATAGCGTTTAGCCAACCGCTTTAAATGCACCTTATGAATAGGCGAACAGCAAAACAACCATTCATATTCTTCGCCACTCTTATAACGCTCATCTTTTTTAAACAGCCTAAAATCTAGTTTATTGAGTTTAGAGAGGCGATTACATTCTGTGTAAATGCCATCAGAAATATCTAGCCCTATGCGGATAAAACGAGTCAAATTTTTAAAGAAATCTACATTAAAACCTAACTGAAAAAAGCGAGATTTTTTACAAGCACTCCCTCCCCTTAAAAGTGAATGCAAAGCCTTGTAGCTAGAGCCAACCCTACCACTACTCACAATCAAATCCCCTTTTTTAGCCCCTTTTCTATATAACGCTCGCCCCCTAGTTTCGCCTATCATAGTAATCGCAAAACTAAGAGTATTAGAAGTAATGGTATCACCCCCAATAAGCTTAATATTCCATTTTAAACACACTTCTTCAATCCCCTCTTGCAAGAGTTTCCATTCCTTAATGCCAAAATCTTTTGGCACACTCAAGCCTAAAAGAGCGTATTTAGGTATAGCATTCATGCATAAAATATCAGAAATATTGACTAAAAAGGCTTTTTGAACAAGGGCTTTTAAAGAAAACCACTCTCTTTTGAAATGCACTCCCTCACTAAACAAATCCAAAGCCAAAACCTTATCTTTAAGGCTTGTAGGAACAACCCCAAAATGCCCTTTTAAAGAAGCGCTTAAAACCACGCCATCATCGCCTATCCCTTGAGCAATGGGCGTTTTTTTGAGCCATTTAAAAAAATGTGCCTCCAAGTCCATTTTTAGGACATTTTCATATGTATATCAATAAAAGTAGCTTGGTGGATTAACGCCCCCACACTAATAGCATCCACCCCACTTTCAGCGTATGAATGGATTGTATCTAGTGAGATATTACCGCTTGCTTCTAATAATACAAAGGGGTAATGTGCGTTTCTATAAGCCACAATTTCTTTGGTTTGTTCGGTTGTCATGTTATCGCACATCACAATATCCGCTCCCGCACTCATAGCGTTTTTGGCTTCTTCAAAGCTCTCGCATTCAATTTCAATCTTAGCCGTAAAGGGCAAACTCTTTTTGGCATGTTCTAAAAAGCTTTTTAAATTTTTCACATGTTTTAAATGCGTGTCTTTTAGCATTAAAGCGTCATCTAAACCTAAGCGGTGGTTACTTGCCCCCCCATTTAGCACCGAATATTTTTCAAACACTCTTAAAAGGGGTCTTGTTTTTCTTGTGTCTAACAAACGCACTTTTTTAGAATTTAGAGCTTCTACAAAACGCCTTGTTAGAGTAGCGATTCCGCTACTATGTTGCAAAATATTTAAAAGGGTGCGTTCAATCTTTAAAAGCATGCTAAAATCCCCCCTAATCTCCATTAAAGTGTCTTTGGGCTTAAAACACTCTTTGTCTTTAATACTTTTAACGCACTCAATGCCTGTCATTTTTAATAACTCTAAGGCGTATTTTTCGCCTGAAAAAACCCCATTTTCTTTAGCTCTAATAAAAGCTGTGGCTTGAAAATCTTTTTCTAATACTCTCTCAAACAAGTCCCCATGCCCTAAATCTTCTTTTAAGGCATGTTCTAAAAAGGCTTTGATATTCATTATGATAACTCCATCATCTTAGTTAAAGCGATTTTGGCATAATACGCTACTTCATCTTTTAATTCAATGGTGTTGATAGCTCTATGGTTTTTATAGGCTTTTAATACTTCAAACACATCTTCTAAGGTTGTTTCATTCATGGTAGGACAAAGGGCGAGCGTGCTAGAGAGAATAAAGGTGTTTTGGTTATTGCGTTTGGCTTTTAGGCGATTGACTAAATTGCTTTCAGTGCCTATGGCTACTTTTTGATTTAGGCTTAGATTTTCTACAAATTCTATGATTTGACTTGTAGAACCGCTAAAATCAGCGTTTTGAACCACGCTAGACTCACATTCTGGATGGACAGCGATTAAAATATCTGGGTATTTTTGGCGATAAAACTCTATATCTTCTAGTTTGAAGAGTTGATGCACCGAACAAAAGCCGTTATAACAAATGACATCAGCGTTTTTTATTTCTTCTTTACTATTCACGCCTAAAATCGCACTCTTTAAGCCATTTTCAAGGGCTAAATTTTCGCCCAAACACCTATCAGGTAGAAAAAAGATTTTTTTATTCTGTTTTAGGGCGTAATCAAAGATTTTAGGGGCGTTTCTGCTCGTGCATACCACGCCATTATCCTGTGCGACTTTAGCTTTGACTTCAGCACTAGAATTAATATAAGTGATAGGATAAAATTCCTTAATACCATACTCTCTTAATAAATCTATGCTTTTATTATAGTAGTGGCTATCTATCATTCTAGCCATAGAACAGCATGAGAGTTTTGGCATAATCACTTGTTTTTCAGGGGCTAGGGCTTTCACGCTTTCGCCCATAAAATGCACCCCACAAAACACAATGAGACTTTTATCGCTTTTACTTGCCTTTTTAGCTAACTCTAAGCTATCGCCCACATGATGGGCTAACTCTACAATCTCATCTTTTTGATAAAAATGAGCGATTATTAGAGCGTCTAAATCATTCAATAGTTCTAAAATAGAAGCTTTTAAATCTTTTTTAGTCTGCATTAAATTCCCCTATATTTTCTCCAAACTTCACACATTGTTCTTTTAGCTCTTTAAAGGCTATGTTTTGAGCAAAGATGACTATCGTAGAACCCATTTCAAAATTTCCTAAATTCTCCCCCTTTTTAACCTTAATAGGGGGGGTGTAAGCGTAAGTTTGTGTGAAATTAGTTTTAGCGTTGGTTTGAATATTTTTATCAAAATTAAAACGCATTTTACCCACATTCAACGCCCCCACGGCTACAAAAAACAACCTATTACCCTTAACATCTCTTGTAACAAGCACCACTCGTTCATTGCCGACAAATAAATTCTTGTTTTTATATAGCGAAGGCATATTGACTGGTAGTAATTTGCCAGCAAAATAACGGGCTTCTAAAATTTCTAAATCACAAGGGGCGTGGTAGTGGTGGTAATCCTTAGGCGAGAGATAAAAATTCATATAGAAAAAGGAAGGGCTTATAGGATTAATCTCGCCGACTAGTTCATTCGCATAATAGGGCATGCCCTTAATTTGTAAGGCTTGATTGTTTTCTAAAGCTTTGCATTCAGTGATTAAGGCATCACAAGGTGCAATGAGTGTATGGGGCGTTTTATCAAAAAAGCGTTCTTTTTTTAAAGAGCGAGTGAAAAGAGCGTTCAAGCTCTTATAATTTTCTAAAGGCTCAAACTCACTCAAATCAATTTTAAAGATTCTGACATAAAGGGCATTGATTTGTTTTTGAATAAAAGATGGAAACTCATAACAAGCAAAAGAGCCAAAAACCCTTGAAAGAGTGTTGCTTAAAGCCACTATTTTAACCCCGCCATATTCAGTATAAATTCAATTTCGCCCTTACTCACTTTAAACTCTTTAGAAATAGAGCCTACGCTATAGCCTTCTTGATACATTTTTAAAACTTGTTTTTCATTGATTTCATCGCTTCCCACATAATGCCCCATGTCTTTAAATTTATTTTCTAAAATAATGATTTTTTCTTCTAAATAATCTCGCTCTTTATCCATAGACTTTTGGATTTCTTGCAATTGACTATAAAGATGTGATAAAGTCGTTCTTAATGAACCATCATCTTTAGTGTTTTTATCTAAAGCAATGCCTTCTAATCGCCCTTCTAATTCCTTCAAACGCTTAGAATGGACATAATTTTCTTGGTAGGATTCATCTAAGGTTTTTTCTAAGCGTCTCATTTTATGATAAAACTCTTTTTCTTTAAAATACAGATACCCTACTAAGCACACTAAAACGAGTAAAATAGCCCCTAAAACTATCATAAACAAATCGTTAGAAGATAACATCATCACTCCTATTCATAATTTTAATCCCTTTCTTTCACTATTAACAATAAAAGCATCATAACGCCTAATATCTAAGGCATGCATGCGAGTGATTTCTAAAAAACTTTCATCTTTAGCTATACCAAAAAAGGCTAGTATTTTTGCTTCTAGCAAACAACGCCCATAGTAAGTTTCTTGC
This sequence comes from Helicobacter cetorum, assembly GCF_900198405.1. Lineage (GTDB taxonomy): Bacteria > Campylobacterota > Campylobacteria > Campylobacterales > Helicobacteraceae > Helicobacter > Helicobacter cetorum_C. The sequence goes on from NZ_FZMR01000010.1 coordinate 60,278, forward strand.
GTTATAAAGCAATTTTTTTTCATACAAACTAGCCCATGCCCTAAGGCTACAATAGGGTTACTTTGCTCTAATTCAAGCAAATTTTCTTTTAAAAGCAAGCTCTCTAGTCTTTCTAGCTTAGAATACATCGCTTTGAGTAATTCTAAAGTATCATTCTCAACATTTAGGCGTGAAAAATCAAAGCTAGAATTAAATAATTCAAATTCTTCTAAAATCGCTACAGAGCGTTTGCTTTGTGGAATAAACTTTTCATAAGAGAGTGTTAAATCGCATTGAACTAGGCGGGTTTGAAACCCTAAGGCTTGAGATTTTAAAACTAAGTTATGCATGTTTTAATCCCACATCAAGAACAATGAAGATAAAAAAGATAACCCCCAAATAGCCATTACTCACAAAAAAGGCTTTAGGAATGTTTTTATAATCTCTAGTTACTAAGATTTGTTCGTATAGCAAAATTAGGGCTGAAACCCCTAAGCCCAAATACGCAAAAATCCCCCCATCATAGAATTTCACAAAACCTAGCCAGCATATTAGAGCTAGAATGTGTGAGAGTCTTGAAAGGTTTAAGCACCATTTTTCGCCCAATTTGCTTGGAATGGAATGTAAGCCCCTTTTTTTGTCAAACTCCATATCTTGTAAAGAATACAACAAATCAAATCCAGCCACCCATAGCATAACCCCTAAAGCTAAAAAAACATTCCATAAAGGAATAGCTCCTAAAATGGCTACACTTCCAGCAATGGGGGCTAGTCCTAGTGCTAAACCCACGATAAAATGAGCCAAACTAGAAAAGCGTTTAAAATACGAATACCCCCCTAAAATCACTAAAAAGGGTAAAGAGAGTTTAAAGGCTAAAGAATTGATACAATAACTCACCATCACAAACAAAAGAGCGTTAAAAAAACTAAAAATAACCATGCTTTTAACACTAATTCTGCCATCAACACTGGGGCGATTTTTGGTTCTTGGATTATCTTTGTCAATATCTCTATCTACTAAGCGGTTAAACCCCATAGCAAAGTTTCTTGCACTCAATAAGGCTAAAGAGCAAAGGATTAAAATCTCTATACCAAAAAAGAGCGTTTGATTTTTTTGATACGAGCTAACAACCATAGCCATAAATAAAAACATGCTAGAAAATATCGTGTGTTCTAGAGCGACTAATTCACTTAAGGCTTTGATTTTATGCGTGATTTTTTTAATCAATGATTTAATTCCTAATAAAAATGGCTTTTTAAGCCCTTAATTCCCTACAATTAAACTAGGCATTATAATATATTGATAGCAACAATACAAGAAAAAGCCAACGCTTAAAATATTCATGCTTAAATAGGCTTTAAAAAAGCGGACACTAAAAAGCGTTAAGCCTAAATGCACCCCTAAGAGCCATAAAGGTGAATAAATTGAGATAGTGGGAATTTCTAAAGGCGTGCTTAAAAAATTATCTAATAGAGACCCCAAATTGACTATATGCAAGAACAAGCTTAAAGGAAAAAACACCACAAAAACAAAGCCTAAAGGAATGCTAAATAGTTGATAAAATGAAAACATAGGGAAAAAGGCATGCACAATAATAAGCATGTTAAAAAACACCAAAACGCTTAAACTTATGGCTTGAATAAATCGCATTAAAAAAGAATGGTTTTTAAAAAAAGTTTTCGCATGCTTTAAAAACAAAAAGATATACCACACCCCACTAACAGAAAGCAAAAATCCTATGCTAAAAAGTAATTTAGGGAGTAAAGTAATGGCTATTAAGCACGCTAAGATTAGAAGCTTGAAACTTAGTAGTCTTATGCCAAAAAAGCATGTTAAAAACCCTAACAAGCCCATTAAAAACGCCCTAAAAAAAGATGGCAAAAAATCTAATAAAACCAAATAACCTAGCATAAAAACCCACACTAAAACCCCTACATCAAAAAAAGCGTTTCTGTAAGGAAAATAGCGATTTTGCAAGGGCTTATAAATGAGAGAAAAAAGAAAATAAAGTGTGGCACTCAAAATACCTAAATGAAACCCACTAATAGCTAGTAAGTGGTTAATGCCTAAAGAATTAGCCCTATCTCTTAAATCTTTATTGAGACTATCGCCCAAAAATAACGCCCCATATAAATTACGCATTAAGGCGTTTTGATGCGTATGGTTTAAAAACTCACGCAAACGCATTTTAAAATCTTTTTTATGCAATAAAGAAAAAGAATAGGTGTGAAAATAACATGATTTTAAAGATTGCAAAAAATTACAAGACATTATTTTGCCAAAAAATTGTGCGTAGCGGTATTGAAGGTTTTTTAAAGGCTCTTTTGTAGTGGTGTAAAAAATATGACCTTGAGTGGTTTTAAGCTTTAAGACAAAATAGGATTTTTGATTTTTGACTTTAGGGTATTGCAATAAAATTTGGGCATTAAAACTCATAGGCTTTGAAAAATCAAGTTTTTTGTAATGAGAATATTCTAAATAGAGATTAAAAACAAACAACAAGCCTAAAATGACAAAACATACTAAGTATTCTTTGGGGGTTTCTAGCAAATCAAACGCCCCCTTAAAAGATGTGTTTTTCAAATGGGCATGATGTTTAGTTTGGTTTCTTGCTCTTCTAAATGAGTGGTATCTACAGAGATGTCTTCATAGCGAGTGAGCGGAGCGTTATAGCGTGTATAAACCGTGCCTGTAGCCCCATTTCTGTTTTTAGCCACAATGATTTCGGCATCTTCTATAGAGCCATTTTGTTTGTGAAGACGCCTTTCTTCATCAACTTTTAAACGCAAAGTCTCTGCTTCTTCAATCTTGCCTTCTCTTTTGAGTTTGTCTATTTTATTGTTTTCAGCTTGAATCCTATACCAATAATCCCTATACACAAATAGGACTATATCAGCGTCTTGTTCAATCCCCCCACTATCTTTAATATCCGAAAGTATGGGTCGTTTATCATCTCTATTCTCTAAAGCACGATTAAGTTGCACTAACGCTACAATAGAAATTCCTAATTCCCTAGCGAGAGTTTTAAGCTCCCTTGAAATCTCAGCGACTTGCTCATGGCGTTCTCTATTTATTTTAGCCTTGCTCCCTGACATCAGTTGCAAGTAGTCAATAAAGGCAATTTCTAAGTCCTTATGCTGGGCTTTAAGCTTTCTCAGTTGCAAGCGGATTTGCTCTATTCTTACATAACTTTTATCATAGAAGTAGAGTTTTTTTTGAGAAAAATCATCAAAGCATTTGGCTAAAATCTCCCATTCTTTATCATCAAGTCTTCCGCTTTCTAAATCATGCATATTGATAGAAGTTAAATCCGATAACGCCCTTAAAGCTAGTTGTTCTGCATCCATTTCCAAGCTAAAAACCGCTACCCCCTTATCATCATTGAGTGCGGCTAAAACCATGTTCATCATCAAGCTGGTTTTACCCATAGCAGGTCTCCCCCCAATAATAACTAAATTCCCCTTATTAAATCCGGTGGTATAGCTATCTAGTTGGGCAAACCCAGTCGGCACACCTGTAACTTCTAAGCTCCCTTTTTCCATGTTTTCTGTAATCATTTTCATGGTGCTACTAAGCACTTCTTTAATATCCCTAAAACCATCTATGGTGCTACCATTTAATAAAGCATAGATTTCTTGCTCCACAGCACTTAGAATATCACTAGATTTTTCTTGGCTTTCTAAGGATTTTTCTCTAATCGTATTAGCCAAACTAAAAAGCTTGCGTTTAATGGAAGCGTTTTTAATCTCTTCTACACAAGCTTCAATATTATCCATAGGACTTGCGGCAAAAATAGCGAGCAAATCTTCTTCGCTGATTTGCTTATCGCTTGGCATTTTTTGGCGGATAAAATTCTCATCAATAGGGTATCTTTCTTCATAGAGTTTTAAAGCGATTTCAAAAAACAAGCCATTAGGCGGATAGTAAAAATCGCTAGGCTCTAAAATGCTATGGACTTCTTGAATCTTATCATTAGCGAACACAATGCCTGAAAGCACAATGCGTTCAATGTTTTGCAATCGTTGTAATTGTTCTAATTCCATTTTTATCCTTTTATCAAAGGGAGCTATTCATTATTGCCCCTTTATTATATAAAAAGCTCTATTAAAACAAGTTTTTTTAAAATAAGCCTTAAACCCTAATTCTAGCATTCATTAAATCGTTGTTTAGTTTATAGTTTAAGGTTTTGTTTTTAAATTCTTTTATTTTTTAAGAAATTTGTTTTTTAGATTTCATTTTTTTGCTTTTTCTTTTATTTCTTTAAAAAATCTTATTCTCTTAAGGGGATAGGGGGTATTTTGCGACAATACCCCCCTTAACCCCCT
>NZ_FZMR01000012.1 GCF_900198405.1 Helicobacter cetorum
TAACCCTAAAAAGTGTTTTAGTTTTTAGCTTTAATTCTAGTTAGTTTATTTTTAAAGGATAAGAGCATGCAAGAGAATCTTTTAAACCCTAAAAGCACCCCCTTAAATCAGCCTATAATGCCCCTTAAAGAGTTAGAAACTAAGCCTATTATTGAAAAGCCAAACCCTTTTAACTTACCTAGAACCCCCTTAAACGACTTTGAGGCTAAGAAAAAAGAAGTTTTAAATCTCTTAGACACCAAAGCTAAAGAGCTTAAAGACTTAGGCATATTAGACCAACTAGCAGGCTTTATAGGCTATCAAACAGATGATTTTAAAAAGCGAGAACAAAGTATCGGGGAGTTAAAAGACTTAGCAAGCACTAATAAAATAGATTATGAAAATTTACCCAAAGCTTTAAAAGATGATTATTACAACAAGGCTGAAACAAGTATCTTTAATCCTTTAAAAACCAATAAAACTAAAATTGCCAAAGAAGACTATAACAAAGACATTCAAAGAAAGGCTATTTTAGATAAAAAAAGCACTGAATTAACACAGAGTGATAAGGAGCTGATAAAAGCGGATAATGGCTTATTAAACAATGCGATAGATTATTTCACAGACAAAAGCGAGCTAGAGCAATTAAAAGACTTCAAAGAAAAAGAAAAAGCCAAAGTAGCCACTAAAGAGATTCAAAAAGCTTGGAATGCTTTTAACAATATTAGAAGTGATAAAGACTTTTTTAGCATGTTTAGTGCTGAAGATGAAAAACAAAGAGAAAATTACAAAAACGAGTTTAAAACCATTGCTAAGGGCTTAGGCTTTGATGATGTGATTTATAATCAAAAACATGAGCCATTTGTAGTTAAAGGCGAAAAAGTCTATAAGATAAATGATGGCTTTGTGGATAATTTTTTAAACTCAATTTTTGATAATAAATTCTCTCTAGCAGGAAGTCTAGCGGGCGCTTATCAAGGGGCTAAGATTGGTAAAAATGTAGGGATTTTAGGGGCTTTAGGGGGTGGTATTTTAGGCGGTAGTGTAGGCGCTATCGCAGGGGGTGCTACAGATGCTATGCTTACAAACTACCAATTAAATAGAGAGCAAAATGTAAGCGAGATTTTAAAGCATGCTTTAAGTGAAGGAGCATTAAGCTTAGCAGGCGATACTTTGACTTTAGGAGCAGGAAAGCTTGCTAAAAACAGCGTTAAGCCGTTAGCTAAATTAGGCGAGTTAGGTTTAAATGTAACCACAGGTGGGGGCTATGGTTTAGCTAAAAGAATGCTTAATGGAAACACCAAACGAGCCGCTGAAATCATAGAAAATAGCATGTCTAAAGAAGACCAAGAGATGATTAAAAAGTTTTCTCAAAACTTCGGCGGAAAGGCTAAATTACAAAACCCCAAAGATGATAACATCGTTAGAAACTACTTTTCTAACAAATACGGCGAAGAGAGCAAAACCACCAAAGCCTATGATACCATTATGGAAGGCATTAGATTAAACAAATTCAGCGAGCAGCAAGAAGCCTTTTTACAAGCTATAAGAGCTGATGAAACAGGTAATGTCATCGCCTTTTTAACCCAAGCGGCTAATGAAAGCCCCAAAGCTAATCTAACGCTTAAAAATATTTTAAATAAAACCACTCAAAATTTAGAAAACGAATTAAGCCAATTAAACCTACAAAAAAGCGATATTAAAGGCATTTTAAACGATTTAGATACAGGCACTAAAGAAAGCTATACTAAAGCGATAGATAGCGTTATCGCTAAAGTTTATGATGATAGCTATAAAATCACGCCTTCAAAAGATATTTTAAATTTAAGCCGTTATCAAAAGTTTAGAAAAGACTTACACAAAGAGGGCGAATTAGAAGAGAGCGCTTTAAAAATGCTTAATTATTTAGAAAGAAATATCTATAACCCTAATGGCGTGAATTTTAGCCAATTACACAACGCTAAGAACACTATAAACGCTTATTTAAGAAACATAAAAGACCCTAGCATTAAAGGCTATATTCAAAAAGAAGTCGGTAATTTTATCAAAGATGATATTCAAAACGCTACGACTGAATTATTAAAGCAAAATACAAGCGCTTATGAAAAGTTTTCAAAGCTTTATGATAGCGCTATAAGCGATTACAAGATAATGAAAGACACGCTAAAACTAAGCGATGAATTTAAGCTCCTTTCTAAGAAAAAAACCGAAGATGAAGTTATAGAGAATTTATTAAAACTCGCTAAGGGACAAGGCGGCGAAACAAGCAATTTTAAAGTTTTAACCAAAGGCTTAAGCGAGCAGAATAAGGAAGTCTTAGAATTAAACATGCTTAATTCTTTAATGCAAAAGAGCATGCAAAGTAGCGATAGTTTAAAAGTCTTTGATTCTCAAAGCTTTTTTAAAAACCTAGCAGATTTTAAAGATGATGTCTTCACTTCTAAAGGAGCTAAGGATTTTATTGATATTGCTAAGGGCTTTGATACTCTCTTTAGAAACGATGCCAAAATCGCTAATGAACTCACTAACGCCACTACAGGCAAGCCCAGACAAGGACTAGCCACTACTATAGATGGCTTTTTAAAATATGCGGGCGTGAAATGGTTTATCAACACCTTCCACAGAACCATGCCTAAAATTTATGTTTTAGGGAAAGGCTTTGATGAGAGTAGTGCAGGTGCAGCTTTAAGGTATCATTTAAAGCAAGCCTTAGAAAGAAGTGAGAGTGTAGAAGAGTTTGCTAAAAATCTCAAAGCAAGCACGAAAAAATCTAAATTCACTAATAAGACTAATCAATTGATTGATGAGATTATAGGTGGTGTGAAAGCTACCAAAGAAGAGAGCGAACTAGCTTTTAAACAAGAGAGCAAACAAGCTAGTAAGCAAGCTATAGAGACAAACACCAAACAAGCCAACAACGAGACAGAACAAGCGATTAAACCTTTTAATGAAATCAAAAAACTTATTGATGAAAGCCCAAGCACAGGTTCTAGCATGCTAATTTTAGGGGATAAGAACCTAAACGCTGAAGCGGTTGAATACATACAGAAAAATCATAAGCGTGTAGCCGTTGAAAATTTAGAGCCTAGCACAATAGAATATTTAGGCTTACCACATAAAGACGCAAGGGCGGTTATTGATTATCAAGCGATTAACCATATTCTAAAGAGACATAACAATATTAAACTTGATGATATAGCTAACTACAGACAATTAGCTAAGAATGCCCAAGAGACCTTTAAGCTTAAGAATGGCCATGAAAACATTCTTACTAGTTTTAATCAAGTGAACGGATTTTTTGTAGTTGTAGAACAAGTTAGTAATGGAAAGAATGAGCTAATCCTAAAAACGATGTATAAAACAAAAGGTAATTACAAGGATAGCAAGGTTTATAAAGAAACCATAGAGAAATCTCAAAGTAGCTCAAACTTTGGTTATGAGCCAAGCGCTACTTCTATTGAAAACTCTACTTCCATAAATCCTACCACAAACACCATTAAAACACAAGAGCCAAGCACAGAAACGCAAAATTTAAGCCTTTTAGACCAAGCTAATAAAGAAAAACAAGCCAAACTAAACGAACAAGCCTTAAAAGAACAAGAACAAGAATTAAAAGCTAAAGCTAAAAGCTTAGAATTAGAAAAGCAAAGACAAGAGATAAGAGAGGCTAAAGAGAGCGTTTCTAATCCAACCAATAAAGAAACATCGTATAATCAAGTCTTTAAAAACAAACCTAAAGATACAACAATGCCTAAACTCTCTTTTAATGAAATTAAAGAATTGATAGATAAAAGCCCAAGAACTGGAAGTAGCATGTTGATTTTGGGTGATAACAATTTAGATAGTCAAGTAGTAGAATACATACAAAAAAATCATAAGCGTATAGCCGTTGAAAATTTAGAACCTAGCACAATAGGATATTTAGGCTTACCACATAAAGACGCAAGGGCGGTTATTGATTATCAAGCGATTAACCATGTTCTAAAAGACCACCCAAATTTAGAATATAAGGATATAGCAAACTATAGAGAATTAGCCAAAAATGCTAACGAAACTCTAAAATCAAGAGATAATCAATATAGACAAGTGATAGTAAGCTTTAACCAAGTAAATGGTTATTTCGTGGTAGTAGAACAGGTAATGAAATCCAAGAATGAACTAGCATTAAAGACTATGTATAAATCAAAAGGTAATTACAAGGATAGCTTAATTTATAGAAAGACATTAGCAAAGTCTCAGAATAGCGATTGAACATCGGTTATTAGCCGAGTGCTAGACATGCTTGACAATGCTAATGTCGGCTAAAACTATAGCAAAAAAATAACAATTAAGCAAGCCTTAGAAAGAAGCGAGAGTGTAGAAGAGTTTGCTAAAAATCTCAAAGCAAGCGCTAAAAAATCTAAATTCACTAATAAGACTAATCAATTGATTGATGAGATTATAGGCAGCCTGAAAGCTACCAAAGAAGAGAGCGAACAAGCTTTTAAACAAGAAAGCGCACAAGCTAGTAAGCAAGCTATAGAGACAAACCCAACTAAGGCGCATAATGAAACACAGAATACAGAGCCAAGTAATCTATACCAAGAAAACCCAAACAATAATAACCTAAACACCCAAGCAAGAGACTATAGCGGTGTTAAACTCAATAATGATGAAATCAAAGAAGTAATTAAAAATAGCCATTCCAAAGGCAAGGACATGCCTATTTTAGGGGAGCAAAATTTCACGCCTGAAGTGGTGGAGTTTTTAGAAAAAAACCATTATAAAATCGCCATTGAAAAGCTAGATAACAACCTAGCTAGAGAGCTAGGTTTGAAATACCAAGATGAAGCCAAGTTTTTAATAGATAGCGATGCGATTAAACATATTTTAAAAAATCATGGCACCAATTCTAATAACGCTATCCATAGCAAGCAACCACCAATAACATACGATGATGTAGCTAATTATCAAAACATCGTAAAGAATGCTGATGAAAGTCTAATCATACCTTTTAATAACGGCGAAAGGATACTAAGCTATAAGCAAGTTAACGGATATTTTGTAGTAGTAGAACAAGTTAGTAAAAAACAAAACGGCTTAAATCTTGTAACTATGTTTAAAGAGAACGGAAAGTATAAAGACGGAGCATCTTATAAGGAAACTACCCTAAAGAACCCGCAACCTCTAGGTTATAAGCCCAGCGCGCAATCACAAGAGAGTAGTTTAAGCAATATTGCTAACGACAATTCTACCACAAACCTAAGCCTTTTAGACCAAGCTAATAAAGAAAAACAAGCCAAACTAAACGAACAAGCCTTAAAAGAACAAGAACAAGAATTAAAAGCTAAAGCTAAAAGCTTAGAATTAGAAAAGCAAAGACAAGAGATAAGAGAGGCTAAAGAGAGCGTTTTAGGTAAGGCTGAAAATGAAAGAGAGATAAACAAAGGCGAAAAGATAGCCTTTAAAAGGCTAGAAAACGCCCCTAAATCTAGCGTAAGCCTAAATGATGATGAAATCTATCCTTTAGATTTTGCTATCGTTAAATCTAAAGATTTAAAGCCTAATTTTAAACCTAGCCAAACCCAAACACGAACGCATTATAACGAGCAAGCTATCAAAGACATTAGCCAAAATTTTAAACCTGAAAAAGTCTTTAATCGTGGGGGTTTTGATGATTTACCCATTATCTTAGAAGATGGGCAAATCATAGCAGGAAACCACAGAACCCAAGGCATGATAAACTTTAATACAGAGAGTAGGAAAGCTTATGAACAAGCGATAAAAGAGCATTACAACCTAGAATTACAACCTGATGAATTATTAGTTAGAATGCCTAGTAAAGATTTAAGCGATAAAGAGATTATAAATCTAGCCGCTCATAGTAACAAAGACAGAGCTAATAGCTACGGCGATAAGGTTTTAAGCGCCTTAGCCAAATACGACACTAAATTAAAAGACTTGCCTAAAAGATTAGAAAGTGAAAGCGTAGAAGAATTATCTAATCTAGTGGCTAGAAATTTAGAAAAAGATTCAAAGCTTGCTGATATTGAAAGCGCTAATCTCGCTTTATTAACTCAAGTAGCTAAAAACGATGCTAACCACTCTTTAAGCGAAGTTTTAGAAAAAGCGCACAAGCAACTAAATTTTGAAGACTTTAAGGCTTTAAAAGATATGTTTGTAGAAAATGCAGGGAGCTTTTATAATCTCTTAAACAACACCGAATTAAAAAACCTAAATATCAGCCCTTATTTAGTAGGAGCGATAGATAGCACGATTAAAAGCGTAGATAGTGGCATAAGAGCTAAGAATTTAACCAAGCTTTATGAAAGCTTAGAACACATGATTTCTACTACAGATAAGAACGGCATAAACGAAATGATAAAGCACATGCCTAATTTATACGATGAAATGATAAGCGATATTTTAGGCGTGAGTTTAGCTAGATTTGTGAGATTAGAAAACCCAAGCTCGCAATTATACGAGTTTTTAAAAAAAGCCCCTGAAGAGTTAAACAAGGTTTTTGGTAAGTCTTTGTTTGGAGATGGGAAGGCTTTAAGTGAAATGAATGTATTTAATCTTGCCGAGCTTGCATTAGCAAGTGGAGAAAGGACTAATCTAAGCGATAAGATTATAAACCTACTCCCTAAATTAGAAGAGAAATACAACGCTTATTTAAGCTATTTACGAAAGAGAGAAAGCCAAAAGCTAGAGAGCCACAAACGCCCTTTTAAAGTCATAGAGCCTAAAGACAGAGAGAACTTTTTAGAGCATTTAAACAAGAATTTAAAAGAGCATGCTATCAGCGTTCCTAAAGACATAGACATAGAAGGCTTTTTAAAGTCTTTTAATGGCGCTATCAATAAAGAGAATTTTTTAAAACATTTAGAGAGTAAAACAGATAGTAAGCAACG
>NZ_FZMR01000023.1 GCF_900198405.1 Helicobacter cetorum
GGGGGGGGTAACCTTACTCATCTAGTCTTAACTCTCTTTTTAGAAATTTGAGAGATTATAGCGTAAAAAGACTACTGCTTAATCCCTAGTAGAGTGTCTATCATCTTATCAATAGCTGTAATGACTTTAGCATTAGCTGCATAGCCACTTTGAAACTTGATGAGATTGACCATTTCTTCATCTACGCTCACTTGCGAAATAGAGAGTTGCTCTTTTTTAATGGTCTCTAAAATGCTTTTTTTAGTGTCTAAAATACGCCCTGATTTTTCAGCATCCGTATTGACCTTACCGGTTAAAAACTGATAGAACTCGCTGATTTTCATCTGCTTAATATCTAGCTTATTGTCATAAAAATCCACGCTATCATATTGTAATTGTTGCATCATGTTTGCCACATCAAAATTACCATTAATGGGGGCAAGCCATGGTCTAATGGCGGTTGGCTCTTTTTTATACTGCTTGTTTAAGCTGATGTTAGAGGCATCATCGCCTTGAAAAAAGGGGTTGAGCTTTAAGGCGCCGGTGAAATTGGTGCCATTATCTTTTAAAGAAACAAACAAGCCTTGAGAGGGGTTTTTAGGCTGGATAATGAACTTTTTAGTTTCATTGTTAAAACTCGCTGTGAAATAATCATCAAAATCATTTTCAGTGTTATTATCCTTATTATCATCAGTGTTAGCGTTAATCGCTTGGATAATGTCTTTCATGGTCGTAATAGGTGTGATAGTAATGGTTTTTCTAGCGATTTCTTTGCCGTCGGTATTGTAAGCGACTAGGTCAAATGTGCCGTTTTTAATATTGTAATTCGTGTCTTTAAACGCCTCTTCATCGCTAAATTCTACCGAATCCCCCTCAATATTATGGCTTGCGCTTTGAGCGTAAATCGCATTCGTGGATTCTATCAAGCCCCTAGCAAAAGAATCTAATAAATCAATATAATTTTGCAATTTGCCTTTTATAGTGCCATTAGAGCCGTCATTATAGATACCTAGTAACGCCCCGGCTTTACCTTGATTAAGCCTGTCTGTGATATTGACGACCTTAAAATCATCGCCTTGAAAATAAACTTGATTCAAACCCCCTTTATTTTCTGATTCTTTAATCACTAGGGGGTGGAAAATCGCCCCATCAATGATGTTAAACCCATGCCCAATATTAAGCGTGTAGCTTTCATCAAAATCCGCTGAATTTTTATCTACTAAAGAGCTTGTTCTAATACTGCTTTTAAAAACATTCCCCCCCAAAAGCTCTCGCAAATGAAATTCTAGCTCATCTCTTTTATCTCTTAATTCATTCGCATGCTTTAAGCTTCTGTTATTTTCTAACTCTTTCATGCGTTTGTTGATTTCAGCGATTTGAGAACCTAAGCTATTAACCTCTTTGATAACGCTTTTTAATTCTTCGCTCGCTTTATGCTGTAAGGTGGTTAAACGCTCTCTAGTGTCTCTAATATTATGCGTTAAAGCCTCTGTTTTTTGAGCAAGGGCTTGCTTTTGCGCAGAGTCTTTGGCATTTTTAGACAATTCTTTCCATGAATTGAAATAATCTTGCAAATCGGTAAAAATGCTCGCCTCATCAATATCCGGAAAATACGCACTCGCCTCTTGTAAATGTGAAGACTGCGTGTCATAATAGATATTTTCATAATTAGCCTTAGTGTAGCGAGAAAAAACAAATTCATCATGCACTCTTTCAATCGCTTGCACATCAACGCCCATATTGACATTTTTAGTGCCATATACATAGCCATTTTGAGGCTTTGCTATCACTCTTTGACGGCTATAAAATTCATCGCTCGCATTAGAAATGTTGTTTCCGGTTACATCTACCATGCTTTGGTGGGCTTGTAAGCCGGTGTAAGAAGTGTTAAGTGAAGATAAAATCCCGCCCATTTTATGCCTGCACTCTTAAAAAATGACTTCCTACATGCCTAGCTCCTTTATAATCGCAAGTGTCATGGGGAATGATTTGCTGAATGAGTGAAGAGTAGAACTCAGAGACTGCAAACGCCATGCGCGAATAAGCCATGTTTTCATCTTTTAAAGCGAGTAATGACTCTCGCATTTGACTTAATAAATCGCTCGCTTTTTCGTCTAATAATTCGCTCATTTCTTTATTAGGGAATTGGTTTTTTAAATGCAACATTTGCGTGTCTATATTCGTTTTTTCTTGCTCAAAAGCTTGGATAGCGAGCTGTTTTTGAGCGTTTCTTTCAAAAATTTCAGCATGCTTAGCAAGCTTAATATCTTCTATATCGCTTTTGGTTAAATCCATTAAATGCTGTAATTGATTGAGTGCATTTTCTAAATGAGAATGTAAAACTTCCATAACAAATCCTTTTGTCCTCGTTTTTCAATCATAAAACAAGCAAATACTATGCCATTTTAAAACGCCACTATTTAAATAATGATTGAATTTTTCTGTGGCTTTTTTCGTTTAAAAAAACCATTTTTAGCAATGAGTGAGAAACTTGTATGACTATTCATTAGAAAACTGCCTTTAACATTTGTTGCGTAATTGCAGAAATTACATTCACGCTCATCGCATTTCCTGCTTGCGATAACAAATGGCTTTCTTTAAAATTAGGGTTATTTTTGATTTTTAAAGCTAAGTCTCTAGGAAATCCTTGCAAAAGTAGGCTTTCAGTTGCATTTAATTTTTTAATTTTACCTTTTTGAATATAAAACAAACCATGCCTTCCTGTCCTTAAAGTAGGAAAAACATTAAAATATAATCTCAAATCAGATTGTCTAGTATCTAAAACGACATTTTCTAAAACCAAAATAGTATCTAAAGAAACTCTATTATAGTTGTATTTATTATGCAAATATTTTTGAAAAGTAGCGTTATGAATATCCAAATAGCATTCATTAGTTGTGTCTAAAAAGTCTTCAAAAGAATAGTTATTTGCTAAACCTAAAGGAAAATTGAAATGATGCTTTAAATCCTTTCTAAACCCTACAATATAAATGCGTTCTCTATTTTGGGCTAATTTAAAATCAGCGCTATTCAAAATTTTATAATAAGTTGTATAGCCTACTTCTTGCAAGGCTTTTATAATGGTTTCAAAAGTTGTCTTTTTGTTATGATTGATTAAGCCTTTAACATTTTCAAGCAAAAAGCATTTAGGTTGCTTAGTTCTTAAAATATTAATAAGCCCATAGATAATTGTCCCCCTTTCATCATCAAAGCCCTTTCTTTTGCCATTGATGGAAAAGGCTTGACAAGGAAACCCGCTAATTAGCGCATCAAAATGAGGTAAATCATTAGGATTGATTTGCATTAAATCCCCAAAGTTATTCGTATCCTTAAAAAATAATTCATAAGTTCTAAGAGCCTCACGATTAATTTCTGCATGCCCTACGCATTTTAAGCCATTTAGTTCCAAGCCCAAACGACCCCCACCAATTCCAGAACAAAAATCAAAAAAAGTTAGCAACGCCATGATTTACTTCTGCTACAACGATTAAAAACTAAAATTTTGAAAAAACTAAACAAATAATGTAAGAAAGAAACTCTAAGAAAAAGACACAAAAGCTTATAAGGGCATTCCAAGCAAAAAGCTTAGAACTGCCCTAATAAATCTTGTGCCATTTTTTGAGAAGTCTTGGATAAATTAAGCTTGTATTGGTTATTCTCATAAGCTTGCTTGATTTCAGCTACCTTATTAGGTGCTGCAGCATCGCTTTCTTGAATCTTTTCACTTTTTTCCACACGCTTATAATTCCCTACAGACTGCATTGGAGTAAAAGAAGAAACTGAATTAATCATCTTAAGTCCTTGATTTTAATATTTACTCTTTAGTTCAAAATCGGCAAAAACCAAAAAAAAATTAATGGATTTTTGAAATTTGTTTTTGCAATTCTTTACCAAATTTCTTAGTTGTGGTTACTTGCTTTTTACCCGTTTCTGCTGTAGAACCAAAGGATTGAGACTGCAAATTTCTAAACATAAAAAACATGATAAAAATTAAAATATAGCAAAACAAAAAAAAGCAAATCGTAGGGAACAACCAATTTTTAAGATTTGCACTATCCATTTTGCTTTATATTCCTTATTTTGCTTTTAAGCGTGTGTTATCCATGCGAACATGAGCAACCACAGCCTCCGCCACCGCCACCATGACCGCCACCACAGCAACCTCCGCCACCATGACTACCATGATGAGCCTCTAAAATCTCTTCTTCGCTCACTTCTCTAAAACCTAAAACCTTAAAACGAAAAGCTAAAGTTTTTCCTGCTAAAGGATGGTTATAATCTACCATTACATGCGTAGGACTAAAGTCTTTAACGACTGCTTGCACCGTTTGATTGTCTTCAGTCTGTCCAAAAACGCTCATACCCCTTTCTAGCTCAATACCCTCAAACTGCTCTCTAGGAACTTCTTGCAAATAGCCACTCTCATACACCCCATAAGCCTCTTCTGGTACTACTATGACTTCTTCCCACTCGCCAATCTTAGCTTTTAGCACTGCATTTTCTAAGCCTACAATCACTTGATTAGCACCTACAATAAATTCCAAAGGCTCTTTAGTAATGTTGCTATCAAGCACTTCAGCAGAACCTTGCTCCCTTACTTCATATTCAATCAAAGCGGCTTGCTTGATATTCTCTTCATGGTTTTGCATGATTTTTCTCCTTATTTTCTAAGATTTTCTTTGCCATTCTAGCTTGTTCGCTCAAAGGATACAAGCGTTGCAAAGTATTTAAAAATTTATAATAGTTTTCATGATTATTCAAACGCCTAAAAGACCACGCCGTATGCCATAACAAAATAGGCATATAAACCGCCTTTTTATCTAAAAGTGCACTTTCTTTATAATACCCAATCGCATCGTTATACTTCTTTTCTGCGTAAGCAATTTCTCCAAGATTATAGCGCACATAAGCAAGCCTATAGCTATTAGCCTCAAGCCATAAAAAACGCTCCTTAGCCTCTCCATAAGATTTATTTTTCAAAAAGGTTAATGCCTCTTCAAAAATCTCCTTTTGCTTGGCTAAATTTTTATGGAATCTTGGTTTTGTTTCTGCGATTTGTTTGTTTTCGCTAACTTCTTTATGTGCATGTTTTTTAGGGCTTTCTTGCTTAATCTCTTGTTTGACTTCATGCTTTAATTCTTCTTTTAAAGCCTTTTGAAGTAGTTCTTTATTCTTTGCTCTTCCATCTTTGGTTTCAATTTTATCCGCATTATCTTCTAATGCTAATTGAGAATTTTGAGATATTTCATCAGTAGCAGGAGATTGATTAGAAATCTCTGTGGTCTGCACCTCTTTATTGTGATGTTCCTCTTGCTTTTCTTGATTTTCTTGCTCTTGCAAACTCTTTTGGATCAAGGCAATTTTTGACACTAAATCTTGGCTCAACTTTGTAAGCAACTCATTCATCTGCTTGGTTTGCTTATCTAGTTGCTTAATGGCTCTCTGATTAACTTGCACTTCTTTTTTAAGATTCTCTAAAATTTCAGCCTGCTGTTTAAGCATGTTCGCATGCACTTCTTGCAAAGATTTTAAAGAACGCAACGACTCCTCTTGAGAAAGAATGCTGTCATTAAGATTTTTAATCTTATTAGCTTGTCCTTCATAAATACTCTTTAATCCCTCTTGGGCTTGAGCATTGGTCTCTACTTGAGCTTGAAGTTTTGCTAAAACATTGGAAAAATTTTTGTTATTAGTCTGTAGTTGTCGGAGCTCCTTTTTGGTAGCTCCACTTTGCATATCAAATGCTGAAGGCTCCCCTACCAAAAATAGGGGAAGTGAAAAAAGTAGAAAGAGAGATTTCTTCATTCAAACTTTACTTCACTAATTTGATGTCTACCCTTCTGTTTTCTTTGTAGCATTCTTTGGTTTTTTCTTGGCACTTAGGCTTAGTTTCACCAAAACTAACGGTTTTAATCTCATCTTTATCCAAGCCTTTTACTGCCATAGCATTCTTCACGCTTAAAGCTCTCTTAACACCAAGCGCTTGATTGTATTCACTAGAACCAAATTCATCAGTGTTACCCTCTAAAAGCACTTGCATGTGATTTTCTTTAGCTTTTTGAATGCTATCATCTAAAATATTTTGCTCTGCCTCTTTTACTTCGTATTTATCAAAGTCAAAGTAGATAGAGCCAATCACAGTGCCACTCTCAATCGCTGGAGCTGGCTCTGGCTCTTGAGCTACAGGAGCTGGAGCTGGCTCTTCATGCTTTTCTTCAACAGGGGCTGGAGCTGGCTCTTCTTTAGGCATCTCTTTCTCTTGGACTGTCTCAGTAGAAACAGGAGCGTTTTGAACTGCTCTAGCACCAGCACCCACATCACCAGCTACATTCTTGTTATCAATCTTATGAGCACAACCTGCAATCAACAAAAATGCTAGTAAAGAACTAGCTACGGAAACCTTTTTCATAAAAAACCCCTTTGATATAAATTAAAAAAAAAAATCATATCTTATCATTCCTTAATTAAACCTTTTACCAATCAAATGCTTGCACTTTTAAATCTTTCAATGGGAATAAAAAGCTCTGATTGTAATCTAGTAAAATCAATCCCATAGACTCCTCTTCGGGCGTTTTCTTTAAATACATGACATTTTTTCCGTCAATAGAAAAACGAGGCATTTGATTAGAACCATTTACGGTAAGTCTGCGAATATAATTGCTACCAGAGCTAATCAAATTTAAATTAAAAACGGTTTTTCCAAATTCATTAGGATTTTCTCGGCTCACATATACGATATTACCTTTATATGCATCAATAGATTCATTGCTTTTTCCCTCATAAAGAAGTTGCTCCGCACTCGCTTTTAAGTTCAGCTTTTTGAGATAGATATTAGGATAACCTGCTCTATCTGAAACAAATACCATAGATTTTTCATTTTCAAAAAAGACTCCTAAAACATCAATGCCTCTATAGCGAGTGAGCTTAGTCTTAGTCTTTTTATGTGTGTCATAGAGATACACATCAGGTTGTCCATCAGGCGATAGAGACATAAGAACTTTAGAGCCATCAGCACTCACACTAGAAACCACTGCCATGCCTTGACTTTCAGCGATAAACTCGTTAGTCCCTTTTTGAACATTATATTTTAAAATCATAGGAGTTTTTTCGCCATATTGAGTGTAGTAAAACTCTGTTTGTTCAGCATTCGCCCATTTAGGAAAGACATTAAGGCGGTCGTTTTTAATGATTTCTTTTTGATAGCGCATGGTATAGTCGGCTAAAACAATAGTAGTAATTCCAGATTGGATATACTTAGAAAATACCACTAAACGATCCATCCATGCAATAGGGGGAGCTTTTATATAATCGTTAATAATGATTGCCATTTTATGTGAGGCAAAAGGATATAAATCTTGGTGTGTGATAGGATAATCAAAAGTCTTTTTTAAATTAGAGGCGTTTACATCATAAAGCCTTAAGCGTGCTACTTTATTACCATTATCAACCACCACGCTCAATAGTGCTACCAAGCGAATACCCTTACCCTTTAAGGTTGGGTAGTCTAAATTGCCTTTTTGTTCTCCAACATCAGAAACTTCAAAATGCTGACTAATCTTTAAATCATTTACCAACACTTCATGTAGCTGAAATACATAATTAGCATCATTGTCTTTAACATAGCGTATCTCAACTTTGGGAAGTTTTTGAATGGTTTTGACAACATCTAGCGTCTTATCTGCCGCCAAAAGCCCCATACAAAACATTAAAAAAATCCATATTTGTTTCACTGCTCTTCCTTTGTTGTAAAATTAACTTTTATAGAAATCATATGCCCTCCGGGATATGGAGGAAAATCCAACCCTTTCAAATTATCCAAAAGCGTTATAATACTATCATTATAGTCCTTAAAATTTGAATAACTTAAGATAGTATAATCAAACTTCCCATTTTTAGCAATAATAACCACCACGCTTACAGAAGCGCTTTTATAAAAAGAATTTTTCCAACCCTTATATAAAATCTTATACACCTTAGCATACCACTCTTGATACACCTTAGAATCAACCCCCTCTTGCTTAGGAATTTGCAAATCTAAAGTTTTATGATGAATGCTTTGGAGCTTTTCTGCAATTTGGCTTAAATTTTGTTGCAAGCCTTTCAATGCCTCTTGATTGTTGCGGTTCTTTCTCAAGCGTTGTTGCTTTTCTAAGCGTTTTGTCAAATCCTCTTCTTTAGATTCTTCTTTAGCGTCGCTTTTGGTCTTTTCTTGGAGATTATTGACAGAAGAAAAAATATCTTCAAGGCTTTCTTCGTGGTTTGGAGTAGCCTGAATGCCCTCATTTTCATCTTTGGTATCACTAATTTCATTATTAAAGAAATCTTGCAAATCTAAATCAATGGTTTGTTCACTCTTTTGTCCCAATTCTAAAAGGATTTTTTGTGCCTCTTGGCTATGCGTGTCTAAAAGCAATGTGTAAATCAAACTTGCATATAAAAAAAAGGCTAAAAACCCCGAAAGGATTAAAAGAGAGCCTTTATTCATTCGCTAACCTTGCACTACCATTTTAAAAGCTATGAACTCGTAATTAAAGAAACCTTCAAAAACCCTGCCTCTTTAATGGTTTTCAACAAATAGATGACTTTATCATAAGTCAAACGCTTATCAGCTCTAATATTAACTTTAGTATTCTTGTCATATTTTTTTGAAAGCAAGTTAAATGTATCGGGGAATGCCTTGTATTCATAAACTTGCTGGTCAATATAGATTTTTGCATGCTTATCCATGCGAATTTCTATAACCTTATCTTGCACCGCCCTAAAAGTTTTTGAGCCAGAGGGCAAAGCGATTTCTTCTTGATAAGTAAGGGTTGGGGTTGTAACCATAAGAATTGCTAGTAACACTAGCATGACATCTACTAAAGGCGTGATGTTTAATTCTGGCTTATCTTCGTCCCAATAATTATCATAGTTCATCAAAAACCCCTACTCTTATTTGGTTTAGTCTTTTATAATTGATGAAGTCTCTCTAGAGGATAAAATATCTGTTTGCATATGCACATAAACAGAGACATCATAAACCTTACGCTTTAAAATAAGATAGAAAGAATAAGCAGGAATAGCTGTCAAAATACCTCCAGCGGTTGCAATAAGAGCCTTAGAAATAATGGGTGCAATCACACCAAAAGAGGCTTGCCCTAAAGCTCCCAAACTATTAAACGCGCTTAAAATCTCAACCACTGTTCCAAACAAACCAATAAAAGGTGCTGTAGAAGAAATAATGCTTAATAGCACCAAGCCTGTAGTGCTTTGCTTAATGATTTGATGTTTCCAAGCTTGTAATAATTCCTTAGAAAATCCTTTAGAAACCTCAAACATAGGGTGTTCTGGCATATCTTGCTTGCCATTGAGAATTTTTGAGAGCGATTGTGCCTCACGCTCTAAATAAATTTTTAGCATAACAGACTTATAGACAAAAACCCATAAGGTTGCCACCAAGTAAAATGAAAGCCATGCCATAACAAGAAGTGTGATAAAACCACTCTCATGCACAAAATAGGCTAACGAATCAAACATATTTAACCCTTTTTAACCCTTTGTTACTTTCTCTCAAAGAGTTTCAAGTTTAGAAAGCACACTTGAAATCGCCACTCTATCAGAGCTTGCATCTTCTAAAAGCTTTTTAGCCCTAGAAATCGCATCTTCCTTACTCCCATGTTTTTCGCCAATAAAAACCGCTCCATCAGCTAAAACTTCTACGCTCTCTTGAGTGATTTCTGCATAACCCCAATCAATCGCAATGAAGTCCTTCTTTTCTTCTGTCTCAATCTCAATAATGCCGGCTTTGAGTAACGAAACCATGTTGCTATGTCCACTAAGCACTCCAAATTCCCCTACATTTCCGGGTAGCACCACGCTTTTAGCTTTCCCCAAATACACCTCTCCCTCAGGAACTACCACGCTAATATTTAATAAGGCCATGCAAAAATCCTTTAAGAGTTTTTCATGTTTTTAGCTTTTTCTAAAACCTCTTGAATACCACCTACCATATAGAACGCATTCTCAGGAATATGGTCGTATTTACCTTCTAAAATTCCCTCAAAGCCCTCTAAAGTCTCTTGTAAGGTTACATATTTTCCGGGACTTCCCGTAAAGACTTCTGCCACAAAGAATGGTTGGGATAAAAACTTCTCAATTTTTCTCGCTCTTTCAACAACCTTTTTGTCTTCTTCGCTCAATTCATCTAAGCCTAAAATCGCAATAATATCTTGTAAATCTTTATATTTTTGCAAAATTTGTTGGATGCCTGTAGCGATGTTATAATGCCTTTCACCTATCATTTGAGGGCTTAAAATCCTTGAAGTAGAATCTAAGGGGTCAACCGCTGGATAAATCCCTTTTTCAGCAATTTTTCTATTTAAAACCGTTGTAGCATCTAAATGCGCGAACACTGAGGCAGGGGCTGGGTCAGTCAAATCATCTGCTGGCACATACACCGCTTGAACTGAAGTAATAGAACCATTTTTAGTAGAGGCAATTCTTTCTTGGAGTTTACCCATTTCACCAGCTAGTGTGGGCTGATAACCTACTGCTGAAGGAATACGCCCTAATAGTGCACTCATCTCTGCACCA
Source organism: Helicobacter cetorum (assembly GCF_900198405.1). Lineage (GTDB taxonomy): Bacteria > Campylobacterota > Campylobacteria > Campylobacterales > Helicobacteraceae > Helicobacter > Helicobacter cetorum_C. Next base: position 10,552 of record NZ_FZMR01000023.1, read on the forward strand.
CTTTGAGCGTATCTAAAGATGTTATCAATAAACATCAAAATATCTAAGCCCTTTTCATCTCTAAAATACTCCGCCATAGTCAAGCCGGTGAATGCAATGCGATTTCTTGCTCCCGGTGGCTCATTCATTTGTCCATAACATAGCGCAACTTTATCTAAAACGCCTCCCTCTTTCATCTCATGATAGAGGTCATTCCCCTCTCTAGTGCGCTCCCCTACTCCAGCAAACACTGAATAGCCATTATGTTTATAAGCTACATTGTGGATTAACTCCATAATAATAACGGTTTTACCCACACCAGCCCCACCAAACAAGCCTACCTTACCACCCTTAGAATAAGGCGCTAACAAGTCAATGACCTTAATGCCGGTTTCAAACATCTCTGTTTTAGTGCTTTGTTGTTCAAAAGTGGGGGCACTTCTATGGATTGGCCAAGTCGTAGCAGGTCTAAGGGGTTCTAAATTGTCAATAGTCTCTCCTACAACATTAAAAATACGCCCCAAAACCTCTTCGCCTACAGGCACTTCAATCATCTTTCCACGAGCTTTTACCACTTGGTTACGCACTAAGCCTTCTGTCATATCCATTGCAATCGCTCGCACACGATTACCCCCCAAATGTGCTGCTACTTCTAACACTAAAGATTTTTCTTCGCCATCTACGCTGAAACGCACATCTAATGCCTCAAAAATTGCCGGTAGATAGGACTCAAACTCAATATCTACAACAGGACCTAGGACTTGAATAATTTTCCCTTCCATCTCTTTTGTTGCTCCTTGAATAATTTAATTTTAATTTAGTTGAGCGCTTCCACGCCAGCATTAATCTCTACTAGCTCAGTCGTGATAGCCTCTTGTCTTGCTTTGTTATAAGAAACCGTTAGATTTTTAACTAAATCTTTAGCGTTATTAGTGGCGGTATCCATAGCCTGCATTCTAGCGCTATGCTCTGCTGCTAAGGAATCAATCAAAGCATAATACAAACTATACTCCACATATTTTTCTGCTAAAGAATCTAGTATTTTATCTTCATCATCACTAGGCTCACACACAATGGTATCTTGAGAATGGCTTTGTATATCTTGCTGATGAATGATTTCATGCCCCACCGGTAACAAAATTTTCACTTTCAATTCTTGGCTAATCATGTTTTTAAAGCCATTATAAACGAGAATGACCTTATCAGTTTCTCCGGTTAAATAATCTTCAACAACCTTTTGCATAAAATCTTTAGCCCGCTCATAATTAGGCATAGAGCTTAAATCATTCACTTTGTCTAAAACTTCCACGCCATTAAAGCTAAAATACTCATTACCCTTTTTACCAATACCACGCAAACGCACCTTAATGCCTTGCTCTTTATATTCACTAGCACAAGCTAAAACTTTTTTAATCGTGCTTGTATTAAAGCCTCCACAAAGCCCCTTATCAGCTGTGATGAAGATAATATCCACTTTTTTAATTTCAAGTCTCTCTAGCTCGCTGAAATATTTGCTTTGAATGTTTTCAAGTCCACGAGAACGCATTTTTGATAAAATATCATTAAATACCATCTCTAATTTTAACACATACACCCTAGAACGCCTTGCTACTTCTTCTGCCTTTCGCAATTTAGAAGTAGAGACAAGTTTCATAGCATGCGTAATCTTTTGCATGTTTTTAACACTGCCAATCTTTTTTCTAATGTCTCTTAAATTTGCCATGATGTTAGAAAACTCCTACTCGCTATAAGAGAGCTTAAATTCCTCTAAGACTTTCTTAAGCATGGCCTCTAAGTCTTTATCTAACGCTTTTTTAGTGCGGATTTCTTCTAAAATTTGAGGGTATTTTGCCTCTAAAAATGGGTGTAGTTGCTCTTCAAAATCTACCACTTTTTTAACACTAATATTGTCTAAAAAGCCTTTAGCTCCAGCATAAATAATCACCACTTGTTTTTCAATAGGCAAAGGCGAATAAGGGGCTTGTTTTAGCACTTCTACCATGCGTTGACCTCGCTCTAATTGTCTTTTGCTCGCCTCATCTAAATCAGAGGCAAATTGAGCAAAGGCTTGCAATTCTCTATACTGCGCTAAATCTAAGCGTAAAGTCCCAGAAACTTGCTTAGTCGCTTTAATTTGAGCCGCTCCTCCAACCCTTGAAACCGATAAGCCCACATTAATAGCAGGGCGAATCCCTGAATAGAACAAATCTGTTTCTAAGAAAATCTGTCCATCTGTAATAGAAATAATATTAGTAGGAATATAGGCTGAAACATCGCCCGCTTGCGTTTCTATAATGGGGAGTGCTGTTAAAGAACCTGCCCCTCTTTCATCAGACACTTTAGCCGCTCTTTCTAAAAGCCTTGAATGGATATAAAACACATCGCCCGGAAAAGCCTCTCTGCCCGGAGGTCTTCTTAAAATCAAAGAAATCTCTCTATAAGCTACCGCATGCTTACTCAAATCATCATAGATAATTAAAGCATGGCGGGCATGGTCTCTAAAATATTCTCCCATAGTTACGCCGGTATAAGGGGCTAAATACTGCATGGCTGCTGAATCAGAAGCTGAGGCATTGACTACGATAGTGTATTCCATAGCACCATATTCTTCTAATTTACGCACCACTTGTGCCACGGTGGATTCTTTTTGTCCAATCGCTACATAAATACAAACAACATTTTGCCCTTTTTGATTAATGATAGTATCAATAGCAACGGTGGTTTTACCGGTTTGCTTATCCCCAATAATCAACTCTCTCTGCCCTCGCCCAATAGGCACAAGCGCATCAATAGCTTTAATACCGGTTTGTAAAGGCTCATGCACAGACTTTCTATCCATAATGCCCGGAGCTTTTTGCTCTACAAAGCCAAATTCACTCGCCTCTATCTCGCCCTTAGCATCAATTGGCTCGCCCAACGCATTCACCACACGCCCAACAACCGCATCGCCTACAGGAATTTTTAATAAACTGCCTGTGCGTTTAACGCTCATTCCCTCTTTAATCGCACGGCCAAAGCCTAAAACAATTATTCCTACGCAATCTTCCTCTAAATTAGATGCCAAGCCTTTATCGCCCGTTTCAAACTCCACGACTTCATAGGACATGACATTTTTTAGACCATAGACTTTTGCCACACCATCAGCGTAGGAAACCACCTTGCCTACTTCAGCCATGTCAAAATTAAATTCAAAATTCTTAATCTTTTCTTCAATGATTGAGCTGATTTCTTCCAATTTTAATTGGGACATTAATTTTCTCCTTAGATTAACTTAAATAGATTGGATTACTTGTTTTTCTAAGCGTTCTAAAACACTTTTTTTTGAAAAACCCATTTCTACGCCTAGGCTTGGCACACTCAAACGCACCCCATTTTCATTCAAAGATTCTTGTTTGATTTGCACAGGAGATTGAAAGCGTTTTTCAAGCTTTTGTTGCATAGCTACTAACTTATCTTGTGAGAGTTCGCCCTGCACAAATAAAGTAGCCTCTAAAGTCTTAACTCGCTCTAAATAAGGCGACATTTCCTCAGCTAACACGCTCAATGCCTTAAGTCTGTTATGCTTTAGCATAAGCTCTAAGAGAGGTTTGACAATAACAAGCGCTTTTGATGCAGTTATTTTCTCTGTTATTGCCATCAAAATATCTCTTTTTACCGCTAAAGGAGTGTATGAATTTAAAAGAATTTTTGCTAACTTAGAATCTTTTAAAATTTCTTGCAATTCTTTTAAAAAAGCAAGAATTTCTCCTAGTAAGTCCAAATTATCTTTGGTGTAATTTTTTATAGCCTTAGCATAATGCCTAGATATTGTCCTTAATTCCTCCATGTTTAAAGCCTTTTTTGTAAAATATTTGCGTATTCTTCTGAGCTAAACGCTACTCTTTTGCTCTCTTTTAAGTCTTTAAACACGCTTTCAACAAGCTCTTGTTTAGCCTTTCGCACTTCTAATTCCATTAAAGCCTTAGAATTTTTAATCAAATTCTCTACATCAATTTTGGTTTGTGCTTCATATTTTTGCGTGATAGTATAAGCCTCTTTATGCGCATCTGAAACAATCATTTCAGCTTGCTCTTTAGCTTTTTCTAATTCTTTAAGAAGTCTTTTTTTGCTCTCTTTGCTCGTTTTAAGCTGGAGTTGGATTTCTTCTAAACGCTTAGAGACTTGAGAACGCCTTTCTTGAAAAAACGCTCGCATTTTATGGGCTAAGAAATACCATAAAATCCCTACAAACAACAAGAAGTTTAACGAACGCTCTAAAATATCTGTTTGTGAAATATCCAAACTAGCCCCCCATAAAGGGCTTAAAGCCAAAAAAGTGCCTATTATCATTATTTTCTTATTCATTTTTTGATACCTATTACCCTACAACCATGCGTTTATTCAGCTCAGTCTCAAAAGTGGGTAAATGCCCCTTGAGTTGCTCTTTTAAGGCTTGTTTTTCATTTTCAAGCTGATTGCTAAAAACTGCAAATTCTTGTTCTAGTTCGCTCTCTTTTTGGGCTATGACCGCATCATAAGCCTCTGTAGCTTGCTTGTTAGCTTGAGCTAGAATCGCTTTGCGTTGTTCGCTCGCATTTTTAAGCAACTCTTCAATCTGCTTTTGAATGCTCTCGCTTTGCTTGTTATCAGAGTCGACCTTAGACGAACTGCTCTTAATTTCTGCCTCTCTATTATCCATAAATGCCAATAAAGGCTTATAGACCCACGCATTCATTGCCCATAGCAACAAAATAAACGCCACAAAAACGACCACCATTAAATAGGGGTTAACCGATATATTCATTGATACTTCTTTCCTAAAGTCCTATTGGTCAAAACAGAGTTTTCTATATGACAAAGATATTCTAAATATCTTAACAAAAATTAACTTAAAAACTTAAATTTTTGTATCAATTTAAGGCATTAATTTTTCTATAAGGGCTTTTAAGTCTGTTTTTTCACAACATTGCAAGACAATTTTATCTCCTTTAAAAGAAAGCTTAAGGTGGTATTTATTCTTTAACTCTTCTTCAAGATACCTCCATTGCTCCTTATTTATGCTAGAAAAAAAGGTTTGCTCCCTATTAAAATGCTTTGGTGCGTTTGGGGGCATTTGATTATCTTTCATATTACGCACTAAATCTTCAGTTTGGCGCACATTTAATCTCTGCCCCATGATAGAATTAAGAGCTAATTCTTGCTTATTTTCATCTAGTCCCACTAAAATTTTGGCATGACCAAAAGTGATTTTTTCTTCTAAAAGCGCTGTTTGAACCTGCTTAGAAAGTGCTAACAAACGCATGGTATTAGCCACATGGGCTCGAGATTTTTTCACAATTTGAGCGAGTTCATCTTGGGTCATTTGATAGCTTTCAAGCAATTCTTTATAAGATTTAGCTAATTCTAAAGGGTTTAAATCTTCTCGCTGAATATTTTCAATCAATGCGACTTCACGCATTTTTTCTTGCTCAATATCCACGATAATCGCTCTAATGGTAGGCATTTTAGCTAATTTGCTCGCCCTTAAACGCCTCTCTCCTGCAATGAGAATGTATCGCCCATTTTCACTAATGACTAATATGGGCTGTAATAGCCCATGTTCTTTGATAGATTGCGCTAATTCTTCAAGCGCCTCTTTAGCAAAAATCTTTCTAGGCTGATAGGGGTTAGTCATAATTTCATCAATTTCAAGCTCCACTACTCTATCAGCTCTATCTTGCAAACTCCTCTCATACGCCTCTGAGACCTCTGGCATAATATCGCCTAATCCCCTAAAACTCTTGTTCTTTGCCATTATTCCCCTTGTAATATGCTCTGGGCTAGTTTTTGATAAGCGATGCTACCATTAGATTTAATATCATACAATAAGATAGGCTTTCCAAAGCTAGGCGACTCGGCTAATCGCACACTTCTTGGAATAGTAATGTATTCATGCGTATCAGAGTCTCTAAAAAGCTCTGAACCAAAATGCTGAGACAAATCCGCCAACATTTGCTTAGAGAGATTAAGCTGTGGGGCATACATAGTGGGTAAAAAGCCTTTGATTTTAAGTCTAGGATTAGTGCTTTTTTGCAACATTTTAATCGTATTAAACAACTGCACCAACCCCTCAAACGCAAAAATCTCACACTGAACCGGAATAATCACAGAATGAGCCGCTGAAAGCGAATTAATAGTGAGTGGCCCTAGAGCAGGTGGAGAATCAATAATGATATAATCATAAAGTTCTGTTATATTCTCTAAAGCTTTTTTAAGCATAAATTCTCTGCAATTATCTTTTTCATCAGTATTGTCATAAAATATCTTTTCAAACCCGGCTAAGCCTAGATTTGAGGGGATTAAGTCTAGGAAATGAATCTGTGTTTTTAAAATCACTTGAGAGACTTGTTTACGCCCAATTAACACATGATAAATATCATAATCAATCTTATTACGCCTAAAACCTAGGCTCGTTGTTGCGTTAGACTGAGGGTCAAAATCAATCAGCAAGATTTTTTTTTCAAGCACCGCTAAAGATGCTGCTAAATTGACAGCGGTTGTAGTCTTGCCTACGCCCCCTTTTTGGTTGGCTATTGCGATGATTTCACTCATAATATTCACACCCTAACATGTGCTGTTCCTTTTATAGATATGCGACCATCTTCTAATAATACCGCATCTTTTAGGCTCATCACTTCGCCCAAATCAGTATGAAAATTAAAAGAGTAGTTTTTATGAAATTCTAACGCATACTTACTTAAAACTTCCCCCCAAAGAATTTTTTCTTCTATTTTTTCTAAAAAGCTCTCCATAATCAAATCATTACTCACGCCAATATCTAAACATGCTCTAGTTTGTGAAACCCTATTTAATCCAATGCCACACACTCGCGCTTCTTTACAAATACTAACTAGCACACCCCCAATTTTTTGAGCCCCCAAATACAAGTCATTAGGCCATTTGAGCCAAACGCTAGAACCTAGCTCTTTTAGGACTTCTTTAAATAAAAAACCCACATACAAAGCACTCGCTTGTATCGGTAAATCTTTAGGTAAATCTCCCGCCCTTAAAGCCAGCGAAAAAGTCAAAGCGCTTTCTACACTCTCCCAAGCATTCCCCCTACTACCTATCCCAGCACTTTGCTTTTTGGCTAAGACTAAAATGGGTGCTTTCACTCCGCCATTTTTAAGTTTTTCCAAAAGATAAGTTTGTGTGGAAGGCAAGCTCTCAAAAACTATTTTTTTATATTTTTTCATGCCAAAATATCGCCCACTTTTAAACGCTTGCCATTCAAATAATCCTTAGCCTTTAAAGGCTTTTTACCTACAGCTTGTAATTGAGCTATGCGCACACTACCTTTTAAACAGCCTACAAGGACACCCCTTTCATCAATTTCTAAAATCTCGCCTTCTTTATAACCCTTTTCATTTTCTACTAACTCTACTTCCAAAAGCTTAAGGTTATTTTCTAAAAAGATTTCTGGCCAAGTTTTAAAAGCAAGCGATTTTAAGAATAGGCTTTTAGCGTCTTTAAAACTCACTAAGCCATCAATTTTGGTGATTTTTTTACAAAAACTAGCGAGCGAATGCTCTTGGGGCTTTGGGGTAATTGAATGGAAATTTTTGAGCGTTGAGTGGAGTAAATTTGCCCCCCTATGAGCTAACTCTAAGCTCAGAGCATCCAAAGTCAAGTAGCTTTCTCTTTGAAAAGAAACGCTTTCTAAAATATCCCCACTATCCAAATCCAAATCCATAAGCATGGTGCTTATGCCATAAATCACATCATCATTGAGTATCATTTCATGAATGGGCGAAGCCCCCCTGTATTTGGGCAATAACGATGCATGCACATTAATACAAGGAGCGATTTCTAAAATCTCTTTAGGCAAAATTTTACCATAAGCCACCACCACAATAAAATCAGGCTTTAAATCTTTTAAAATCTGTGCTTCAGGCTCTTTTAAACTTTTGGGCTGAAAAATAGGAATATCCAAACGATTCTCTGTAATGTATGTTTTAGTCTCTGGGGCTTTCAATTCTTTTTTACGGCCAAAGGGTTTATCCATTTGAGTGAATAGCCCCACCACTTCTAGTTTTTTATCTTTAATCAACGCCCTTAAAATAACTTCAGCAAAACTAGGCGTTCCCATAAATACAATACGCATGCACAAACCTTTTTGATAATTTTTAATCATTATAAAATATTTGCTCTCTAATTGGTATAAAAAATTCTATAATGCTCTTTCAATCCTTAAGCATAAAAGTGATACAACATGACCACTAGCCTTATTATTACCACTTATAACAAAGAAAATTACTTAAAGCTCGTGCTAGATTCTGCGTTGCGACTAGCTTTATTGCCTAATGAAATCATTATCGCTGATGATGGGAGCAAAGAGCCAACCAAAATTCTCATTGAAAACTATCAAAAAATCTTTAAAAAACTAGGCGTTAATCTCAAGCACGCCTACCAAGAAGATTTAGGCTTTAGAGCTGCTAAAAGCAGAAATAATGCCGTGAGTTTAAGCGTAAGCGAATACATCATTCTCACTGATACTGATATGATTTTACACCCCTATTTTATCCAAGACCATCTCAATTTCGCTCAAGAAAAAACGCTCTTGCAAGGCTCACGAGTCATTTTAACCCCCAAAGAAACTAACAATATCTTAAACGCCAATGATTATGAACTAGCCCTTAAAAAACGCTCTTTTAAAAACTTACGCCTCCCTTTACTCTCACAATTCATTCATAACACCTCACGCACCACAAAGCAAGCGTTATTAAAAACCCCCTTACTTTCTGGGATTAGGAGTGCAAACATGAGTTTTTTTAAAAAAGATTTTGACGCTATTCAAGGTTTTAATGAAAATTTTGTTGGCTGGGGGCGAGAAGATAGCGAGTTTGTAGCGCGCTTTTTATTTAACGATAATATCTTAAGGCGTTTAAAATTCAGTGCTTTAGCCTATCATCTATTCCATGAAGAAAATTCTCGTGCCCTACTTGCAAGCAACCACCAGCTTTACTTAGATGTTTTAAAAGCCAAAAACCCCCTATGGCATTAATGGCTTATTTTAAAAAATCTTTGTTATAAAAATCAAAATACGCTTGCAGAGCCTCTTTCACCGCCTTTTTAGTGCTTGCGTAATCTGCATCAAAAAAATCCGCATTAAAAATCTTGCCAAATTTAGCCCCTAAAAACGAAATAGAGCGGTTATTAAACGCCTTGTTAATAAAATCCTTTGTTTCATCGCTTTTTAAATGGTATCGCTTGATAATCTCTTCTAATTCTTTCTCTTTTTTATGCTGAATAAATTCTTCAAACGCCATAATAATATCGCTAGGCTTTTCTTTCTCAAAACGCTTGAAAAACTCTTCTAACAAGCCCTTAATTTCTCTAGCGCTAGGGGCTTTATTCACTTGCTCATTAATCTCTTGTGCTGGAACACCTTTTTGAAACAATTCTAAAATATATTTTACGCTCACTTCAATGACTTTTAATAATTCTAAAGCGTAGTCTTGCTCATCAATATCATTAGAATTGGTCGTCTCAGAGCTATTTTTGCTCGCGCTATTATCGGCATTATCCCTATTATCGCTACCATTAGCTTGACTTTTCAAATCATCTTTAAAATCTTGGTAATAGCTCCCATAATCTTGCAACGCCCTCTCATCAATAATCCTATCTTTTTCAAATTGGCTAAAATACCTTAAAGCGTTATCCAACCTCAACAATTCGTTAAAAGCTCTCATAAAAGCTTTTTTCTGCTCTATTGTTTCTAAACCTTTCAAGAAATTGAGTTCAAACTCTTTTTGAAATTTCTCAACGCAGTTTTGGTATTTTTCAAGGCCTTCATTATAATGGCTTATAACCACTTCTTTATGATTGTCTAGACTATACAGCTTTAGCGCATCATTCAAATTATTTTCTAAATTTCTAAAACTTACAATATTTCCATGCGATTTTTGAGGGTTATAAATCCTATTGGTCCTACTAAACGCTTGGATTAGCCCATGCTCTTTGAGATTTTTATCCACCCATAGCGTATTAAGACTAGGCGCATCAAAGCCGGTCAAAAACATGTTCACTACAATGAGTAAATCAATTTCTTTCTTTTTCATTCTAGAAGAAATGTCTTTATAATACCCCTCAAAATCACGATTGATACGAAAATTCGTATGAAACTTTTCATTATAGTGATTGATAGCCCTACTTAAAAATTCCTTATCATCAGGGTCTAGCCCCTTAGCATCTTCATTATTTTCTTCCTCTTCATCGCTCTTGCTTGCGCTACTATAAATCAAAGCGATTTTCAAATCATGCGAAATGCTTTGAAAACTCTCATAATATTTTCTCGCCATGCTAATACTTTCAGTCGCTAAAATAGAATTAAACTCACGCTGTTTTGTCTTAGTATTAAATTGATGGATAATTTCTTTTGCAATCGTATCAATACGCTTAGGGTTTAAACTCTCAAGCTTGTCTAATTTATCATTATCTTTATAGTAATCCACCATAAACTTTAGCACCGTTTCATTCTCAATCGCATGAACAATCGTGTATTGGTGCAAGCACTCGCCAAAGACATAATCAGTAGAAAGCTCAATGCTTTTATTTTCTTTAGCGTTTGGGTTATCTAGCAATCTATTCTTTTCCTCTTGGCTAAGAATAGGTGTGCCGGTAAAACCATACAAATGATAGTTTTTAAAATTTTCAGTAATATTTTGGTGCATAGTGCCAAACTGCGAGCGGTGGCATTCATCAAAGATAAAAACCACCTCTTTTTGGTAATAACTCTCTGTATCCTTACCTTTTTTATCCTTATCAATCATGCGGTTAAGTTTTTGAATCGTAGTGATGATAATCTTATCCTGCTCTTTAGAGCTTTTTAGCTTTTCTTTCAAATCCGCACCATTATTAGTGCTAGTAACACAACCTTTTTGAAATTTATTGTATTCTTGTATCGTTTGGTGGTCTAAATCCTTTCTATCCACTACAAACAGAATTTTTTCAATCCTTTCAAAGCTTTTTAATAATATTGCTGTTTTAAAAGAAGTGAGCGTCTTACCACTCCCTGTAGAATGCCAGATATAGCCCCTAGACTTACATTTTTCTTTACTCTCTAAATTCCTATAAATCTTTTGTAAAATCTCTTCGCACGCTTTGACTTGATAAGGACGCATAATCAGTAGTTCATCATTAGCGTTAAACACGCTATAAAAAAAGAGTATTTTTAAAAGCGTGTCTTTATTTAAAAAAGTGGGGGTAAAGTCCTCTAAATCTAGCCATGCCTTATTATCCTTATTAGCCCAATGGATTTTAAACACGCTTTCAGATTTAAACGCTTTCTTTTGATTTTTGGTTTCATTTTTTTGAAGGAGTTTTTTAAAAAACGCGCTATTAGGGTAGTAATAGCTTAGCGTGCCATTAGATGCGATAAACATTTGGATAAATTCTAATAGATTCCCCCTTAGCCCCTCTTCTTTGTATCTTTCCAACTGCTCTATCGCCTCATTAATGCTAACGCCCCTTTTTTTCAGCTCTATATGCACTAACGGCAATCCATTGACTAAAATCTGCACATCATAGCGGTTATCCTTACTTTTATATTGGTTCATCACTTGCAAATGATTCTTGCTTAAATCGCTTTTATCAAAGAGTTGGAGCGTTTTTGTCTCTTTATTATCAAACTCAAAATTAAAACACCAATCCCTTTGTGCGCGCCTTGTTCTATCTGTATAGCCCTCGCCATTAAGCTCATCATTAAGCAATCTTTTAAACTCGTTTTCACTCAAAGTGATATTATTCAATCTCTCAAATTGGTTTTTAAAATTCTGTTTTAATTCTTGCTCGTTTTTGGGCTTGATTTTTTCATAGCCTAAGCTCTCTAAATCTTTGATAAGCGTTTCTTCTAGTTCTCCCTCGCTTTGCTTATCACTCTTTCTTGCTCTAGGCTCATGTTCTACAAAAGCACTCACACAAGTTAAAGGGCTTTCTAAAATGACTTTTTGTTGGTTGGTTTTAGACATGTTCTTCCTTTTGATAAGTAGTGAAATCTAATAGGGCGTCTCTATAATAGGTGTATTGTTTTTCTCTTAGCGTTAATTCTTTTTCTATAAGAGCGATAAGACCTTTGGTGTTATCATTAAAAGCGTCTAAAATCTCTACGATTTTTTCTTGGATTTCTAGGGGCGGAATGGGGATTTTGATTAAAGAATAATTTTGTAGCCATTGTCGTTGATGGTCTTCTGTTTTGGGCTTATAAGAAATCGTTTGCATGGCATAGTAGATAAATCTAATATCAAAATTTTCTTTAGCCTTAAGTATTTTTAAAGCACTAGATTTAACTTTAAAATCAAAATCTACCCACTGAAAGCTAGTCGTAAAGTCATCAAAGATAATTACGGGGTTATTTTTGTTAGCTATATAAATTCCGCTTGTTTCATTTGTATAACCTAAAATAAAAGTTTTTCCTGCAGTTAAAACCGGTATTTTATAATCATTACCATATTCTGCCTTTTTAACTAAATATTTTGTGGGCTGTTCATAGGCTAAAACTTCCCCAAGCGGTTTAAATTCCACCCCATTAAATAGGGCGTTTAAAAGGGTATTCAAACTTATTTTATCGCTTAGGATATGCGAAATTTTTTCTAAATTTTTACGACTATAAAACGCTTTGAACTTAAGGGGGGTTTTAAATTTTTGAAGTAAAATTTCATTGCGTCCCTTTTCTGTAAGGATTAGGGACACATCTCTACAAAAAGGACTTGTCATGCAAAAACATGATTTGTCTTGGCGTTCATTATACTTTAATTTTTCCTTTTTAGGGTTTAAATTAGAGTTTAAGATTGAGCGTTGAGCTTTAGCTCCCAAATTTTTGGGGGCGTCCTTTTTGAGAGAATAAATCATCAAATCTTTTAAATGATTTTCATCAGCACTTAAAGCATGCCATGATTGTATCTTAAGGGGGGTTTTAGCGTGTTTAGATAGAATTTCACTCTGCCCCTTCTCGTTAAGATTAGGGGCAAACATTTGCCTAAAAGGACTTATAATGGAAAAACCATTTAATAAGTCTTGGCGTTCATTATACTTTAATTTTTCCTTTTTAGGGTTTAAATTAGAGTTTAAGATTGAGCGTTGAGCTTTAGCTCCCAAATTTTTGGGGGCGTCCTTTAAGGCAAGATTTTCTGAATGCTTTAAAATTTCCTCTTTTAATAACGCTTTTAAAATATAATCTTTTAAATAGTGTTTTTTAATATCACTAAAATCACACAAACTATCTCTGTAATAAGCGTATTGCTCGCCCCGCTTTTTAAGTTCTGTTTTAAGTTCTGTTTTAAGTTCTGTAAAAGCGTCTAAAATCTCTACGATTTTTTCTTGGATTTCTAGGGGCGGAATGGGGATTTTTAGGTTTTTAAAATTACTCATAAGCAAATTAGTTTGTGCGCTACCAAACGAGTGATTGCAATATTGTTTTTTTAGCCAACTAGACATCAAAAGATAGTATAAAAAATAAGGCTTAATCAAATTTGTATTTGGCTTAATAGAATAAATTGCCTCATTAATAGCATAATTTTTAGGCTCTTCATTAATGACAAAGCACTCCCCTATTGTGCCTTTTGCAGAAAATAAAATATCATTCACTTCTAAATTAGCCCGCTTATTGCAAAGTATTAGGGCTTCATCATTAATTTTATTTGTTTTATCATCTATTACAAGTTTTCCATTTTTTAATTCACGAATTGTAATAAAAAAATTCGTTGCGTCTTTTGTATTAAATTTAAAAAAATTTCTTGGATTAAGACCTGTTTTTAACGATAAAACGACTTCCCCAAGCGGTTTAAATTCCACCCCATGCGGACAACACTTTTTTAAAAGCTTTTCTAGGTAGTGTTTCATGCAAGTCCCCTATGCTTTAAAACACTCAAAATGCTTTGCTTGGGGGTTAAAATTTCTTGCTGTCTTTTAAAAGCTTTTAAGGCGTTTAAAAAAGGGGTTTCTTGGTTTTCTAAAGTTTGAAAAAATCTAATCTTAAGAGAGGTTTTAAGGTTTTTAGATAGAATGTTATCTCGCCCTAGTTTTTTGCTAGGGCGTATCCCAACTACTAAGGAATTTATCATGCACAAACATGGTAAAAAACCTTGGCGTTCATTATACTTTAAATTCTGTTTATTCGGGTTAAAAGTAGTCTTAAAAATAAAACGCTGAAAGGTTTCCCCCATTTTTTGGGGGTTCTTTAAAGTGGGGACTTTTTCAAAAAAATTAGCCGAATTTGAGTTTCGTTGGAAATCATTTTTATTACCCTTTAAAACATGCCATGATTGTATCTTAAGAGAGATTTTAAATTTTTGAAGTAAAATTTCATCTCGCCCCTTCTCGTTAAGATTAGGGGCGTATTCCCGAATAAAAGGATACCTCATGGCAAAGCCACGAAGTAAGCCTTGGCGTTCATTATACTTTAATTTTTCCTTTTTAGGGTTTAAATTAGAGTTTAAGATTGAGCGTTGAGCTTTAGCTCCCAAATCTTTGGGGGCGTCCTTTATCGTGGAATAATGCCTTAATATAAAACGCATGCTTAATGCCCCCTTTCAAGCTCACTGATGAGATTATCCAAAAACGAGCGTTTTAAATCTTGTGTTTTAACAATTTCTTCTAGCTCTAAATTTAAAGCCTTGATATTGATTACCTCTTGTTCTTCTAAGCTGCTTGGCACGCTTAGGTTATAGCCGTTTTCTTGTAATTCTTCTTTGGTTTTAATATAGCAAAAATTAGGAATGTTCTCACGCTTTAAATACGCCTCTAAAATCTGGTCTATATGCGTTTCTTTCAGTTGGTTGGTGGCATTCTCTCTTTCATAAAGCTTGGTCGCATCAATAAGTAGAATGCTATCATTATTTTTATTTTCTTTATTCGTTCGTAAGATTAAAATAGATGCAGGAATGGTAGTGCCAAAGAATAAATCTTTTGGCAGAGCTATCACGCAATCTACAAAGTTGTTGTCAACCAAGTATTCTCTGATTTTTTTCTCACTATTACTACGATATAACGCTCCATTAGCAATGACGCTCGCACATATGCCATATTGCGATAATAAATCGCACATATGCAGAATAAAGGCTAAGTCCGCATATCCTTTAGGGGCTAGTTTGCCAGCCACTCTAAAACGCTCATCTTGTTCTAAGATTTTCTCTTGGTCTTCATACCACCCATTTGGCATGTCCTTGCCATAGCTAAAGGGTGGGTTAGATACAATCACATCAAAGCCATGCTCTATATCGCCCTCTTTTTGATGCTTGGGTTCTAAGAGGGTGTTAGCGCACCGAATGTTAAAATTCTCATAATCCACTCCGTGCAAGAACATGTTCATGCGGGCTAAATCGTAGTTGAGCGGATTTTTTTCTTGCCCATAGAATTGATAGGAATAATTGTTTCTAGCGAATTGCAAAAGCAAAGAGCCAGAGCCACAGCATGGGTCATAAACGCTAATGGGATTTTTATTTTCAAAATGAGGGGTTCTATCTAAATGCGCATGCGTGATTTTATAGAGTAAGCGCGAGACGCTTTGAGGGGTGAAAAACTCACCCCCACTCTTGCCCCCCTCTTTAGCGTAATAGTTGATAAGATATTCATAAGCATCGCCTAAAATATCAATATTAAAGGAGTCAAAATCATTAAGTTCTTCAATGATTTTAATAAGGGTTTCAATGCTATGGTTTTGACTCTCTAAATTGGCTTGCTTGCTGTTAGGGTCATTAGTCTCCCCAATCTCACCTAAAGAAACTTTTCTAAATAAGCCTAAAAAATGCCTTGCTACAAAACTATCGCTCTCTAGTTCAAGCGTGTTTAAAGGGTCTTCAATCTGCTTGAAAATTTGGTCTAAATACAAGCCTAAAGACGCTTTTTTACTCTTCTTAAAAGAGTTTAAAACATTGCAAAATAATTGGCTAGGATAAATGAATAAGCCTTTTTCTTGTATGATTTCTACGATATTTTCTTTTGAAATCTTTTTAAGGATTTCTTCATCGCTAAAATCTTTGTATTTTTGGTGTGCTTTGGTGCGTGAATCTAAAAAATCGCTGAAATCTTGTGAAAGGTAGTAGTATAAAATCAGCCCTAAAACATGCTCTTTGGAATAGTCTGTAGCTCGTATAGCGCCTAGCGTTTTCCATAATTTAGCGTGTAATTTCTCTCGTTGCTCTGCTAACATTCTATAAAGTCCTAAATAAGCGCTTAAAACGCTAAGATTGTATCTAAAAACCTTTAATTTAAAGAAGTTTAAATTTTTAAGATAGAATAGCAGAATTTTTTTATCAAAGGCTTTAAAATAAGAATGACATTAGACTGGGCTTTTATGTTGCACTCTATCCCTGCGTTTCTCAAAGGTTTAGAACTCACGCTTTACATTTCTTTCTTAGGGGTTTTCTTGGCTCTTATTGTAGGGTTTTTATGCGCTATTGTTTTATATTTCAAAACACGCTTTGTATTTCCTATTGTTTATATATATGGCGAAATTGCAAGAAACACACCCCTATTAATCCAGCTTTTCTTTTTATATTATGGACTGAATGAAATCGGTTTGAGTGCTTTAGAATGTGCTATCCTAGCGTTAGGATTCTTAGGTGGGGGGTATATGAGTCAAAGTTTTTTGCTTGGGTTTAAAAGCTTAGCCCCTATCCAAAAAGAGAGTGCTTTGAGCTTAGGGCTTAGCCCTTTGAAGCTTATGTATTACATTATTTTACCCCAAAGTTTAAGCGTTTCTATGCCTTCAATTGGGGCAAATGTGATTTTTTTACTCAAAGAGACTTCTGTAGTGGGTGCGATAGCTCTCACAGACATTATGTTCGTAGCGAAAGATTTTATTGGCATTTATTATAAGACTACTGAAAGTCTTTTGATGCTTAGTTTGACTTATTTAATCGCCCTACTTCCTTTGAGTGTTTTGTTTATCGTTTTGGAGCGTTCTTTTAAAAAGAAGGTAGCTTAAAATGGAAGTGTTATTTGAGCTAGACAATCTTAAGCGTTTGCTAGAGGGGCTTAAGATAACCCTTTTCATTGCGTTAAGCTCTATTATTTTTTCGGTGTTTTTAGGGGTGCTTTTAGGAAGCTTAATGGCGTTTGGCTCTAGAGTTTTAGTTGTTGTGTGTCGTGTGTATTTGGAAAGCGTGCGTATCATTCCCCTTTTAGCATGGCTATTTATTGTGTATTTTGGATTAGCAAGCTTACTCAATGTGCATATTAGTGCTGTTTTAGCAAGCATTATCGTTTTTAGTTTATGGGGCTGTGCAGAAATGATGGATTTGACTAGGGGAGCTTTGACTTCTGTTAGCAAACACCAAGTAGAAAGTGCGTTAGCATTAGGAATGGATTCAAAAATGATTGTTTTTAGCATTATTTTCCCACAAAGCTTTTTGTCTTTATTGCCATCAGGTCTTAATTTATTCACACGCATGATTAAAACTACCGCTTTAGTCTCTCTTATTGGAGCGATTGATTTGTTAAAGGTGGGACAGCAAATCATAGAGCTTAATCTCTTACGCATGCCTAATGCAAGTTTTGTAGTCTATGGAGTGATTTTAATGCTTTATTTTAGTTTATGCTATAGTTTGAGCCTATATAGTTCCTATTTGGAAAAAAAATTTCAATACATTAGGGGATAAGATGAGCGTGATTTTAGAAACCAAAGGGCTAAAAAAAACTTATCAAAACCATTTGGTTTTAGACGGCATTAATTTCACTTTAAAAAAGGGCGAAGTAGCCGTGATTTTAGGACCTAGTGGATGCGGAAAAAGCACTTTTTTAAGGTGTCTGAATGGGCTTGAAAAAATTGATGCAGGCGAAATTATTTTTGAAAAAAACAATATCAATACCCCCACAACCAACTGGAGTGAATTACGCCAAAAAATAGGCATGGTATTTCAAAATTATGAGTTGTTTCCGCATTTAAATGTCCTAGATAATATCTTACTCGCCCCTTTAAAGGTGCAAAAACGCCAAAAAGATGAAGTTACATCTCAAGCTATAGAGCTTTTAAAGCGAGTGGGTTTAGAACACAAGCAAAAAGCTTATCCTAAAGAGTTAAGCGGTGGGCAAAAGCAACGAGTAGCCATTGTGCGTTCTTTATGCATGCAGCCAAAAATCATGCTTTTTGATGAAGTAACCGCTTCCTTAGACCCTGAAATGGTAAAAGAAGTTTTAGAAGTGATTTTAGAATTAGCTAATACAGGCATGAGCATGGTTATTGTTACGCATGAAATGAAATTTGCTCAAAGAATCGCTAAAAAAATCGTATTTTTTGATAGTGGTAAAATCGCTGAAGAAAGTAGTGCAAAAGAGTTTTTTAATAACCCTAAGTCTCAAAGAGCACAAAAATTTTTAGAAACTTTTCATTTTTTAGGGAGCTGTTAAATAAAGTTTGCTAAAAAGATTACTTTAGTTTCAAAAAAGGATTGTTTATGCTAACAAATGGACTTTTTAAAATGTGGGGGCTATTCTTAGTTTTAATCGCATTAATTTTTAGTGCATGTTCTGATAACCAAAAAGAAAAGCAAGATGCTTTAGAAATCATTCAACAAAGAGGGGTTTTAAAAGTGGGAGTTTTTAGCGATAAACCCCCTTTTGGCTTTGTAGATTCTAAGGGAAAATATCAGGGTTTTGATGTGGTTATTGCTAAACGCATGGCTCTTGATTTATTTGGCGATGAAAATAAAATAGAGTTTATTCCCGTAGAAGCGTCAGCTAGAGTGGAATTTTTAAAAGCTAATAAAGTAGATATTATTATGGCAAATTTCACACACACCAAAGAGAGAGAAGAGGTAGTGGATTTTGCTAAGCCGTATATGAAAGTCGCTTTGGGCGTTGTATCTAAAGATGGGGTGATTAAAGATGTAGAAGATTTGAAAGATAAAACGCTCATTGTAAATAAAGGCACGACAGCGGATTTCTACTTCACCAAGAATTATCCTAGTGTTAAACTTTTGAAATTTGAGCAAAACACTGAGACTTTCTTAGCTCTTTTAAAAGACAAGGCTATCGCCCTAGCCCATGATAACACCCTATTATTTGCTTGGGCAAAACAACACCCTGAATTTAAGGTAGGTATTACAAGCCTTGGCGATAATGATGTGATTGCTCCAGCGATTAAAAAAGGCAATCCTAAGCTTTTAGAATGGCTTAATAATGAAATTGATGCTCTCATTTCTAGCGATT
The DNA here is from genome assembly GCF_900198405.1 of Helicobacter cetorum. Lineage (GTDB taxonomy): Bacteria > Campylobacterota > Campylobacteria > Campylobacterales > Helicobacteraceae > Helicobacter > Helicobacter cetorum_C. The sequence goes on from NZ_FZMR01000023.1 coordinate 29,695, forward strand.
TTTTAGAAGAGGCTTATAAAGAGACTTTAGAGCCTGTTTATGGAGATGAAATTAAGCCTGAAGAAATTATTTTTGATTAAGCTTTAATTTATTTATGCTTAGCTTTTGCTAAAAGCCTTATTTTTTAATTTGTGATAGAATTATCTCAAGTTAAATCAAGGGAACAATATGGCAAAAATTGAAATTAAAGGTATAGGCGAACTTCTAGGTAATACACAAGAAGGTAGAAAAGCCCTACATTTTATCATACCTTCTTATCAAAGAGGGTATCGCTGGGATAAGCAACAAGTAGAAGATTTATTAAATGATGTATGGGAATTTTCAAAAAAACAAAAAGAAGAGGGGGAATTTTATTGCCTACAACCCATAATTGTTAAAAAAGACGAGCAAGGGCGTTATGTCTTAATTGATGGTCAACAGCGTTTGACAACGATTTTTATTATTTTAAAATGTTTAGAAAATAGAATAAAAGAGGACTATTCTTATTTAGAAAATTTTAGCTTAGAATATCAGACAAGAAAAGATAGCAAAGACTTTTTAGATAATCTCAAGGAAGAAAACGAAGATAATGCCAACAAAAATATAGATTACCATTTTATGTTTCAAACCTATAAAAAATGCAGTGAATTTTTTAAAAAAGAGGGGATTAATAAAGGAAAATTTGTAGATACTCTTTTAGTCATAGACAAAAAAAAGCGAACCCGACAAAGATATAGCCAACAATGTGCGTATCATTTGGTATGAATTGGATAATGATGATAAAGAGCAAGAACTTTTTGTGCGTATCAACACCAATAAAATCCCCTTAACTAACGCTGAACTTATCAAGGCTTTATTCTTACATGCTAAAAATTTTGAAAAAAGTGATGCTAAAAAACGCCAAATTGAAATGGCAAAAGAATTTGATGAAATGTCCTATGCTTTAGAAGAAGAAAATTTTTATTATTTTTTAAGCTCTAATAAAAAAAGAATCACAAAAATAGAGCTTTTATTTGAAATTTTTGCCTATACGCAAGATAAACAACTAGATTTAAACGATAAATACGCCTTATATCGTTATCTAGCAGAACTCAAAGAACAAAATCCAAAAGATTTTTTAAATCTATGGAGCAATCAAGTTAATAATACACAAGAAAGCCCTAAAGAACAAAATAAAGATAAAAAAAATACAAACATTAAAAAGATTTTTTTAACGCTTAAAAGCTGGTATGAATATAAAGAGCTTTATCATTTAATAGGTTTTTTAGTGGCTATTGATAATAACCAAGATAAAGCGCTTAAAGAGCTTTATAAAAAATCACTAGGTATAACAAAAACAGAATTTAAAAAAGAGCTTTATAAAAGAATTAAAATAGAGCTAGGTTTTTTGAATGAGAAAGAGAAATTAGATATACAAGATAGCACTAGCTTAAAAAATCAATTAAACGAGCTTAGATACAATGAAAATAAATCGCAAATAGAAAAAATACTTTTATTTTTTAATATAGCAACTATTGTTAATAATCAACAAGATAATTATTATTTTGATTTTAAACGCTATAAGGCACTAGAATGGTCTATAGAACATATCTACCCACAAAAAAATGATGGCATCACACACTTAGCTTTGAAAGAATGGCTCAAAGATTTTATAGAGTATTCTGAAAAATTAAAGATTTTTGAAGAAAATGATGAAAATTTTTTAAAAGCTTTAAAGCTATTAAAAGAGCTTGAAGAAAAGGGTGTTTATAATAAAGAAAAAGCAAAAAATCTTAGTGATGATGATATAAAAGCTATTAAAGACTTGCTTGAAGACATGCGCCAAATTAAAAAATTAGCTTATGATAAAGAAGAATTTAAGGAAGATAATCTTCATACTCTAGGCAATCTAACCCTTTTAGGCAAGGGGGATAATAGCGCTTTTTCTAACTATGTATTTATGATTAAAAGAGAAATGCTAAAAGAAAAAGAAAATCATTTTATACCCCTTTGTTCTAAAAATGTTTTTATGAAACACTACAGCAAAAACCTCTCTAACTTTTGGGGCAACGATGATGTAGAGAGTTACTTTGAAGCAATCAATAAAATTATTAGCAAAGCTTTAAATCTAAAGGAAGAAGAAAATGCAAAATAATAACCCCACTAAACGCTCTAATTTTAAGGAATTAATTGAAAAATATTCTATTGAAATCCCTATTATTCAAAGAGATTATGCACAAGGAAGAGAAGATGAAGAAAGCAAAAGAATTTGTTATGAATTTTTAGAATCCTTATTAAAAAGCTTAAAAGAGTCTAAACCTTTATATTTAGATTTTATTTATGGGAGCGTGAAAGAAAATAAATTTATCCCCCTAGATGGCCAGCAAAGATTAACAACCTTATTTTTGCTTTCTTGGTATTTAGGCAAATTTTTAAAAGAAGATATTAGCTATTTAGAAAAATTTACTTACCAAACTAGAAGCAGCTCTAAAGAGTTTTGTTATAAATTAGTGCGTTGTGAAGAAACTTTTGATAGAGAAAAAAGTCTCAAAGAACAAATTAAAGATAGCACATGGTTTATGCCCTTTTATCTTAAGGACCCTACAATAAGTTCTATGCTTAATATGTTAGAAGAAATTCATAAAAAATTTAAAAATGAAGATTTAAAAGTTTGTTATGAAAATTTAAAAAATATTTCATTTGATATTTTGGAATTAGAATCTTTTAAATTAGATGAAGATTTGTATATCAAAATGAATGCAAGGGGTAAGCCTTTAAATGATTTTGAAAATTTTAAGGCGAAATTTGAAGGTTTGCTTATTGATTACAAACAATTAGATTATAAAGATAAATTTGCACAAAGTTTTGATAAAAAATGGCTAGATACTATGTGGGAATTTAAAAACGAATTTAATAAAGAGTCTGAATTTGTGGGGGATATGTTTTTAAACTACATTAATTTTATTACTAAAATGCTAGACATTAAAGATAATGAAACGCCAAGCAAGAATATACAAGATGCTATTTTTAAAAACCATCTTTATAAAAAACAAGAAAATTTAGATTTTTTATATAAAGCCTTAGAATATTGCAAAAATATTAAAAAATTAGGGTGTGAAATTTTTAGCACACACCACGCACAAGATAAGGTTAAAATTTTTAGCCGCAAAAAAGAAATGGATTTTATTAAAGGCATTTTATTAGAAGGGGAAAAAACTTTTAAAAACTTGGGCGAACAAACGCTTATCTTTATGCTTATAGTCTATATAGTAGAGCATAAAAATAATGTTGATGAGACTAATAAATCTCATTTAATAGATTTTATCCATGTAGTGCGTAATGTAGTAGAGAGTTATGATAGACATAAATACGGACAAATAGATATTGTTTTAGCCTTTAATGAAATAAATATTTCTAAGGTTTTAGAATTTTTTATACCTATAGCAAAAGAACAAAATATTTATAAGACTTTAGAGTCTAAGCAAAATAATATTAGAGGCTTAAAACATGAAATTTTAAAAGCCCAAATTCTAAAAGAACACCCTATGATTAAAGAAAGGCTTAAAGAACTAGAAGACAAGCCTTATTTTAAAGGAAAACTCCATATTATCTTACCTGATGACGCTAAAGATTTTAACAAAAATCATTTTGATGAAAGCATTGAGTTTTTATACAATTTGTTTGAAAAAGAAGACCAAAATACCATTTGCTTTTGCCTAAAAGACATGATAAAAGAAGGCAAAGGAATTGGAGGTTTTTCTAATAATTGGAAGTTCTTTTATGGCTCTTGTGGGCATTTTGGGCGCTTCTTAGTTTGGGATAGAAATATCTTAAAAAAAGAAGGATTCAACCAACTTTTAAAAGACTATATGAGCGTAAATAAAAATATAAAATCATTAGCCGCCCTTAAAAAAGAAGAGGTGATTAGTGAATACAAGAATAAAAGAAAAGAATGGCGTTATTATTTCTTTAAATACGATATTTTTAAAAAAATGTGGGATACAGATGAAAATCTAGTCATTTTCAATAAAACAAAAGATTATTTAGAAAAAGTAGAAACCAGTCGCGCAGATGTAGCCAAACGCATTAATCCTTATTTAAAAGTGATTTGCGATAAATTCAATTTAACCTATGAGCCTTACAAACAAAATGAAGCAAAACACCCTAGCATTCCTAATAAAATCAAAGCCTTTTATTTTGATGAAAGGGGTTTAGCATTAGAGCTAGAAGAAAGTTTTGAGCTAGATGTTTTCACAATGGAATATTATAAGGAGAATTACAACCTAACACCAGAAAAGTCAGAAACATCAAAAACACCGATGAAATACTATTTACCATATCCTAAAAAAGACGACCCTACAGACTTGATAGAAAAAGCCATAGAGTTACTAAAAGACATTAAAGAATCTTAGTGATATAAAATAATTAAAATCATAATATCTTATCTAAAAAGATTAAGATATTATGATGATTAAACATAAAAACTCCAAACTTTGATACCATAACCCAAACACAAAGATTATAAATAAGGAGTTGAACATGCAAATTGTAAACGCACAATATACTCTTGATAATATGGCTTTTAGAGAAAATTGTAAGAGTGTTTTGCAAAAAGATGGCATTATGGTTTTGCCTCATTTCATAGAACCCCATGTTTTAGCACAAATCAAACAAGAAGCACTCTCTAAAGAACATCTCGCCTATTATACACAAAACACACATAATATTTATTTACAAAAAAAGGATAATAATTTTTCAGATTCACACATTCGTAACTTAGATTTGATGAGCGAAAAAGGTTGCATTACAGACAATTATATCAGTCATAACTCGCCTTTAAGAGAGCTTTATAACAGCTCTGATTTTAAAGATTTTTTAGCCTTTGTTTTAGAAGAAGAAAAACTCTATCCTTATGCGGATAAATTTTCTAGCATCAATATCCATTATGCCCATGACAATCAAGGGCTTAATTGGCATTTTGACAATTCATCATTCGCCATTACTTTACTCATTCAAAAACCTCTAGGTGGAGGGGAATTTTGCTTTGTTAAAGATGTGCGCAATTCTAAGCATAATGATATGGGCTATGATTTAGCCCATAAAATTGTTGCTGGTGTTTGCCCTTATCAAAGCCTCAGCCAAGATGAAGGCGCGTTAGTGCTTTTTAGGGGGCGTGATAGTCTGCATAAGGTCAATAAAACAAAGGGCGAGGTATGCCGTATTTTATGTGTGCTTGCATATAACAATGAACCTAATGTCTCATTGAGCCAAGAGGCTATGCAAACTTTTTATGGTAAAGTGGGCTAAACTATTACTTACTAAAGAAAATGAGTGAGATTAGGCTAATTTCTATCATTAAGCTCTAGCTTTTGGTTAGGGCTAATGTAGCATTGAAAATAAAGGGGTTTTATGGCAAATATTTTAGTTCTAGGGGCTGGATATGCAAGCCTAAGTTTTATTAAAAATGTGCCTCAAACGCTTTTTGACCAACACCATTTTACCCTTATTTCCAATACCAACAAGCATTGTGCTAATATCTTGTTACACGAAATTGCAAGCGGTATTAAAACAGATTATTTATTTGACCTAAACGATATTTTGCCTAAAAAGGTTTGTTTCATACAAGATGAAATTATAGAAATCAAACAAGATAGCGTCATAGGCAATACAGCTCAATACGCTTATGATTTTTTGATTGTAGGGCTTGGCTTTATGAGCGATGATTTTAATATTAAAGGCGTTAGCCAGCATACCTATGCCATCAGCCATTCTCAAAACGCTCTTTATTTACACGTACAACTTATCCAAGCCCTAAAAACGCATGACTTAAAAAATCCTTTTAATCTTGTTGTGTGTGGGGGCGGTTTTAGTGGCATAGAAATTTTAGGAGCTTTAAAAGATAATTTACCTATGCTTTTAAAACAACTCCATTTACCCTCTTTATACATACAGCTAAGTTGCATAGAGGCTATGCCTAGTATTTTGCCCATGTTTAGTCCTAAATTAGTTAAAAAAGCTCTGAATTACTTGCATAAACAAGGCATTATGGTATATACCAACCATAAGATTTTAGAATGCCAAGAAAAGCAAATCCACACCGAAAAAGACCATCAAAAAAGCGTGATTCCAACTGATTTTACCATTTGGACATGCGGGGTTAAGGGCAATATAGTGATAGGAAGTTCTAGTCTTTTTAAAAGTGATCATAACAGAGTGGAAGTCAATGAATTTTTAAACCCTAAATGTTTAAACGCACCCAATATTTTTATCTTAGGCGATTGCGCTGCTTTAAGGGATAGAGAAAATCAAGCTAGATTTTATCCCCCAAGCGCTCAGCTTGCCTCTCAAATGGGGTATTATGTAGCCTTAAATTTTGAAAACATCTTAAATCATAACGCCATTCCCCCCTTTATATTCAAACCAAAAGGCACAATTTGCTCTCTTAGCTCGCGCTATACTATAGGCTATGTAGGACAATTAAATCTTTCAGGGTTAATCGCCTCTTTATTCAAACGCTACACAGAAAACAAATGGAAAAAGTTTTTATTGTATAAAAATTAAGTGGGGTAGAAAACTTGCTTATTTAATCCACTCATCTTAAAGATATTGTTTTACAATATAAATTAATAGAAGTTAAACTCAAATTAGATAGCACTAAGACTAGGGGGTAGTGAAAATAGCTACAAACCTTACGCTAAGATTTGAAAATAATACAAGAAAAAGATTTCTAAGCATTAAAGACTACCTCTCTTAAGTATGTCTAGTCAAAAACTTTTTTTGTTTAAAAATCATGCTCTATTTTTTCTAATCGTCCCTTGTATTCAACCCATAAAGCAATGTTATGAATATCTGTATTCTTACATGAAGTGTAGATTGACATCGTCTCGTGCTTGGACTTTAAAGTTTGAATGGGTTTGTTTTTGATTTCTGATAAAAATTTTATAGACTCGCTTAGGGGCTGATTGTTTATTATGTTCGTCCACCCATTAGCATAATCAATAATAAATTGCTGGTATTGTAGGTATCTATCGTATAAATCTTGCTTTTTTAAATACTTTTTATTCCTACAAGCATTCTCTTTTTGTTCCATATATACCACGCAACTCCCTTGATTGAGTTGCAGACGATAAATTTTAGCGCTTCCAGTATATAACTTAATGTCTATTTTGGTAGATTGCTTATCATTTGCAAGTTTTTTATTAAAGCCAAATGCTAAGCGAGCCTTACAAGCATGCATATCTTTCTTGCCACAAATATCGTTGTATGAAAAAGATATGAATATAGGCGAGCTGATAAATAACAAAAATGGAATAACCAACCCTAGCAAAAATTTACCACTAAAAAATATTTTAATATGGTCTGTTAGATTTAAGAATTGTAATTTCCATAAGTATTTATTATGTCGTTCAAGTTTTTTAATTTGAAACCTATAAATTTTTAACAACCATTTAATTTTAGAGTTTTCATATTCTTCTAAGTTTCTTATATTTACAACCTTATCCTTTGGCTGTTTATCAACAACTATTCTTCTTATTACATGTAAAGCATTATTTTTCTTAATAGAACAATAAATATCACAAGAAAGTAGGAATGAGAAAACCAAAGAGAGAAAGAACATAAACACTACAAGAATAACCAGATAGAAAAAAGTTTGAGAGATAAGAATATGATAAATAACATTATCATACAGCCAAGCAAGCCATACAAATATAGGCCAACATAAGAATATTATAAAAGACAAAATAAGGGTAGACCAAGTCTGAAACTTCTTTTTTAAAAAAAAGCTAATCATAAAAACAACGAGCAAACTCAACGAAAATGTCATCGTAGTTTTAAGAAAACCACTTGTATCCCAAAATGCATCTAAAGTTATTAATGACTTCAAAGTCGGCAAAAATGAGTTGCATCCTAATATTACCGAACCAAGAATAAAAAACATTGATGCAACAAGTCGATTACCCTTATCTTTGTTAGCCATTAACCAAGAGTAAAGAAAACATAGCCATGACCAAACTAACCCAAACTGAAACGAACCATATATTCGATAAGTATATTCACCATTCAAAATATCAGGATTTGAAAAATAATACATCGCTATACCAAGAATATCCCATATTTGCTTGCCTGTCATGTAATTCACTACATAACAAGCTTGATAAATCACGATTATAAAAGTAGTCAATAAAGAAACCAAAAACACCGAAAGCTCTTTAATGTTTTTTAAAGGCTCATTCGCACGCTCTTGTAAAATTTTATAAACTTCTATTTCTTGCAATTTTTTAACACAACAGCCCATCAAACAACTCCTTATAGACAGATATTCAAATACAAATTCTTTTTAATTCCATAACACCATTTTAAAATAAATAAGGTTCTATTTAATAAAATATTGATTAATAGAATTTATAACTAAAATATTTGATTAGAAAATCACTTAAACAAATATTTTTAGATTTTTTTATAAAACTTTTCTTTTTTTAACCCTTTAAAATTTAAAGTTTATCTATATTTGTTTTAATCAACACTCTTACAAATAGAACTATAAATCATTACAAGACTTAAAACAACTTACTTTTAATCACACACAAACACGCCATTTAAACCACATGATAAGTGGTAATCAAGAGAGAATATTTTAAAAAGCCCTAAGTAGTGAGATTACTACTAAGCAAAAACCAAAGTTTATTCAAACTGGCTTTGAGCGTGAGCGATTAAGGGGTTAATCACTTCATCTAAATTCCCTGAAAGCATGATTTCTTCTAGGCTATACAAGGTCAAGTTGATTCTGTGTTCGCTCAAGCGATTTTGTGGGTAATTATAGGTGCGGATTCTTTCACTTCTATCCCCACTACCGACTTGCTCTTTTCTGTCTTTAGCATTAGCGAGCTGTTGCTCTTCAATTTGCTTTTCATAAAGGCGTGCTTTTAAGATTTTTAGGGCTTTGTCCTTATTTTTATGCTGGGATTTTTCATCTTGCATGCTCACGCTGATATTCGTAGGAATATGCGTGATACGAACAGCAGAGTCTGTGGTGTTTACGCATTGTCCCCCATGCCCTCCGGCACGAAAAACTTCAATTCTCAAATCGCTAGGATTGATAGAGACTTCCACATCATCTACTTCAGGCATAATCGCCACCGTGATAGCGGAAGTGTGGATTCGCCCTTGAGATTCTGTCTCTGGAACTCTTTGGACTCTGTGTGTGCCTGCTTCAAATTTGAGCCTTGAATACACGCCCTTACCCTTAATAAGAGCGATGATTTCTTTATAGCCCCCTACGCTGTTTTCACTAGAGCTTACAATTTCTACTTTCCACTTTTTCAAATCCGCATAACGGCAATACGCCTTAAACAAATCCCCTACAAAAATGCCCGCTTCATCACCCCCTGTTCCAGCCCTTAGTTCCAAATAGATGTTTTTATCATCGTTAGGGTCTTTAGGAATGAGAAGTTGCTTGATAGTGCTTTCTAACTCGCTTTTTTTAACTTCTAAGACTTTTAATTCTTCTTTGGCTAGTTCGCTTAATTCTTTGTCTTCTAAAAGCTCTTTATTTTCCTTGATACTCTCTAAAACGCTCAAATACTCCTTGCTCGCCATTGAAAGTTCTTCAATAGAGCTTTGCTCTTTGCTTAATTCAGTAAGTTTTTTGACATCACTAACGATCTCGCTATCACTTAATAACGCCGTGATTTCATCGTATCGTTTAAGAATAGAAGAAAACTTTTCTACTAAAATGGACATAGAAACTACCTAAAAAGAAAATTTAGCTATAAAAACGCTCAATAACAACTAAAAAAATCGTTATTGAACTAGAAAGAAGTCAAAAAAACAGCCCTTAAGCAAGAGCGATTTTTTTCACTGAAGCATTAAGCCTTGAGACTTTTCTAGAAGCGGTATTTTTCTTTAAAATGCCTTTGCTGACAAATTTATGCAACTCTTTATTAGCGATTTTTAAACGCTCCTGAGCTTTTTCTACATCATTAACTGCAACCGCTTCACGCACTGCTTTAATAATATTTTTAATCTTAGTCTTATAAAACCTATTGCGTTCGGTTCTCTTAATGGTCTGTCTGATTCTCTTTTCTGCGGACTTATGATTTGCCATAGCCTTATTTTAATCCCTTTGTAATTTAAATTTTGGCATAATCGTATCTAAAAATTGATTAAAAGTAGTTTAAAAGGCACTATTAAATGATGAAAATTTTTGGAACTGATGGCGTAAGGGGTAAAGCAGGGACTAAGCTTACTCCTATGTTTATCATGCGTTTAGGAATTGCTGCGGGGTTATATTTTAGGAAAACTTCACGCACCAATAAAATCCTTATTGGCAAAGACACAAGAAAAAGCGGTTATATGATAGAAAACGCTTTAGTAAGCGCTCTTACTTCTATTGGTTATAATGTGATTCAAATAGGGCCTATGCCTACCCCTGCAATTGCCTTTTTGACTGAAAATATGCGTTGTGATGCAGGTATTATGATAAGCGCTAGTCATAACCCTTTTGAAGATAATGGCATTAAATTTTTCAATTCTTTTGGTTATAAGCTCACTCAGCAAGATGAAAAAGCGATTGAAGAAATTTTTGAAAACGAGGAATTGTTGCATTCTAGCTATAAAGTGGGCGAAAATATTGGTAATGCTAAAAGGATAGATGATGTAGTGGGACGCTACATCGTGCATTTAAAACATTCTTTTCCCAAGCATTTAGACCTACAAGGCATGCGCGTGGTGCTAGATACTGCTAATGGAGCAGCTTATAAGGTAGCACCGGTTGTTTTTAGTGAGCTTGGAGCTGATGTGGTGGTGATTAATGATAAACCTAGTGGGTGCAATATCAATGAACAATGCGGTGCTTTATACCCCAATCAATTAAGCCAAGAAGTGAAAAAATATCGTGCGGACTTAGGCTTTGCACTAGATGGCGATGCAGATAGGCTAGTGGTGGTGGATAATCTAGGGAATATCGTGCATGGAGATAAACTTATAGGTGTGTTAGGAGCGTATCAAAAATCTAAAAACGCCCTTTCTTCTAAAGTAGTTGTGGCAACCAATATGAGTAATTTAGCCCTTAAAGAATATCTCAATACTAAAGATTTAGAATTAAAGCATTGTGCCATTGGCGATAAGTTTGTAAGCGAATGCATGCACCAAAATAAAGCTAATTTTGGAGGCGAACAAAGCGGACATATTATCTTTAGCGATTACGCTAAAACCGGTGATGGCTTGGTATGTGCCTTACAAGTGAGCGCATTAGTCTTAGAGAGTAAAAAGCCAAGCTCAATCGCTTTAAACCCTTTTGAACTATACCCCCAAAGCCTTGTGAATTTAAGCATTCAAAAAAAGCCCCCTTTAGAGAGCTTGAAAGGTTATAGCACTCTTATAAAAGAATTAGACAAGTTGCAAATGCGCCATTTAATTCGCTATAGCGGCACAGAAAATAAGTTACGAATCCTTTTAGAAGGTAAAGATGAAAAATTGCTAGAGTCAAAAATGCAAGAATTAAAAGAATTTTTTGAAGGGCATTTGTGTTAAAAGCCACTCAAAAAAGTCTGCTAGTTTTTATAGGGGTTTTTCTTCTTGTCTTAGGTTTAGACCAAGCCATTAAATTCGCTATTTTAGAAGGGTTTCGCTATGAAAGTTTTATCATAGATATTGTTTTAGTATTTAATAAGGGTGTAGCGTTTTCAATGCTTAGCTTTTTAGATGAAAGTTTAAAATACCTGCAAATCCTTTTAATCATAGGGCTTTTTATTTTTTTAACACGCCAAATGGATTTTTTTAAAACCCATGCTATAGAGTTTGGCATAGTGTTTGGAGCTGGGGTCTCTAATATCTTAGATAGATTTGTGCATGGGGGCGTTGTGGATTATGTGTATTATCATTATGGATTTGATTTTGCCATTTTTAATTTTGCTGATGTGATGATAGATGTGGGTGTGGGTATTTTATTATTAAGACAATTCTTTTTTAAGCAAAAACAAAACAAAATTAAGGCATAATTAAACCCTTTTTAAGATAAGGGTCGCGTAGCTCAGTTGGTAGAGCACTACCTTGACATGGTAGTGGTCGCTGGTTCAAGTCCAGTCGTGGCCACCATTATTTTCATTCATATATTTATTCGGTTCAAATTGACTTAAATAATATTCATGCTGTTCTAATTCTTTCAAATCATGAAACAATTTTAAAAAATTATTTAAAGAATTAAAGAATAAATTTTTGTCTATCAAACTTGTTTTAATCAATGACAAACCCCTATTTTCCTTGCTTTAAAACTTATTAAAAAGCGATAATACTAATTAGCAATATATAATATTTAGTTAATAAAACAACTCTGTTAATCTTGGTTAATCAAAACATTGCTAAAATTCTCTCAACCTTGATTGCATTACAAAGACTTCAAGGCAAAAATACCAAAAAGAAGGAGAATGAGATGAAACTCACCCCAAAAGAGTTAGATAAGTTAATGCTCCATTACGCTGGAGAATTAGCTAGAAAGCGTAAAGAAAAAGGCATTAAGCTTAATTATGTAGAGGCTGTAGCTCTCATTAGTGCTCATGTTATGGAAGAGGCAAGAGCTGGTCAAAAAAGCGTGGCTGATTTGATGCAAGAAGGCCGCACTCTTTTGAAAGCTGATGATGTCATGGATGGCGTAGCGAGCATGATTCATGAAGTAGGTATTGAAGCAATGTTTCCTGATGGAACCAAACTTGTAACAATCCATACTCCAATTGAATGCAACGGCAAACTCATTCCTGGTGAAGTGTTCTTAAAAGATGAAGACATCACTATCAATGAAGGCAAACATGCTATTAGCTTGAAAGTAAAAAATAAAGGTGATAGACCTGTTCAAGTAGGTTCACACTTCCACTTCTTTGAAGTTAATAAGCGCTTAGACTTTGATAGAGAGCAAGCATTTGGCAAGCGCTTAGACATTGCCTCTGGAACTGCTGTAAGATTTGAGCCCGGTGAAGAAAAAACCGTTGAATTGATTGATATTGGCGGTGGCAGAAGAGTCTTTGGAATGAACGCTTTAGTTGATAGACAATTAGATGAATACAGCAAGAGTATCGCACTTAAGAGAGCTTCAGATCGTGGTTTCCAAGGTGCTAAGAGCGACGAACATTACCACAAAACAATTAAGGAGTAAGACATGAAAAAGATTAGCAGAAAAGAATATGCATCAATGTATGGCCCTACTACAGGCGATAAAGTAAGATTGGGTGATACAGAACTTATTGCTGAAGTTGAGCATGACTATACTATTTATGGTGAAGAGCTTAAATTTGGTGGCGGTAAAACTTTAAGAGAAGGTATGGCTCAGTCTAACAATCCTAGCAAGGAAGAATTAGATTTAATCATCACTAACGCTTTAATCGTTGACTACACAGGTATTTATAAAGCTGATATTGGTATCAAAGATGGCAAAATTGCTGGTATTGGTAAAGGCGGAAACAAAGATATGCAAGATGGCGTAGAAAACAATCTTTGCGTAGGTCCTGCTACTGAAGCTTTAGCTGCTGAAGGTTTAATTGTTACAGCTGGTGGAATTGATACACATATCCACTTCATTTCTCCTCAACAAATCCCTACAGCTTTTGCAAGCGGTGTAACTACTATGATTGGTGGTGGAACAGGTCCTGCTGATGGAACAAACGCTACTACAATTACTCCGGGTAGAAGAAACTTAAAAGAAATGCTCCGTGCTTCTGAAGAGTATTGCATGAATTTAGGTTTCTTAGGTAAGGGTAACTCTTCTAATGACGCTACTTTAATTGACCAATTAGAAGCTGGTGCATGCGGATTTAAGATTCACGAAGACTGGGGCACAACTCCATCTGCAATCAATCACGCATTAGACATCGCTGATGAGTACGATGTTCAAGTAGCAATCCACACAGATACTTTAAATGAGGCAGGTTGTGTAGAAGATACTATGGAAGCGATTGCTGGACGCACAATGCACACATTCCATACTGAAGGTGCAGGCGGTGGACACGCTCCTGATATTATTAGAGTAGCTGGTGAGCATAACATTTTACCTGCATCTACTAACCCCACTATTCCTTTCACTAAGAATACTGAAGCAGAGCATATGGATATGTTAATGGTTTGCCACCACTTGGATAAAAACATTAAAGAAGATGTTCAGTTTGCTGATTCAAGAATCCGCCCTCAAACTATTGCCGCAGAAGATGTATTGCATGATATGGGAATTTTCTCAATTACAAGTTCTGACTCTCAAGCTATGGGGCGTGTAGGTGAAGTTATTACTAGAACTTGGCAAACTGCTGATAAAAACAAAAAAGAGTTTGGTCGCTTAAAAGAAGAGCATGGCGATAATGACAACTTTAGAATCAAGCGCTACTTGTCTAAATACACTATTAACCCAGCTATCACTCATGGCATTAGTGAGTATGTAGGTTCTGTAGAAGTAGGCAAATTCGCTGACTTAGTTCTTTGGAGTCCAGCTTTCTTTGGTGTTAAGCCAAACATGATTATTAAAGGTGGTTTCATTGCATTAAGTCAAATGGGTGATGCTAATGCGTCTATTCCTACTCCTCAACCTGTATATTACAGAGAGATGTTTGGTCATCATGGTAAAGCTAAATTTGATGGTAACATCACTTTTGTTTCTCAAGTAGCTCATGATTTGGGGATCAAAGAAGAGTTAGGTCTTGAAAGACATGTATTACCTGTAAAAAATTGCAGAAATATCACTAAAAAAGACCTTAAGTTCAACGATGTAACCGCTCATATTGAAGTTAACTCTGAAACTTACAAAGTTAAAGTTGATGGCAAAGAAGTTACTTCTCATGCAGCTGATGAAGTGAGCTTAGCACAACTCTATAGCATTTTCTAGGATTTTTTTGGAGGGGGGTATTCTTTTTCTCCCTCTACAAATCCAGTAATCTAAATTCTCTAATTTTTAGCTTTAAAAAGTTTAGAGAATTTATTTTTATTTTTTTTAGATTTACTATTTTTTTTTATCATTAACTTAGCAACAAAAGTTTTGCACATTTGTTGTGAAATTTCATATTTTGGAAGGAAAGGCAATGCTAGGACTTGTATTGTTATATGTTGCGATTGTTTTAATCAGCAACGGGATTTGTGGATTAACTAAGGTTGACCCTAAGAGCACAGCTATCATGAACTTTTTTGTAGGTGGCTTATCTATTGTGTGTAACACTATTGCGATTGCGTATTTTACGCTCCATCCATCTACTCCTGTAGAAGGTGCAGAAGATGTTGCACAAGTAGCTCACCATCTCACTAATTTCTATGGGCCTGCTACAGGGTTATTGTTTGGTTTTACTTACCTTTATGCGGCAATTAACCACACTTTCAACCTAGATTGGAGACCATTCTCTTGGTATAGTCTCTTTGTAGCTATCAACACTATTCCTGCAGCAATTTTGTCTCACTATAGCGATGCGTTAGATGACCACAGAGTGTTAGGCATCACTGAGGGTGATTGGTGGGCAATCATTTGGTTAGCTTGGGGTGTTCTATGGCTTACAGCTTTCATTGAGAATATTTTGAAGATTCCTTTAGGGAAATTTACCCCATGGCTTGCTATCATTGAGGGTATTTTAACCGCTTGGATTCCTGCTTGGTTGCTCTTTATCCAACACTGGGCGTAAGTTATGATTAACTGGGCGTAAGTTATGATTATAGAGCGTTTAGAAGGCAATCTTAGGGATTTAAATCCCTTGGATTTCTGCATTGATTATGTGGATTTAGAGTGGTTTGACACGAGAAAAAAAATCGCTAGGTTCAAAACCCAACAAGGAAAAGAAATCGCTATGCGCCTTAAAGACGCTCCTAAATTAGGACTATCCCATGGAGATATTTTGTTAAAAGAGGGAAAAGAAATTGTTGCAATCAATATCTTACCCTCTGAAGTCATTCACATTGAGGCTAAAAGCATTGCTGAAGTCGCAAAAATATGTTATGAAATAGGAAACCGCCATGCAGCTTTATACTATGGCGATAACCAATTTGAATTTAAAACACCATTTGAAAAGCCTATGTTAGCTCTACTAGAAAAGCTAGGGGTAACAAATAGCGTTTTAAGTTCAAGATTAGATTCATGCCAACGCCTAACCGTTAGCATGCCTCATAGCGAACCTAACTTCAAGGTTTCTCTAGCGAGCGATTTTAAAGTCGTTATGAAAAAGTGAAGTGAATTTAAAAAGATAGTGAAGGAAGAAGAAGTGAAACCATCTAGTCATGCCAAAAAACATGCTAACCATGCTAATAAAGATACTAAGGAAATATCTAGCGATAGGCTCTCTCATAAAATAGATAAGGAATTTCTAATCTTACAAGTTAATGATGCGGTATTTCCTATTGGCTCTTATACCCATTCTTTTGGATTAGAAACTTATATCCAACAACGCCTTGTAAAAGATAGTGCGAGCGCTTTAGAATATTTAAAGGCAAACCTTTCTAGTCAGTTTCTCTATACTGAAATGCTTGGATTAAAACTAGCTTATGAAAGCGCTTTAAAAAATGATTTGAAAAAAATCTTAGAAATTGAAGAAATCATCTTGCTCTCTACAAGTCCTATGGAATTACGCTTAGCTAATCAAAAGCTAGGCAATCGTTTCATTAAAACTTTGCAAGCTATGAGCGAATTAGATATGGGCGAATTTTTTAGAGCCTATTCTCAAAAGACTGCTAGCCCTACTCATGCCACTAGCTATGGGGTCTTTTGTGCGAGTTTAGGCATAGAGCTTAGGGCTGGTTTGAGACATTATCTTTACGCTCAAACCTCTAACATGGTGATTAACTGCGTTAAAACCGTCCCCTTACCCCAAAATGATGGACAAAAAATCTTATTAGCCTTGCAAGAGCATTTCAACTATCTTTTAGATGAAGTTTTAGAGCTTGATGAAGACTATTTATGCGTTGCAAGCATTCAAAATGATATTAAAGCCATGCAACATGAGAGTCTATACTCTCGGCTTTATATGTCTTAATTTAATTTTAGTAAAGAAAGGAAAATTTTAATGGTAAAAATTGGAGTTTGTGGCCCTGTAGGGAGCGGAAAAACGGCGTTGATTGAGGCATTGACCCGCCATATGTCAAAAGATTATGATATGGCAGTTATTACCAATGATATTTACACTAAAGAAGATGCGGAATTTATGTGTAAAAATTCTGTCATGCCACGAGAGAGAATTATTGGCGTAGAAACCGGTGGTTGTCCGCATACGGCGATTAGAGAAGATGCGTCTATGAATTTAGAGGCGGTTGAAGAAATGCACAAGCGTTTCCCTAATTTAGAGTTGCTTTTAATTGAAAGTGGGGGCGATAATCTTTCTACGACTTTTAATCCAGAGTTAGCGGATTTTACGATTTTTGTTATTGATGTGGCAGAAGGGGATAAAATCCCACGAAAAGGCGGACCGGGAATCACTCGCTCAGATTTATTAGTCATCAATAAAATTGACTTAGCACCGTATGTAGGAGCGGATTTAGGCGTAATGGAAAGAGATTCTAAAAAAATGCGTGGGGATAAGCCTTTTATATTCACTAATATCCGCTCTAAAGAAGGTTTAGATGATGTAGTAAATTGGATTAAGCACCACGCTTTATTGGAAGATTAATGAATACTTACGCTCAAGAATCAAAGCTCCATTTAAAAACTAAAATTGGAGCTAATGGCAAGTGCATTACCGAGAATAACTTTTTCACACCTCCCTTTAAGCTTATGGCACCTTTCTACCCCAAAAACGATTTGGCAGAAATCATGCTATTAGCTGTAAGTCCCGGCATGCTCAAAGGTGATGCACAAGAGGTAAGGCTACATATTGGCGAGAATTGCAAGCTTAAAATCACTTCGCAATCTTTTGAAAAAATCCATGACACCGAAGAGGGTTATGCGAGCCGAGATACAGAAATCATTGTAGAAGAAAATGCGCTTTTGGACTTCGCGCCTTTTCCACTTATTCCTTTTAAGAATGCGCATTTTAAGGGTAAAACAGCCATTCATTTGCACCCTACTAGCCAGCTACTCTATAGTGAAATCCTTGTAGCAGGGCGAGTGGCTATGGAAGAATTGTTTGAGTTTAACCGCTTGCACACAAATATTTCTGTATTCCAAGACAATAAGCCCATTTATTATGACAACACGCTTTTAGACCCCTCTAAAACCAAGATGTCCAATCTGTGCATGTTTGATACCTACACACATTATTTAAACCTCATTCTCATTAACTGCCCCCTAGAATTATCTAGCGTGCGAGAGTTGATTGAATCAAGCGAAGTAGATGGAGCGGTGAGTGAAATCGCAAGCTCTAATCTATGTATAAAAGCTTTAGCCAATGGCTCAGAAGTTTTGCTGAATCTAAGAGAAAAAATCGCTCGTTTGGTTACAGAGCAAATATAACACACTAAAAAGGGTTAATAAAACCCTTTTTATCCCCCTTTTTTTTAATTTATAAGCTAAACGGTCTAAAATCTGTTATGCTGTCTTTAGACACATCTATTAAACGCGCATCAAGCTTATTTAATGGAACTTGTATGTCGCTTGTGATAGCGTTTAAATTTTCTGCATTACATTTATAGGCTAAGTTTTGCTTAAATCTCTCTTTTAATAAGTCCTTTAAACTTGCATTGTAATTACTAGGAATTTGCTTTAAGTTATTCACAAAAATAATGCAATAGCATTCATTATCTATAGCTGTTTCTAAGAAAATTTTGAGTTTTTCCAAGCCCTCTTTAGTGTGCAATTCTTTGGCCTCATTCAAATTATCTATCATTAAAACGCTATTAGGGTTGCTCGCTCTATCTAAAGCATGTTCTGTAGGAACAACGCCATATTCTTTTAGTCTATCAAGATACCCCATACGGCGTTTTTCTGCATGATAAAAAAGCAACTCTTTGTCTGCACTCTTAATATTTTGAGCTAAAAGTTTCATTAAGTCTATGCGAGCGTTTAAATCATTGCTTACCACTAATAAATGTGATTCATTATTGTCAAACTCAATAAGAAAATCATCTTGCTCATAATCCACTTTTTTACCTAAGTGCAAGCACATTCCACTAGCTCCAAGCGTGTTAGGTAATTTCAAAGGCTCTTCGCCATTATAAATTTTATGCTCTATGGGAGGAAGATTTTTTTGGTTTGCCATATCTTTGATTTTTAAAATAAAATCTTTAAAATCATCAGGGGCTTTAGGAATAGTCATTTTAGTGTGGTAATTTCTATGCCCTCCATTATTATTGAAAATCCCCCAAGGTCTCACAAGCTCACAAGCCTTTTCATCAGTTAATATGTTCATGCTATCCTCTGCATCCATAGATAAAGCAATGCGATTAGCGATTTGAGCTTTTAAACTAGTATGAATATCAGTGCCACGCATGGTTTGAGTAGAAAGGACTAAATGGATTCCATAGCTACGCCCTTTTTTAAGTAAAGTGTTTAAACATTGCTCCAATTTATTTTTTTGTTTGTTAGAGCTATCACTAAAAAGCACTTGAAATTCATCAATCACCACAATGAAACGAGGCATTTCTCCATGCTCTCTATAGTCTTTTAAATCCTTGACCTTAAATTGCTTGAATTGATTAGCCCTATTTTGAATCTCTTTACAAAGCCATTCTAAAAAAGTGATGCCATAAGAGACAGAACTTTCTACGCTCACTAATCTTGCATGCTCTAAAGTCGGCTCTACATACGCATTAAATTCTACACCTTCTTTATAGTCTAACAAAAAGAGTTGCACTTCACTAGGCGCATAATAAAAGGCTAAATTTTGAACCAACACATGCAAAAAATTGGATTTCCCACTCCCGCTACGCCCACAAATAAGCGTGTGGTTTTGCTCATCGCCGATTTCAAAACGCACTTCTTTATGGTTGATGTCCCAACCTATTGGCACAGACACTTTATATTGAGAGTTTTTAGTTAAAAATTCTTCATCTCTTTGCAAGTCTTTAAGCTCTCGTTTAACTTCTCTTTTTATCTCATAATATTTTTTTATCTTATCAGCAAAAGCTTGCAAATTCTCATTATCAGCAGAAGCACCATTTATCACTTCCACACTTAAGTGGTTAAATTCGCAAACCTTTTTAAAAGGTTGTGCGTATTTTTTCAAATTATTAATAGCCTCTGTGGGGTTATCTTTTTCACTCTTTAAGTTGATAAAGCTTAAAACCCCATTACTAGAACCAAAACGCACGATTTTTTCCAAGTAATAATGCGCATTGCTATTCAAAGCATCCACCCCACTTAAAAAAAGAGCTTTTAAGGGTAAGGGGTCTTTAGCGTTTTTATTATATTCGGCAAAGTCTTTAAAGCCGGCTAATTTTTCTTGTAAATTAACCTTTAGATACTCGTATAGATGTTTTAATGCCTCTTCTATTTCATTGCTTTCAGTTAAAATCCTTTGCTGATAAATGAAATCATTTTCTTTAGATAAAAGTCTTCTTGCTAACTTGAAGATATTCCCTAAACTCAACGCATCAACTAAGACCACCTCTAATTGAATCAATGGCATGCTAGAAAGCAATCTCATTAGCATTTCTCTTAAAAACTGCCCATCGCTTTCATTTTCTATATACAAGCTTGGAGTGGGAAAGGAGTATGTCATAGGCCAATGAGCTGGATAAACAATAGGATTAGCACTATTTTTATCCTTCCATTTCAATACCCCACATCTTAAAAATTCAGGGTAAAGATTCCCCTCATTAAGACCTAGATTTTTATCATCTAATGGAGCTTGCTCTTCATTGATTTGGTCTTTACGCTCCTTAGCTTTATCCATAACAAGTTCAATAATCTCTTTTGGCTCATTGTGATACACCTTTTTTATAGCATTATCTAATTCTTTTAACAAGCCTTCCATAATCATTTACCCTTTAATTCTTCTTCTCTTTTGGCCTTTTCATATTCTCTTTGTGCCTCTTGTGCA
Source organism: Helicobacter cetorum (assembly GCF_900198405.1). Taxonomy (GTDB): domain Bacteria; phylum Campylobacterota; class Campylobacteria; order Campylobacterales; family Helicobacteraceae; genus Helicobacter; species Helicobacter cetorum_C. Next base: position 50,574 of record NZ_FZMR01000023.1, read on the forward strand.
AAGGTGTCCATCTCTTTTATCTTGGATTTTATGAGACTCTTTGAGTTTAAATCTAAATTCACTTGTTTAATCAGCTTTTGTGCCTCTTCAAGCTGTTTATTGATTTGCCTTTGAGTATCTTGTGCATCTTGTTCTAAATTCTCTAATTGATACACATTCTTAAGCATTTCCTCTAAAACCTCATCATTAATCTTTTTACCTAAATCATCTTTCATCGCCTCTTGTAAAAAAGATTCTTGTATCCCTTTTAATTCATTCAAACTGCCTTCATAAAAGCTTTTCTTAGAATGATTAGGAAAAAATTCTTCAATTACTTTGCTGACAAACTTCATCTTATCCCCTTAATTCTATTTTTTTTAAAAACATCTCAAAGTTCAGCAACACATGCTTTTTAAAAGTATCTGTATCTAAAAATAAAACCAAATTAGTCTCTGTATTCAAAAGATAATACCCTCCATAACCATCATTAGCAAAGACAATTTCACTAGGCTCTAGCCATTCTTTTAAATAGTGCATAAACACTAAAAAAGAATCGTTATTAGTCCTATTGACATTAAAATCTAAAACATGCTTTAGCGTGTAATTTTTATTAGCAACCATAAAATTACGAGTCCTGTTAAAGCCGTAATTTGCCCGCTCAATAAAATCCTTAAATTCATCGCTAAAATCTATTTCCAACTGCGCCTCTAAGAGATTGAAAACACCCTCTTTTAAAGGCTCTACAAATTCCCAATTCATTTCTGTAGTTGTAGAAATTGTATCCATTGTGGGTATCCTTTCGTATGCTTAACACCAAGTAATAACTCTTCTCTAACTAACGCTAAATTCCCCAAAACATTCGCATCAAAATGCCATAAATAGCCTTTAGGAATCAGTCCAAGCTGTGTGATTTGATCTAATTCATTTTCTTTAAAATCCAAAGACCTCTCTTTAAGAGTTTCTTGTAAGGCCATTAGGGCATAATGACAACACATTGTTTTACTCAAATTTTCTAAAGGCACTACCACGCTAAATGCACTAGGAAATTCTGCCAAACGCATTTCATTAAACACTACAGAATGCTTGTTTTGAAAATCTGTAATAAAACTTTCTTTATTCTTTTGTAAAAATTCTTTATAGCTTAAGGCTTGTTTTTTATACTTTTCATCTAGGCTTAAAAGAGAGCCTAATTTTTTATCCATTTTTTCTCTAGTTTTATTAAGCTCTTCTTCTAAAGTTTCTAACGCATTATCTAGTGTTTCAGTATCATTAGGATTTTCTTGGATATTTTCCTTGAAATTCTCTAAAGCTTGTTTAAAGCTTTTTGTATAACTCTCTTTAGCTAATTCCAAACTCTTATGGTAAGAAAACACGCTCAAATCTTTAGGCAACACTTCAGTTAACTGCCCTATAAATTCTTGCTCCTTAGTTTGCAAGATAGTTTCTAAGTCATTAGAGTTAAGCTGATTATTTGTAGCTCCTATCTTATCATTTAAATCAGCTTGCAAACGAGTGATAAAATCTTGCTCTAAAGAGCTTAGTTTTAAAGAGTGTTCTGACTCTGTATGAATAAAAGGCTTATTATTTTCATTAAGGCGTTGTATATCTATAGGAATAGTAACATGAGGTGGTGGGATATTATAATCGTTTTCTATAATCTCACTAGCCTTATTTAAACGCCTTAAAAAATCATGGTGCTTATTGACAAAACCCTTAAAGACCCCCATAGATTCTTGGTATTTAGATTTTAATAGCTCACCGCTTTTTTTCACTTGATTATGATAAATTTCATGCGCTTTTTTAAGGAGTTCTACATTTTTTTTGCATTTTTCCATGTTTTCTTTCATCAGCGATTTTGCAAGAAGTTTTGCCGCCTCAACGCCCCCCATAGCCACTAACTTCCAAGGGCCGGGTGCTAATATAAAAGCTCCTTGCAAGGCACTAAGGGCTGTATTCACAAGGCTTTCTAACCCTTGTGCGTCTTTTAATTCTTCTTGGGCTTTTTCTAATTCTTTTTGAATCTCTTTATATTCTCTCTCAATCACTTGATGGTATTGCTCCAATACGCTAATAAAAGACTTGGTCTTATCAAATAAAGAGCTTTCAAAAGATTGACTCTTTTTGACAACCTGCCTAACTTCTTTGGTATCTACATCTATAATTCCCATAATAAAATCCTTGTTATAAAGACTAGCTATTCAAATATTTAATTAGGGCATCAATAATTCTATCAAGTGTCTGAATCTGTTCTTCTGTCCTTTTATCACATTCTTTAAATATTTTTGTAAGTTCTGCTGAACATTCTCTAAACTCTTGTGCTTTAGAGTCATTCCATGAATCCATATCGTTAAGCTGTTTGCCTACGCTTTTTACCTCATTGTCTAAAGTCTCTCTAAATCCTATTAAACGATTCTTAAACTTCTCAAGTTCTTCTACAGCTAATCTTGCTTCCATTTTTATAATTCCCTTTCTTTAATCATTAAATTTTCTTATTCTCATTGCCCCATATCCTATTTGTGCTTAAATGCATGCTTTTTATGACTTCATGTATTCTCCTTATTACTGGTATCCCTTAAAAACTACTGATTAACTTCATTGTTATTAGGTTTAGGGTCAGTTGGAGATTCTATAGGCTCTACTATGGGTCTTTTAGGTTGGTCATCAGATGTAGGATGCACATCTACTCTCTTATGCTTGGATTTGCAATAATCTATAAAATTATCAATAACTTTCTTTTCTGCATTCATTGTTTTGTCCTTTTATTTAGTGTCTAAAATTTCTACTTCGCTAGACAATAATTCGTTATCTCTAAACACGCCCACTTCTATGCTTTTAGAATCTATGCAACGCACCTTAATATCCACCCCCTCATACGCCTCAGCTAGGGGGATATTACACAAGCTTGTCTCTTCAATAGGCAAGTTGCTAGAGCCTGATTTATCGCTATAGCGAAGTTCCAAGCTATCTTGCTCAATCCATTCCTCTTTGCTAAAGAGTAGCACCCATTCGCCTACTCTTAAGCTTTCTCGCGCCACCTTGATTTCAAAATGACCTTCCCCATTATCTAAGCCCAAGTCGTATTTGAATTTTGGCTCTTTATTCCCTACAGACTCAATATCAATTCCATTAGGCTTGCTCCTACTTTCTAAAAGCCCAAAAGCCACGCCGGTTTTGCAAGTCGCCTTTTTATAAGCTGGTTCATTAGAGACATCATTACCTGTAATCTCTAGGATTTGCTCATCAGATTCTTTGGTGCCTAAAGGCTCAAAAAGATAAAATTCCAAATCATCTTTAGAACTCTCTTTTTGATAGTCTTCTTTAAGTTCTCTTATCTGTTTCTCAAACGCTTGTTTCACAAGGATAGACTTGCTCGCATTCCCCCCTAAGAAAATATGAAATTTTTGCAATTCTTTAATCCCATGCTCATCAGCATGCGATATTACCTTAATCAGCTCTGCAAAAAAGTCTTTAACGCCCTTTTCAATTTTATCTCTTAAGATTTTTAACAGCTCTTGGCAATCAATGCTAAGATTGCATTCTTTAGATTCGCCATCTTTATTAAAAAGCTGGATTTTAGGCTCTGTATCAAAACCCTCTATTTCTACTTCTTCATCATCTTCTATCGCACCCAAACTTTTTGAGTCTAGTTTTTCTAAAAAGGGGCGTAAATGATAAGCTATTTTTAATAAATTGCGTTTAGCCTCTCTAGAATTTTTAGTCAAAGAATCGTAGCGTTGGGTATCAACATTTTCATAATTCGGCTTAGCTATCACAATGCTTTCTGCTTTTAAAAATTCAAAATTTTGCCCATAAACTTCCCAAGCCAACAATTCTAAGAGATTTTCCCCACCCAAATATTTATCTCCCTCATTGCTGAAATGCACCAAACGATAAGAATATTTTTTATCCTCGCTTTTTTCCCATTTGCCAAAGTCAAAATCCGTTGTCCCACCGCCAAAATCAAACACGCCATAATAAATAGGTTTATCTAATTTCTCTTTATTGAAAAAACCATAGCTTTTTAAAGCGCTAATGGCATACGCACTAGGTTCGCTCGCTCTCAATTCCACTTTAAAGTTTTTAGCCATTTTTTCATCTTCAAAAATATGGCTTGGAAGAGATTTTTTCAAGCCTTTTTCAAAGCTCTCTCTAATCTTTTGTGCGTATTGTTTTTCATACTTAATAGGATAAGATAAGTAATATCGTAAAAACACGCCGTTATTCATGTTATTGATATAGCGCCCAATGTAATAGGCATAGATTTCTATGGGGTTAAATTTATCGCATTCTAAAAAACTCTCTAAAGTAAAATCATCTTCAAAATCTTTAAAATTTTGCCGTTCATCTGTGCCAGCCCATTGCTTGAGCTTAGAAAAAAAGCGATAAAATTCATTGCCACTCGCGCTTTCAAAGTCTTTTTGCGCCTCATAGGCGATTTCTATGTCATCTTTTTCTGTAAAAGGTCGGTGTTCTAAAGCCTTATACCTCTTTTTAAACCTGTCTTTATGTCTAAACTCTACAACCGTTGGGTTTTCATATTTTTTAGAACTTTCATTACCATTATCGCCAATAGAAATCAAGCGATAAACCCCTTGCTTATCCATATATCCTGCCACCGTGCTTTTAGTCCCAAAATCAATGGCTACAATACTAGATTTATTCACATCAAGTAGGCTTGAGCGGGCATAAATTTTTTTATCATCTAGCCCATCAAATCTAAAGGTTACGCAATCTTTATCTTCGCAAGACACGCTCAAATCCCAATGACCAGCGTCCAAATCCTCCAATCGTGTTTGCTCGTATTTATCAATGCCAATAGCTATATAGTCTACTTCTAGCATATACTCCTTAAATTCTTTAAAATCCATATACACAGATTGCTCGCTTATAATCTGCAAGGTTTCTTCTATAAATTCCTTAGAGATAAGATGATGATTTTCACACCTTTCTACAACGCCCTTTATTTCCTCACTAACATTATTTGAATGCAAGCTTGAATAAATCGCTCCAACCACTTTTAAGGCTCGCTTAAATTTTTCTCTTTCCAAAGTTTGCACGCTATTTTTAAATTGGAAGTCAAAATTAAAAAGTTCTATTAGTTCACTCTTATTTTTTAACGCTTTATCACAAAGAATCTCTACTAGAGGATGTTCTATAGGCAACCTTAATGCTTGCAACGGCTTTATTGACATGTTTTTCCTTTTTTATTGGTTTTTAATAGGCTTATCTTTTAAGCTCATCAATTTGTTCTTCCAAGAGCTTTATTTTTTTTCTAAACTCCTTGTTTTCATTTAAAAAGCGTTTGTTATCTCTATCAAGCTCATCTAGTTCATTCACTCTCTTTTGCATGCTTTCATTATCCTTTTTGATGGTTTCATTTTCCTTTTTAATGACTTCTAATTGATCTAACTCTGTTTTTAGAGCTTGGTTTTCATGGATTAAATCCATATTTTGAATTTCTAAATCTCTTGCCTTATCTCTAAAACTCTCTAATCCCTCGTTTGTTGCAAGCTTATCTTTTAAGACTTGATTTTCATTTTCTAAACGGCTCAATTCATTTTTAAGATGGGTGTTTTTATCAACAAGCATAGCTATTTCTACATCTTTATTTTCTATAACTTTATCTTTAGCTTTATTTTCTTTTGGGTCTATGCTTAATAGCTTTTTACTTTGATTAGTTCCTTCCCCTACTCCTGACGCATGCAATTTGAAAAGTTCATCATCAAGCTTTTTATTTTTTTCATCTAATTCCTTAATCCTATATATCAGCTGAACATACTTTGATCTTAAGACATCTTTTTTGGTCTCACTAATGCCTTGTAAGCCACCAATAAGATATTGGATTTCTCCATCTAATCTTTTAACATCTTCGCTAAGTTTTTTAAAAAATTCAATCTGATCTGCAGTCCATTTACCACTATTTATCATAATGTTTAAAACGCCACCACCAATATCTGTTACAATACCCATATCATTCTCCTTTTTAAAATTAAAATTCTGCTAGGATAATTTTCTTAGCAGTTCAATGTTTTCTTCTTCTAAGCGTCTGATTTCAGCTTTTAATTCCTTGATTTCATTCAAAAAACGCTTATTATCCCTATCAATCCCATCTAAATCAGCTAATTTTTGCTTGAAATTAGCGTTCTCATTTTCTAGCTTTTCTAGCGTTAACTTTAAGTCGTAATGACTAGAAGTTACATTATCTATCGTATCGCACAATTCATTCATAACACCTATTGCTTGACCATAAGTAACGCAACCCTTTCTAACACTCGCATACGCAGTGCTATTGGTTTTTTCTGCCATACTCTAACCCCTTTTAATCCCTTGTTTCTACAACGCTATAACAAATTTCATTTTTGTATTTATAGCCTTGCAAGACAACTCTTTCTATTACCCCACTTCTTTTTTGCTCGCTACGCAATGTAGTGCAGTCATTGTTATAATTACTGCCAACAGCCACTTCTAAACGAGTGAAATCCTTATGCTTAACGCATGAAAAAAGAGCGTTAAAAAACTCTGCTAATTCCTCCCCTTTCTGTCGGTTTTCTTTGAGCTGTTGTTGAGTGGTTTCATAGATTGTCTTAAGATAGTATTGAGTGTCCGCTAAGATATACCCAATTAAATCTAGTGTGTTATAAGTTTCTTTGATGAATCCAAAATTAAAGCAGTTTTTAACTTTTAAAAACAAGTCATATAGCTGTGATAAATCCTTAACTGGAGCGTAGCTTTTTTCTAGTGCCTCTTTTTCAAGTCGCAATGCACCCTTTTCTTTTTCTAAATTCTCTATTTTTTGATTTAAATGAGATTTTTCATTCCCTAAGCTCTTGAGATTGTATTCTAAAGAACGCTCATTTTGCTCTAGCTTGATTAATTCAGCTCGCTTGTTTTCAAGCTCTTGATTGAGCTGTGATTTTTCTTGTTTTAGCGTCTCTACTTGCCTAATGGAAGAAGTTAGCTCTTTTTCTTTTTCGTCTATATTAGTTTTTAAGCTCTCTATTTGTTGCTCTAAATCATCATTCTTAGATTTTAAGCGATCGTTTTCATTTTTTAGCTCATCAAGGTTTTTTTGGAAATTTTTATTTTCCTCTTTAAGCTTTTTGCATTCCTTGCACTCAGTTGACTCTGTTTTTAGCCCTTGGCTGTCTGCTTGTATCTCTTTTGGTTGGTTATTTTGTGGGTTTTGTGTGTAGCTATACCCTAAACTGCTAGAACGATGAGATAGTTGCTTGAGTTTGTTAATTTCCTCTTGTAACCCATTAATTTTACTCTCTAATCCACTAACTCTCTTATTTATATCACTTTTAAAATCATTGATAGCACTCTCAATCGTTTTTTTAATTTTTTCGTTACGTTCAGCCTCTGTGATGGTAGCATAGCAGTTTTCTACGCTACTTCTACTGCCTTCATTGCATGCGGGGGGGGGGGGGGTGGAACCATCTTTAATATCCTTTTTGAGCATTTTTGATTGACAAGGCTTATTATACAGATAAAAATCTAATATGTCGTTTTTAAATCGCTATGATGATTTTTTATACACTATGCTTTGTGGCTCAGAAAAAAGTCAAAAAAAACACCATATAAGTGTAGCAAGGTGTGGAAAAATGGCAGATGCAACAAGCACTCAAACACTTGAATGCTTTAAGACTTTTTCAAAACAACCCTAGAATTGTATTTGAAAAAGCCGTTATAATCTTTGCTTTTTAATCGTTGTAGTTTATATAACTAATATCTTGTATCCCAATGAGTTTGATTCGTATAGTAGGAGTCGCCAAAGTCTTCAGGCATGTAGCGAACCTTTTCTTTCTCGCTAGAAGAAAAGCCATTATGCACCAAACGCTTAGTATCAAAGTAAGCACAACCACTCAACAAAGAAACCCCTACAATAACGCTATTTCTAATTATTTTCATTTTTTTATCCTATATTTTTTAATTTATAATAATATTTTTAAAGTTTATATAACCATTAAATTATTATGCAATGGTAATGATTATTTTTAAACCAATAGTAAATGAAAAAAATTATACTCATAATCCTTGAGCTATCAATTTCAAAAATTTCAATAATAAATCAAAAGTAACAGATTACTTGCTAAAATTCATCAATTAGTGATAATCAACTATCACTATTTATGGGAATTGTATTAGTAATTTGCACACTTGATTTTATTTGAAGTGTAGTTTTAGATTTATCTGTAGGGGATAACCTTGAAAGAATTGATTAGAAAAAACCGCTATCTCGTGTTATTGATTTTTGTCTTGGGGGGCATTGTTGGCATGATATTCTCGCTCATTAGTGCAGAGATGATAGAAAAAACTGCTGATGATAAATTTTGTGGCTCATGCCATATTATGCAACCTGAGGTTAATGCGTTCTTGCAAGATACTCATGGAGGGAATAATAAGGTTGGTTTTAAAGCTAGATGCGTAGATTGTCATTTACCCCATGATAGCGTTACGCATTATCTCATTCAAAAGGCTAAATCTGGCTTAAATGATGTCATTGGAAACACATTCTTTAACCCTAAAACCCATGTGAATTGGGAAGAAAGGCGTAGAGAGGCTAAAAGATTTGTGCCTGATTCTGGGTGCTTACATTGTCATGGAAATTTAAGGAATGCGACTCAGAGCAATTTAAAATCTTTCTTACCCCACAGAGACTATTTTGAAAAATACACGACTAAAACTTGCGTGGAATGCCACATTAATAAAGTGGGACATAAAAATTTAAGCCAGCACTTGAAAAACTATCTTAAAGAAGACTATCGTCCCTACCCTGAGCATTCTTTAAAAGAAGAGGCTCAAAAAATGACTCACCCCAATACAAAGGAGCGAAAATAATGTTTAAGCGATTGAGTTTAGTCTTTTTGACTTTAGTTAGTTTGCACGCAGATACAAACAACAAGGGCGGGAGCAATGTAAACTCTCCGGGCTTGCAAACCAATGTGCAGTTAAAGGTTTTTCGTGAGTTAAAACCTGAGGCAAAGGGTTGCATAGAGTGCCACGCCAAAGAAAATCCAGGAGTGGTAAATGATTGGCGTAAATCTAGGCATGCGCATGCAGGCGTAAGCTGTATTGACTGCCATGGAACTACCAAAGATTCGCCTATGCTTACTATGGATGGGCATAAAGGCTCTAAGACTCCTATTTCAGTGCTAGTCTCCCCTAATGTGTGCGGAAAATGCCATGAAAAAGAGGTTAAAGAGTTTCATCAAAGCGGACACTCAAGAGGTGCTTTACAACCTTTAGCTAAAGGGAATATGCGAGAACTTATGCGTATGATTGAGGGCAGAAACCACCCCGATTTGAAACAAGCTCCAGAAGCTACCGGATGTTTCCAATGTCATGGAACGGTTATCAAATTGGACAAAAACCACAGACCAACGCCTGAAACTTGGCCTACTTATGGTATTGGCACAGCATTCCCTGATGGTTCTGTAGGAAATTGTGCGAGCTGTCATAGTGCACATAAATTCAGTTTAGCAGAGAGCAGAAAGCCTGCAGCATGCGCATCTTGTCATATGGGACCTGACCATCCAGATATTGAAATTTATAACAATTCTATGCATGGACATATCTTCAATTCTGAGAACGCTAAATGGAATTTTGACGCAGCGCCGGGAACTTGGGGAGTGGCAGATTTTAGAGCGCCTACTTGTGCGACATGTCATATGAGTGGAAACTCCAAATCTGATGTTACCCACAATGTAAGCCGCCGCTTGAAGTGGAATATGTTTGCCCCAAGAAGTGAGTTAAGAACCGGAGGGTATGAAACTGCTGCTAATGATTGGGCTAATGGCTTTAAGATCACTAAGGGTAATATCCTAGCGGGTAATCCTAAAGGACCAGATGCTGCAAGAGAAGAGATGAAAGCGGTATGTAAAGATTGCCACACCGTTAAGCATGTTGAAAATGTCTTCACTATGGGCGATAAGAATGTCATGCTCTTTAACACCTATTATGATGATGCGGTCAAAATGCGTGATGAGCTTAAAAAGAAAGGCTTGTTAGAAAAAGACCCATGGAGTGATGAATTCCAAAAAACATTCTACCACTTATGGCACCATGAGGGTCGCAGAATGCGTCATGGCGGTCTTATGGGAGCACCAGATTATTCACACTGGCATGGAGTTTTTGAAGTGCAACAAGACATTCGCAAGCTCAAAAAGATTTATGATAAGCGTATGAAAAGTGGCAAGATTGAGGATTAAAAATCCTAACAAACTTAGATAAAGCTTAGGGCTTTGTCTAAGTCAAACCCCCCTTTAACCCACAAACCAATTTTTTCTTAGTTTTCAAATGATATAAACATCTAAAAGTGTGAATAAGTTACATACTTAGTATTTTTTGCATGCCTTATATACTTATGATAAGCATTATTAAATGAAATCAGTAACTAAAACCATGCTAAAATCAAGGCTGGAATTAAGGAAAGCTAAAGGAGAATTAAATGGAAAAAATCATTGAGGACACACTAGAGTTAGCCCAAAGACTTCAAACTAACATCAGCCATAATCTAAGCCAACAAGAAAAAGCCTTTCATTCTAAAATGCAAAAGCTTTTGAGTAACCCTGAAAATAAGGTCATGCTTATAGAGCTTATGGATAGAAGCTTTAGATGCAAAGACAATAAAGCTCGTTTTGAAATGATTGAGCATGTTTTAGATAAATATAAAAGCCGTGAAATCTTTTCTTCTTTTGAAAAATTTCTTTTAAATGTGTTTTTAAGTTTTGGAAAAATGCTCCCTAATATGAGCGTGCCATTTTTTGTAGATAAAATTAGAAATGATACTAAGGCTATGGTATTAGACCAAGAAGAAAGCAAATTAAAAGAGCGTATCTTAGCTAGAAAAAATGAAAAAATCACTTTGAATGTGAATTTTATTGGCGAAGAAGTTTTAGGTGAAGAAGAGGCTCATACACGCTTTGAAAAATACTCACAAGCTTTAAAGTCTAGTTACATTCAATACATCTCCATTAAAATCACTACGATTTTTTCTCAAATCAATATTCTTGATTTTGAATACTCCAAAAAAGAAATAGTCAAACGCTTAGACGCTCTTTATGCCCTAGCCCTAAAAGAACAACAAAAACAAGGCATTCCTAAATTTATCAATTTAGACATGGAAGAATTTAGAGATTTAGAACTCACGGTGGAATCTTTTATGGAGAGTATTTCTAAATTTGATTTAAACGCCGGCATTGTGTTGCAAGCTTATATTCCTGATTCTTATGAGTATCTAAAAAAACTGCATGCTTTTTCTAAAGAAAGGGTTTTAAAAGGATTTCAGCCCATTAAAATTCGCTTTGTTAAAGGGGCGAATATGGAAAGCGAAGAGACCATTGCGTCTGTAAAAGATTGGGCGTTACCTACATTTTCTAGCAAACAAGATACTGATTCTAATTACAACAAAATGCTAGATTTTATCTTAGAAGATGATAATTATAAATACATTCACATCGGCACCGCAAGTCATAATATCTTTGAAATCGCTTATGTATACACCCGCATTCATGCATTAAATGACCCCATAGCACTAGAGCATTTTACTTTTGAAATGCTAGAAGGCATGAGCTTGCAAGCAAGCCAAGAATTAAAAGACATGCACAAACTCATTTTATATGCTCCGGTTTGTGATGAGGCGCATTTTAACAATGCGATTGCTTATCTTGTGAGAAGACTAGATGAAAACACTTCAAGCGATAACTTCATGAAAGCGTTCTTCAATTTAGAAGTAGGCTCTAACGAATGGGAAGACCAAAAACAACGCTTTTTAAATAGCCTAAAAGGCGTTGCCACTTTAGATAACTCCACACACAGAACCCAAGATAGAAATGCCAAGCAAAGTGGGCATACCACTTATAAAACCAATAGTTTTAAAAATGAGAGCGATACTGATTTCATTCTCAAAGCCAATAGAGAATGGGCTAAAAAAATCAGAGAAAAAATGCACAATGCCCCCGTATTAGAGCTATATCCTATCATCAATAAGCGTTATGAAAACCCTAACTTGCAAATCTTAGAAGTCTTTGACCATGTGCATCATAAAAAAATTGCAAGCGTGCATTTAGCCGATGAAGAGGGCATTTTACATGCTTTAGAAGTGGCTAAAAAAGATGAAAGCCATTTCAGTCAAAAGAGTTTTGAAGAAATCCATGAGCTAATGAGTAAAACCGCCCAACTCTTTAGAGAAAGAAGGGGCGAAATGATAGGCATTTCAGCCTTAGAAGTGGGTAAAACTTTTGTTGAAACAGACGCAGAGGTGAGCGAGGCGATTGATTTCTTGGAATTTTATCCTTATAGCCTAAAAGTGTTGCAAGAACAAAACCCAAAAACTAATTTTAAGCCTAAGGGTGTAGGCGTAGTCATTGCCCCATGGAATTTTCCTGTAGGCATTTCTGTAGGCACGATTGCTGCCCCACTAGCTGCAGGAAACCGAGTGATTTACAAACCATCAAGTTTATCTAGTGTAACCGGCTATAAGCTTTGTGAGTGCTTTTGGGATGCAGGCGTGCCACGAGATGCGCTCATTTACTTACCTTCTAAAGGGAGTGATATTAGTAAGTATCTCTTAAAAGATAAAAGCGTGAAATTTGCTGTATTAACCGGAGGCGAAGATACTGCCTATAAAATGCTAGAGGCTAATCCTACTTTGGCTTTGAGTGCAGAAACCGGTGGTAAAAACGCCACTATTGTAAGCAAAATGGCAGACAGAGACCAAGCCATTAAAAATGTTGTCCATTCTGCCTTTAGTAATTCGGGGCAAAAATGTTCTGCCACTTCGCTTTTAGTGCTAGAAAAAGAAGTCTATGAAGATGAGAACTTCAAAAGGACCTTAGTGGATGCTACCTTAAGCCTTAATGTAGGCGACCCCTTTGATTTCAAAAACAAGGTTGGCACACTAGCAGATAAGCCTGATTCTAAAGTGCAAAAAGCTATCAATGAGCTAGAAAGACATGAGCGTTGGGAAATTCCTGTCAGCTTTGTTGATGATAATTCGTATTTGATGAAACCAAGCATTAAATACGGCACTACAAAAGGCGATTTCACGCATATGACTGAACTTTTTACCCCTATTTTATCTGTGATGAAAGCAGAAAATTTAGAGGATGCTATCAATTTAGTTAATTCTACCGGCTATGGTCTTACAAGCGCGTTAGAATCCTTAGATGAAAGAGAGTGGGAGTATTATTTAGAACGCATTGAGGCGGGCAATATTTATATCAATAAGTCCACCACCGGAGCTATCGTCTTACGCCAACCTTTTGGGGGAGTTAAGAAATCTGCCGTAGGGTTTGGAAGAAAGGTAGGTATTTTTAATTACATCACACAATTTTTAGAAATCCACCAAGAAGAAGAAGATAGTAACACCCTAGAAAACGACCTTAGCAATCGCTTAGAAAAGCTCACTACAAGCGGATATGATGAGCATACCCATGAATTAAATCGCGCGATTTTTATGGCAAAGAGCTATGCCTATCATTATAAACATGAGTTTAGTCAAGCCAAAGATTATGTCAAAATTAGAGGCGAGGATAATCTCTTTTCTTACACTAAGGTTAAAAGCGTGGGCTATCGCATTACAGAAAAGGATACTTTAAGCGATATGCTAGGCATCGCTTTAGCTTGTCTAGTCGCTCAAATCCCTTTAACGCTTAGCATAGAGAATAAAAACACGAATAAAAACCTAGCGTTCTTTTTAGAATGCTTGAATATGCTAGGCTCAAAACCCTCTGTTAATTATGAAAGCTTGCAAGCATTCAGTGAAAAATTAAGCCATTTTAATCGGGTGCGCTATTTAAATAGTGAGCTAGATTTATTGCACCAAAAAGCGAGTGCTTTAGGCATTGTATTAGCCACTGCTAAACCTTGTCTAAATGGGCGTTTTGAATTATTGTATTATCATTTAGAGCGTTCAGTCAGCATCTCTTATCATCGTTATGGGAATTTAGGCTCAAGAGTTTTAGGCAAAACGCATTCTCAGACTTGCCATTCTTGTTCATGCCATCATTAAAGCTTGAAGGCTAAATGCTAGAACTCTTTTAATAAGGGTTTAGCACCATATTCGTATTTTTAAGGAGATAATATGGAACATGTTGTTTTAAGCACCCCTATTATTACGATGTTTATCGCTTATTCGCTTTTAATGCTCTATATTGGTTTTTATTTTTACAGACAAAATGAAACCACAGAAGATTATTTTTTAGGCAATCGCTCTATGGGGCCTGTAATTAGTGCTTTGAGTGCAGGGGCAAGCGATATGAGTGGATGGCTTTTAATGGGCTTACCCGGAGCCTTGTATGTAGGCGGACTCATCAATTCACACATCGCTATAGGACTAAGTCTAGGCGCATTGATTAACTGGGTTTTTATCGCCAAACGCTTACGCATTTATACAAGCGTAATTGCCAATTCTATTACGATTTCAGATTATTTTGAGACTCGTTTTAGCGATGATAAGCATATCTTACGCTTCATTTCAGCTTTTGTAATTTTAATCTTTTTTATTTTTTATATTTCTTCAGGGCTAGTGAGTGGGGCAAAGCTTTTTGAGGCAACCTTTGGCATTAAATACAACCATGCCCTAAGTATTGGCACTATTATCATTGTCTCTTACACCTTCTTAGGGGGGTATAAGGCAGTGTGTTGGACAGATTTAATCCAAGGGCTTTTGATGATGAGCGCTTTAATTGTCGTGCCAATTGTTATGGTCATTCATATTGGCGGACTTGAAGAAAGCCTTAAAATCATTAAAGAAATCAAGCCAGAAAACCTTTCTTTTTTACAAGGCTCTAGCGTTATTGCGATTATTTCAAGTCTTGCTTGGGGCTTAGGCTATTTTGGACAGCCTCATATTTTAGTGCGCTTTATGTCTATTCGCTCTGTGAGAGAAATTCCTAAAGCTACGAGCGTAGGCATTTCTTGGATGGTTATCTCTTTGATTGGGGCATGTGCTATGGGACTTTTGGGCATTGCGTATATACAAAAATTTAATTTAAGCTTAGAAGACCCCGAAAAGATTTTTATTGTAATGAGTCAACTACTCTTTAACCCTTGGATTGCAGGGATTTTACTCAGCGCGATTTTAGCCGCTGTCATGAGCACAGCTAGTTCGCAACTTCTTGTAAGTTCTTCTACAATTGCTGAAGATTTTTACACCACTATTTTTCACAAAGACGCCCCTCAAAAGCTTGTAATGAATATTTCTAGGCTCTCCGTTTTAGCGGTCGCTTGCATCGCCTTTTTCATCTCAACGGATAGAAATGCGAGTGTTTTAAGCATTGTGAGTTATGCATGGGCTGGCTTTGGTGCGAGTTTTGGCTCTGTGATTTTATTCTCACTCTTTTGGGAGAGAATGACTAGAATTGGAGCGATTGCTGGCATGCTTTCAGGCGCAACAACAGTCATTCTATACGATAAATTTGGCAAAAGCTTTTTAGATATTTATGAAATTGTTCCGGGCTTTATTGTAGCGAGCGTGGCTATTATTGTATTTAGCTTGCTTTCTAGCGTGCGTGCTGGCACTAAAGAGGCGTTTGAAACCATGCTTAAAGAAATTGAGAGCTTAAAGCGTTAGAATGCCTAAAACAAGCTTAATTTGGTCTTTGAATACCCCCTATGCTTTCTAATAGAACCTTTTAAAATAGTCTGTATTTTTAGGGGTTTAGGGCAGAATAACGCTCGCCCCATAGCTTTTAGCTAGAGATTAGGGGGCGAAAAATTTTAATATAAATATAAGAGCTGACTATATTTAAGAAACATTAGGAAAATCTCTTGGCGTTTATTATACATTGAGTTATCCTTTTTGGGCTTTACTTTTATTATATAAAATCAAACGCTAAAGCCTAGCCCCTTTTTAAAGGGGGTGCGACTATATTAAAAACCTTCATCATTAAAACAAAGTATCCTTTTTTAATTGTTTATGAATTTTTTTTATGCAGTTTGTGGCTTGAACTTTGGTGTTGCTGTAAGTTGCTATGCTTTTGGCTTTTTAATATTTGTTTGCCCCTAAAAAGGTTTTTATTTATATAGTAGGGTTTATTGGAGGGGTTAAAAAAAGAAAGTCTTTAATCATATGAAATCTATGTAAAAACTAAAAAAAAATGAAAATCTCTCTCATATAAAAACTTCAAAAAGAAAAAGATGGAATTAAAAACCAAAACCCCCTATAAAACAAAAACAAATAAAATTTTTATAAAAACTTAGCTTTGTTTAAAAACAAGGTATTGATATTTAAAAATAGCTAAATAGAGTTTAATGAAATAAACTTTAATATAATAAATGATAATTTTTAAAGAGAACTAAAAAATTCTTTTTTATAAAATATTTGTTATATTAATAATATTACAAAAACAATCTATCAATACAATGTTTTTA
>NZ_FZMR01000021.1:0-77146 GCF_900198405.1 Helicobacter cetorum
ATTTGTGGGGGTTTTAGGGGGATTGATTAAGGATGTAGCTGATAAGGTGTTTTATAGATATTTTGTAATTCTTTAGGGTGTGTCAAAAACGCTTGGGTTTTTGAATGCGCTTGAATAATAGTTCACGATAGAATACTTTAAGGGCTAATCGCTCTTTTTTGCCTAAAGTGTAGTAAATTCTTTGTAAATAGTTTAGAATTTCTTGGCGTTTTAATTTAGTCTTTAAACTCGCTTCATTAAGAATATAGTAAGGGATTTTAACTTTTTTATGTTTAAAAGCTAAAGACAATCGCTTATAAAAATCTTTATTTTTATGATAACACAAACGCCCAAAAACAAAGGGCAAGCGTTTTTCTTCATACCACTTAGACGCTAAATCTATAAAATCTTTTTTGTCATTAGCATAATAAAATTGCAACGCTTTATCACCGATAAGCACTTCGCCTTTTAATCCTAGCACTTTAGATAAGGCGTTTGAAGAGGCAGACTCTTTATCAAAGGCATTTTCTTTAGCTAAAAGTAACACGCTCATCACTTCCTTATGAGCGATGATGCCTAGAGAGTGAGAATTGAGAGCGAATTTAAAACCAGCAATAGAAGAAATAAAGCCTGCATCAATACGCTTAAATAAAAAGCTTGTGTTGAGTTTAGAAGGGTAAGTTTTTTTAAGGCGTAAAAATTGTTTGAAAAAACAAGGGGTAGGATAGGATTTGATAAACACATCAAAAGGGAGCATGTTCAAATAATCAATTTTGCCAAAACGCACCAAATTTCCTTTTTTATCTCTTATAGTAGCTAAAGTTTCTTATAACTTAACTAAAAGTAAAAATAGTTTTGTTATCATGCCTTAGTTTGTAGCATATTATTGTGGTGTTACCAAAAATAGGAGAAGTAATGAAAGATTTTTTGGAAAAATATAGACAGGCAGTCTTAGAGAGAGAAAAAGAGGGTATTCCAGCATTACCCTTAAATGCAAAGCAAGTAGAAAGTGTTGTGCAGATTTTAATGTCTAGCGATGATGAAGAGGCATCTTTTGCTAAGGACTTGCTTATTCACAGAGTAAGTCCAGGTGTAGATGAAGGGGCAAAAGTTAAGGCGGAGTTTTTAGCTCAATTATCTCAAAAAAAATTAGAATGTCCGCACCTTAGTGCTTTAGAGGCAACCACTCTTTTAGGCACAATGCTTGGGGGTTATAATGTAGAGCCTTTAATTGTAGGCTTAGAAAGTCAAGATGAAAACATTGCTAAAGAGAGCGCAAAAGCTCTAAAATCCACCCTTTTAGTTTATGGAGCGTTTGATAAAATCGCTGATTTGAGTAAGACCAATGTTTTAGCTAAGGAAGTGCTAGAGTCTTGGGCGAATGCGGAGTGGTTTTTGAATAAAGAGCCTTTAGGTGAATGTATTGAGGCGTGCGTGTTTAAAATTGATGGTGAAACCAATACTGATGATTTAAGCCCTGCTAGTGATGCTTTTACACGAAGCGATATTCCTTTGCATGCAAAAGCGATGTTGAAAAATAGGATTGAAAATTATGAAAAGCGTATAGAGGCGATTAAGACTAAAGGCGTTCCTGTAGCGTATGTGGGTGATGTGGTTGGCACAGGAAGCTCTAGGAAAAGCGCGACTAATTCTATCATGTGGCATTTTGGTAAAGACATTCCTTTTGTGCCTAATAAAAAAAGTGGAGGGCTAGTGATAGGGGGCGTAATCGCTCCGATTTTCTTTGCGACTTGTGAAGATAGTGGGGCATTACCCATTATTGCTGATGTTAAAGAAATGAAAGAGGGCGATATTATCAAAATCTATCCTTATAAGGGCGAAATCACGCTTGATGATAAGGTAATTAGCACCTTTAAATTAGAGCCTGAAACTTTATTAGATGAAGTGAGAGCTGGGGGGCGTATTCCTTTAATTATCGGTAGGGGCTTAACCAATAAAGCACGCAAGTTCTTGGGACTAGGCGAATCTGAAGTGTTTAAAAAACCAGCCACTCCAAAAAGTAATGCTAAAGGCTATACCTTGGCACAAAAAATTGTGGGTCGTGCTTGTGGAGTAGAGGGGGTATTACCCGGAACTTATTGTGAGCCAAAGGTTACTACTGTGGGTAGTCAAGACACCACAGGAGCAATGACAAGAGATGAGATTAAAGAATTAGCGAGTTTAAAATTTGATGCACCTTTTGTGTTACAGAGCTTTTGTCATACCGCCGCTTATCCAAAGCCTAGCGATGTGAGTTTGCATGCGACTTTACCTGATTTTATCACTCAAAGAGGGGGCGTAGCCTTACATCCGGGCGATGGCGTGATTCATACATGGTTGAACCGCATGGGATTACCTGATACTTTAGGCACAGGGGGAGATAGCCACACTCGCTTTCCTTTAGGCATTAGTTTTCCTGCAGGGAGCGGTCTAGTTGCTTTTGCGGCTGTTACAGGCACTATGCCATTAAATATGCCAGAATCAGTTTTAGTGCGTTTTAAGGGCGAGAGAAGACCTGAAATTACCTTAAGAGACTTGGTTAATGCGATTCCTTACTATGCGATTAAGCAAGGGTTACTCACGGTTGAGAAAAAGGGTAAAATCAATATCTTTAATGGGCGTATCTTAGAGATTGAAGGTTTGCCAGACATAAAAATGGAGCAAGCTTTTGAATTAAGCGATGCGAGTGCAGAAAGAAGTGCCGCAGCTTGTGTGGTGCGTCTGAATAAAGAGCCTATGATTGAATACTTACAATCTAATATTAAGCTCATTGAAGAAATGATTGCAAGCGATTATGAAGACAAAGAGACTTTGAGAAAGCGTAAGGACGCTATGCAAGCTTGGATAGCTAATCCGGTGTTATTAGAGCCAGATAGTGATGCAAAATACGCTGCTATCATTGAAATTGATATGGCTGAAATTACAGAGCCTATTTTAGCTTGTCCTAATGACCCTGATGATGTAGCCACTTTGAGTGAGATTTTAGCTGATACAACCGGTAAAAGACCGCACAAAATTGATGAAGTGTTTATTGGCTCTTGTATGACTAATATTGGGCATTTTAGAGCCTTTGGCGAAATTGTTAAAAACGCTCCGGCTAGTCAAGCACGCCTTTGGGTAGTGCCACCGACTAAAATGGATGAAAAAGAGCTTATTAATGAAGGTTACTATGCGATTTTTGGAGCTGCAGGGGCAAGGACTGAAGTTCCTGGCTGTAGTTTGTGTATGGGCAATCAAGCAAGAGTAAGAGATAATGCGGTAGTCTTTTCTACTTCCACACGAAATTTTGATAATCGTATGGGTAAGGGGGCTAGAGTGTATTTAGGTAGTGCGGAGCTTGGGGCTGTGTGTGCCTTACTAGGAAAAATCCCTACCAAAGAAGAATACGCTAATTTAGTGAATGAAAAACTAGAGAATCAAAAAGATAAAGTTTATCGCTATATGAACTTTAACCTAATGGAGAATTTTAAGCTCTAGTTTGGTTTTGATAGGAGGGGGCTAAAAAGGAGAGCTTGCTTTCCTTTTTCATAAGAAAAACATTTGTGCTTATATTTTAAAAAGATTTAAAAATCCTTTGTTTTTTGCGCTCTTCTTCTAGCTTAGCCACTTGAGCAAAGACAATCGCTACCGCCTCAAACAATTCTTCTGGTATCGTAGCATTTAATTTCACATCTTTATAAAGCTCTCTAGCAAGCTTTTTATTTTCTATAATTTCTATGCCATGCTCTCTAGCAATACCTTTAATTCTAATAGCTAAATGGTCAGTCCCCTTAGCCACTACTATAGGCACGGGGTGTTCTTCATTAAATTTTAGAGCAATGGCATAGTGGGTGGGGTTAGTTACAACGACATTGGCTTTAGGAATTTCTTGCATCATTTTATTAGCGGCATTTTTCATCATCATTTGCTTGATTTTGGCTTTGATTTCTGGGTTTCCTTCTTGCTGTTTGTATTCGTCCTTAACTTCTTGCTTAGTCATTTTTAAAGAGTTAGTGTATTGGCGGCGTTTGATGATTAAATCTATAAAAGCCATGATAAAAAATAAAAATAAAAGCGAAGCAATGAGTAGTAACGCCTTGTTTTTAAACCATAATAATTGACTTTTCAAACCTAAAAGGGCTGTATGGTTTAGCTCCCCTAAAAATAAGGAAAAAATAAAAAATCCTAGAAAAAAAGCTAAAAAAACTTTTAAAGTAATCAAACTTCCATCAAGGAGTTTTTTAAAAGAAAAAAGGTTTTTAACGCCATTAATGGGATTGATTTTAGAAAATTTGGGTTGAATGGCTTTGGGGGCAAAGAGCAAGCCAAATTGCAAAACATTAGCTAAAAACGCCACAATAACTAAGATAATTAAAATAGGCAGGAGCAATAAAAAAGCGTCTTTGGCAAGCTGATAAAAAAGCTTGTAAGCCTCTTCTTTATTAAAATCTAAAGAAAAATCTTTTAAGATTTGGCGATACATTTCGCTAAAGCTATCTACCCACCACATAAAGAATATAAAAATGCTTAATAGTCCTACTAATAATCCTAAAAACCCCACCACTTCCATGCTCTTAGGCACATTGCCTTCTTCTCTGGCTTTTTGGATTTTTTTCGCACTAGGGAGTTCAGTTTTTTCTTCTTCAGCCATGATTTCTCTCTTTTAGGATTTTTAAGGCTAGTTCATAGTCTTTTAGGGTGTTGAGATTTAAAAATTCTTCTTCATTATCAAAATCTATAGCGATTGAATGGGTATTCTTTATAAGAGTGCTAAGGCGATAATTTTTATTTTTAATAGCGTTAGCAAGAATATCAAGGGAATTGATATGCCACAAAGAGATTAAATAATGCTCTTTATTAGGGCTTTTAGCATATGCCACGCTAAAGTTTTGGATTTCACAAAGAGCGTTAATGCTCTCAAAGGATACTAAAGGCGTGTCTATAGTGATGAAAAAAATATAGGTGGTTTGCAATGTTAAAAAAGCGTTATGAATGCCAAAAAGGGGTGAAAAAATTCCATTCTCTGTTTCTAAAAGATAAGGGGTGTTTAGTTTGAAAGGCTTTTTAACGCTAATAAATACTTCTTTAAAATGCGTTAAAAGGCGTGTGTATTGATATTCTAAAAGGCTAGAATAAGATTCAAAAGGCATAAGAGCCTTATTTGTTTGGGTGTTATTCACAATAAAACGAGAGCTTTTACCCCCAGCAAGTAGAACACAAGGAATATTACTAATAAAAGGTAGTTTCAAATACTTTATCCATTTTTAAAGCTTGATTAAGTTATTGTTTATTATGTTACACTAAAAGCTTAAATATAAGAATATGGGGGAATTAAAGGGAGTGAATGTTAGTAGATAGTTTTGATAGGGTTATTGACTACATTAGAGTTTCTGTAACCAAGCAATGTAATTTTAGGTGTCAATATTGCATGCCAGATACGCCATTAGATTTTTTTGATGATGAAGAATTATTGCCTTTAGATAATGTTTTAGAATTTCTTAAAATTGCAATTGATGAAGGCATTAGAAAGATTAGAATTACCGGTGGAGAGCCACTATTACGCAAGGGCTTAGATGAATTTATCGCTCAATTACACGCCTATAACAAGGAAGTGGCATTAGTTTTAACGACTAATGGCTTTTTACTCAAAAAAATGGCTAAGGATTTAAAAAATGCCGGATTATCACGAGTGAATGTTTCGCTAGATTCTTTAAAAAGCGATAGGATTATTAAAATCTCTAAAAAAGACGCTCTTAAAAATGTGTTAGAAGGCATTGAAGAGTCCTTGAAAGTGGGTTTAAAACTCAAGCTTAATGCTGTGGCTATGAAAGGCGTTAATGATGATGAAATTTTAGAGCTTTTAGAGTATTCAAAAGATAGAAATATACAAATCCGCTACATTGAATTTATGGAAAATTCGCATGCTAAAAGCTTTGTTAAAGGCTTAAAAGAGCAAGAAATTTTAGATTTGATTAGTCAAAAATACAAAATTGTTGGTATGGAAAAAAACCCCATGGGACCTTCTAAAATCTACACGCTAGAAAATGGCTATCAATTTGGCATTATCGCTCCGCATGGCGATGATTTTTGCAAATCTTGTAATCGTATCCGCTTGGCTTCTGATGGCAAGATTTGTCCATGCCTATATTACCAAGACGCTGTAGATGTTAGAGATGCGATTAAAAATAAGGATAGAATAGGCATGAAAAAGCTTTTAAAACAATCTGTAATCAATAAACCTGAAAAAAACATGTGGAGTGATGAAAATAGTGAAACTTCTACAAGGGCGTTTTATTACACGGGGGGATAAGGGGTGTTAAAAATATGGAGCATAACATGGAATTAGAAACTCGTTTTTTACAACTTTGCAATTTTGAACCTTTAGGCGAAAACTCGCCTACAAAACTACTCTTAAACACACATTTTAGTGGCGATAAGCAAGGCGGATTAGTGATTTTAGTGGGGGAAAATAATGTGGGTAAGAGCAGAGTTTTGGAAGCTTTGAAAACCTTTAATGATGTGGATATTAAACTTTGCAATGAAAAAGATTATTTCAAACCCTATACACTCAAAGACACTATTTTAAGCCTGGAAGAAGAAACAAGTGTTGATAACAAAATTACAGATTTTTCTTGTGTGGATATTCGGTGTGAAAAAAATAATGAGAATTTAAAAAAAATAGCTTTTTGTCCTTTTAACAAACATGTAAAGGCATCAGAATTACAACTTAA
Organism: Helicobacter cetorum; assembly: GCF_900198405.1. Classification (GTDB taxonomy): domain Bacteria; phylum Campylobacterota; class Campylobacteria; order Campylobacterales; family Helicobacteraceae; genus Helicobacter; species Helicobacter cetorum_C. The sequence continues at coordinate 6,690 of NZ_FZMR01000021.1, forward strand.
GACAGATTATTACTCCCCATATAATATTAGTAGTGTGATTGATAGCAACTATTTAAACATTTGCACCTTTATAGGGTATTTTATAGACCTTATCGTTTCTTGCAATCAGCTAAAATCATTCATAGATTTTTACAAAGAAAAATTAAAATTAAGTGAGTTTGTTACCACACATGCTGGAGTAACCAATCATTTACTTTTTAAAGAATTAGTTAAAAATTTGAGTGGAGATAAAGAATTTACTAAAAATTTTTGTCGTTGTATAAGAGAGATTATAAAGTGTAATACTCCTAATAAAAAATGCGAAAGAAATAAGTTTTATCTATTTCAAGAATCCAAACAAAATAAGTTGCAAGAAATAAGTATGAAATTGCAAAAAATATTTGATAATCCAAAAAAGCATCCTAATGAAATCACAAGAGAACTCAAGAATATTATCAAAACTTTAAATATTGAAGTATTTGGGAATAATTTTGACAAACTATTTGGGAGCAAAATTTTAGAATTAAAAGATGATTATCAAAAAGAAAAGTGTGAAAAACTTATTGATAAAATTAAGCAAGCAATAGAAAATCAATACCCTATCAATAAAGATTTTACAAAACAATTCAATCAATTTAGAGGAAGCGTTTGTGATTTAAAAATAAAAGAGAGAGGTGAAAAATTTGAACAAACAAAAGCCAAATTTGAAAAAGATAAGGAAAATTTTCTCTTAGAAGTTGAATATTTTTTAAAACACAATGAACTATATTGTAGAAACATTGCAATAAGACATATTGAAGAATTTTTGAATCAATCGTATAAAATTACGCATAACACGCTCAAAGATTTTATTATTTCTTATATTGTGGATGATAAAAAAGAAAATTCTTATAATGAATTTTATTCTATGACCTTAGATTGTTTTAATGAAATTTGCAAAGAAATGATGCAAGACTTTCAAATTTCTAAACAAAAAGAGCGTATCAAAGAATTAGTAGATAAATTTTATGATAAAAATTTTAAAATAAGAGAAAATAACATATCTGAAAATTTGATGTATGATAATAAAGAAAGTGCTTATAATCAGTTTTGGTCTATGATTTGGGATTGTTTTAATGAAGTTTGTAGAGCAGCGATAGGTAAAGAATGCATTTTTACAACAACAGAAATTAAAGAGCCAAATTTTTTAAAAAAAATATTTTATTGTTTAAAAAATTCATTCAATAAAACACACGATGAAGAGCAAACTAAACTAAATGATAATAAAGAGAATCCTTTTAGTAGTATTACTCTTACATGGCAACAATACAAATATTTTAAAGAAAATGTTAAGAAATCTAAAAGTATTGTAGAAGTTGTTAAATGTTGCAAGGAATTTGATAAAACTTGGGGTTTAGAATTTGTGCGAGAAAAGAGCAAGCTTTTTATGCCTAGTGCTGAAAAATACTCTATAAAAGGCACTCCCACTCAGCAAGCTATCCAAAAAAATTATTTACCTCAAATCATCTATTGTGATAATTCTTTTGAATTGAGCGATAAAGATTTGTGTATAGAAATCATTCCAAATGAAGGAAGCACCCAACAACTCAATAGCTTTTTTCAAATTCTTTTTCATAATCCCCTTGGATATGCTTTTAATAAAGCTCATACAGCTATATATGATTTTATTTGTTTTAAATCGTATATAGAAAATGTGAATAAAGGTAATTATTTAGAACCATTTAACAAAAAATTCTATTTTGAAATTGAGATAAAGCAAGATTTGAGTGTTGAATTAAAAATTTTTCACGAAATTTACAAAGATGATTTTGTATTGTCAGTAATTTCTAAAAATAATAATATAACCTTAAAAAAATATATGGGTGTTCATAAAATTTTATATCTCAACAAAATTGAAAGTTTATCTAGCAAAGATAATCAAGAATATAAATTTCAAACAGAGATTATCACAAATGATAAAAGCAGTTTTAAAGTATCTTTTAAAATTTATGATTTAAATGGTATAGAATTTTTTGTTATAGAAACAGATATTTTACAAGCCTTGCAAAATTTTTTGCAACCACTCATAGATAAAAACTTAACGCATTGGTTTAATGAAATGTATGCCAAATCGGAGTATTCAAATAATAGATATGAATTTAAAATTAAACTAACACCAAAAGATAAACAATGTAGCTTAGAATTAGAAATTTATGACATTATGAAACAAAAATTAGAGCTTACTAAACAAAGCACAGGGTTTTTATGGTTTTTTAATTTTTTCTTCAATTTTGTTTATCGTTACAGATATTATACGCAAAATTGCAATAAGATACTTAGTGAAGGCGATATTATACTCATAGATGAACCAGCTACCAATCTAAGTGTGCCAGTTAGGCAAAATTTTAGAAATGAATTAAAAAAATTTGGTAAAGAAAGGGGTCTTACTTTTATTCTAGCTACCCATGACCCTTTTTTAGTGGATACTGACCATTTAGATGAAATAAGAATTGTAGAAAAAATGAAACAAGGCTCAGTAATTTATAATGAATTTAACTACTCTCTAAACAATGCAAGTAGAAACTCCGATGCCCTAGATAAAATCAAACGCTCTTTGGGGGTAGGCCAACATGTTTTTCATAACCCTATGGAGCATCAAATTATCTTTGTAGAGGGGATTACAGATTATTGTTATCTCACTGCTTTTAAAATATATTTTAATAAACTTGATGATAATGAGCTTGAAAAAGAATTAACAAATACCGAACCTAGCAATTTTAAAGAAAAGCTAAGAAACATTACTTTCTTGCCAATTTCTGGGCTTAAAGACAATCCGAAAGCTATGCAAGAAACCATCAAAGCACTTCAAAAATTAGATAGCAACCCCGTTGTCTTAATAGATGATGATAGAAAAAGTGGTGTTGACCCACAAAAAGCAAATAGTGAAAAATTTAAACAGGCTAATAAAGAGTTAGGGTATCCTATCAAAATTTTACAACTCTCACAATGCATATGTCCAAGATGTAATAAAAATTTCAAACAAATTGAAGACTTGTTTAGTGTGTGCGACAAAGAAAGATACGCCAAAAATAAGCGTATGGAATTAGCCATGGCTTTTAAAACCAAGCTCTTATATGGCGGACAAGATGTAGTAGGCAAGCAAACAGAAAGCAATTTTTTAAAACTATTTGAGTGGATTACATGGATTGTGAGCTTAATTAAAAACTAAATATAATAGGTTTAAATAGTTTTCATATTGCCATTTATTTCTTTAATAAAGATATTTTACTTGGTTTGCTTGTACATGTTAATACTTTAGCAGATACAAGACTTCATATTGGTAGTGTTTCTTAAGGATAGTTTGAGAGTTTTTCTCGAGTGTGGATAGTTCAAAAGAGAGTTTTAGAAGAGCTGTAGAATATCTTACAGAAAGTAATTTTGAAGTTTTTGGGGAATATAAAAAAGAAATAAAGATATTGTTAGACTTATCAATGGAGGTGGATAAGAATACTCAGTTATTATAAAAACTTAGCTTTCGGCAACAAGACTTAAGCGAGGGGTTACAATAACTTGAACGATTTTTGAAAAATCTAGGATATCCCTAATGTAGAAGGCATTAAATGAGGATTAAGATTTTTATAATTAGGAAGAAGATAAATAGCAAAGGATAGATATTGTGGAGTGTTAAATAGGATTTTATGGAGCAGAAAAAAGTTAGCAAAGCCCATCTAGAATTAAATGAGATTGTAACATATCTAAATAGTTATAGATTTGAAAAAAGTGGATTATTACTATAACTATCATAGGTGTTATTGTTGTAAAATTTAAGAGATATTTTGATGGCAAGAAAAATCTAAGCATGTCCAACAGTGAGTTTAAAAATCTTTTTTAAGAATAGCCATAGAGATTATTAAAGAGAAAAGAAAGTGTCAAAATCATTAAAAAGGATAATTAAGATTAAAACAATAAGTATTATCTTTAAAAAGCGGGTCCGTCAAAAATCATACCAAAATTATTAAAATAAGAGATTTATTCTATTTTGTGTAATAACATATAAGGAGACATGGTGTTCTTAAGGCAGTATCATTTCATTAGGATAGTTATAGCTACCACCACAATTATAGGGGGATTATTAGGTTTGTGGCGCTTGTCTTATCAAGCGACTTGTTTTTCATTAGTGTTTGTGCTGATTATTTTAGGCATCATTGCTTATAGCTATATTTCTTTAAAAATGCGTGAAAGAAAATGCTTTATTAAATGCTATTTGAATGATAATTCCTTTTTGGCAAAACTTCTGTCTTCTAAAATTATGGTTAGTTTAGTTTATTTTATTGTCTCAATAATGATGACTTTGTCTGTTATGTATAGCGTTTTAGAATATTCGTTTGTTTTATGGATTCTAGTGATTTTGCAAATTTTTATTTGTATGCTAGTGTTTCAATTTTTAAATAGAAGTTTAAGAAGAGTTGTCAAACAAGATTATTTAGCCCTTTTAAGTAGGGAATGGGGCATTAACATTTGCTCATGCATATTCTTTTTAATCTATTTTTATATTACCATTTATGGTTATGAGCCATCTTATCTGAGAGATAATCTTAATGAAACTTTAGAAGTAGCAACTAATTCTATTGGCTCAAGTTGTGAATATATAGACTATTTTTTAAGACTTAAAAGAGAGTTGGACGCTTTGTCTTGGTGGGGCATGAATTTAATAGATGCTAGGTTAGGCTCTTATAGGGTTTTGGGTTGGAGTATTTTTGTCGCTCTTAATATCCTTAGTAGTTTGGGAATTAATAGAGTGGTTATGCAAGTGATTTATTGGCTAGATAAGCGATGGAAAGCGAATGAAAACAAAGAGTAAAACATCAAAGTTTTGGCGTATTTTTTGGGGGACTATTATTGCCCTTTTTATTTTGTATATTGTGGCGAGAGTGGTGGCATTTTCTGGGGGTTCAACGCATAAAAAACCCCTTAGCGTGCAATACACTAAAAAAGTCTTAATGACTATTGGGGACAATCTAAGCGAAGCAGAAAAACGCCTCAATACCCTTTTAAATCAAAATATTAGCGAAATAGATAGCGTGATTGAAAAAAAGATTAACAAACTTTTTAAAAAGGCTGAAGAAAATATAGATAGTTTTTTGGATTTTCATTACTCTTTGAAAGGGGATTATACAGAGATTGGATTAAAATTAGGGGGTAAAGTGGGCTTGAAAGCTGAAAATGCCTTTGAAAAAATGCTCCAAGAAAAGATGTTTGGAAATGATTTTGACAATCAAAGTCAAGATACTTTTAATCAAATTTATCATTTTTTTCAAAACAGCACAAAAAGATATGTTAATACGCTTGGTGGCATAGCAACAAAGGGTTTAAATCATAATCTTAGCGAACAAATAATGCAAAGTATGGATTATGAAATCAATAAGCGTTTAGACTTTATGCTAACTCATACTATAGCGCTTTCTTCTATGATAGGTGTGGCTAAAATATCTAGCTTTGTTAGCACTAAATTGGCAAGCAAACTCGCATTAAAAGGGATAGCAAAAGTGGCTAGTAAGGGGGCGAGTGCCTTAACGGGAGCTAGTGTAGGATTAAGTTGTGGTGCGTTTGCTTGGATATGTGCACCCATAGGAGCTGTAGTGGCATGGTTTGCTACTGATAGTGTGGTGATTAAGGGTGATGAAATGTTAAATAGAGAAAGTTTTAAAAAAGATATTTTAAAGGCTCTCAATGAGCAAAAGCAAATCCTTATCAACCTAGCTAAAAATAACTATGAAAGCGCTTATGAAGATATTTCTAAACTATCCAAAAAAAGCATTTTAGAAAAGCATTTTAATTAAGGAGTTTTAGATGGCATACATCAAAGATAACGATTTAGAGTTTTTAGGGAAGTTGAAATCAGAAGATTTAATATAGAATAATCCTTACTGAAGTATGCGATAAAATGAAAGTAGGGTATGATGAAAACGCACCTATTGAAGAGATTGAAAGGGCTATGCTAGAGAGTGTGATAGCACAAGGCTTTGAAAAAATGAGTGAGAGTGAAATTAAAGAGATGTGTTGTGAAATTTCTAAAAAGCATGTTTTTGATTTTGAAAGCTTGGATAAGCAAGCTTTGATTGCTAATATTATCCATATTTTTGTGAGTAAAAAAGCAAAAGATATGGATTTTATTTTAAAGCTTACTTCATTTATTACAGCAGATGTGATTAAGGTTGTTGGGGCAGGGGTTGGCGCTGAGTTTTTAAGCGCATTAGCACCTAATGCACTAAGAGGGCCAGCAGGTTGGGTGCTAGGTATAGGGGTGGTTGCAAAATTACTGAGCGACCCCGCTTTTAGAGTAACTATTCCGGCATGTTTTGTGGTGGCTACTTTGAGATTGAAAGCGAGCGCTAAAAAATCTCTTTTTTCTTTACCTTTTTTTTAAGTAGATTGAGTTGATTGGAGATGTTAAGAAAATTTTTAAAGGCTTTATTTTATGATTGGTATTGATTAAACCTAATGTCAATTTTAGACTAAGGTGTGTTAAAAATAGGGGGTAGCACCCCACCCTATAATTAAAGCACTTTTTGAGAAGAATTTCGTGGTATTTTGTTAAAGTATTTGTATCTAAGAGATTGGCTAGTTATCTTGTGTTTTAAGCATATTCAATGATTAGAGATATATTCTAATTAAACGCTGATAATAAAATATAAAAAAGCTTAACGCTTAAATTGCATTATTCTTATAACTTCTGCAAAGCACTTGGGCTAGTATTTACAAAGATTAGATGTAAAAGTAGGACAAAGACACCAATTTTGAGCTTTAAAAAAGTGCTAAACACACTTTTAAAACAAGCTAATACGAAAAGCCTTTTAAAAAGTCCTATTGAATAAAAATGACTTTTATAATAAAAATAAAACCTAAAACAAAGTTTTAAAAATAAGCTTTCTTATAAAAAAATTAAAGAATGATAAAAGGGTTATAAGCAAAAGAAATGAAATCATTCTGTTAAGAGAGTTTTAGTGTGATTAGAATAGAACTTATTAAAAACCGCCTAACATCATCAATAAAAATAAGCCTTGATATGATTAGAAACAATCTGTTGGTTTAGGGCAAATTGATTGTAAAATGCTTTTAGAATTGAAAGGTGCGTTTGCCTAAATTGGTGTTTACTTCTATCCATAGGGGTTGGTTCTCGCATAAAATCTCATAAGCGACGCTTTGATTTTTAATCAAAGAGACATTTTTAGGCGTGGGATAGAGTGAGCAAGAACGCCCTTGATTAATATTGATATTTAAAATGGTTACACTATCAATCACGGCGATGACTTTTAGATAATAGGACTCTCTAGCCCCTTTCCATTCTAAATAAGGGGTGCTTTGAGGGACTATCTCTAGGGCGACTAAAGGATTTTTAGCGATTTTTAGTTGGGCTTGCTTTTGTCTCTCAAGGATTTCTTGCTGTCTAGGGGCTTTATCAATCAAATCAAAGAGTTTTTCAGAGGCGTCTTTTTCTCTAGCCATAAGACTTGCTAGGCATAAAAGGAGCCAGAAAAGAGATTCTTTCATGGGTTGAATTGCTTGTCTAAAATAGAATGGATTTTACTCAAATCATTCGCATCGGTGGAAAAAAAGATTTCTACACGATTATTTTTCATTCTGTTTTCTATGGAATTATTGGGGGCGATAGGGTTGGTTGAGCCGTAGGAAGAAAAGGATAGTTGCTCAGGGTCTACGCCATATTGCATTAAAAGCTGCATGACACGATAGGCACGATTTGCGGCTAGTTCGTAGTGGCTTTTAAAACGAGTTTGTCCTTTTAAGGGGGTGTTATCAGTAAAACCCTTTACATTGATATGCACTCTTTTAGGAAGTTTTTGAATGATTTTAGCGATGCGTTCAATATAAAGCATCATATCTTGGTTAATCGCATCAGAAGTAGCGCTTTCAAAAAGTAGGCTAGAGGGGAGTTTTAAAACAGAGCCTTGGTCAATCTGTTCTAAAACGCTACCCTCGCCTTTGCGAGTGATAGTAACTTTAGTTTGGGTGTTTTGAGAAGAGGGCAGAGACTTTTCATCAATGGTGCGTTCTTCTTCTTGCCCAGAATCAGGGGGGATAGGTAAAACCGGTTGCATAGTCTCTGGCTTAGGAGCGTAATTAAAAATCTTAATAAATTCTGTTTTTAAAGCCTCTACTTTAGATTTATTAACCGCAGAAATCGCATAGAGCGCGATAAAGAGCGCGAGCAATAAAGACAAAAAGTCCGCATAAGGAACCGCCCATTTTTCGCCGGCGGGGCATTCGGTGGGTTTATTTTTTTTAGCCATTTTTAGCCCTCAAATTGAGACTTTTTAGGCTCACCCGGAGCGATGTAATTTAAGAGCTTAGTTTCTAAATCTCTTGGGTTTTCGCCATTGGCAATACCTAAAATCCCCTCTAAAAGAACGGTTTTTTCTTTGATAATATCCTTAGATTTTGCCTTAAGCTTATGCCCAAAAGGGCCAAAAATCGCATAAGAACACATAATTCCCGTAACCGTTGCTGTAAACGCTCCAGCAATTCCTGCTGCCATTTCTGCGGGATTATCTAGTTTTTGAAGAGCAAGCATTAGACCCATAACCGCACCTACCAAGCCCATAGTAGGGGCAGTTTCACCAGCTGTTTCCCAATAATGAGCGGCTCCATGATAATACTCTTCCATTTCTTCAATGCTAATTTCTAAACTCTCTTTAACGGATTTCAAATCTTTACCATCTATTATCATAGACAAACCATTGCGAGTGAAATCATCTTCAATTTGAGCGACTCGCCCTTCTAAACTCAAAACCCCATCTTTTCTAGCGAGCGTGGCTAATTCTATTAAGTTTTTGATAGTTTCATTTAAAATGATTTTAGGGTTTAAAAAAACGATTTTAATTTCTTTATAGGCAGCCTTAATCGCTCTTGCGTGTGTTCCAGTCATTGCAGCAAAAAGTGAAGTAGGGATAATGATAATGCATGAACTTAAGTGAATGATGTGTAATGGGTTACCATCTTCTAAAATATCGCCTAATGAAATGGAGGCGATTGCTAAAACTAAACCTAAGATTGATGATAAATCCAAAATTTACCCCTTTTATATTTCGTAATCTTGTAAATGCGTGATTTTATGCGTGCCACAAACCCTACATTCAGGGTTTTTTAGCACTTGAATTTTTTTAAAATCCATGGTTTTGGTATCCACGCTAAGCAAAGCGTTTGTTAATAAAGTGTCAAACCCTAAAAAGTATTTGATAGTTTCACTCGCTTGGATACACCCTAAAATTCCGGGTAAGACCCCAAAAAGCCCTGCTTTAAAAATAGGGTTTAATTCTTTTTTAGGAGGCTTATCAAACACGCATGCAAAACAAGCGCTCTTAGTGGGTAAAATCGTCATGCTTTGCCCCCTATATTTTAAAACCCCAGCGTGTGAATAGGGCTTATTGGCTAACACACAAGCATCATTAATCAAAAATTTAGCGCTAAAATTATCTGTAGCGTCTATGATAAAATCATAAGGTTCTATGAGAGAAAGAGCGTTACTAGCATTAAAGCGTTCCTTGAAGGTCTCTATTTTAACATCAGCATTGAGAGTGTTTAAACGCTCTTTGGCTGAAAGGATTTTAGGTTGGTTCAAAAAATCTTGTGAATGGATAACTTGGCGTTGTAAATTGCTTATATCCAATACATCAAAATCTACAATACCTATTTTTCCTATTCCAGCAGCACATAAATACATTAAAATGGGCGAACCAAGCCCCCCAGCCCCAATCACTAGAACGCTAGATTTTAAAAGCTTTAACTGCCCTTCTTCGCCTACATCTTCTAGCATGATATGGCGTAAATAACGCTCTTTTTGTAATGGAGTTAACATGTTTTTAAGCTATCCTTGAAACCCAAACTTTAGAATGCTCTCTTTCAGCAAAAAAGCTTGTTTTATCCCCATGACCGGGATAAATATCTAAGTCTTTAGAAAAATCTAAACTTTGAAATCTTAATAAAGACTCTTTCATATCCTTTGGGTTAGAGTAAGGGAAATCATAACGCCCAATGCTACGATAGAAAATAAAATCTCCGCTAAAAATCACTCCTTCTATTTCTATGATAGAACAGCCCGGTGTGTGTCCGGGAAAATGCCAATATTTAATTTCAACGCCTTCTATATTTAAAGTCGCACAACCTTTATTACAAGGCACACTAAAAGTGGGGCTAAAAGTAGGCACGCCTAAATTAAAAATATCATTTTCTAGCATAAAAACATCGTCTTTAGGGGCATAAATGGGAGTATCTTTAAGAAGTTTTTGTAAATTAGCGCTATCCCAGACATGGTCATAATGTCCATGCGTGATTAAAATGGCTTTAGGGTTTTTAGCGTTTTCCAATATCCACTCGCTACTAGAAAATCCGGGGTCTATAATAAAATCTACCCCACTAGATAGTTGGATAATGTAAGCATTTTCTTCCACTACCCCACACGCTCGCCTTAAAATCTTCAACTCGCACTCCATTTAAACTAGCTCAAAAAATCATCATTACTTCGTATGATAGCACAAAAATAAGGTAATTTTTACTAGAATGGTCGTTTGTAGTTTTTAACTAAGATGAATTTTTAAGGATTAAAGGAAAGAAGTGCGTTCGTTTGGAAATTACATGCAAGAGTGGCTTTATGGAAAAAAAGGGTATTACAGAAAGGCAATAATTGGTCAAAAAGGGGATTTTTATACTTCAGTGTCCTTAAGCAAGTTTTTTGGTGGCACGATTGCATTTTATATCATCAAACTTTTAGAAGAAGAAAAATTATTTTTGCCTTTAAAAATTGTAGAAATTGGCTCTCATCATGGGTATTTTTTAAGTGATATTGCTAATTTTTTAAAAGCTTTAAGCGTGGGTGTTATAGAAAAATGCGAATTTATTAGCTGTGAGCCTTTAAAAGAATTACAAAGCATTCAAAAAACAATTTTTAAACAAGCTACGCAACTAGATTTAACAAGCTATAGCTTAGAAGGGCTTGATTTTAAAGAATGTGAAAATGTATTTGTTATCTCTAATGAATTGTTTGATGCGTTTGCTTGTGAGATTATCAAAGACAATCAAATGCTTTTTATTACCCCTAAGCATCAGAGTGTTTGGGATAATATCAATGAACCTACAAAAGAACTTCTCAAAACCTTGAATTTGCAAGTTGGGTGTGTGCCATTATTTTTGAACGCTTTTATTAAGGATTTGTTAGAAAAGTTGAATAAGGCTCAATCTTGGGTGTTTTTAAGCTTTGATTATGGCGATGAATTACAGAGAGTAGATACGCATTTAAGAGCCTTTAAAGAACATCAGGTGCTAGATTTTAAGGATATTTTAGACAATCTTTCTAGTTTGTATCAGCAAAGCGATTTGACCTATGATGTCAATTTTTCTTTGGTGCGGTTTTTATTTGAAAAATATCAAGCAAAATTTTCATTCTTTAAATCACAGGCTAAAGCGTTGCTTGATATGGGACTTATGGAATTATTAGAAAAATTTTCTCAAAGCACAAGTTATGAAAGGTATTTAAAAGAAGTTGCAAAAATCAAGCCCTTGATTAGCCCCGGAGGCTTAGGAGAGCGTTTTAAGGCATTAGAATTTGTCAAAAAAACTTAAAAGGGGCTAATGGGTAGTTTGATAGGTTGCTTATGTTTAGGGGGTGTCTTTATTAGAATTGTTTAAATCATTGGTATTGTTATAGTTTAGGGTTGAGTTGGGCTTGTCTTTCTTTAAAGATAGTAGTGTAGCGTTCAATCTTTTCTAACTCTACTTCTTGGCAATGCTTGATAATACTAAGCAAGGCATTAGTGTCTTGCTCTCTCATAGCATTCATGTATTCACTTCTAGTAGCTACTTCAATCACAAAGGGCGTTAAATTTGCTTTTATACTTTGATAAAACATTAAAGCTCTTCCTGTCCTACCATTACCATCTGTAAAAGGGTGGATTTCTTCAAATTCTATATGGTGTTCTACTATCTTTTTTAATTTCTCTTCATCACTCAAATTTAATGTTAAATCATTTTGTATTTTTAAACACAATTCATTAATTCTAGGTTGCACCATAGCTGGACTTGCGGTCGGCTTTTTAGCCCCTATAATTTCATTATAAGTGCTTTTAAATTTTCCATAATCAGGCAAGATATTACGCATTAAAACAGAGTGAAAATGACAGATTAAATGCTCATCTATAGCTTTATCTCTTTCTAAAATATCTAAAATAAAGGGAACAAAATTACGATAATTTTCTATCTCATACACTTCATCTAAGCTTACGGATTTAATGGGGGTTTTTCTATCAAGCAAAATACTCATCGTATCGCCTAAAGTCAGACTATTGCCTTCCATAGCGGAGTTGTGATGTGCCATACGAATGGTTAAATCCATAGCGTAATCATTAAATTCTAGTAGTTCTTTATAGGTCATAAGGTCTCTTTGAATATTTTAAAAGGTGTGTTAGTATATTCTAAAGCCATAGGTTGCTGTAAACATGATATGACTTCTATCAGAATAGACATTGTGTTTTAAGGGCTGAGTGCCGGGGCCATTAGGGTCTGTGGGGACATACATATTACAATAGCCTATACAATAGCCCGCCTTAGTGATATTGCCATAGTATTCTAGTTTTAAATCTAATTTAACATTAAAGCGGTTTGAAAAATAACTTAAAAAGAGTGCCAAGCTCCTTTCATCAGCCCTTGGACTATCAGTCCAGCGTCCTAAGACTTTCCAACTGAAATTTTTACTATGTGAGCCAACATATAAAAAGCCGTTGGTAGCATTTGCACCAACAATATTATTAATTTCTGCGTCATAAATACTATTAGTCCAAATATTATAGCCCAAAGGGTCTCCATAGATACCTATATCGCCATTAGCGTTGCCGACATTTTTATAGATACTGCCTCCAAACTGCCATTGATTATAAAAAAAGCGTGCACGCAAAAAGTAGGTTTGTCCGTTTTTTCCCATAGGTTGTTGCTGGAATAAGATGATGTCATTCCCACGCCCTGTTACAGGAAAAAAGGGAAAAAATCCTACGAAAGTTCCTACAAAACGAAAGCCCTTATTATTAAAGTTAGGATTAGTGTCATAAGTGAGATTAAAACCCGGAGCAAACATACGCTCAAAGATAGCATAAAAATAGGGGTTGAATTTCAAGCCTTTTTTTTGGTATTTCAAATCAGCAATCATTAGCGCTTTACCGCTTGTATAGTAACGACCAAAATACCAAAACCAGTCGCTTGAGGCAGAGGCTCTAGCGTCTGAATACATCACTCTGAATTTAGTGTCTTTATATTTGACAAAGCCCTCAACCCCTTGGCTAAAAGAAGTGAACCAATCATAGTCTTCTGCCTCATAGCGTCCACCTTTCACACCAAAGCTGAATTTGTCTTTTTTATAGTTGTAGCTCAAATAGGCGTTATGAAACATCCAATAACGAGGCTTTTGCACATGCAAACCGCTATGACCAGCATACCAACCGATATATTCCCAAAATATTCCTGCACCATAAGGGTCAGTCCTAGATCCGGGTTGGCCATTAGGGATATTATTGCCTTGCTTGGAAGTGGAGTCATAGGGTAAAGTAGCTACCATGCCTCCAACTTCTGCTCTTAAGCCTTTGTATAAATTCATGCTCAAGTCAAATTCGCCTAATAAGGAGGTGTAACTACCTGTAGGGTAAATGTCTTTTGAGGGCTGGTATTTTTGATTGTTAAAGCCGTATTTGGTGTAGCTACTGATTTTTCCTGTGAGAGTCATGTTAAATGCCTCAGCACTAGGAGAAAGCACAAAGTAAAGGAGAGATAAGGGGTAAGAAAAGTTTCGTAATGCTTTCAAAGCCCTACTCCTAGAAGATTTAGATATGATAAAAGGCATGCCAAAAAGGCAAAAATACTCCTTAGAAACTATAAGAGAAGTGTGTCATCAAGTGGCTCATATCGTTTGTAATACTCTTTGCGATACCGCCTATATTTTGAGGACCTTGCATAAACGCACCGGTTTCAAATAAGCCGTTATTAAGGTTAAGCGGTTGTCCGTTTGGCCCAAGGAAACCAGTCCCGGGGTCGTAACCCGCACGAACTCTAAACTCTAGCCATACGAGTTTCAAACCAGCCTTAATATGCTTACCAAATTGATAGTCTAGGTAAGTTCCAATACCATATTCAATCGCTCTTGGAGAAGTTGTGAAACGCTCATAGACACTCCAACTAAACTTGCCATGGTTACCACCACCTTTGACATATTCAGTGAATGCATCAGCTGCGGTGATGTTATCAATAGATGCGAATCCTAGTCCATAAACGCTACCGACCCATTGCTCGATACCATCAATGGCGATTGGGTTACCCCATGTTCCCAAGTTCATGTTGGGGTTACCAATGTTAAGATACGCACCACCTACAACGAAGTAGTTGTTAATGTCAATATGGTGTCGTAATAAGAGTGTTGCACCACCGGGACCTTGTAAGCCTCGCCATTTACCGCCATCTAGGAATGGATCCCAAGTGTTATAACGAGCGGGTGCGTAACGACCATAGCTAGAGTTGTTCCAACGGTAGTCATACATGGCATAAAAAGTAGTCTTATGTCTAATGCCCCTACCGGCAAAATTAGGATTAGTATCATATTCCACTTTAATACCGGGTAAAGTGCCAACCTCTGGGATAAGATACAAATAGGGGTGAATCATCAAATTTTTGGTAGGGCGATAAATAATACCGGCTTTATGGATACCCCAAGGCTTTTCGCGATAGTTCGCAAAGAACCACTGACCATCAACAATACCACGACCCCAAGAGCTGAGTAATTGGAGTTTTAATTTATTATTGACTTTGAATGTTCCATAGAAACCGGTTAGCATTTGATACATCCAGTCAATCTGCTCTTGCTCGGTTACATCAAAGCGTCCTGCTACGGCATGCCATCTCTCACTATCATAGGTTAAGTTAGCCTTATAGATTGAATAGCGTCGTGAATGACCGGGTAGATACGCACTGCCCGGATAGTAGTTAGGATATGAGCCGTTCCACTCGCCCATATACATGTATTGGAAACCACGAGGGTCAATGACAGAACCGGGACCACCACTCGCATCCATTAAGTCTCTAGCGGAAATACAAGTGCTATTAGGATTGGTAAGGCTACCTACAGCACCAACAACGCCAGCACAAGCCGCTTCAGCTGCCGCATCGCCACCATCTCCACCTTGACCTAGCCAATAGCTTGGGGGTCTAAAGTCTTGTGCCCATCTATCGTGTTTAGTGCTGGCGTAGGGCTGACCACCTAAAGCACCACCTAGATTGACAGACCACCCTCTACCCATATGTAGGGTTCCCTCTAGCTTAAAAGCAATGTTAACAAATGTATCTTGTGGGTAGATACCTTTGATAGGATTAATAGGCGAGTGGTTGAAACCTACTTTAGAGAACATGAGAAAGTCCCCATGCACCTCATAGGTAAGTGCACTGAGCGAACTTGTAGTGAACAAGAGCGGGAGCGTTATACGCTTCAACAATGCACCTGCAATTTTTCGTTTCTTAAGTTTCTTTGGCATTCCTCTTCCTTACTTTACCTTGAAATGGACTAAAATTACTCTATGAGTTGGAATATTAGCATAAAAGAACGCATAATTTGCTTAAAACTATGCTAGTTTTTATAAAAATTTATCAAATTTTAGAATTTAAAATGTAAATTCGTCATTAAAAAACTTCTGTCTTGTGTGGTTGCCTTAAAAGCGGGGTTATAAACAGAGCTAAAAGTTTGTCCTACTTGATAGCCATGATGTATCCATGCGCGATACCATTCTAAAGTTAAAGACGCTGTTACAAAACGGCTGAAATTATAGCTCAAATCTAAATTCACAGCCCCTTCATTGGCTCTAGGGCTTGTGGTAATACGCCCTAAAATTTCCCATGAGAGCTTTCTAATATGCCCGCCTACTTTGGCATGAAAAGTGAAGGCGTTAGCGTTCATATTAGCTGCACTTAGCCAGTCATAAACGGTGTTTGTCCAAAAATTAAAGCCAATTAAGTCAGGGTCAGTATAAGGGGTGTAGGCGTTGGCATTGCCCCAAGTTTTATAAATGCCATAGCCAAAATACTTGCCATTAATGGTGAATTTTTGCTTGAAAAGAAACATTTGAGCGCTTGTGCCTGCATAGGAGCTGTAAAAAATGTTGTGCGCGTCTTTAGGGTTATAGAAAGGGAAAAAACCCATAGCGGTCGTATAGATAGATAAATTTCTATGGTGTTTGAGCGGAATGTTACGCACATAGGTAACTTGCACTGCTGGAGCGATATAAGTGTTTGGCGAGAAATAAAAAAAGGCGTGATGGAAAGCCCTTTTTTATGCCAAGTGATACTACCAGAATGGATACCTAGATTGATATGCTTACCATGTTTATTAGTGGTAACAATGGGGGCGAAATAATCATAAATCCATTCATCATAAGTCCAGCTCATGCCATAAGAGCTAAACCACCAAAAGGTGAAATTCCTAAGATTGAGCGTGGCCTCAAAGCCCTCTGTATAGCCGTCCATAAAATACGCATTACCTGCATAACGGCCTGCTTTGATACGAAAGATTTTTTTATAGCCGTATTCTACATACGCCTCATTTAAAATAATGTCATGGACATGCTGGCTCATCCAGCGGTTTCCTAAATAGCCACCATTGCCGGGATTATTCATGCCATTAGCTGCATCAGTGCCCCAGCCTCCAGCTCCTAAATACCCATGCCATGCGCCATAATACATCCACATCATAGAGCCAAAGGGCTTGCCTGTGGCTTGGTCTATTAGGTTTTTGGTGCCATCATAAGCAAGTCCGCCTCCCATAAAGCCGATTTTAGCGGTGAAAGAATGGTTATAGACATTTTTAGGGAGTAAATCTGCTTTGACATTTAAAAATCCGGTTACTGCTGCAAAAGTTTCAGTGGGGTAGTAGCCTAATTTAGTGTTAATGGGGCGGTTATTAAAACCTACTTTAGAGAACTCTGCCATAGAGCCACTGATTTTATAACTAAAAGCGCTTAAAAAGTTAGCAAAACAAAAAGAAAGGGCGATGGTTTTTCTAAGACTTATCATTAGATATTCCTTATTAAATAAATAGCAAACAAAGATAAAGAACCGACAAAAACCCATGTAGATAGTGCAGTTAGTCTGCGTTTCTACTCATTTATTATTATAATACTGCTAATCTTAAGAAATAGTAAATCTTAGACTTGTTTTTTCTAGTTGCATTTAATTAAAAAAACGCTTTCGTTTTTTAAGGGGGTGTAGGGGGGGGGTAGTAAAGGCTATCGCCTTGTTCGCTGTTTTACTAAAAGTGAGTTTAGCACTTTTAAAAACGCTCGCTGATAATACCCCCCCTTATCCCCCTAATAGCGCCTTAAGAAGTTATCGCTTGACTTTGTCAAGCTCTTTTATGTTTATTCTTAAAAACGCTTAAAAGCGTTTTATTTCTTGGCTATCCATTAGAACAGAGCTGAATTAGAATTTTAAGGTGATGTTAGTCATCATGTTGCTTCTATCTTGGTAATTGGCTGAATAGTCGCCATTAGGATTATTAAATTGTGGTAAGCCAAAATAGCCTACTTGATAGCCCTCATGCATTTCTACGCCATAATATTGGAATTTAACATTGGCAAAAATGGTATGAGTGAATGCGTAACTGAGATTGAGGGCTAGAGAATATTCGTTCGCTCTTGCGATTTGTCCCCTAGAGTTTCTGTTGGCATTACTCACACGCCCAGCAATATGCCATGCAAAACGGCGGATAATACTGCCTATAGAGCCATAGATAGTGAAAGTGTTGGCGTTCGTTACAGCGTCTGCTAGACCATCATAAGCGGTGTTATCCCAAAAGTCAAAAGCTAGGATACTTCCGGTTACGCCATCGCCTACATAGGAGTTGTTATTCCCTAAGGGCATGGTATGGCTTCCTAAAAAAGCGTCCGCATTGCCAAAGGTGTTGTAAATACCAAGAATTGCCGTCCATTTATCCCACCAAAAGATTTGGCGGATATTGAGCGAAACGGCGTTTTTACCAATTTGAGAGCCATGCTGAGCGCCATCCCAAATGCTGTATTGCCCTTTATCGTTTTTCCACCCTGAATAATACATAGGAAACATGACCATGACCATGGTTTGAGAGCGAAAACCTACATATTTAAAGTCGTTGTTAGTGTCATAAATGAGCTTAAAACCCGGTGCGTTATAGGTCTTTGGCGAAAAGTAGTAGTCAAATTGTGCGCTGAATCTTTTGTAATTATAAGTGGCTGTAATGCCATGCCAGCCGTAGTTGATGAATTTGCCATTAGATTGGAGATAGGGCGTTGTAGCATAAAATTGATAAATCCAAGAATTAAACGCTAAGCCTCTTCCATAAGAGCTCCACCACCAGAATTTCAAGCTTTGATTCTTGGTTTTGAAAGGCTGGTAATACACTTCCCAACCTTGATTGCTACCGCTCATAAAATCAATGTTTGCCTCATAACGACCTAATTTAAAACCAAAAATATTCTTATAGTCATATTGCAAGAATGCGGTATCTAATACATAAGGTCTTGCATGAGCAGCGCCAGAGTTAGGGTCTGGTCTGCATAAGCCCTTATTGCATGCATAGGCTGGGTCAAGGAACTTATTGAAAAAATATCCATGATAACCGCCAATGAAGTTATATACAATAGAGCCATAAGGCATTCCTGTAGCTTGGTCAATCTCATCTTTGGTTTTATCAAAGACGATGCCAGCCACCGTGCCACCTAGAGAAAAGGATAATTTATGATTGATTGTGTGCTTAGGGAGCAAGTTTAGCTTTACTTGTGCCATGCCAACTACATCTACAAAACTTTCAGTGGGGTAAATCCCTTTTTTAGAATTGATAATAGAATTGTTAAAACCAATTTTAGAGAAGTTTTCCATACGACCGCTGAATTGATAATCAAACGCTTTGAGACTAACAGAGCTGAGTGCTAAAAGGGCATAGCTAAGAAAAAAGGGGCGTTTAATGTAGGTCATGGTGTCCTCCTTAGTGGCTAATGTCGTTTATACATATTTACAATAGCTAAAATTCTTAAAAATTGAGAATATGCTGAGAATTTTGGGTTTTTTATAAGGGTTAATACGCCTTAGTGTTGTTATAAGTTACAAAGATTTAAGGATTGATTAGATTTTATAGCGTTTTCTTGTGAAATTTTAAGATATGAAAAGGATTTTATCTTTAATACTTAAAAATTTCTTAAGTAAATAATGAGAGAGAGTGGGGGGCTATTTAATAGTTATTTTTAAATGGTTTTGATTTTTGTTTAAAAATACTCATTACAAGTTTGCAAAATTTTTTAATATACTATTGATTTTATTGAATGCTGAAAATTTTACCCTACGCTTATTTTTTATCTAATTGAGTGCGTAAAAAACTAAAAGCAGGTAAAGGCGTGGGTAATTGCACCAAATTCACATTCCCACTATGGATAGTTTCTAGCTCGGTGTCATTTTCTAAAAGGATTTTATATAGCACTAAATAATAGCGTTTTTCAAACTCATAAATTTTGCCGATTTCATTGACTATGGGCGTGATAGTCGTATTTTTGGGGGCGATGATTTCATAGGCAATATTAGTAGTTGTAGTGAATTTGCATGCAAAAAAACGCCCATCTTCAGTAACTTCGCCATTGACTTGATAATCGCCTTCACTAATGGCGGTTTTATGGTTTTGTGTATCAAGTCTTTCAAAAGGTCTTCGCATTAAATAGCCATCAGTAAAACCCCTATTTTTAAGCGTGTTTAATTCATCGGTGTAAAAACTAGGTTTGAGAGTGTTGTTATAAAAATCATCAATGGCTAGGCGGTAAATACGCGTGGTTTGTGCGGCGTAGTAATCAGACTTGGTGCGCCCTTCAATCTTTAGAGCATCAATAGCATTTGAATTTAAAATTTCAGCGATATGACTAGAGAGATTTAAATCTTTAGCGTTAAAAATATGCGTGCCCTCGCCCTCAACTTCTTCAAGTCTCATCATCACGCCATTATCAGGGTTTTTTACATAATATTCATAATCAAACCTACAATCATTCGCACAGCTCCCACGATTTGGCACACGCCCATTTTGTAAAGCAGAAATTAAGCAACGCCCTGAAAAGGCAAAGCACATGCTCCCATGCACAAAGATTTCTAATTCTAAATTAGGCAAAGCTTTTTTAATTTCAATCGCATCATTTAGGCTTAACTCTCTTGCACACACAATGCGTTTGACCCCTAAATCATAAAACACTTGTGCATCTAAAACATTAAGCACATTAGCTTGGGTGGATAAATGGATAGGAACGCTTGGAGCGATTTTTTGAGCTAATTTCACTACGCCGGGAGTGGCGATAATAAAAGCGTCTGGCTCTAATTCTGCCATTTTAAAAATATGTTCTTCTAAAAGTTTGAGTTGTGAATTGAAAGGAAAGCCATTGATAGTAGCATAGACTTTTTTATTTAAGGCATGGGCGTAGTCAATCCCTTCTTTAAAGGTCTCTAAATTAAATTCTTTGCTCGCACGATTGCGTAAGGAAAAATGGCTTACCCCTCCATAAACAGCGTCTGCACCATAATTCAAAGCGATTTTAAGTTTTTTTAAATTACCGGCTGGAGAGAGTAATTCAGTCTTTTTACTCAAAATTACTTGGCTCCAAAAGAAGCAATTAAGGCTTCAATATCATCAGAGCTGGCTAAATCTTCTTTGTCATCGCCAGCGATATAAGTCGCTGAACTCACTCGTTTAGAATCGTCAATCTTGCCTTCAAAAAGGGAGTTCATGTATTGACTAAGCGCTCGCATGACATTAACCACTCTTTCAATTTTTTGGCGGTGAATATCTTGAAACTGCATAATATCCATCGCTTGCATGGAACTATCTGAGCAATTATCAGCCTCTTCTTTAATAGTTTTAAGCGAAGATAGCATTTCTTGCTGTTCATCTAGTGCGATTTTAAACGCCTCAATACTAGGGAAATTAGCATGCAAATTTTCAAAAATTTCTTGGTGTTTTTTTAGAGGTTCTTGGATTTTTTTAACCATTTTTGCAATTTTATCAGAGCTAGCTCCTATTAAATCTAGCTGGTCAAAAATCTGTGTCGCTTTAGCCTCAGAGTCTTTTGTAACATCATCTAATTGATGCACAATTTTATGCTCTTCAGTGGGGGGTGGGGGTGGCCACTCATTGGGGCTAATTTTGCCATATTTTTCAGCGTCTTCTTTTTTAACGGTCATCTTTTCGTTGTTTTGAGGGTTTTCTTCTTTTTCTTTGACTTCTTCTGTTTTATTCGTATCTTCTTTGGTATCTAGAGCCTCTATGTTTTCTAAATCGCCACCATTCATCAATGCATCTAATTCTTCTTGTGTCATTCTAATTCCCTTTAATTAAGTTGTGCGTATTTAAAATAAAAAATCGTTTAAGGCGTTTTTCAAGCGTAATTCTAGCATACTTAAGCTTTAGCAATTAAAACACCCTCTAAAATTTCATCAATATCGCCATCTAAAATCGCCTCCACATTACTATAAGCACCATTTGAACGAGCGTCTTTGACTTGCTGATAGGGGGCTAAAACATAGCTTCTAATTTGATGTCCCCAACCGATTTCGCTTTTTTCTTCATTTTTTGTAACGCTTTGTTGTTTTTCTAATTCTAATTCATAAAGCTTGGATTTAAGCATTTTTAAAGCGCTCGCTTTGTTTTTATGCTGACTCCTGTCATTTTGACATTGCACTACAATGCCTGTTGGAAAATGCGTAATTCTAACGGCACTCTCGGTTTTATTGACATGCTGACCGCCTGCTCCACTAGCTCTATAATAATCATAACGGACATCTTTTTCATCAATTTCTATATCAATATCATCATCTAGCTCAGGGCTAATTTGAACGCTCGCAAAACTCGTATGGCGTTTGGCATTCGCATCAAAGGGTGAGATTCTAACTAGCCTATGCACCCCACTTTCATTTTTCAAATAGCCATAAGCGTTTTCGCCTTTAATAATAAAAGCTACCCCTTTAATACCTGCTTCTTCGCCATCTTGATAATCTAAAATCTCGCTTTTAAAACCCCTTCTTTCTGCCCATCTCAAATACATGCGATACAAAATGCTTGCCCAATCTTGGCTCTCAGTTCCCCCAGCACCCGGCTGAATAGTAATGATAGCATTTAGAGAATCGTTTTCACCACTTAACATGACTTCAATTTCTACTTTTTGAACGCTGTGTTCTAGGGTGCTTGCCTCTTCATAGAGTAAGGAGAGGGTGGTTTCATCGTTGTCGTTTTGAGCGAGTTCAAATAATTCTATGCTTTCATCTAAGGCATTTTTAGTTTTTTGATAGGTTTCTAACAAACGAGTTAAACGCACTTTTTCTTTATTAATATCTCTAGCTTTCAAAGCATCTTGCCAAAAATTAGGGTTTTCTTGCTCTTTTTCAATGCGTTCTAATTCTTGCTTAATCTTTTCAGGCTTGATGATTAAAGCGATATTATCGCATTTATTTTGTAAGCTTTTTAATAATTCACTATAGGTGTAGTTATCCATGAAGATAGTGTAGCCTTTTGAGATAATCTTATTATTTGATTATACCATTTTGAGTGTATAATTAAAAAATATTCTTAGAATTCAAAAATAAATTTCAAATTATTAGGAGATTAGAGTGGTTTTGTTGGATTCGAATATACTGATGCGACCGTTTACTGGGTGTGAATACTACACCTATGTCCTTGGAAATTTTCTTAAGGCACAAGAGGAGCAAGAAGGTTTTGAAATAGGTTTTTTCTATAATTTGGATTTCAAGAATCCACTGATTAGTTCTACTTTGTTGTCCATTTTGTCGGGGGGGGGGGTGAGAATAACACCATTAACGAAGAGTGTGCTTATGAAAATACTACGGTTGATTTGGGTACTAGTAGTTCATTACAAAAAAGTATTAAGAGTGAAATTAAAAAATTGCTCAAAAAAACTCCACCTTATTTTTTGTATAGAAGTTTTTTAGAAAATTATAGAAAATTTTATGAAATTTTCATTAATAAATATAAACTTTTAGAATGTTACAACATAAATAAAAAATTATGGTATAATACAGGTAAGAGTATTGAACTATATGTTCAAACGCACCCTTACAGTGGATTTTTCGAAAACTCTAGGGGGATTTTGAGTAGAAAACGTTTGTGTTGTATCCATGATTTGCACCATTTGCATAATTATGAAACTTTCTTTTACTTGACATACGATAAGAAATATGCAAAGAATATGGCAAAGAATATGGCAAAGAATATGAAATCTTTTGATGAGATTATATGCTTTTCACACTATGTTAAACGAGAGATTATCAATTATTTGGGTTATGATGAAAATAAAGTGCATGTGATTTATCATGGCGTAAGAGAGATTTTTAAAAATCCCCCACTTTTAGAAACAACTCGTTTTGATTTGCCTAAAAATTTTATTCTTGTAGTGGGGTATAGGAGTTTTAGGCGTAATACAATCCGCTTGATTCAAGCTTTTGAGCAACTCCCTTTAGCATTGAGAAAGAATTATAAAATTGTGCTTACAGGCACGCATGGCATGCGTAATGATGAAATTGATAGCTTGTTAGAAAAAGATTTTATAATGAGTTTGGGGTATGTCAATGATGATGAATTGCGTTATCTTTATAGTAAAGCTACATTGTTATGGTGGGGGACTTTAGAAGAGGGCTTTGGTTATCCTATGATAGAGGCGTTTGCATGCGGACTACCTGTATTAAGCTCTTGCACTTCTTGTAGCCCTGAGATTGGGGGCAATGCGGTGTATTATTGCAATCCTTATGATATAGAAGATATTAAGAATGCACTAGAAGAATTGCTAGAAGATGGAACATTAAGAGAACATTTACGCATAAAGGGATTAAAGCGTTCAGTCCTTTTTAGCGAAGAAGAATCCTTGCAAAAACATTTAGCCCTAATCAAACGCTTAGTTTTAGAGGCTAAAAACATGTAGACTTGATAAAAACAAAAGGGCTTAAAATCAAGTTATTTTTAAGCCTTAAATTTTGATTTTAAGGGGGGGGGGTAGCTACTCTTCTATGAATACCGCATCAACTAAGTCTTCTATAAAGCGTTCTTCATCAAAGGGGATTAAATCATCTTCTTTTTCGCCCATGCCTAAATAAAGGATAGGTAATTTCAACTCATACAGCACGCTTAAAATCGCTCCGCCTTTAGAAGTGCCATCAAGCTTAGTCATAATCACGCCATCTAAGGCTAGAGTTTCATGAAAAATCTTAGCTTGAGTGAGTCCTGAACTTCCTTGTGTACCATCTAAAATGAGAAATTTATAAAAAGGAGCGTCTTTTAAGACTTTAGAACAAGTGCGCGCGATTTTAGAAAGCTCGTTTTTGAGATTGGTTTGGTTGTGTAATCTTCCAGCGGTGTCTATAAAGACTTCATCAATGTTTTTAGCTATCGCGCTTTCTATGGTGTTATAGGCTAGAGAGCTTGGGTCGCTTCCTTCTTTAGCACTAATAACTTGAATATTGAGTTTTTCACCCCATAATTGGAGCTGTTTAACTGCGGCAGCTCTGAAAGTATCGCCCGCCCCTAAAAGCACTTTTTTATGCTGTTTTAAAGAGAGCTTGGCTAATTTAGCGATGCTAGTGGTTTTGCCCGCACCATTAACCCCTACAATTAGATGCACTAGGGGCTTTGTACTAATAGTTTGAAGGCGGGTTTTATCATAGTAGCTTTCCCCACGCACAAAGCGTAACAAAGCGACTTCAAGCTGTTTAGCAGTGATTGTTTCAGGCAAGCTAGATAGCAAAGTTTCTATTAAGTCGTATTGAATATCAAAGCTAATAAGAATTTCTTCTAGCTCATCTTTAAGAATATTTTCACGCCTTTTTTTTATGGGTTTAGACTCTTCACCCTTAATTTTATTGGCAATTTTTTTGAAAAAATTAAACATTAAATTCTAGTCCTTTAAGTTAGAAATATCAAATTGAAGCATTTCTGCTGGCACAATGCCTTGATAAATATTGACAAGTTTGTGCTTGTCATTATACAAGAGCATGCTTGGAGTTTTTTCTAAGTTTTTATTTTCTTTTGATATGGCACGATAAAAAGAGGGGCTAGTAGGATTTAAAAGCATGAAAGTTATTGGAAAACGCTCTAAAAAAGTTTCTAACTCATGTGTGAGATAAGGATTTTTTAATAAAACAACGATATTCAAACGCTCTTTAAAGGTTTCTTTAAGCGAATTAAGAGCAGGGATATAATCCTTAAAGAGATGGTTTTCTAAATCGCTTAAAAAAAATAGCGTAGGAGCTTTATTTTCATTTAAAATATTTAATTCTAAAGAATTGAGATTGCCTATCAAAGAAACACCTTTTGTAGGTTGCTTGGCGTATTTATAGATATAAACTTCTTGGTGGGTTTCTTGTGTTTTTTGGGTTTTTGGTTTAGAGTTTTTACAGGCATTAAAACCTAATGCCACAGCAAGCAATAAAACTAAAAAGGGAGGCGTAATAATTCTCATTATAAATATATCCTTAAGAATAAATTAAAATTAACTATAAGAACTTAAAATTATATTATAATGCAGATGTTTAAAATTTAAGGAATATAACCATTAAAGCGATTTTTAGAGAGTTTTGTAAAGAACGCTTGAAAAGGGCTAGAAACACTAGAGATACGCTTGTTTGTAGGCTTTTATACCCTAAACTCAAGCACTATAAGAATGTGTTACTTTATTGCCCTTTAAAGCATGAGTTAAACCTTTTGCCTTTGGTTTTTAAGCTAAGAAAAGCCCATAAGCGTGTGTGGTTGCCTCAAAGCTTAAAACAAGCTAATAGCTTTTGCAAGGAGCGTTTTACTATCGCTCCTTTTAGATTGCCCTTAAGGCGTTTGAAGTTATTTGATGAGCCTAGGCTTTCTTATTTTTATAAGAAAGAATTAGATTGCATTATTATTCCTATTTTAGGAATGGATACAGACTTCAGGCGCATTGGGTTT
The DNA here is from genome assembly GCF_900198405.1 of Helicobacter cetorum. GTDB lineage: Bacteria > Campylobacterota > Campylobacteria > Campylobacterales > Helicobacteraceae > Helicobacter > Helicobacter cetorum_C. The sequence continues at coordinate 32,680 of NZ_FZMR01000021.1, forward strand.
GGTGCTGGCATGTATGATAGAAGCTTGCCTGAGTTGCTTAAATACCAAAGAAAGCAACCTCTAGTAGCGTTTGTGAGTAGGGAGCTAGTAATGGCATCAGAGCCTCTTACAAATGCCTATGACACTCAAGCCAATCTTTATATAAACTCTCGTATCGTAATGAAAAAGAATCAAGGGGCACATTATGGGTCACAACGGATTAATTTATGTTTCATTAGAAGTCATTGTTTCTTGTTTGATAACCGCACTCATTGTGTATCTGGTTATGAAAAGAATTTATCATGCTAAGGGGAAAGAGCTTTTAAAAGGTGCTGCAGCTAAGGCTAAACTTATGGAATTTCAAGCGAAGTCTTTTGTAGAGGCTGAAGAGGCACGCATGAAAAATTTAGAATGTCAGCTCCACCAACAAAATGAGAATGAGAGATTACAACTCAAAACTAAGTTTGACAAGAAAGAGGCTCATTTAAGGCATTTAGAGGCGCAATACAAAGAATTTGCTAGAGATGAGAGGCGTTATTTAGAAAAGGAAAAACAAGAGCTTGAAAAAGAGCGTCAAAGTTTAGGAAAAGAAATAGAGAATGCTAAAGAGCATGCTAGAATTTGCAAAGAGGCTCAAGCTAAGGCTTTAGATATTATGCTTAATTATATTGGCTATACCAAAGATGAAATTAAGGCTATGGTTTTAGAGCAGTTAGAGGAGGAACTAGAGGGGCAAAAGAGCGCTTTAATTAGGCGTTATGAAAAAGAGGCTAAAGAAGAAGGCAAGAAAAAGTCTTATGAAATTTTAGCAGAGGCGACAGCTCGTTTTGCAGGCAATTATGCTATAGAGAATTTAACAAGTCGTGTGGAACTACCTTATCAAGGCTATATTGGTCGTGTGATTGGCAAAGAGGGTAAAAATATTGAAACCTTTAAAAAAGTTAGTGGGGTGGATATAGAAATCAATGAAGAAGAAAATGCGATTTATCTTTCAAGCTTTAATATCTATAGGCGTGAAGTAGCGAGTGAAGTGCTAAAACTTTTGGTAGAAGATGGGCGTATCCAACCCAATAGAATTGAAGAAGTCTATCAACGAGTCTCGCATAACATGGAAAAAAACTTGCTTTCTGAAGGACATGGCGTGATGCTAGAGTTAGAGCTTGGAGCTATGGCAGATGAACTTAAAATCTTATTAGGGAAAATGCGTTATCGCTCTAGTTTTGGACAAAATGCTTTGCAACACTCTAAAGAAGTCGCCTTTTTGGCAGGACTGATTGCTGAGCAACTAGGGGGGGATAAGAAGTTGGCTAGAAGAGCTGGCATTTTGCATGATATTGGAAAGGCACTCACTCAAGAGCTTGGGGCTGACCATGTGAGCTTGGGAGCTGAAGTTTGCAAGCGCAATAAGGAAGATTCAGTAGTGATTAATGCTATTTATGCTCATCATGGACAAGAAGAGATTATGAGCATAGAATGCGCGAGCGTATGTGCTGCTGATGCACTCTCTGCAGGAAGACCCGGCGCAAGAAGAAAGAGTGATGAAGAATACGCCAAACGCATGCAAATCTTAGAAGAAATCGCTATGGAATTTAAAGGTGTTGAAAAGGCGTATGCTATGGAGAGTGGCAGGGAGCTAAGAGTGATTGTGCGAGCTAATCAAGTTAAAGATAACCAAGTGCCACTAATAGCTAAAAAAATCGCTAAAAAGATTGAAGAAAGCACGCAATATTTAGGCGAAGTAGGCGTGCAAGTGGTGCGTGAAAGCCGTTCTAAGGCGATTGCAACTATGAATAGCCAAGACTAAAGGGTATTTAAAAAGTTTAAAGCTGTTTTAAAATGCGTTAGTGCTTCTTTTTTAAGCGAGGGGTTTTTGAGCATGTCTTCTAAAGCATGGGTAGCAAGAAAATTTTTTGACCGATAGTTAATGATACGCCCAAAAGATTCTTTTTTAGAAAGATTAAGCAAGTGATGCAAAGAAGTTTCGCCAAATAGCACGCATAGTTTTGAGGGGCTTTTATCTAGTTGCCATAGTAAATGGGGAAGGCAAGCTTTTATTTCTTGTTCTAAATTCAAGGTTTTAGAATTGCATTTTAAAAGCGATAAGATATTGCATTCTGTTAATGCGATAGAAAAAACCTTTTGAATGATATTTTTGAGCATGGAGGCTTTAAGATTGTCTGAAAAAACAAGCTGATTATTGAGTAGGGGTGTGAGCGTGATAAAAGTTAGCTTAGCTTTAGGGCTAAACTGCCCGCTTATTGGTGTGGTGCCTTGATGACGCTTGCATAAGGTGCAAGTTTCAATACTCTCATGCACCTCTTTTAAAAAGGGCTTTTGAGATGATGGCTTATAGGTTGTGTTGGTATAAGTCTCCCCCAAAAGACGCTCCGTATAAAGGGAGCGTAAGGTTTTAAGATATGAAAGCTCCAAAGCGTTTTAGTCTTTGTGTTTTTTGAAAGTGTGGGGGTTAATCATATTTTCAGGCTTGAAAATATCATCTAGCTGTTCTTTGGTTAAGATTTTCTTTTCTAAAGCGATGTCGTAGATAGAGCGTCCGCTTTTTAAAGCCTCTTTAGCAATAGCGGCAGATTTTTCATAGCCAATATGAGGGTTAAGCGCAGTAACAATACCAATACTATTAAACACATAATCGCTACAAATCTTTTCGTTAGCTGTAATGCCTTGCACGCATTTGGTTGCAAGAGTTTCAAGTGCACGCCCTAAAATCACAAAAGAGTGGAAAAGTTTATAAGCAATTACTGGTTCAAAGACATTGAGCTGTAATTGTCCGCCCTCTGCTGCTAATGCCACGCTTAAATCATTTCCAATCACATCAAAGCACACTTGATTGACTACTTCTGGAATGACCGGATTAACTTTACCGGGCATAATAGAACTTCCCGGTTGCATTTTAGGTAAATTGATTTCATTTAATCCGGCTCTAGGACCTGAGCTTAACAATCTCAAGTCGTTACAAATCTTAGAGAGTTTTACAGCCACACGCTTTAGAACACCACTCACTTGCACATAAGCTCCGGTGCTTTGAGTAGCCTCAATTAAGTTGTGCGCTACAATAAAGGGGCGACCGGTTACTTCTTGGATTTTCTTTTCAATGAGCATGCGATAATCAGGGTGCGAATTGATTCCGGTGCCAATGGCAGTGCCACCAAGATTGATTTCTCTTACCCAATTTCTAGCGTCTAAAACCTGCTCAATATCCTTGTCAATCATCAAAGCGTAAGTTTCAAACTCTTGCCCTAAAGTCATAGGCACAGCATCTTGAAGCTGGGTGCGCCCCATTTTAAGCACATGGGCAAATTCTTTAGCTTTTTTAGAGAACGCATCACGCAAGAGTTTCATGGGGGTAACTAAGTTGGTTAAACGCTCATAAATAGCAATTTTTAAAGCGCTAGGATAAGCGTCATTAGTGGATTGAGAGCGGTTAACATGGTCGTTAGGGTGGCAAAATTCATACTCGCCCTTTTTATGCCCCATGTATTCTAGGGCTAAGTTAGAGACCACTTCATTCACATTCATATTGGTGCTTGTGCCAGCTCCCCCTTGAATCATATCTACGATGAATTGGTCGTGGTATTTTCCATCAATCAATAAATCACAAGCATGACAAATAGCGGTTTTAATTTTTTCATCAATAAGCCCTAATTGAGCGTTAGTTAAGGCAGCCGCTTTTTTAACTTGAGCAAACGCTTTAATAAAAATAGGGTAACTAGAGAGCTTGTCATTAGTAATGAAAAAATTCTCACTCGCTCTTAGAGCTTGAACACCGTAATAAACATCGTTACTAATTTCCATTTCACCGATAAAATCATGTTCAATACGCTTTGGCATAAAAAACTCCTTTAAAGAACTTAATTAGAATGATTGATAAAAATCATCGTATTATAATCAAACTTTGAGTTACTTTTCTTTTAAGCGTTTAATTTTTGCTCCTAAAGCACACATTTTTTCTTCTAAATTCTCATATCCTCTATCTAAATGATAAATTCTATGCACTTTTGTAACGCCTTGTGCGATAAGACCTGCTAAGATTAGAGCAGAAGAGGCTCTTAAATCCGTTGCCATTACATCACTTCCTGTAAGCTCTGTAGGGCCATTGATAGTGGCAATATGGCTTTTTAAGCTGATATTTGCTCCTAAGCGTTGCAATTCGCTCGCATGCATGAAGCGGTTTTCAAAAAGTGTTTCTTGGATAATGCTCGCTCCCTCACATTGCGTAGCTAGTGCCATAAATTGTGCTTGCATATCGGTTGGAAAACCCGGATATTCTTGTGTAGTGATTTCAAAGGCGTGGCGTTTTTGGCTAGGAAGAATTTCAACAGAAGTATCGGTTGTGTTGAATTTAAAACCAATTTCTTGAAGTTTGTCTAAAATAGCTTGAAGATGATTGGGTACAACATGATTGATTTTAATTTGATGATTAGTGATAGCACCCACACATAAATAAGTGCCTGCCTCAATCCTATCAGGAATGATTTGAATATCTTTTAAGGCAAGTGGCTCACTCTCTGTGCCTTTAATTTTTAATTCGCTTGTGCCTATGCCCTCAATTTCTACACCCCCACTTTGTAAAAATTCGCATAATTGCACAATTTCTGGTTCTTTAGCGGCGTTGATAATGCGTGTTGTGCCTTTGGCTAAACTTGCTGCCATAAGGGCGTTTTCTGTGCCTGTAACGGTGATTTTATCAAATAAAATATCTTTGCCTATTAAGCCTTTTTTAGCGCTTGCATGGATATAGCCTTGTTCAATTTTGATTTCAGCGCCTAATTGTTGCATAGCTTTTAAATGCAAATCTACAGGGCGTGTGCCTATAGCACAACCTCCGGGTAAGCTCACTAAGCATTCCTTAAAACGCGTTAACAAAGGGCCTAGAACCAAAACAGATGCGCGCATTTTACGCACCAAATCATAAGTGGCCTCTGTATGAGTGATAGAATTAGCTTGTAATTTGAGCGTGTTAGTATCAAGCCATTGTAATTCTGCCCCTAAATTTTGCAATAATAATGCCATAGCTTTTATATCTGCCACTTGGGGTAAGGCACTAATTTTGACTTCTTGTTTACTCAAAAGACTTGCTGCTAAAATAGGGAGCGCAGAATTTTTTGCCCCTGAAATATTGATTGTGCCTTTTAGGGGGGTTCTTCCTATAATTTCTAAAAAATCCACTTTTATCCTTTCTTTTCCTTATTCTTAAGCGCTAAGCCTGCAGAATTAGAGATTTCTTGTTGGTGGTTGGGGTTTGCATCTTCTAAATCCTGCCCAAATTTAATCGCACTTTCTAATTCAAAAAATTCTGAGGCAATAAGCTCTTGTATAGTTTCTAGCCACAAATTCAGCTTTTCTTCAGGACAAAGCTTAAAATACTTATAAAAACTCTCTTTAATCTCTTGTAAGCTCTGCTCATTTTGAATAGCTTTGATTTGTTGGTGCAAAGCCTCTAAGGTAAGAGGTTTTTTTGCTTTAGGTTTTACTTTAGTAGGGGCTAAACTAAACCTTAGGGCAAGACCAAGCAACAAAATGGGGAGCAAGCAAATAAAGAGGCTTAAGTAAAGGTAGGCATAATAACTTAAGCTACCCATGATTTATAAGCGTTGTTGATAATAGGCGTTAGTCGCCTCAATATAGCCCTCCACGCTCCCACAATCATAGCGTTTACCTTTGAATTGATAAGCGATAATGCGTTGGTTTTTAGCTTGAGTGAGCAAGGCATCAGTGATTTGAATTTCATCGTTTTTGCCGGGCTTAGTGTCGTGCAAAATCTCAAAAATATCAGGGGTTAAAATATAACGCCCAATCACAGCTAAATTGCTTGGAGCCTCTTTTATGCTTGGCTTTTCTATCATATCCTTAATTTCATATACGCCTTCTTCTAGTAATTCGCCCTTAATCACGCCATATTTTGAAACTTCTTCTAACGCCACTTCTTCAATGGCTACAATAGAGCATTGGTATTTTTGATAGAGAGTGGTCATTTGTTTTAAAACGCTTGGATATTCATGACTAGCACACAAATCATCAGCTAGAATCACTGCAAAAGGCTCATTACCTATAAGGGATTCTCCGGTTAAAATCGCATGCCCTAGACCTTTCATCTGTTTTTGGCGTGTGTAAGAAAAACGACATTTTTTCATGATATTACGAATGCTCTTAAGGGCATTTTCCTTGCTAGTGCCTTGAATTTGATGTTCTAATTCATAGCTTGTATCAAAATAATCTTCCAAACTTCTCTTGTTTCTACCTGTAACAATCGCCATAATTTCACAGCCTGCCTCCATAGCCTCTTCCACGGCATATTGCATTAAAGGTTTATCTACAATGGGTAGCATCTCTTTAGGAATGGTTTTAGTAATCGGTAAAAAGCGTGTGCCATAACCAGCAGCTGGAAAAAGACATTTTTTTATCATTTTTTATCCTTTTTAAGTTGAATGGTTTGTTGTAAAAAATCGTTAACAGAAACAAAATTTCCAAAAATCTCTTGATAAACAAGGTAATTTGCTATGACTTTGAAACCATATAGGCGAGTCTCACTATAAGGTACAAGCTCCATGCTAAGCCATGGCTCAAAGCGATTTTTTTCACTAAATCGTTTTGAGCTTTCTAGCCATCTTCTTAAAAAACCCGGCCCTGCATTGTAGGCATAGGCTACAAAAAGGGGGTGGTTAAATTCTTTTTTTAAATGATTTAAATAGTAATTACCAAATTTAAAAGCGATGTTTGGATTAAACATATCGTCTAAATCAATATGACTGATACCAAGATTTTTGGCAAAAGGCTCTACATTAAAGGGCATAATCTGCATAAGCCCTAGAGCAAAAGAGCGAGAGATTAAAGCGGGGAGCAAGAAACTTTCTTGCCTAGCAATCGCATAAGCCATAGCCTTTTCATCAGTATTTTGCCATTCAATAATACCCTCATAAGGAGAGAGATAATAATAAGTTTTATCTTTATTGCGCTCTTTTAAAAGGTAGGTAAGCTCAGGAGCACTTTTTTGATAATGCAAGGTTTTAAGAGTTTCTTGAAAAGCCTTTTCATCTTGCAAACTTAAGGCATGGGTTTTAAACTTTTGCCATAAGAATGGGTTGTGGGTGTCAAAAGGAGGTTTTTTAGAACTCAAGTTTTGAATGTTTGAGATAATGTGGTAATTAGGCGAGCTTTTAAGCTCATGGCTAGCATAGATGCTATAAAGATTGAGTGCTTCGCTCTTAGAGAGGCGCTCTAAGACTTTTCTTTTTTTATGGATAAGATACTGCCAAAAAATCGCTCTGTCTCTTAAAAAATTATCTTCTTTAGCGGCTATTTCAGAGCGTTCAAAATATTTTAAGGCTTTTTGAGATTTCTTTCTTAAAATTTCATTGATACCTAGGATAAAAAAGGTTTGGGCGTTGCTATGAGTGGCGTTACTCTTAGCTAAAGCCTCTTTAAAATTGTCTAATTTAGGGTCTAAGATAACCTTATAAACAAGATGATTAAAGGCTGGATAATCTTCATCTAAAAGGCGGTTTAACTCTTTTATAGAAATGGGCTCTTCAAAGATTTGAAGTTTTTTTTCATAACTCAAATGATTAAATAATGCGCTAAAGACTTGTGCGTTAGCCTTAAACATAGAGGCACTAATATTTTTGCTTTGCAAGATTTCTAATTCTTCATAAAGAATAGGATAGGAGCCTTTGATTTTTTCTTGCAAGGGCTTGAGGGTGCTGGGGGGGATAGCTTGAAACTCAGCAATTTTAGCTTTGAGTGCATTTGCAATACATTGTTTATCGCTTTGTTCTAATTCCTCTAGCTCGGTTTGTTTGCAATAAATATCTTTAGGCATTTCATCTAAAGCACCTTTGTCTCGCATAGCCTTTTGCAAGGTTGTATTCTTATTTTGGGCTAGTTCATAGGCTTTTTTAGCGTTTTCTAAACTTGTCTTTTTATCACTAATGTAACGCCACAAGTAGTAGTCTCTAGCAATTCCAGCGGGCTTTTTTTCTAAATCTTTGAGAGTCAAGCGGGGTTTAGATGCTAAAAAATTAGTTGAAAGCACCAGTAAAATAAGGAGTGGATACAATCTAAAAACACGCATAAAAATTCTTTTAAAGCCCCTGAGCAAGTGCAAAAATCCATTCAATTAAGGTTAAATCTAAAAACTTTAAAATAATAATCACTACTAAGGGAGCAAAATCTAGTCCATTATACACAAGCTTAAATTTGGAGCGTAAAAAATAAAACACTGGCTCACACAAGCGAGCAAGAATTTGCACGATGGGGTTATTAGGATTAGGTTGCACAAAACTTAAAAGCGAATAGATAATAACCACCCATACATACGCTGTAATCAAACCATGTAAAATAGTCGCACTCGCATTCAATAAACTTGAAAATATCATGCTTTTAGCCTTAAGATTTCTTTATAATGGCTTTGAATATAAGGAAAAATCAAAGGTAATTCAATGCCATGTGAGCTTCCGGTTAAAAGAATGCGTAAGGGCTTGAAAAAGTCCTTACCCTTAAGCTCGCTTAAATTCATGCTATCTTTTTTGAAACTTTCAAAATCGCTGTAGGCTTGAAAATCCATGGTTTTTAGGGTGTTAAAAAGCATTAAACAACGCTCTTTAAAATCTTCATTTTCATAAGTTTTAACAATATCCTTTGGTTCTAAAAACAACGAAATTTTCTCTTTTAATTCTAAAAGAGTATCGCTCTCTTCTATAAACAATCTTAAAAGCCCTAAGAGACTAATATCCTTTATTTGAGTAAGCTCTAATAATTTTTCATCATCTAAAAGTTTCAAATGCTCGTGGTTTAAATGCTTTAAGTATTTCAAATTAAAATGTGCCGGTGAGCTAGAAAGATTTTCTAAATTAAACCAAACAATTGCTTCTTCTAAAGTAAAAACTTCCTTAGGCACTTTATTACCGATAGTGATGAGATAATTAACAATAGCAACCGGTAAAAACCCTTGATTTAAGAGCCATTTCACGCTCGATGCCTCATCTCTCTTACTCATCTTTTTACCACTTACCTCATCTAAAATAATGGGTAAATGAGCGTAAGTAATAGGATTATTAGAACCTAAGGCTTGCTGAATGAGAATTTGTTTGGGGGTATTACTCACATGGTCTTCGCCCCTAATAATAAGACTAATTTCATAGAGCAAATCATCGCACGCACAAGCGAAATTATAAGTAGGACTCTTATCTTTTCTTAAAAGCACAAAAGAATCTAATTCATAAGGCTCAAATTTCACTTCTTTTTTAATCACATCATTAAAAGACATGGCAATTTTTGGGGCTTTTAAACGCACAACAGGGCTATTATGCTTATCTTTCTCTAAAGTAGCCCATTCATCTAAATACCTAAAAGGGCGTTTTTCATTCTTGGCTTTTTCTTTTTCTTTTTCCAAAAATTCGGTGCTTGCGTAACACAAAAACGCCTTATTTTCTTTCAGTAATTTTTCTGCCATGTTTTTATGATAATCTAAATTATGGCTTTGATAGACTAATTTATCCCAAGAAATTCCCATAAGCTTTAAAATCTCTAAAATTTCTTGGTCTTTTCCTTCAATGTTTCGTTCTTTGTCCGTGTCTTCAATGCGGATTAAAAAGGGTTTGTTCTGTTGTTTAGCCACAATGTAGTTAAAAATAGCCGCTCTTAAATTCCCTATATGCATATCTCCTGTAGGCGAAGGTGCAAAACGAAGCATAAAAAACCCTTTTTAGAAATTAGATATAGGCATTATACCTTATAATTTTATTCATAAGGCTTAATGTTTGGTTTGTAATGTATTTTCTAAAGATTGTTTGAATAGGGCAAAAAAGGTTTGCAAATCTAAGGACTGCTTAAGAAATTCCATATATAAAATGGGGCGTAAGCGTTTAGGAATGCTTAATTTTCTAGCTTTATCTTTAAAGTCTTTTGGCATGCTTAAAATTTTAGGGGGTTTATGGGCGATAAAAACATGCTCGTTATTATTTTCAATGATAAATTTTTGAGCGATTTCTAAGCTAAAAAAAGAGCGTTTGATTTCTTCTTTTTGAGAAAAACTGAGTAAATACCCCTTTTGTTTTAAGATTTTATCTAGGGTGAAAAGGGCATTTTGTGAATGCTTAAAAAAAGTAATCGCATGAATTTGTGAAATCTCAATGCTAGGATAAAGCTGTTCTTTTTCTTTATCTAAGAATTTAAAACTTTGGATTATGCCCTTAGAGTAATCTTGCATTAAAGAATTAGCGTAATTCATTCTAAAAAAATTGCGTTTGAATTTTAAAGAAGTGTTTGAATCATCTTCAAAAAATTTTAAATCTTTAGCAAGGGTTTTAATTTTGTCTTTAGGGGTGTAGAGTAAGGGGCGCGTAATGGTGTAAAACGCTCTTTTTTCATGTGCTTGAAAGCTTAAAAGCGTATTAAGTCCAGCCCCCTTGCTTAGTTGCATTAAAAACCATTCTAGCCTATCATTTAGGTGGTGCGCTAAAATCAAATGTTTGTAAGAATGCTCTTTAATAAGCTTTTCAAAAAAATCATAACGCACTTTTCTGGCTTGCATTTCAAAATTATGCGTGATTTTAGAAGCGTAATGAATGTGGCATTTTTTATGGTGTGTTTGAGCTAATTTTTGAGCGTATTGAATGATTTTAAGGCGTTTTTCTTGCGTATTGTAATCCACTAAAGCGATGTCAAAGTCAATGTTTTCTTTAACTAAGAGATGAAATAAGAAACTAGAATCAATCCCGCCAGAAAAACCTAGTAAATTCTTGCTCTCTCTTAAAGGCTCTAAATAAGTTTTAAAATCTTGCACTTTTTAAGCTATTTTTAAAAGGGGCTTAAAACCTTAGCCATTAAAATATTATCTTTAAATTCACTAGGCATTATCATATAATGCCCGGGTTTTAAAGGGGTATCTAATTCGCTATCATTGATTAAGATTTCGCCATCTACTTCAGGCGCCCATCTTAAATCTCTTGCTTTGTAAAAATACTCGCCTTCCTTACCTTCAACTAACGCTTTTATAGGTTTATTCAACAACGCCTTAAAAGAAGAATGCTGGTGTTTTAAAGCGATTTTATTTAAGGCTTTAATGCGAGCGTTCACAATTTTTTTAGGCACTCTTTCTAAAGAATAGGCATACGTATTTTCTTCAGCACTAAAAGCAAAGATATTTAATCTATCAAATTTAAAATCATCTAAAAACGCGCTTAATTCTTCAAACTCGCTCTCACATTCTTGCGGGTGTCCTACAATAATGGTGCTTCTTATAAAGCTTTCTTTAACCTGTTTCATCGCATTTAAAAGTTTTAGATGGTGTGCTTGGCTTGAGTTACGACGCATTTTTTTAAGCATAGAATCGCTGATATGCTGTATAGGCATGTCAAAATAATTTTGAAAAATAGGCGAATTTGCAATCGTTTCAATAAGCTCTATGGTAGTGCTAGATGGATAGAGATATAAAATGCGTGCACTTTTTAAAGCTTGTTGCTTATTGATAGCGTCAATAAGCTTTATTAACCCATCTTTTTGCCCCTTATCATACAAAAATGAGCTAGAATCTTGAGCGATAAAGGTCATATCACTATAGCCTTTGAGAGCTAAATCTTCTACTTCTTTTAAAATGGAGTCTAATTCTCTGCTATGCAATTTCCCCTTAAAGCTAGGAATGGCACAAAAAGAGCATTTTTGATTACAGCCTTCAGAGATTTTAATGTAAGCATGCACGCTAGAGCCAGTAATAATGCGGGCGTTATAATGCTCGCTCAAAAACACTTGTTCGCTAAATTGATTTTGTTTTTTTGCAATCAAAACATCAATTTTGTCATAATCGCCCACACCGGTAAAAATATCCACTTCAGGAATGAGCTCTTTAATTTCATCTTTATAGCGTTCGCTCAAGCACCCACTTGCAATTAAAATGGCATCATCTTTTTTATCTTTAGCGGCATTTAAAATACTTTGGATACTCTCTTGCTTAGCACTCTCTATAAAACCACAAGTATTAATCACAATCACATCAGCGTTTTTAGTGTCATTAGTGAGCGTGTAATTATAGAGTTTACCTAACATCACTTCTGAATCCACTAGGTTTTTAGAGCAACCTAATGAAATCAAACAAAGTTGTTTGTTCTCTTTTACTTGCATATTAAAGACTTTTTAAGTTTTTTAAATCCACTTCCCAAAAGAAGTCAATCCACTCAGGAGCGTCCTTTAAAAACGCACTAGCTCTGTATTTAGCGCTTATCTTTTGAAACAAACTCGCACTATAAAACTTTTTCTTGGGGTGCTTATCTTGTAAGACTTTAAGCACCGCTTCTAAAGAATTACCGCTATCTACGATTTCATCTACCACTAAGATTTTATTTAAATGCTCTTTGATGGTAGGAATATTTTCAATTTTTAGAGCGTTTTGCTGATTTGTGGTGTCATAAGAAATCGCATTAATGCCATAAACCTCTCTTAAATCCCAGTGCAAACTCAAAAAATGCGCTAAAGTCATGCCTCCTCGCATGACACAGACAATGGCTTCTGGCACACCGCAATTTTGTTCTATCTGTTTGGCTAATTCTTGGCTATCATGTAAAAAAGTCTCGTAAGAATAGTGCATTTTAATCCTTAAATTTCATAGTATTGTTTTAAAAAGGTTGTGTTAGCTACGCCATTAAAAGCCCTTAAATTCAGGTCATTTAGGGCTAATTCTAGGGCATTTAAGGCATAGCAAGTTTCATAAAGTGGAATCATTCCCATATGATTGATACGAATAAGCGTGTCTTTATAAATATCCTGCCCGCCAGCAAATTGCACCCTGTATTTTTCTTTTAAAATTTTTCGTAATTCTTTAGCATGCTCATTAAAGATAGTTGTCATGCTCAGGCTGGGATTTTTAGGAAAAATCTTTAAATCTAAAGCTTTTATAGCCATTTGAGTGGCTAGGGCGATTTTTTTTGTCTCTTTGTAAAGAATCTCAAAGCCCCCTAGTTTTTGAACCAACTCAAAATAACGCTTTAAACCTAAGGTGTGTAAAATCGGAGCGGTATAACTGGTGGTGTTATTCCTTTGGCTTTTTAATTCACTCTTTAGATTGAAATAAAATCCCACATTACGCTCTTCTATGCGTTCAATTGCTCTTTGACTTAGAGCGATTAAACTTAAGCCAGGGGGTAGCATAAAAGCCTTTTGACTCCCCCCTATGAGAGCGTCAATATGCGTTATATCCAGTGGCTCAACCCCTAAAGCAGTAATAGCATCTACAATAATAAAAATATCTTTATTGTATTCTTTGATTATTGAAGCGATTTCTTCAACATTATGGCGTAACCCCCCACTAGACTCGCATACTTGAATACAAAAGGTATCAATATTAGGGTTAGCTTTAAGAGTATCTAATACTTCATCTACTTTAGCTGGAGTGTCCCATTTATAGACTAATTCGTGTGTCTTAATAGAATGAGCTTTGGCGATTTTTCCAAACCTTTCGCCAAATTTACCGGCATTGACAAAAAGTAATTCTTGCTGACACAATGAAAGCACACTCGCTTCCATAGCCCCTGTTCCGCTACTATTTAGAAGTAAAATTTCTTCTAAACCTATCATTTTTTTTAAATTTTCTCGCACGCTTTGAAAAATATTTTCAAAATCTTTGGTGCGATGATGGGGCATTTTTTGAGAAAAGCTTGTTCTCATCTCTTCATTAATTGCCACAGGACCTGGGGTAAAAAGTAACATTGAGAGCCTCATTAAAATCAAAATAACTTTATAATCATAATCTAAAAGTGCTTAAAAATAAGTTTTAATTGAATAAGTTTTATTTTTAATTGATTATTATACGCAGGGTTTTTGAAAAATTAAGGAGAAAATGCTAGAATATTGCACTTTTAAAATCACAATAAATAATGCTAGTGCAATTACAAGGAAAGAATGAATAGATACGGATGGCGTGCGTGTTTTTTAACCCTCTTTTTTGTGGGTTATTCTAAAAAAGCTCCGGGAACTCTAGGGAGTTTAGTGGCTTTGTTTTTGGGCTTACCTATTTTAGTTTTTTCAGCTAACACTTTGTTTTTAGGAGCGATTTTTATAGGGCTTGTGGCTATCACTCAAATAGATGTAGAAGAAAAACTAAGTAAAACCCATGACAGCTCTTATATTGTAATAGATGAGTTAGTGGGCATGTGGCTTGCTATGGCTATTAGTGGTTTATCGCTAATGAGCGTAGTTTTAAGTTTTATTTTTTTTAGAATTTATGATATTACTAAGCCTTCATTGATTGGTAAAATAGACAAAGAGGTTAAAGGGGGCTTAGGAGTTGTAGCAGATGACGCTCTAGCTGGAATTTTAGCTGGACTAAGTGTGTTATTTATAGTCAGTATTTTAGGGCTTTTTGGCATTAAGCTTTAATTTATAAGAAAATTAAAAGCCTTTTTTTAGGTAAATATAGATAGACTTGTTACTTCAATAGTTTTTAGGGAGTTTTATTGTGGAATTTTGCGTTTTGTTTGGTGGGGCAAGTTACGAGCATGAAATCAGCATTGTGAGTGCGATTGCACTTAAAGAAGTGCTAAAAGATAAAATTAAATATTTTATTTTTTTAGATGAAAACCACCATTTTTACTTGATTGAGCCATCTGACATGCATTCAAAATACTTCGCTCAAATTAAAGAAAAAAAACTACCCCCCTTAATTCTTACTCAAAAGGGATTATTTAAAAGCACTCTTTTGGGGAATAAAACTATAGAATTGCCCTTAGTTATTAATCTTGTGCATGGAAATGATGGTGAAGATGGAAAATTAGCGAGTTTGTTAGAATTTTATCATATTGATTTTATAGGACCTAGAATTGAAGCGAGTGTATTGAGCTATAACAAGCATTTAACCAAGCTTTATGCAAAAAGTTTGGGCATAAAAACCTTAGATTATGTGCTTTTGAATGAAAACCACTACGCTAATGCCCTAGATTTCATCAAACCCAAAATCAGCTTTCCTTTGATTGTCAAACCTAGCAACGCTGGAAGCTCATTAGGAGTGAGTGTTGTTAGAGAAGAAAAAGAATTAGCTTATGCTTTAGATTGTGCGTTTGAATACTCTAAAGAAGTTTTGATAGAGCCTTTTATTAGTGGAGTGAAAGAATATAATTTAGCAGGTTGTAAAATAAAAGATAATTTTTGTTTTTCTTATGTTGAAGAGCCTAATAAACAGGAATTTTTAGATTTTAAACAAAAATATTTGGATTTTTCACGCACCAAAGCCCCTAAAGCTAGTATTTCTAACGCCCTAGAAGAACAATTAAAAGAGAATTTTAAAAAACTCTATAATGATTTGTTTCATGGCTCAATCATTCGTTGTGATTTTTTTGCCATAAATGATGGAGTGTATATTAACGAGATTAATCCCATTCCAGGTAGCTTGGCGAATTATTTGTTTGATGATTTTCAAAAAATACTAGAATGCTTAGCTCACTCATTACCTAAAGCCCCTAAAATCCAAGTTAAAAACTCTTATTTATTGCAAATCCAAAAGAATAAGTAAATGGCTAAACATAGCATCACTTACTTAGGAAGCAAGTTTGAGATTTCTTACACCTTTATAGATAATCATAGCTCTTTAAACGCCTTGTTTTTGCATGGCTGGGGGAGTTCTAAAGAGATTATGCAACAAGCGTTTCAGCATTCTTTTTTAAATTACAATCATTTGTATGTGGATTTACCCGGTTTTAATCAAAGCCCTAATGATGAAAAAGTATTAGAAAGCAAAGATTATGCTAATATCATCAATTTATTATTAAAAAGCTTAGATAAAAAGATATATTTAGCCTTTGGGCATAGCTTTGGGGGGAAAGTGGCAACACTATGTGAGAACAAACGCCTTATTTTATTGAGTAGTGCAGGCATCTTAGAGCCTAAGCCTTTAAAAGTGCGTTGTAAAATCGTTTTAGCTAAAATCTTTAAAAAACTAGGATTAAATTTAGGGTTTTTGAAAAGTAAAGATGCGATAGGATTAAATCAAGTCATGTATGAAACCTTTAAAAAAGTGGTTTGCGAAGACTTTAGTGAGCATTTTAAACATTGTGATAAGGAAGTTTTATTATTTTGGGGAAAAGATGATAAAGCTACCCCCTTAAGCTCAGCTAAACGCATGCAAGCGTTGATTAAGGGCAGTCAGTTATTTGTTTTAGAAGGGGAGCATTTCTTTTTTTTAAACCAAGCAAAAGAGATTGAAAAATTAATGGAGAATTATGATAATGCAAAATCTTAGTTGGCTAGATTTAGCGTTGCGCTTTTTATTTTTAATAGGGCTTGGCTATTATGCTATGACCTTATTACAATGGTATCATTATAGTATCGTTAGGGTCTTAACCAAGCACCATAAGATGCGTTGGCATGGGATTTATTTTTTATTGCCTTTGGGAGTCTTTATGGGGGCGTATGCTTTTAAAATGCCCCTTGTTTTTTATTTCTTTTGTGGCGTCATTCAATTGCCTATGCTTGTTATTTGGGCAAAACACAATGATAAGCCCTTAGTTTTCACGCCAAGAGTGAAACGCTTTTTTATCTTCTTATTACTATTTTTAATCTTACATGAAATTTTAAGTGAAGCGTTTGTCTCTCTAAGTGGGGTTTTACTTGCTCTTATTTATTTATGCCTATTCTTATTAGTTTTAAGCACATCTTTAGTGTTTGAAAAAGTCTTATCCAAACAATACCTACAAATCGCTAAAGATAAAATCATTTCTTTAAAAAATTTAAAAATCATTGCTATTACCGGAAGTTTTGGAAAGACTAGCACAAAAAATTTCTTGCATCAAATTTTACAATCCAAATACAATGTGCATGCGAGTGCTAAAAGCATAAACACCCTTTTGGGCTTAGCTAGTGATATTAATCAAAATTTAGATGAAATTAGTGAGATTTATATCGCTGAAGCTGGAGCCAGAAACAAAGGCGATATTGCAGAAATCACTCATTTGATTGAGCCACACCTTGCTGTGATTACAGAAGTAGGCGAACAGCATTTAGAATATTTTAAAACTTTAGAAAATATTTGTGAAACCAAAGCGGAGTTGCTATATTCAAAACGCCTAGAAAAAGCCTTTTGTTATTCAAGTGAAAAAATTAAATCTTATGCCCCTAATAATATTTCTTTAATAGATTATTCACAAGTAGTGAGAAACATTCAATCTAATTTAAAAGGCACTTCGTTTGAAATGCTTTTAGATGGCGTTTGGGAACATTTTGAAACTAAGGTTTTAGGAAAGTTTAATGCTTATAATATCGCTTTGGCTATTTTAATTGCTAGGCATTTAGGATTAAATACAGAAAGGATTAAACGCCTTGTTCTTGCACTCAATCCTGTAGCTCATCGTTTGCAACTTTTAGAAGTGAATCAAAAAATCATTATTGATGATGGCTTTAATGGGAATTTAAAGGGCATGCTAGAAGGCATTCGCTTAGCGAGTTTATATCAAGGGCGTAAAATCATTGTAACCCCCGGGTTAGTGGAGAGCAATATAGAAAGCAATGAAACTCTAGCTGATGAAATTGATAGGGTTTTTGATATTGCCATCATTACAGGCGAATTAAATTCTAAAGTGATTGCATCTCAACTAAAAAAACCCCAAAAAATCTTGCTAAAAGATAAAGCGCAATTAGAAAATATCTTACAAGCTACCACGCTTAAAGGTGATTTGATTTTATTTGCTAATGATGCCCCTAATTACATTTAAGAAGTAAGCATGCAACATTTATATGCCCCTTGGCGAGAAAATTATTTGAGAAAAAAAACTAAGAGTTGTGTCTTTTGTGAAATTTCTCAAAGCCCCACAAAAGATTTAGAAAATAAGGTGCTTTATAGAGATGATGAACTATTTATTGTGATGAATGCCTACCCTTATAATCCGGGGCATTTATTAATCATTCCGCATGCTCATAAGGCTAGTGTTGAAAATTTAGAACTTGAAACTTGGCTCAGTATGAATAGCCTTGTGCCTAAAGTTTTAAAGGCCCTTTATACTTATGGGGCTCAAGGGATTAATATGGGCTTAAATTTAAAAAAGAGTGCTGGAGCAGGAATCCCAGAACATTTGCACATGCACTTAGTGCCTAGATTTTTAGGGGATAGCAATTTTATGAGTGTTGTAGCTCAAACTAGAGTGCATGGATTGAATTTTGATGAAATTTTTCTTGCATTAAAACACCTATTAGAAAGGGAGTTAAAAAATGGTTAAAAAATCAGTTTCTTACAAGTAGGGCTATGTTACAATTAATTATTTTAATTCGGTTTTTAGGGAGCAAAATATTATGAAAATGCGTGGTTTTAAGATTTTTTCAGGGAGTGCCCACCCTGTGTTTGGCAAAGAAGTGGCGAAACATTTAGGCATTCCTTTATCAAAAGCAGTCATAGGAAAGTTTAGTGATGGCGAAATCAATATCCAAATTAGTGAGTCGGTGCGTGGGAAAGATGTGTTTATTATTCAGCCTACTTGTGTGCCTGTGAATGATAATTTAATGGAATTGTTAGTTATGGTGGATGCCTTAAGGCGTAGCTCAGCTAATTCTATCACAGCGGTAGTGCCTTATTTTGGCTATGCTAGACAAGATAGAAAAGCAGCTCCAAGAGTGCCAATTACGGCTAAAATGGTCGCTAATTTAATGCAAAAAGTAGGGATTGAAAGAATTATTACTATGGATTTGCATGCCGGACAAATTCAAGGCTTTTTTGATGTGCCTGTAGATAATTTGTATGGCTCTATTGTTTTTAGAGATTATATCCGCTCCAAAGCGTTAAAAAACCCTGTAATTGCAAGCCCTGATGTAGGCGGAGTAGCAAGAGCTAGATATTTTGCTAATCAAATGGGTATGGATTTAATCATTGTAGATAAACGCCGTGAAAAAGCCAATGAAAGCGAAGTGATGAATATTATAGGCTCAGCACAAGGACGAGATGTAATCTTAGTAGATGATATGATTGATACTGCAGGCACGATGTGTAAAGCTGCAGAGGCTTTAAAAAAGCAAGGGGCAATTTCTGTAATGGCTTTAGGCACGCATGCGGTATTAAGTGGGCCAGCCATAAAGCGTATCAAAGAAAGTAAGCTTGATGAAGTGGTAGTAAGTAACTCTATTCCTTTGATTCAAAAATGCGATAAAATCACAACCCTAAGCGTAGCGCCATTATTTGCAGAAGTGATTAGAAGAATTTATCATAATGAAAGCGTGCAGTCGCTTTTTGCTTAATTAAAAACAATTATTATAAAAATATACAAGGAGGGAAAATGGTGGATCCTGTAGGATTTGAACCTACGACCAATCGGTTATGAGCCGAGTACTCTGACCAGCTGAGCTAAGAATCCAAATTTGTTAAAAGACGATTTGCTATTGTATCCAAAAACATAACGAAAAGCAAGCAAGTTTTCTAGTATTGCAAACATTATCATAAAAGTGATAAAACTACTCCCCCCATAACTAAATAAAGGCAAGGGAATACCCACCACCGGGGCTAACCCTAATGTCATAGCGATATTAACGCTTGAATAAGTAAAAATTAAAATAGAGAGTCCAAGGGCTACAATTTTTAAAAACCAATCGCTATTATTCTCAAACATATAGGAAAATAAATGCAAAGTTAAGCCTATATAAATAGCAAAAAGTAGCATAGCTCCCATAAATCCAAAACGCTCCACATAGTAGGCAAAAATAAAATCGCTCGTTGCAATAGGTAGGAATTTAAACTTCGTTTGAGTAGAGTCTTCTTTAGGTTTGCCAAAAAGCCCTCCAGAGCCAATAGCGATTTGAGATTGTTTAACATGATAATTAGGTTTTTCAGAAAGAAAGTCTGCGATACGCTTTTTTTGATAATCATGTAAAAAATGATAGGCGATAGGGGAGGCAATAGCAAGTATGATAGCAAGGGGTAGCCATACACGCATTCTTAAGCCCACTAGCAATAAAATCCCAAAACCCATGATAGCAATAATAAGAGCTGTGCCTAAATCTGGCTCTTTAAGAATGAGTAAAGTAGGTAAGCAAATATAAAAGCTGAGTTTTAAAAACATGCCCCAATCATAGCCTTTTGAAGGGGGTGGGTTTAAACGGATTAAATGAGCTAATAATAAAAGAATAGCGATTTTTACCGGCTCACTAGGTTGTAAAGTAATAGAAGTAAAAGGAATGGAGAGCCAGCGTTGTGCTCCAAGCTTGCTTGAACCTATAATATCTACAAGCAATAAGAGAATGATACATACCCAATAGAATACAAAAAAAAGTCTGTCTAATTTTCTAAAAGGAATTAAAAAAACTATCCAAAATAGAATAAATCCCAAGACATAATAGAGACTTTGTTTTAAGCTTAGAGTGGTGTTAGCCTCAAAAATTAATAATGAGGATAGGAGCAACAAAGGCACTAAAAAAACAAAGAGTAAGAAGTCAAAATGCATCCAAATTCTGCGATCTAGTGCCATAGTGTTACTGCCTTTTACCTCTTTTGTTTATTATTTTATAAGTGTATTTTGAGTAAAATTGAAATTTTACCCTAAAATAAAGCGAATTTATGGAAAAAATTTTGGTTGTGCCTACAAATACCAAACGCATTGATGAATTTTTAGCCAAAGAATTACAAATATCTAAAAATCAAGTCTTAAACTTGATAAAAGAAGGGCTTGTATTTTGTCAAAAAAAGGGGGTGAAAAAAGGGGGGTTAGCTTTAAAAGAAGGCGATGAAATCACCCTTTTAGCTCCAAAAATTACACCAAAACCCTTAAACAGAGAGGTTGAGCTAGATATAGAAGTAATTTATGAAGATGATGATTTATTGGTGTTAAATAAGCCCCCTTTTTTGGTTGTTCATCATGCTCCAAGTGTGAAAGAGCCTACTTTAGTAGATTGGTTGCAAACACAAAATTACCAACTCTCTAATCTAAGTGGGAAAGAGCGCTATGGAATCGTGCATAGATTAGATAAAGACACTAGCGGAGCGATTGTAGTGGCTAAGAATAATTTTACCCATGCTCATTTGAGCGAACAGCTTAAAAGAAAGGCTATGGGGCGTTATTATATTGCTTTACTCAATTCGTTTTTAACCCCTAAAAATACCAAATTAATTTCAGTAGAATGTCATTTAACAAGAAACCCTAACAACCGCTTAAAAATGGTCGCTACAGAGGGGTTTAGACAGCAACTTATGGGGCGTTATTCTAAAAGCGAGTTTATTAGCTTGATAGCACAAAAAGGGTTTGATTTGATTGGGGCTAAGCTATATACAGGGCGCACCCATCAAATTAGAGCGCATTTAGAATATATTAATAAGCATATTGTGGGCGATAGTGTTTATGGACTTAATCAAGCGTTTTTAAAAGAAACTACAAGGATTATGTTACACGCTTATTTAATAGAGTTTAAACACCCAAGAACACAAGAAAACATGCGCTTTAAAGTTCCACTACTAAAGGATATGTTAGAATATCTTAAAAACATTTTTGATGAGGGTAGTTTGCATGAGGCTTTGGGCGAAGACAAAATACTTAACGCTTTTTCTGTCAAGTAGCGTTATATTAGGGGTTTTTATAGGGTGTTCTTCTATAAAGAATCATAAATTTTTAGCTTTTGATAATAAAGAAAGCATTGACACACAACTACCCGTGGTGCATTCTATAAAAACTATCAATGATGTGAGTTCAGTGGGCTTTGAGTGGGCGAGCGTTGCTGAGGCGTATAAAATTGATGGTTTTATTTTATACCGCTTGAAAAAAGATGGTAAGCCTAAAAAAATTGCTGTGATTAAAAATCCTTATGCCACTCATTATTATGATGATGGTTTAGAAACACAAAATGCGTATGTTTATCAAATAGCCACTTATAAAGGCGATAAAATTTCTAATCTTTCAGAGGCAGTGAGCGCTAAAACTTCTTTTATTAACCCTGTAGAAAGCGTGTTTGCAAGCCAAGAATACCCAAAAGGGGTGAAAGTTTTTTGGAGTCCACACCCTAATCCTAGTATCGCAAGATATATTATCCAACGCCAAGATAAAAACGGCAAATTTTCTAATATAGCGATGGTAAAAAACCGCTTGTATGTGGAGTATTTTGATAAAAATTTGCAAGATGGACAGCGTTATAATTATCGTGTGATTGCTGAAAATTTTACAGGAGATAAATCTAAGCCTAGCATGGTTATTGAGGGTAAGACTAAAAATTTGCCACCAGTGCTCACTAATGTTAGAGTGAGTCAAAATCTAACACGACAAATTGAATTGAGCTGGGATAAATCGCCCCAAGCTGATGTTATAGCTTATCGCATTTATGCTTCTAATGCTCGCAAGGATAAATACAAGCTTATTGCCCAAACCTCAAAAACTTCTTATATAGATAAAATAGACAGAGACAATAACCCACGATTTTATAAAGTTGTGGCAATGGATAAAGCGCATATTGAGGGGGCATTGCCTAAAGATCCTGTTATGGGAGAGACTGCTGCTAGACCTGAAGCACCTATAATTACTAAAGGCCTTATTCAAGACTCTTCAGCACTCATTCAATGGGAAAATAGCATTGGTCCTAAAGTTAATGGCTATGCGGTGTATCGCTTTGAGGGGAATTCAAGGACTCCATTACGCTTTGGAGGTATTGTAAAAAACGAATTTGTGGATAAAGATATGAAAGTTGGCACAGCTTATCGCTATCAAGTAGTAAGCGTGGATAAGGACGGCTTGGAATCACACCCAAGCAAAGAAGTGCGGTTGTTTTTGGAACGCTAATATGCCTCATTTTTTAGCCCAATTAAGTCCAAAATCTTTAGAATACCCCTTAGAAAATGGTGATTTTTATTTTCATAGAGAATTTTTAAGCTTAAAGCACCCTGCTAAGAGCTATGTGTATGCGAGTTTTAAAGACCACATTTTTTTACTACAAAAAATTAGGCGTTCTAATGATTTTTTAATTAAGAGCGAAAAAGCCACGCCCTTAAAGAGAGAAAGGTTAAAGCATGCCCTTAGAGCCTATTCGCAATTTTTTGAAGTCATTTCACATAATTTAGAAGAAAATTCTAGGCACGCAAGCGAAAAAAAAGCTCTTAGTTTAGAAACATTTGAGAGCTTTATTAAAGAGTGCCAAGCCCCTATTTTAATAGAAATTGGTTTTGGAAGTGGGAGGCATTTGTTAGAACTAGCTAAAAATAATCCTAATAAAACATGTTTAGGTATAGAGATTTATACCCCATCTATTGCTCAGGTTTTAAAGCAAATTGAATTGCTAAATTTAAAGAATTTGCATGTATTGCAAGGCGATGGGCGTTTGGTTTTAGAAAGCATGCCACATCATAAGTGTGAGAAGATTTTTGTGCATTTTCCTGTGCCATGGAACACTAAAAAACATCGTAGGGTTTTGAGTGAAAAATTTTTGCATGAGGCTTTAAGAGTGCTAAAAGTAGGTGGAGTTCTAGAATTACGCACTGATGATGAAATGTATTTTGAAGATAGCCTAAAATTAGCTTTAAAAAATCCTAGAGTGCATGTTGAAATCAAAAAGAATGCCCCAAGTTCTGTAATTAGTAAGTATGAGGCTCGTTGGAATAAACTTGAAAAAGATATTTATGATTTAAAAGTTTGTGCCTTAGAACAAAGCGAGCATAAGACCCCAAAAAAACCCTTTGAATTTGATTTTTCTAATGTTGAAATTGATTCAAAAAATATTGAGAGTATATTAAAGGCACCAAAGATAGTAAAAAAAGGGTATTTTGTGCATGTTTGTAATATCTATGAGAATGATGGAGATTTTTTAGTAGAATTGAGTATGGGAGATTTTGATTGGCCTATGCGTTTGTTTATAAAAATTGCTAGAGAGGGAAAAGAAGTATGTTATTTAAGTAGAATGCCCCTAAAAACTTTAGCCAACTATAAGGCTCATCAATTACTTGTAGATATTCTCAATCAAAAAGAGGGGGTTTAAATGAGTTTGATTATTTCAGCTAATGATTTACGCTTGCAATACCATCAAGGCGAGCCTGTGATAAAAAATGCTAATTTAAAAATTAGGCGTAAAGATTTTTTGTTTATTTCTGGGGTGAGTGGGAGCGGTAAAAGCACGCTTTTGCGTTCTTTTTATGGGGATTTGCCTATTGTGAGTGGGAGCTTGGAAGTGTGTAATATCAATATGAATAGCGCCTCAAAATCTACCATCTTAGATTTACGTAAAAATATTGGTATTGTTTTTCAAGATTATAAACTCATTCCTGATTATACGATTGAGCAAAACATTCGCTTGCCTATGCTTATTCGTGGGGTTAGAAAAGAAGAATGCGATGCGCAATTAGAAAAGCTTTTAGGTCATATTGATTTACGCCATAAGGCTAACCGCTATCCTAAAGAACTCAGTGGGGGTGAGCAACAGCGAGTGGCAATGGCTAGGGCTATGGCAAACTGCCCTGAACTCATTTTAGCTGATGAGCCTACAGGAAATTTAGACCCTTATTCTAGCGACAAAATTTGGAGTTTATTAAAGGGTATGAACACACAATTAAACGCTACAGTTGTGGTTGTTACACATAGAACTCCTACATTTTTTGGTGCTCATCATAGAAAAATACTTATTGAAGATGGGGAAGTCTATGAAGAAGCCTATGAATATTAGAGGGGGTATTTAGATGAAAGCGTTAAAAAAGCATTTGGCATTTGTTGTTCCACTTGTGGCTTTATTATTTGGTCTGCAATGTATTATGCTTATGGATAGGTCAGTAGCCCAAAAAGAAAAGAGCTTGATTGAAAATTATTCAGTTGTGTTGGCAAGCACACAAAAATTAGATTTAGAATTTTTAACTCAAAATTTTAGCGAAGTGATTGCTTTAAAAGAGATTAATCCTAATGAATCTTTAGAACCTCTTAAAAAGACATTGGGTGTTGAGGAGTTTAGAGAATTAAAAAAGAATTTGCCCTTTTTTTATTCCTTGCAGTTTTCTACCTTTCCTAGTCAAGAGCGTTTGGAGGCGATACGCTCAAAATTACTTAAAATTCCGGGAGTTCAAAAAGTTGAGGTCTTTGCTAAAACACACATGCAAGTATATGAATTATTGAATTTTCTTAAATTAGCGGTTTGTGTGTTTGCCTTTTTAGTGTTTATTTTATCCATACTATTACTTTTAAAGCAGATTCGTGTATGGATTTATGAATATCAAGAATGTTTAGAGATTATGGACTTGCTTGGGGCGTCTATGCCTTTTAGAAATGGCTTCTTATTTAAAATGGCTTTTATTGATTCATTGATTGCAAGCCTTTTAACACCTATAATTATGGTTTATGTCATTTCGCAAAAGAGTTTTCAAGGTATGATGAAGACTTTAGAAATTACAGAGAGCGTTTTTATTTTGGAAGATTTTTTATGGGGCTTGTTGGTTAGCTTTTCTGTGTCGCTTGTTTTAGTTTTGTTTGTGGTATGGAGGTCTAAACATGCCTAAATGGGGAGTATTTTTTATCTTGGTAGTTGCTTTGATAGCGAACACGCAAAAAATCAGTGATGTGAATAAAGACATCAAAATGAATCAAAGTCGCTTAAAAAAAACTCACCTAGAAAAACTCCAATTAAATAATCGCCTCAATGCTTTAGGCGGTGCTATTATCTTAAAAGAGCGTCAAAAGCAAGAGATTGAACGACAAATCAAAGCTTTAAAAAAGAGCATTGAAAAAAATCGTAATGAAAGCCTTTCGCAAGAAAAAACCCTTGAAGACTATCGTTCATCTTTAGAGAACTTGCAACAAAAGAAGTCGCATTTACAAGGAGGGGTTTTAGAAGTCTTGTTGCAGAATTTATTATTCTCTCAAGCTTTAGAAAAACAGAGCTTAACTTCACCGCATGATGTGGTCTTACAAGTGGCATTTGAAAATTTACATAAAAACGCTGTGCTTAAAATGGTGCAATTAAGCGAAGAAGAAAAAAAGCTTGGCGTGCAAGTATCAAAAACAAGAGATTATATTCAAAAAATTTCTGTAGTGATTGATGCGCAAAAATCACGCCAAGTAGCCCTAAGAGCCTTACAGACAGAGCAAGATAAACTTATTCTTGGCATGCAAAAAGATAAGATGGCTTATAACCAACGCTTAGATGTTTTGGATAAAGAACGCCAAAATTTAAATGCTTTATTAAAACATTTAAATATTATTAAACAGACTAAGGAAAAAGAGGCTTTAGAAAAACGCCAAGAACAAGAAAGGCGCAAACACATTAAAAATCATCAAGCTTTAGATGTCAAGCAAGTGGCAAACTCATATAAGGATATTAACACCACAACTTATAAGGGACCTAAGACCATTGCACCTTTAAGCGATTATGAAGTGGTGCAAAAATTTGGCCCTTATGTTGATCCGGTTTATAACTTTCCAATCTTTAGCGAATCAGTTACTTTAGTTCCAAAAACCCCTAACGCACTTGTGCGTAATGTGTTAGATGGCAAGATTGTCTTTGCTAAAGAAATTAGTATGCTTAAAAAGGTTGTAGTTATTGAGCATAAAAATGGGATTAGAACTATTTATTCTCAGCTAGATAAAATTGCTCCTACCATTAAAAGTGGCATGCGCATTCAAAAAGGCTATGTTTTGGGGCGCATTGAACAGCGCCTAAACTTTGAAGTAACCATGAAAGAAAAACATATTAACCCCTTAGAACTGATTGTGCGTAATTAAAGATAAATAAAAATAATGTTTTGCCGATATGATTACAACATAAGAAATATATAATAAATTAGTTTGATAATTTTAGATGGGAAATTTTGGAGGTTCCTTTTTACCATGATAAGCGAAATTCAAAGTGATGTTCAAGCTGTTCCAAGCACTGCGAGCAGTCCAAAGAATGCTCAAGTAGTGCATGTAAGTCAAGTCAATAGAGCGAGTGCTGATTTTTCAGAAGATAAAGTCGCTCCTACAAAGTCTATAGACTCTGAGCAATACAAGCCAAAATTAAAATTACTAAGTGAGCATTTAAATGAAGAGATGAAACGCATTGGAACAGATATTAACTTTAGCTATAACGATGAAATTAAAGGTTTGATTGTATCTGTAAAAGATGCTAGTGGGGATAAGGTTTTAAGAGAGATTCCTACCAAAGAAGCTGTGGAGCTTATGCAGAGAATGCGTGAGATTGTAGGGATTATTTTTGATAAAAAAGGTTAGTTTTTATTGGGAAGCTTGGGAGTGATATAAATGGGTGTAGGGTCATTAAGTTCATTAGGACTTGGGAGTAAAGTCTTAAATTACGATGTGATAGACAAGCTTAAGAGTGCTGATGAGAAAACTTTAATCGCACCATTAGATAAGAAAATGGAGCAAAATGTTGAAAAACAAAAAGCCCTTGTAGAGATTAAAACCCTTCTTACAGCCCTTAAAGCCCCCATTAAAACCCTTTCAGATTATTCTACTTATATTGGCAGAAAAAGCAGTGTTACAGGAGATGCTGTGAGTGCGAGCGTGGGAGCTGGCGTTCCTGTGCAAGATATTAAGATTGATGTGCAAAGTTTAGCACAAGGCGATATTAATGAATTAGGGGCAAAGTTTTCTTCAAGAGATGATGTATTCAGCGAAACTAGCACCACACTTAGGTTCTACACTAAAGGAAAGGATTATGCACTACCTATTAAAGCGGGCATGACATTAGGCGATGTGGCTCAAGCCATTACTGATGCTACTAATGGCGAAGTAATGGGGATTGTGATGAAAACCGGTGGGGATAATCCCTACCAATTAATGGTGAATACCAAGAATACTGGCGAAGATAATCGTATCTATTTTGGCTCGCATTTGCAATCTAATCTTAATAGTAAAAACGCCCTTTCTTTAGGAGCGAATGAGAGTGGGGAAAGTGATGTGAGTTTGCACCTCAAAGGAAATGATGGCAAAATGCATGATGTGCCAATAGCGTTAGAAATTCCTGAAAACACTTCCATTAAAGATAAAAATGAGGCGATTCAAAAAGCGATGCAAAAAGCCTTACAAGATGACCCACATTTTAAAGATTTGTTAGCTAATGGGGACATATCAATAGATGTAGTGCATAATGGGGATTCACTAATTATCAATGATAAGCGTGGAGAACCGATTGAGATTAAAGGCAGTAAGGCTAAGGAATTAGGTTTTGGGCAGACTAAAACCAAAGATGATGATTTGTTAAAAAGCACACGAACTATTAAAGAGGGTAAAATAGAAGGCGTTATTAGTTTGAATGGTCAAACTTTAGATTTATCTTCTTTAACGAGTGCTAATAATTCTAGCGAGCAAAATACTGATGCGATTATTCAAGCTATCAATGCTAAAGAGGGTTTGAGCGCTTATAAAGATTCAGATGGCAAGCTAGTTATCAATGCCAAAAAAGGCGAGCTTAAAATTAAGGGCGAAGATGCCCTAGGAAAAGCAAGTTTAAAAGACTTAGGATTGAGTCAAGGAACTACGCAATCATACGCAGCAGCTCAAGAAAAGCTTTTTCAAGTTAAGAAATTGCAAAAAGCAAATGATGCAGAATTTACTTATAATGGCGTGAGTATCACACGCCCTACTAATGAAGTTAATGATGTGATTAGTGGGGTTAATATTACTTTACAACAAACTACAGAGCCTAATAAACCTGCGATTATTAGCGTGAGTAGGGATAATCAAGCCATTATAGATAGCATTAAGGACTTTGTAAAAGCTTATAATGAGCTTATCCCCAAGCTAGATGAAGACACTCGCTATGACCCTGATACTAAAATTGCAGGTATTTTTAATGGTGTGAGTGATATACGCACCATTCGTTCATCTCTTACTAATGTGTTTTCTTATACTCTGCATACAGATGGTGGGGTAGAAAGCTTGATGAAGTATGGCTTGAGTTTAGATGACAAAGGCACCATGGGCTTAGATGAGGCGAGACTATCTAGCGCTTTAAATTCAAATCCTAAAGCGACGCAAGATTTTTTCTATGGGAGCGATAGCAAGGATATTGGAGGTAGAGAAGTCCATCAAGATGGGATTTTTACTAAGTTTAATCAAGTGGTTTCTAGTCTTATTGATGGAGGGAATGCTAAATTAAAGATTTATGAAGATTCCTTAGATAGAGACGCTAAAAGCTTAGCTAAAGACAAAGAAAACGCTCAAGAGCTTTTAAAAACACGCTATGACACAATGGCAGAGCGTTTTGCGGCTTATGATGGTCAAATTTCTAAGGCTAATCAAAAGTTCAATTCTGTGCAGATGATGATTGACCAAGCGGCTGGAAAGAAAAATTAGATTTTAAACAAAGGAAGAAAGGATAAAAATGCGATATGCTAATGCTTACCAAGCTTACCAACAAAATACTGTGAGCGTAGAGTCTCCAGCAAAGCTCATTGAAATGCTTTATGAGGGTATTTTAAAATTCGCCTCTCAAGCTAAACGCCATATTGAGACTGAAGATATTGAAAAGAAGATTTATTATATCAATAAAGTTACAGATATTTTTACTGAGCTATTGAATATTTTAGATTATGAAAAGGGTGGCGATGTTGCAGTGTATTTGACAGGATTATACACGCATCAAATAAAAATTTTAACGCAAGCGAATTTAGAGAATGACACTAGCAAGATTGATGTAGTATTGAATGTGGCTAAGGGATTGTTAGAGGCTTGGAGAGAAATTCATTCCCATGAGCTTGCATGAATTTGAGCGTTTATTAGATTCATTTAAAATCGCTCTTTTGGAGCAAAATTCCCAAAAGGCATTCGCTTTAATTGAGGGGATTTCTTTAGAGCAACTCCAAGATTTAGATTTAGACATGCTTTTAAGACTTAAGGAAATGATAGCCCAAAGCATTGAGTTACTTCATAAAGATAAAAATACTTTGCAAATGCAAATGCAAAAAGCTAAAAACATTCAAAAATTTTTATCTTAGCATTTTTTAAAGTTACGCTACAATAAGCCTCAATCAATATTATTTCAATTAAGGGCTAAAAATTGTCTGTTTTAGAACCGATAGATAGATTCACACGCACAAGATGGTTGTTTAAAAAAGATTTTGATTTGATACGCCAAAAAAAGGTTTTAATCTGTGGTGTTGGAGGTGTTGGAGGTTTTGCTTTAGATGCGCTTTATCGTGTAGGGATTGGCAAAATTACCATTATTGATAAGGATATTTTTGATATTACCAATCAAAACCGCCAAATTGGTTCAGAGCAAATTGGAAAATCAAAGGTGCAAGCCTTGCAAGCGATTTATCAAGGGATTGAAACATTGGATTTGCGTGTAGATGAGGCGTTTTTAGATTCGTTTAATTTTAAAGATTATGATTATGTATTGGATTGTATGGACGACTTACCCATTAAAACGAGCTTGGCTATAAAGTGTCAAAATTTAGCTTATGGAAAGTTTATTAGCTCTATGGGGAGTGCTAAACGCCTAAACCCACAGCTTATTCAAGTAGATAGTGTGTGGAAAAGTCATGGCGATAAATTTGGGCGGAAGTTTAGAGACTTTTTAAAAAAGCGTCATTTTAGGGGTAATTTTAAGGTTATCTTTAGTCCAGAGCCTCCTCATTGTATAGAACTTGGTAGTTTTAGTGCGGTTACTGCAAGCTTTGGTTTGCAGATAGCTAGCGAAGTCGTGCGAGACATTATTAAAAAAGAAAGGAAATAACATGAAAGATTTTGAAGATGAATTAGAAGATTTTGGAGAAGATTTAGAGGGATTTGAAGAAGAAGATGATGGGGATTATGATTCTTATCGTAATGTCTATGATGATGACGATTATGAAGACTATAGTTCTGATTATGAAGAAGAGTAGAAATGAAATTAAAAACCACGATTTTACAACATGCTTATCAAGGTTCTAGGGAGGCAACCTTAGAACATACAGCAACTCTACTCAAGCTTGCTAAAGAGAAGTATCCAAACACGCAGTTAGTGGTATTGCAAGAATTGCACCCCTATGCGTATTTTTGTCAAAATGAAGACCCGGAATTTTTTGATTTAGGGGTGCATTTTGAAGAAGATAAAGCTTTTTTTAGTGATTTGGCTAAGAAGTTTAAAGTGGTGCTTGTAACTTCTTTGTTTGAAAAGCGTGCCATGGGGCTTTATCATAACACTGCAGTAGTTTTTGAAAAAGATGGCTCAATAGCGGGGACTTATCGTAAAATGCACATTCCTGATGACCCCGGATTTTATGAAAAATTTTATTTCACGCCCGGAGATTTAGGCTTTGAGCCAATATCCACAAGCATAGGAAGATTAGGGCTTATGGTGTGTTGGGACCAGTGGTATCCAGAGGGGGCTAGGATTATGGCGTTAAAAGGGGCAGAGCTTTTGATTTATCCTAGTGCGATAGGATTTTTAGAAGAAGATAGTTTAGAAGAAAAAAAGCGTCAGCAAAATGCATGGGAAACTATCCAAAGAGGGCATGCGATTGCTAATGGCTTACCTGTGATTGCGACTAATAGGGTAGGGGTAGAGCTTGACCCAAGCGGTGTGATTAAGGGGGGCATTACTTTTTTTGGCTCAAGTTTTGTAGCTGGAGCACAAGGCGAGATTTTAGCTAAAGCAGGCGAAAAAGAAGAGATTCTATACGCTGAAATAGATTTAAGGCGTGCTGAAGTAGTTAGGCGTATGTGGCCGTTTTTGAGAGACAGACGCATTGATGCGTATGGGGAAATTCTCCAACGCTACCTTTTAAATTGAGCGTTTAAAAGAAAGAGCATGAGAAATAAAAGCGGTTTTGTGCGTAGTGAGCATGCAAAAATCTAGCTTTTTGTGTCATTATTTTTGATAGAGGAGCAAGAATGCTAGGAAGTGGCACACTTTCTGTTTGGGTTAATCCAGCATTTGTGGCTATTATTGTGATGTGTGCTTTAAGCTTGTTGCGCTTAAATATCATGTTATCTATGATTAGCGCTACTTTGATTGCTGGGCTTATGGGGGGGCTTAACTTAACAGAAAGTTTTAATGTGATGATAGATGGCATGAAGGGCAATTTAAACATCGCATTGAGCTATATTCTTTTAGGGGCTTTGGCTGTAGCGATTGCTAAAAGCAATTTGATTAAAATCGCTTTGAATAAATTAGTGCGTTTTATGAATTATAAGCGGGCTACTTTTTGTTTTTTTATAGCTTTTATAGCGTGTTTTTCGCAAAATCTTATTCCTGTGCATATCGCTTTTATTCCTATTTTAATCCCTCCGCTTTTATATTTAATGAATAGATTAGAGCTAGATAGAAGAGCTGTAGCTTGTGCTTTAACCTTTGGTTTGCAAGCTCCTTATTTGGCTTTGCCTGTAGGGTTTGGATTGATTTTTCAAACCACTATCTTAGAACAGCTTAAACTCAATGGCGTTGAGACTAATTTAGCTCAAATCACAAGCGTGATGTGGATTGCAGGGCTAGCTATGGTTGTAGGTTTGTTAGTGGCTGTGTTGGTGCTATATAGAAAACCTAGAAAATATATAGAAAAGTCCTTTGATTTAGAGGATTATTCCAAGCTCAAGCTCAATTATCATGATTATTTAACGCTTTTAGGGATTGTAGTGGCTTTTTTAGTGCAATTAGTTACAGAATCTATGCCTTTGGCAGCGTTTTTAGCCTTAGCGTTAATGCTATTAGGGCGCAGTATCAAGTGGAAAGATACTGATGCACTAATGGATGATAGCGTGAAAATGATGGCGTTTATCGCCTTTGTAATGCTCGTTGCTAGTGGTTTTGGAGAGGTGTTGCAAAAAGTTCATGCCACACAAGATTTAGTCAATTCTATCGCCTCTGTTATACAAGGGAAGTTTATGGGGGCTTTTTTAATGTTAGTTGCTGGACTTTTTATCACAATGGGTATAGGGACTTCATTTGGCACGATTCCTATTATTGCCGTATTTTATTGCCCTTTATGCAAGAGCCTTGACTTTGGCGTGGAGGCTACGATTTTATTAGTGGGAATAGCTGCTGCACTTGGCGATGCAGGTTCGCCCGCTAGTGATAGCACTATGGGGCCTACTTGTGGGCTAAATGCAGATAGTCAACACAGTCATATTTATGACACATGCGTGCCGACTTTTTTAGTTTATAACCTTTCTTTGATTGTCTTTGGGGTTGTAGGGGCGTTGCTATTAGATTAAGTTTCAAATACAAGTTTAAAAGAATCATTTCTTTAGCCTTACCCTCTGGGGTGAATGCTTTTTTAGATGTATTTGTTATAGCGCTTTCAGTGTTTTTTATGGGGAAATTATCGCACCATCATATTGTGGCTCTAGGGGTGGGCTTGCAATTTCTAATGCTTTTTTATGGGGTTAATACGATTTTATATACCGGCACTAACGCTCAACTTTCTAGGCTTGTAGGAGCGAGGGATTTTAGCCAAATCAATTTAGCTTTTTCTTCTATTGTTATAGGGGCATTTTTTGTGTGCTTGGGGGTGCTTTTATTTTCTTATTTTTTGATTGAGCCATTTTTATTGTGGATAAAATTGCATGAGCAATCCCAAGCGCTAACTAAAACTTATTTGCAGATTTTAGTTTTTGCCTTACCGGCTATTTTCTTGAAAAATGTGTTGGTTTCAGCGTTAGCTAGTTTTTCGGATACGCTAACCCCCTTTATTGTCAAACTAATCATGGTTATTTTATGCGTGTTTTTAAATCAAGCTTTGATTTTTGGGGATTTTGGGTTTTGTAAAATGGGTATTGCCGGTTCAGCATTAGCGAATGTCATCGTATCGTATTTAGAATGGTTTCTTTTGGCTTTCTTTTTGCAGATTAAAAAATCGCCCTTAAAATTTAAGATTCAATTTGATTTTTCATTTTTTAAAAATACTTTTAAGATAGGTTGGCCTGCTGGGTTTGAGCGTTTATTGACCTTATGTTCTTTAATGCTTATGGCGAAATTTGTGGCTAGTTATGGGGATAAGGTTTTAGCTGGCATGCAAGTAGGCATTAGAGTAGAAACTTTTTCGTTTATGCCC
Source organism: Helicobacter cetorum (assembly GCF_900198405.1). Classification (GTDB taxonomy): domain Bacteria; phylum Campylobacterota; class Campylobacteria; order Campylobacterales; family Helicobacteraceae; genus Helicobacter; species Helicobacter cetorum_C. The sequence continues at coordinate 66,557 of NZ_FZMR01000021.1, forward strand.
GGCTTTGGCTTTATGATAGCTGCAATGGTTTTAATAGGGCAAAATTTAGGGGCGAATAAGACGGAGTTAGCACAAGATTATGCGCACTTGATTTTAAAGATTTCTATGGGTTTAATGGGGGTTGTGGGGATATTATTAGCTGTCTTTGCTAGAGAATTTGCAAGCGTTTTTTCACACGATAAGGAAGTGATAGAAGTGGCACGCTATTATTTAATCGCTGTGGGGCTTTCACAAGCACCTTTAATTGGGTATTTTGTGCTTGATGGGGTTTTTAGGGGGGCGAGTATCACTAAGGTTTCACTCTATATCAATACCTTAAGCTTATGGGGCTTAAGAATCATGCCTATGTATTTGCTTGTGCTATATCATTTTAAAGTGGAATTGATTTTTGGCGTGATTGCGATAGAAACTTATCTGCGTGCTTTAGTGTATTATAAGGTCTTTTCTAAAGGGATATGGAAAAGGCCGGGCAAGAGAGCTTAGAGTAGTTAAGCTCAACTAACTCTTATAGTCTCTATATTGGTAAAAATTCTTTCATAAAGCGTTTTTAAAGACTTTTGAGAGCTTTACAAAGGATAGTTAAAGGAATTAAGTATCAGCAATTATCAAAAAGCTTTATACTATAATTTTATCTATTTCTATCAATAAGATTGAGTTTAGCAGACACGATTTTAGAGCATTTTAAAGATTTTATTCACTCACAACCTGAACCTTATAAGTCTTTACAAGTTTTTTTACACAAGAAAAAGAACGCTTTTTTAATAGCAAAGTTAGCGATATTAATTTTTTTTCTTAAGACCTTCAAACAAATCTTTTGTTTTAAGAAACAAAGAAAGAGTTTCTTCTTGGCTTTCAAGTGAGGTTTGGAATTCTTGATTGATTTTTTTTGGTGTAGTTGGCATATTTTTCTTTTGTGGTGGTTAAGAAATTTTTTACTTCCTTATCATCATTAATAGCTTTTAAAAAGATATCAATTGTTTTATTGGTTGCTTCTCGTTGTTTGGATTATATATATATATATCATTTAAGCTAACCTTTTATCAGATTTGATTTTTTACTTTAACGCAAAAAGACTAAAAATTCAAACAAGTAAAAGTAAATTATGAATTTTTACATTCATAATTTTACTGCCGATGTGAGTATTTATTGGAGTTTAGGGAGCACTAAAAAGCGTTTGAAATACGCCCAAATAACAAGGATAAAAGTAATGGCTACAAATGGGTATAAGAAAGTAGGGATTGGCAAGGGGTCGCCTGCTGCATAGCTGTGCATTCCAGAAAGATAATAGTTCACGCCAAAATAAGTCATCAAAACTGAATAAAATCCTAGCACGCTACTGCTTGCTAAGATAAAAGGCCAATTTTTAGAGCCTAAAAAGCGCAAATGTAATATTAAAGCATAAATGGTGATAGAAATAAGCGCCCAAGTTTCTTTAGGATCCCACCCCCAATAACGCCCCCAAGATTCATTGGCCCAAACTCCGCCTAGGAAATTCCCGGCCGTAAGCATGAACAAGCCTAAAATCATGCTCATTTCATTAATGGCACTGACTGAAAGAATGGTTTTATCTAGGTTGTTACGCCCATCTTTTCTTAAAATAAATAAGACTAAACTTAAAATTCCTAAGATAAAGCATAGCCCTAAAAAGCCATAACTAGCAGTAATAATAGAAACATGGATATTGAGCCAATAGGATTTTAAGACCGGCACTAAATTGCCAATTTGAGGATCCATAAAGCCTAGATGCGCCACAAAAAGCGCTACGCCGGCTAAAAAGCTAGAAGCTGATAAGGCGAGCTTGGAGCGTAAGATAATGCCCGCCATAATGGACGCCCATGCGATATAGAGCATGGATTCATACGCATTACTCCATGGCGAATGCCCACTCACATACCAGCGCAAGATTAAGCCCACAGCATGCAAGAGAGTGCACAATACAATCGCTCCATAAAGTGTTTTGGCGACTAATGATTTAGGAGGCGTATTTTTGATAATAGAATTAACCACCACAATAAAGAGTAATAACCCTAAAAGAATATAGGGCAAGGTTAAACTATTAAAGAAGTTGGTATGGTTTAAGAAAATTTCAGAGTTAATTCTTGATGTGGGTAAGTAGAGGTTTTTAGAATGTTCTTGTTGGTAAGTGCTTAAATCTTTTAGAGTTTTTTCTACTTTATCCCATTGATTAGTTTTTAAGGCATCATCAAACCCATCAAAAATATTTCTTAAAAAATTTTGTGCGGTTTGAGAGATATTTTTATCCTTACTATTGATAGCATCAACAGGAGAGAGCCATGCACTTGTTTGGCTATCAGGGAATATGCGTAAAACTTGACCGCTAAAGAGCGTATAAACTAAGTTAATGCGTTCATCTACTTTAAGGACATCTTTGTCAAATTCATCGCGCTCATTAGGAGACTTTTGATTAACTTCTTCAACATGATTTTGTAATTTATACCCATGGTGGTCAAAAACATCTCTAAAAGCGATGCGTCTTTCATCTAGGGGCGTGCCTATGAGTTTGCGTAAAGCTTTAGTAGAAGTATAAATCATTCTAATGCTACGCCAATCATCTGGGTAGAACATAATGCCTAAAAGCACTTGCATAGCATTCAGTCCTTGAAAACTATCTTTTCTTAAAATCTTATGCACATATTCAATGCTAATGGTATCAAGGGGTTTGATACGCCCATCAAAATCTTGCACTTGAAGTCTTTTAAAGGACTCTAAATGACCTTTAGAATAATCTCTTAAATGTTTTAAACGCTCTAGTATCATTTGGTGAGAGTTTTGTTCTTCCATAGGGGCATGGCTAGACTCTTTTTTGGGCGTGGTTTCTAAAGTTTTAGAAGTGCTTTGACCCCCATGCATATCAATCTTTCCTGTAGTGGCACTATCTTTAGCTTGCAAATCAATAAGAGGGCTAATTAGCACTAAAGCGAGTAAAAAACTAGCGATTTGCTGAGATTTCAAAAAGCGTGAAAGTTTTTGAAAGCGTCCTTGTTTGGTAAAAAGTAGCCATAATGCCCCTAAAATAAGCATTGCATACCCTAAGTAAGTGGGGAGCTTGCCCGGGTCTTTATTAACAGAAAGAATCGTGCCTTTTTCATCGGTATCATAAGAAGATTGAAAAAAGCGATACCCATTATAATCTAACACATGGTTCATAAAAATCCTATAAGGCTTGATTAAAGTATCATCTAATTTTAAGACTTCTACTTCAGACGCATAAGAAGAGGGACTCATAGAACCCGCATAGCGTTCTAATTCAAAGTGTTTTAGCCTAACTTTAAAGGGTAATTCAACATAAGTCGCTCCAAGGCTTAAGGAGAGTTTATCGCCATTGAAATCTTGTGTTATCGCTAGTCCTTCATTCCTATTGTTTTTAACAAGCTTAAATTCTTGACTTGCATTATTATAAGTTGCTTTCAGCACCAAAATAGCACTACTATCCTTTTTATCCGCATTTTGTTTATAAATCTCTAAGGGCTCTAAGATTAAAGGCTTGTTGTTAAGAGTGGTATGAATTGGGGATAGGTGCTTAGAATAGATAGAAAAAGGAGACTTGAAAGAAAGAGTGGGTTTGTCATTGAGTGTGATATTCAAATAAGTATCACTGCTTTTAAAAGAGGTTTGAGCGTCATTTTCTCGTATGTGCATCGTGCCTTCAATGCCAAAAAAGCGCGTGATTCCCGCCCCTAAAATAATTAAAATCAAGGAACTATGAAAAAAAATGCTTGCGTATCTTTTACGCATTAAGGCTTTAGAAGTGATGAAAGTGCCTATTAAAACTACCAACAAATACGCATGCAAGAAATTAAACCAAGTTGTGCCATAAACAATGGCCTTACTAGCGGGTGTTCCATAATCATTTTCTATAAAAGTGGCTATCGCGCATGCAGAGGCATAGATTGCCATTAAAGGAATGGCTATCCAAAAGGATGCGAATAAAAAAGAAAACAAGCTCTTAAGATTTTTCATATAACTTCCTAGTGAGTTTTGTTCTTAGAAAGGTCTGTTTTGTATTTAATATAGGCCTTTAGTTGTTTGGTGAAGTCTTTTTCATCTTTAACTTTTTTATAATTTTCATTCCCTATAAATTCTAAAACCGCTAAAAATTGTGTAGAGGGCATATAGCCGGGCAATTCATAGATAGTCTTACCGGTTTTATCAGATAAAACAATGGTTGGAGTGGATTGCACATCATACATTTGAGATAGCTGTGAAGTAGAAAGCTTGATTTCTTTAGTGTTTTGAGGAGCACCAACTTTAAAATCATGCAATTTAGAATAGCTGATATTGACATAGTAAGCATTAAAATGCTCTTTGATATAGTCGTGCAATTCTTTGACATTTTTAATATCATCTTTTAAATGTTCACAATAAGAACAACCATTACGCCCAAAAATTAAAAGCATGTATTTATCATTAGGACTAATAGACTTAGTGTCTAAAAAAATATCTTCTAAGCCAGCATAACTCTTTTTATCTATGTTTTCTCGCTCTTTTTCTAATTCTTTAGAACTTTGAGAACCTGAACTAATAAGCGTATCGCTTAGATTATCTGAGCTGTTTGACTTGCAAGCAGTTAAAACAAAGAGTGCTAATAAAACTGCACTAAAACAATTTTTAAAACAATAAGAAATTTTACACATGATATAAAACCTTTACACTAGATATTTTTTATAATAGGTGTTAAAACTAATTTATTACTTAAAATAGTTTAACAAAAGGTAATCCTACTACACAATCATTCTTTTTACCAAATTCATGGTGTTGAATCTTGCACTAAATCTACAATAAGTTTGGCAAACTCTGTAGAATCGTTTAAACATGGGCAAACTAAGTATTCTTTAATAGCTAGTCGCTTGGCCATTAAGCGGTATTGTATCTCTAATTCATAGAGTGTTTCAGAATTGTCAATAGTGAATGCTAAAGGATAAATGATAATATTAGATTTGCGGTGTTTTTCTATTAAACTTTCTGTGCTTGGTTCTAGCCATTTCATAGGCCCTAGCTTAGATTGATAAGAGAGTAGAACTTCTTTAAATTTAATGTTTTTTTGCTGTATTAAATCTTTTAATAAATTGAGGTGATGCTCGCATTCTTTTTGATAAGTATCTCCAGCATCAATAATGCTTTTGGGTAAGCCATGCACTGAAAAGATTAGCACAAAGTCTTGGCTTTTTTGGTTTTTTAGGGTGCTTAAAATCGTGTTTAAAATGATTTTATTAAGTCTTGTGCTGGTGTAAAATCGCTCTACTACTCGCACTTTGGGGCGAAAAGATTCTAGGGATTTGAGAGCCTTAAAAGCATCATTAAAGCTAGATAGAGTGGTGGTGCTAGAGTATTGTGGATACATAGAAAATAACACCAAGCTTTCTATACCTTTTGAAACCAAGTCTTGTAAAACCATAGACGCATAAGGGGGAGTGTAACGCATAGCATAAGTATAAAAGCGTGAAGAATCTAATTCATTTAAACGCTTAGTAAGGGCGAATGTAATAGGGGTTAAAGGGGATTTTCCGCCTAATTTTTCATAGATTTTTTTAGATTTCTCTACCCGAGCATTAACTATCATTTTACCAACCATTTTACGCATAAAATTATTCTTAATGGTAAGGATAAAGGGGTCATCAAACATGTTCTTTAGAAACACTTCCACTTCATAAAGGCTGTTTGGACCCCCCATATTCAAAAGAATAACCGCTTCTTTAGGGGACTTTATGGTGTTAATTTCTGAGCTGTTAAGTTTTTCGTTGATTAAATTCATTAGCACATGATAGAATAATAGGCTTAATCAAAAATAAATCGTTAAAAGGAAGTTAATGTTAGGGATAAATTTACAAGCATTAAATACGCAAAATTTTGATGTGATGGCTCAATCATTGCTTATTCATGCCCTTTTTGCTTCGTTACTAGCCCTAGCCTTTATCATCAATCTTTACACCCTTTTTAGAGAGAAAAATTTCATCAAACTGAATAGAAAAATCTACTTAATCATGCCAGCGATTTATATTCTTTTAAGCATTGCTCTTTTAAGTGGGGTTTTTATTTGGGCGATGCAACAATTTGAATTTTCTCTCAAAGTTATTGTTATGCTTTTGGGATTATTTTTTATGCTTGTGGCTGAAATCAAACGCCATAAAAGCGTGAAATTTGCTATTACTAAGGAAGAAAGAATGAAAGCTTATATTAAAAGGGCTAAAATTTTATATTTTTTAGAAACGATTCTTATCATTGTGTTAGTAGGCATTTAAATGCGTTTTGTTTACCATCCTTTAGCTAAAGAGCCTACTTTAAAAATAGAAGGGGAGAGTTACATGCATTTATACCGCTCAAGGCGTGTGAAAAGCACGAGTTGCTTGGATTTGAGAAATTTAAAAGATAAATTTTTATACACCTATGAGCATGTAGAAATCACTAAAAAATACGCTCTTTTAAAATTAGTGAGCCAACAAGAATTAGAGATTATGGCTCATAAAAAGGCTCATTTGATTTTAAGCGTTATTGAAATCAAAAGCATTGAAAGGATTTTACCCTTTCTTAACCAGTTAGGCGTAAGCAAGCTAAGCCTATTTTATGCTGATTTTAGCCAGCGTAACGAAAGAATAGATAGGGTCAAATTAGAACGATTTAAAAAAATTTTGATTAATTCTTGCGAGCAATGTGGGCGTAGTGATTTAATGGGATTAGAAGTGTTTTCAAGCACAAAAGATATGCTAAAAGCTTACCCCAAGGCAAGTGTTTTGGATTTTAATGGTAAAAAATTGCAAACAAGCTTGAATGCTGAAAATGGCATTATTATAGGACCTGAAGGGGGCTTTAATAAGCAAGAAAGAGAGCAATTTAAAGAGCGTGAAATTTATCGCATTCCACTAGATATGGTGTTAAAATCTGAGAGTGCATGCGTGTTTGTAGCGAGTATAGCACAAGTTTAAATGTTTGAGATATTATAAATACCACTATTTATGGGATTTTATTGAGGGTTTTTTATTTGTATTGCCACATTTAAAAGCAAAGTTTGTATCGTTGTATTCAAATTCTTCTAATCCTTTTAAGGCACAAATTTCTTTTACTTTTTGTAAAAATTGATTAGCTAAACTTTTTTGACAATTGCTTTCCAATTTTTTAAGCAAATCGCTTATAAAATTTATTCTTTCTTCTTTCATTTGTAATTCTGTTGCAGTATTCTTTTTTTAAGTCTATTAGTTTCTGTTGCAATTTTTTTAATCTCTATTTCCTTTTGTGCTATCTGTATTTCAGTTTTTCCCCTTTTTTTGATATGGAGCGAAAGAGAATTAAAAAGATGGCACCAAATAAGAAAAAAATCATTAACCCACCAACAAGCACTGATAACCAAAAGATTATCTTACTAGTTATGGATATTGTTTTTTCGCTTTAATATCTAAACATGGGGTTATTAGAATTAAAAACCATGTTGATTATCACTTCAAAATCTTAGGTAGGGTAATGCCTATTTGACCTTGATATTTACCACCCCTATCTTTATAGCTTTCTAAACACACTTCATCGCCTTGTAAAAATACCACTTGAGCGATGCCTTCATTTGCATAGACTTTAGCAGGTAAATTCGTGGTGTTAGAAATTTCAATGGTAATATAGCCTTCAAATTCCGGCTCAAAGGGCGTAACATTCACAATAATCCCACATCTTGCGTAAGTGCTTTTGCCCAAGCAAATCGCCAAAGTATCTTTTGGCATTTTAAAATATTCTATCGTATGAGCTAGGGCGAATGCGTTAGCTGGCAAGATAAAATAGCCATCTTTGCTTGCGTCAATTTTAGTCGCATTATTAGGGTCAAAGTTTTTAGGGTCAATTAAAGCGTTGGTGTTATCAAAAAGCATAAACTCACTTCCCACTCTAATATCATATCCATAACTACTTAAGCCATAACTAATCACATTTTTACCGACTTGCTTTTCGCAAAAGGGACTAATCATGCCATGCTCTAAACTCATTTTTTTAATCCAAGAATCCGCTTTTAATCCCATACTATATAAAGCCTTCAAAGTTTGTTAATAATTATGTTATTATAACAAGAATTATTTGCTAAAAACGCTTATGGCTCTAAGATTAGTGATGTGTTTGTGGCATATTTTATAAAATGATTAAGGAATAGATTGTTATGAACCTTTCTGAAATTGAAGAATTGATAAAGGAATTTAAAGCTTCTGATTTAGGGCATTTGAAAATAAAGCGTGAGCATTTTGAATTAGTTTTAGATAAAGAATCTGCTTATGCGAAACATAAGAATGCGTTAAGCTCAGCTAATTCTTCAGCCCCACTTATGGCTATAGAAGCGAGTATGCCTAGCGCTCAAGCCCCTGTGCCTATGGTATGCACCCCTATTGTGGATAAAAAAGAAGATTTTGTGCTTTCGCCCATGGTAGGCACTTTCTATCATGCACCATCTCCTGGAGCTGAAGCGTATGTAAAAGTGGGTGATACGCTTAAAAAAGGGCAAATCATCGGCATTGTGGAAGCCATGAAGATTATGAATGAAATTGAAGTAGAATACCCTTGTAAGGTCGTTTCTATTGAAGTTGCGGACGCTCAGCCGGTGGAATACGGCACTAAACTCATCAAAATTGAAAAGCTTTAAATTCCATGGATAAAAAAGTAGAAAAGAAAAAACTCTCACGCATTTTGATTGCTAATAGGGGCGAGATTGCCCTAAGGGCTATTCAAACCATTCAGGAAATGGGTAAAGAATCTATAGCAATTTATTCTATCGCAGACAAAGACGCTCACTATCTCAACACAGCTAATGCAAAAGTGTGTGTAGGTGGGGCTAAATCAAGCGAGAGTTATTTGAATATTCCTGCAATCATTAGTGCAGCAGAGTTGTTTGAAGCGGATGCTATTTTTCCCGGATATGGTTTTTTGAGTGAAAATCAAAATTTTGTAGAAATTTGTTCACACCATTCTTTAGAGTTTATCGGTCCTAGTGCGAAGGTTATGGCTTTAATGAGTGATAAATCTAAGGCAAAGAGCGTGATGAAAGAAGCCGGTATGCCTGTGATTGAAGGAAGCGATGGCATTCTTAAAAGCTATAAAGAAGCAGAAGAAATTGCTGATAAAATCGGCTATCCTGTAATCATCAAAGCGGCCGCTGGTGGGGGCGGGAGGGGCATGCGTGTCATAGAAGATAAATCAAAGTTAAAAAACCTTTATCTAGCCGCAGAAACCGAAGCTTTGAGTGCTTTTGGCGATGGAAGCGTGTATTTAGAAAAATTTATCAATAAGCCTAAGCATATTGAAGTCCAAATTTTAGCCGATAAGCATGGTAATGTTATTCATGTGGGCGAGAGAGATTGTTCTGTGCAAAGACGCCAGCAAAAACTCATTGAAGAAACTCCAGCAGTTGTTTTAGAAGAGAGTGTGCGTAAGCGTTTGTTAGAAACAGCCGTTAAGGCCGCTAAATACATCGGCTATGTGGGGGCTGGAACTTTTGAGTTTTTGCTTGATGCAAACATGAAAGATTTCTATTTCATGGAGATGAACACCCGCTTACAAGTAGAGCATACTATTAGTGAAATGGTGAGCGGACTCAATCTCATTGAATGGATGATTAAAATCGCTCAAGGCGAGGAATTACCCAAGCAAGAAAGCTTTTCTTGCAAAGGGCATGCGATAGAATGTAGGATTACCGCAGAAGACCCTAAGAAGTTCTATCCAAGTCCGGGTAAAATCACTGAATGGATTGCACCAGGTGGCTTAAATGTGCGTCTTGATTCGCATGCTCATGCAAATTATGTTGTGCCTACACACTATGATTCTATGATAGGTAAGCTTATTGTATGGGGTGAAGATAGAGAAAGAGCTATTGCTAAGATGAAAAGAGCCTTAAAAGAATTTAAGGTAGAAGGCATTAAAACCACCATTGCTTTTCATATTGAAATGCTTGAAAACACAGATTTTAGACAGGCAAAAATCCATACAAAGTATCTAGAAGAAAATTCTTAAGCTCTAAAAGTTTTCTTGCCTTTCAGTATGAGTTAAGAATTTTTAGCAAAACATCTCAATACCCTTTGTCCTTTTCTTTTTTATTCTCTCTCTTAACCCCTAAGAACAATCACTTTTAAAAGAGAAGCTTTAGAAAATGTGCTAGTGCCTTATAGTTTGCAAGAAAACACCACTCTTTTAGAAAGCGTGGGATTTAAGCATGTAGAAGTGCTGTTTAAATGGGTGAATTTCGCGCTGTTAGTGGCTAGGAAAAGTTAAAAAATACTTAGCATAAAAACTTTTTTATAAAACATAGGTATAAAAGTGTTTCTTAGTATTTTTAACAATAAAAGGTAAAATCGCTAGAGTTTGATTAAAACTAGAAAAATCTTTTTATTTGCATCAAAACTTATCAATCTTAAAGATTTTGCATTCTTAGGGATAACAATATAACTTTAAGAGTGAGTTGAATAATTTTATATGATACTTTTAATAAAACTTAAAATAGCTCATCGGTTTTTTTAGTTTTTAACAAACTTCAAAAATCTTTTAATTTTTATTTTACTTCTATTTCGCTACAATTAAAACTTATTTTTTATTCCATTCGTAAAATCATTTAAA
>NZ_FZMR01000021.1:77190-77691 GCF_900198405.1 Helicobacter cetorum
GGGGGGGGGGGTAACACCTCTCTTTTAGGTAACACAGAATTAAAAAGCCTTTATAAAGATGTTTCTAGTCAAATCACAAATTTACAAAAACAAATAAAAGCTTTAGGTAATAATCCTACTCAAGCACAAAAAACCCAACTCGCTCAATTAAAAATCCAAGAACAAGCTATCAATACCTTAAAAGCTATTCAAAATGACCCTAGCTTACTTAAAAACTCTCAAATAGATAAAATAGCTAAAAGCTTACAATTAAATGCAGGTTTAACACAAAATGGTGTAGGGATTATGAGTTTAGGATTAGTGTTGGCTCAGAGTAATGAATTATTACAACTTATCAATCCTAGTCAAGTTAGTAGTAATCCTAAACAAGCTACGCTTATAGCAAGTAATCATTATGCCTTAGAGAGTAATGCTAATTCAAATGTAGTTGATAGTTTGTCAAAATTAAGGAAGCAATCGTTTGAGGGGTATTTGAGAGATTATTTGGAAACACTAAAAAGT
>NZ_FZMR01000024.1 GCF_900198405.1 Helicobacter cetorum
ACACAAATATAATTCTATAAAAAAAAGACAGTTTATAACAACAAAAAAAAAAAAAAAAAAAAAAAAAAATTAAGTTTTTTGTTTTGATAAATTCGAGGTAATGGGGTGAATGGGGGAGGGGGGTTGGGGGGTGTGGGGGGGGGGGGGGGGGTAACATTATACATGAAAATCCTTTAAATTATCTATATCTAGGGCATGTGAAAATTCTATTTCATAACCTATCAAGCTATCATTCAAACTCGTTTTTTCATCTAACTCACTTGTTTGAGAAAGATAAATCGCCCCATTGACTTGATAAAAGTGTGGAATATCTTGACGCCTAATGGTGCTATTAACCTTTAGTAAAGAAACAAGCTGATTATCTTTAAGAGTGCGTAACAAAAAGGGGTTAATCTCTACTTTATGCACGCTTGCTAGACTTTGACAATGATTTTTAGTATAACATTCCCAAGCACCTAAAATATCTTTAGTATCCCTTAAGGGCGAAGTGGGTTGTAAAACCATCACATGATTAAAGTGCTTGTTTGACTTAGAATAATTTTCTAAAGTCTCTAGCAAACCTAAAATCGTAGGGGCAACATCGCTTGAATTTTCTCTACTTCTTAAAAACGGCACACTAGCCCCATATCTTAAAGCGATTTCTCTATAGACCTCGCTATCGGTGCTAACCATAACCTCATCAAAAAGCTTTGAATGTAACGCACCAAGTATCGTATGCGCCATTAAAGGTAAGCCTCTAAATTCTTTAATATTCTTATCTTTCACGCCCTTAGAACCACTTCTAGCAGGAATATAAGCTAAAATCATTCAATCTACCTTTCTTACCACAAAGCCTTTTTGTGTGGGCGTATTAAATAACTCTAAATTCAAACTCTTTAAAAACCGCTTAACGCTATCGCCTTTGCCAAAATGAGAGCTTTTTTCTAAAACGCTTTTTAAATCCTTAGCCTTGTCTATGGCGCATAAAATCTCATCTTTATCTTCTTTAACATTGATAATATGATTAGCTTGACTTCTATTGTTTTGTCTTGTGCCACAATTGATACAAGGCACACCATAAACCCCAGCCTCTCTAATACCACAGCTTGAATTACCGATAATAAATTCTGCGTTTTTTAAAAGCGTTAGAAAATACTCAAAACGCATACTAGGAAAACTAACAAAATTTTTATGCCCCTTTAAAGTCTCTAAAGCTTTTAAAATGATATTTGAGCCTAAATCATTATTAGGATAAATCATTACAAAATTTTTCTTACTTGCTTTAATGGCTTCTAACACTTCAAAAATATGCTTGGATAAATTCTCTACTTCGCTCACTACCGAATGATAGATTAAAATCGCATAATCCTTTTTAAAACGCTCTATTTGGTAATAATAACGCTCTGTTTCTTCAAAACTAGGCAAAGCGCCTAACATCACATCAATATCGCTAGAGCCGATATTAAAAATATGCTCACTTTTTTCGCCCATTTGGACTAAATTTTTTTGCGCTTTTTCATTACAAACATAATGGATATGTGCGAGTTTAGAGATACTATGGCGGATACTTTCATCAAGGGTGCCTGAAATTTCCCCTCCCTCAACATGCGCACATAAAATATTATTGAAACTCGCTACAATCGCACACGCTAAACTCTCTATTCTATCTCCATGCACAATAATTAAGTGGGGCTTTTCTTGCGCTACAAATGATGAAAATTGCATGATAGTGTTAGCTAGAGCCAAGTCCATAGCGATTTCATTTTCATAGGGCTTACTTAAAAAAACATGCTCAAAACCATCTTTTAAAATTTCTACATAGGTGTTGCCATATTTTTCTAGCAAGTGCATACCGCACACAAAAATCCGATAAGTGATTTGATTATTTAAGGGGTGTTTAGAATGACTTAAATCCTTAATGGCTCTCATCAAGGGCTTGAGTTTCCCATAATCCGCTCGGCTGTTAGTTACAAAAACAATTTTTTTCATGTTTTTAGCTGTGGGGCTTTCTAAGTCCCCCCCCCCCCCAAAGTTGTTGTTAAAACCATTTTTGTAACCTATTTTTTATCTTCTAGCATATCATCACAAATATGCGTATCTATTTTTATATCCATTTTTGCCACCCTACCCAAAGTCTTTTCATAATCCTTAGCTAAAATCCCCCTAACACCGGGTCGTTTCACCCATGCGTTATTTTGAGTGATTTTTTCGCCCTTTTTAATGTCTTTTATAGCAACCATTGTCGCAAAGGCAAAATCCCTTGTAACTTGCTCTTCTTTAATTTTAGTCTTAGCCCCACCACGCATTAAAAAAATCTCTTTAGCGCTATTGACTAAATCTTTTGCTTCTTCTTTATCCATAGAGCAAATAATATCAGGGCCTTCTCTATCTTTGGTGTCTGTAAAATGGCGCTCTACTATACTAGCCCCTAGCGCTATAGCGCATTTAGCTGCATTGTTATTTAAGGTATGGTCGCTTAAACCCACAGGCACATCAAAGGCATTTTTTAAATCCAACATAGCATTTAATCGCACGAGTTCAAAGGGCGTTGGGTAAAGGTTAGTGGTGTGTAAAAGGGCGAGTGGCACTTTATCTAGTATAGGGCTTATGCACTCTTTTACGCTTTCTAAATCATGCATTCCAGTAGAAATTATCATAGGCTTTTTAAAGTTAGCGATATGTTTTAAAAGCGGGATATTATTCATTTCACCAGAGCCAATTTTATAGCCTACTACGCCTAAATCTTCTAAGAAATTTGCTGCTGCTCTGCTAAAAGGGGTAGAGAGAAAAATTAGCCCTTGTTTTTCGGCGTATTCTTTTAACTCCCTTTCATCACTTTTACTTAAAGCGCATTTTTTCATAATCTCATAAATGCTAGATTTACTATTGCCAGGAATTACTTTTAAAGCGGCTTGACTCATTTCATCTTCAATGATGTGTGTTTGGTGTTTTATGACTTCAATACCTGCATTTTTAGCCGCATCCACCATAAGTTTGGCAATTTCTAAGCTACCATTATGATTAATCCCAATTTCTGCCACTACCAAGGGCAACTCGTTAGTGCCTATTTTTCTACTACCTAGCTTAAAGTCCATAAAATCCCCCTATTCAATATTCGTATAGAGTGCTACTACATCATCATCATCTTCAATTTTATCTAGTAGTTTTTCGGTGAGTTCCATTTGTTCATCGCTTAATTCAATCGGTGTGGTAGAAATGCGTTGTAAGCCTGCTTTTAGAATAGGTAATTTCAAGCTTTCAAACCCTTCGTTTAAAAGCTTAAAACTATTATAATCCCCCCTAACAATAATTTTATCTTCCATTTCTTCTAATTCTTCTAAGCCATAATCAATCAAAGCAAGTTCTAAATCCTCAAGGCTTAATTTTAAATTTTCTACTTCGCTCTTTAAACATTCAAACACACTTTTTCTGTTAAACATAAACTCTAAAGAGCCATTAGGCACGATACTTGCTCCTTGAGTTTTATTGAAATAGCTTTTAAGATTAGCAATGGTTCTAGTAGGGTTATCTGTCATACACTCCATAACAATTAACACCCCAAAATTTGCCTTGCCTTCATAAGTGATTTCAGATAAATTTCCCTCTTTACTTGTCGCTCTTTTAATGGCGGCATCAATATTGTCTTTAGGCATATTTTGTGCCTTAGCGTTTAAAATCGCTGTGCGTAGTTTTGCGTTAGTATCAGGCTCACTCCCCCCTTCTTTTGCCGCTAGAGTAATAGCCTTAGCCAGTTTAGGAAAAACCTTACTCATCTTATCCCAGCGTTTTTCTTTAGCCGCTCTTCTATATTCAAACGCGCGTCCCATTTTAATTCCTTTCTTTTAATAAATTGGCTACTTCTTTAGCATGATAGCTAATAATAATATCTGCACCCGCTCTTTTAAAGCAAGTCATCGTTTCTAATAATACGCTTTCGTAGTTAATTAGATTATGCTTTTTTGCGAGTTTTAACATGGCATATTCCCCGCTCACATTATACACCGCTAAGGGTAAAAGCGTGTTATCTCTAATTTCTTTAACAATATCTAAATACGCTAAGGCTGGTTTTACCATTAAAATATCCGCCCCTTGTTTCTCATCTTCTAAGCTTTCTAAAAGGGCTTCTTTACTATTAGCATAATCCATTTGGTAGCTCTTTCTGTCTCCAAAACTTGGAGCGGAGTTTGCCACATCTCTAAAAGGGCCATAATAACTGCTCGCAAACTTAGTAGAATAGCTCATAATAGGTATATGCGAAAGGTTCTCACAATCTAGGGCTTTTCTTAAACTTAGCACATTGCCATCCATCATATTACTTGGAGCTAAAATATCCACACCACTTTCTACTAAAATAAGCCCTTGTTTATTTAAAATCTCTAGCGTTTTATCGTTATTGACATGGTCGTTTTCTAAAATCCCACAATGCCCATGTTCAGTGTATTCACAAAAGCATAAATCCGCTACAATAATTAAATCCTTAAATCGTTTTTTAATCTCTCTAGAAGCTTGTGCGACAATGTGATTTTCACTTAAAGCATGGCTACCTAGGGCGTCTTTATGCTTAGGGATACCAAATAATAACACTGCTTTTATACCTAGACTAATTAGCTCTTCACATTCTTTTAAAACATGCTCTATACTCATTTGATAAACGCCGGGCATAGAGCTAATCTCATTTTTAATGTTATCTCCCTCTATAACAAATAAGGGGGCGATAAAATCATCAATGCTGATTTGAGTTTCTCTAACTAAAGCCCTTAGATTTTCATTCGCTCTTAAACGGCGTAATCGTTTAAACATGATTTTCCTTTTAAAAAATTAATATTGTATCTTTACTTCTCTTAAACAATCCCTTAAATAACGCATCTGCACATTTTTATCCAAACACCATTGAGGAGCGATGAGAGTTTCATCACAAATGCCCGCACTTACTCTTTGAACTACCACTTCAGGGGGAATGATTTTAAGCGACTTGGCGATGAGATTGGCATAGCTCTCTAAACTAATGGGCGTGTAATGCCCTCTTTCATACATCACTTGCAAGGCGGTATCTTTAACCACATATAAAGGGTGTATTTTAATCCCATCAATCCCCCATTCTAAAACGCTTTTTAAAGAATGTAACATCATCTCTTCATTTTCTTTAGGAAGTCCATAAATCAAATGAGCGCACACTTTAATGCCCTTTTTTCTAACCTTTTGAAACAACTCCTTAATGCCCCCACTCAAATGCCCTCTATTAGTGCGTTTCAAAGTTTCATCAAATACGGATTGCACGCCAAATTCAAGCCAAATTTCTTTATCTTTTGCTAATTCTTCTAAATAATCTAAAAGCCCCTCTTCAATGCAATCAGTGCGCGTGCCGATGCTTAAACCTATAACGCCATTAAAAGATAAGGCCTTTTGATACAAGGCTTTTAGGGTGCTTAAAGGGGCGTAAGTATTTGTGTAAGATTGAAAATAAATTAAAAATTTTCTTACCTTGTATTTTTCTTGGTATTTATTAGCGTAATCATAAAATTGTTCTTCAATTTGAGCGAGCTGTTGAGACAATAAGGGGTTTTCTTTGATTTTAAAATTCATGCTTAAGGGGGCGTTTTTTAAATCATTATAACGCACTAAATTAGGCGAAAAACTTTCATTTTTACAATAAATACACCCCCCCTTAGCCACGCTCCCATCAATATTAGGGCAAGTAAACCCCACTAAAGAAATAGGAACTTTACGCACTCTTTCTTTATAAATAGATTTAAAATAACGCCCTATAGTTAAAACTTTTCTCACTCTAATCCTTTCAAATATTTCCCATCAAAACATGATTGGCAAAAGGGTGCTTGGATACTCTTTTGCAACCCCTCTAAAGATAAAAACCCTAAACTATCCGCTTGGATATACGCACACACCTCTTCAATAGAACGATTAAAACCAATCAAATCTTGTGCATTAGGCGTGTCTATCCCATAAAAACAAGGGGCAATAATCGGAGGTGAACCGATTAAAAAATGCACTTTTTTAGCCCCAGCATTCCTTAAAATTTTAACAATTTGCTTGCTTGTAGTCCCACGCACTAAAGAATCATCTATTACAATAATTTCCTTATCTTTAATCACAGCGTTAATAGGATTTAACTTCAGCTTGACTTTTAATTCCCTATTTTCTTCTTTAGGCTCAATAAAAGTTCGCCCTATGTAATTATTACGCACAAGAGCAAATTCTAAATCTATCGCACTTTCTTTAGCATAACCCAAAGCATAAGGCATACCACTATCTGGAACAGGCACAATCATATCTGCTTTAATTTTATGTTCTTTAGCAAGTTGCTTGCCTAAATTTTGGCGCATTATGTAGGCGTTTTGAGAAAATACTAAGCTATCTGGTCTAGCAAAATAGATCCATTCAAACACGCAAGGGCGGTTTTTAGGCTCAAAAATTTGTTTAGAGGTTAAACGCGCTTGTTGTTGGTCTAGTTCAAAAACAAGCATTTCGCCCGGATTGATTTCTCGCTCATACTTAGCCCCTATCAAATCAAACGCACAAGTTTCACTCGCAACTATATACGCCTTTGAGCCATCTTTATTTTCTAAACTTCCTAAACTTAAGGGGCGCAGACCATACGCATCTCTAATAGCAATAAGCTTGTTTTTAAATAAAAGCACTAGCGCATATGCACCCTTAACTTGTTTTAAAGCATCAATGACGCGCTCTTCTATCGTGGGTTTTTGGCTTTGAGTGATTAAAGGGATTAGCACCTCAGTGTCTAAATGGCTTTGAAACGCTATACCCTCTTCAATAAGCTTTTTTCTTAAAACCTCAGCGTTGGTTAGATTCCCATTGTGTGCGAGTGCAAAATCTTCTTTAGCGTGTGCGAATAAGGGCTGAGCGTCATTATTAGACTCTTTACCTGCGGTAGAATAGCGGTTATGCCCAATGCTTGCAAATCCTTCTAAACGCTTTAAATAACAAGATGAAAAGACTTCAGTAACTAAGCCATGATTTTTAGCAGTGAGCAAACGCTTATGATTGCTTACACTAATCCCACTTGCCTCTTGTCCACGATGTTGCATAGAAAAAAGTGCATAGTAGCTTAAAAACGCTGCATTAGGTGCATTAAACACGCCCACAAGTGCACATTTTTCTTTCCAAGACAAGCGTTCATCTAAAAACTTACCCACGAATTTCATCTACTCCAAAACAGACTTGTTTTTCCTGTGCTTGATTGGGGGGGGGGGGGTAACTTCTCTTTCACTATCTAGGGTGCAAAAACTATTCAGAGCGCATTCATGGATAGTGAAACAATTACGCCCCTTAGCATAATGATAACTCAAAGTAAATTCCATAGCATCTAAGGCATTTTTAATGATATACATACCAAGCCCAAAGCCATGCGCCTCGCTAGGGTTATCCGATTTGAAATAAGGCTGTAAATATTTATTAAAATCCTCTTTTAAAGGTTCTCCATAATTAGAAACCACTAAATCACGCCCTACAAAATCCATATAAACTTGACCATCACTACTATATTTGATCGCATTATCTAGCATGTTTTTTAACACAATCGCAAACAAATCAAAATCTGCCTCAATGATAAAATGAGAGGAAGATAAATGGATAGGGCTTGTTTTGTTCTCATCAATTAAAAGCATTTTTTGAATCTTATCCATTAAATCACTGATTAAAATCTTTTCTTTATTGCTCTTGTAGTTTTTAGAAGAAAGTTGCTCAATACGAGCGAATTGCTCAATAAGCATGTTTAAGCGCTGAAAAATCGCTAAAAAGCGCTTTTGTGGCACGCCCTCTTCTAGCATAGCTACAAGGATTTGCCCCTTAGTGATAGGCGTTCGTAATTCATGCATGATAGAACGCAAGAATAAAATACGAGATTCTCTCATGGCATTGATTTTTTGAATGCAGTTATCAAACTCGTTAGCCAAATCCCCTATTTCATCTCTTTGATTGCTATTGCAACGCACATCTTTATCCCCCTGTGCAAAGCGACGCACCAACGCACGCAACTCTCTTAAAGGCAATAAACTCTGCAACACAAATAAAAACAACAATAAAATCAGTAACAACCCCACTGCAACCGCAAAGAAGTAATTTCTATAAGACACTTCATGTAAATCTTTATACAAGACAAAATTATCCCTTTTTTTCAAAAGGATAAAAATCTTATCGCTAAATTTAATCACTTCTGCATGGTCATTTTCATCATGATGGACAATTTGGTTACGCCTTTTAGCCAAGATGTTTTCTAAATTTTCTGTGGTGGTCTCTCTAAAACCAATTTTATAAAGATACTCTTCTACCATTCTATAACTAGAATGGCTGTTTAAAATTTGATTGATAGTGGTAACAAACTGATAATGACGCATCTCATTTTGATAGCTCTCATGGCTCATTTGAGAATGCAAAAAATAGTAAGCAAACGCCCCAAAGCTAAAGAGCGTTATAAAAAATAAAACAATGATTTTTAAAAAGATTGAAAGACGCAAAATTTTTTTACGCTCCTTAGTAAAATTAAGAAAGCTAGATTTTAATATTCTAGTTTGTAGCCAATCCCTCTAATAGAGATAATATGCTCGGGGTGCTTGGGGTCTTTCTCAATTTTAGAGCGTAAGCGACCAATAATCACATCAATGCTTTTATTAGAACTCTCAGGATTGATACTCTCACTTTCTATAGCAATGCTTTCACGACTAAAAACATAGCCTTTCTTACTGATCAATAAAGAAAGGATTTCATATTCCGCACGAGTTAAATCTAACTTCTTATCACGCATATAGACTTCTCGGCTATCTTTATCCACTTTAAAGATACATAAATCATCATGATGAGTGATTTCCTCTTTTTTATTAAAACGCCTAAGCAATGAATGGATTCGCGCCAACAACTCTTTGGGGTCATAAGGTTTAGGGATATAATCATCAGCACCATAATCTAATGCCTTGACTTTATCCTCCAAATCACTTCTTGCTGAAGAGATAATAATAGGAATGTTCTTCTGCTTAGAAATACGCTTACACACCTCCAAGCCATCTAAATTTGGCAAAGTCAAATCCAACAAGAGTAAATCATAATTTTGCGTATTAGCCGCACTAATACCCGTGTAAGGCTCATCATAATTGGTTACATGAATGCCATGCTGAGCTAAAAACTCGCTTAAAAACTCTGCCAACTCAATATCATCTTCTATCATCAAAACTTCTATCATAACCGAACTAGGCTCCTTAATTCTATTCTAATTTTAAAAACATGCCTCTTTGAATACTAAGCTAAAGCGCTTGTTTGATAGCACTTATTTCACGGCACTCCTAAAGGCTAAATTTTAACATTTTTATACTAAATATAAGCTAAACCTTAAGATTTTTGCCTTAAAAGCCTTAAGCGTTTTTCAACTACACTCAACTGATATTCTAAAAAATGCACCACTAAGTCCAAACGCTCTAAAGACTGCCCTTTGTCTAAAGCACGCATTCCTTCAAATAAGACTAAAGTTCTTTCTTGCAACTGCATTAAAAAAGCTTGCTCTTCTGTGGTGCTTGATTCGCTCCTTTTCTCAAGCGGTTTTTGAGCTTTTTCAACCCCTTCTTTTTGTGGACTTTTAGGGCTAGTTTGTCTCAAAGTATCTGCGCTATCCTTATTGGTCGCATCTTGCTCTTTATTAGCGTATAAAAAATGAGTATCTTTAAGAGTGCTTTCTACTATCTCTTGAAAATTTGGTATTTCTTGCAAGTTATCTTTAACTTGGTTTTTGGGCGTTTTTTCTTGTGCTTGAATTGTTTCTTGTTTTATCTCTATAAGAGCGTTTTTGTTAGCTATCTTAGGAGTGGTGCTAGAGATTGTAGAGGGCGTGCTTTCTAACACATTTTGCAAAAGGCGGGGTGTTTTGAAAAAAGAGGGTGCAGTTTTAGTAACATCAAAGTCTTCATTCAAGGTCTTAGCCACCTTTTCAATTTCATTGAGAGTTTCTGAAATAATATTTTTTAATTCCATTTTACAAGCCATCTTTCTAAAGTTTTTATACTTACATTGTCGCCTTTAATAAAATTCAAAATGTAGTTTTCTAAAGTAGAGTCTAGTTTCCTTTTTCTTATTGGACTTTCTTCAATCATTTCAGCTTTATTTTCAAGTGCTATTTTTTCTTGCAAACGCCTAATATTTTCTAAAGCTTGTATATGATTAGGATTTTTTTCTAAAATCTTTTCACACACTCTCAGCGACTCATTATAAAAGCCCTGAGCCTCATAAACACTTGCCAATGTAATTGTCTCTAACCCCAAAATCTCTTCTCTATGTCAATTATAACCACAAGCAAAACTTATCACTCTAAAATACTGCAATTTCTAAGCATAATCAATCGCTCTAAATTTAGGGTTGTTTTAGCTAATGCTTGTTTGTTTCACTCCTATAACAATACCCTATCTTTGTTGAAGTTACCATTAAAAGCTTTTTATAAGCCCTAATTTTCTGCAACAATCTTAAACTTTTGCAGAAATTGCCGATTATAGTGCAAATTTGAGTTTAACAACAAGGATTGATTATGATTAAAAAAATTGCTTGTATCCTAAGTCTTACAGCAAGTTTAGCAATCGCAGGCGAAAAAAGCGGTTTCTTCATGGGTGCTGGTTATCAGCAAGGGCGTTATGGTCCTTACAACCATAAGTATTCTGATTGGAGACATGGCACAGACCTTTATGGTTTGAATTTTAAATTGGGTTATACCGGCTTTGCTAACAAATGGTTTGGTGCCAGAGTTTATGGTTTCTTAGATTGGTTCAATACAGGTGGTGGTAATGAGCATAGAAAAACCAATTTGTTAACTTATGGTGGCGGTGGCGATTTGATTGTCAATCTTATTCCGCTTGATAAATGGGCATTAGGTGTATTTGGTGGCGTTCAATTAGCCGGCAACAGTTGGATGTTTCCCTACAATGTTAACCACACACAATTCCAATTCTTATGGAATATAGGTGGCAGAATGCGCATTGGAGACCATAGTGCATTTGAAGCGGGCGTTAAATTCCCTATGGTTAACCAAACCGGTAGCGTAATTGACAAAATGTATGGTTCTCATGGATTAATCCGCTACTATTCTTGGTATGTGGATTATGTCTATACTTTCTAAGTTGATGCATAAAGTGTTCTCAAACTCTCAAATAAGAGTTTGAGGCAAGGGTTTTTGAGACTATCTCAAAAATAGAGTTTAAGCGATTAAAAAGAAGTAGAAAATTCACTCTAGTTTAGCTATAATGCGTTGCTAGGTTATGGTGAATTTTTGTTTAGGAAGTGGTGCTAGTTTTGAGCTACTTGCTATCAAAAAGCCAATCAAAACATTCTTTTTGAGCAACCTAATGAAATGGTAGTGTTTTTTGTTTAATAGTTTTAAAAGCTGTTAAAGTATTTGTATTTTTGATTTCTTAAAGAATAAAATCTAAAATTCAATCGGTTCTTTAAAATTCAGTTGGTCTAGTTTTTAAGAATTGAAAAACAAGGTTCTTTATGGAAAATAGCACCCTTTATATTATTATTGTTGGTTTGTGGCTCTCTGTAGCCTTTGGTCTATTTTTGAAAAAAGTAGATATGCCCGTTATTATTGGCTATATCTGCACAGGAACCATTTTATCCGCCCTTTTTAAAATCACTGATTTTGATTTTCTTTCAGATATTGGCGAATTTGGTATTGTTTTTTTAATGTTTATGATAGGCATTGAATTTAACTTTGACAAACTCAAATCTATTAAACAAGAAGTGCTTGTTTTTGGGCTTTTGCAAGTTGTTTTGAGCGCTCTTTTAATTTGCTTATTAGGCTATTATGCTTTGGGGCTTTCTTTTGTTTTTGCCCTAGTTTTAGGCATGGGCTTTTCACTCTCTTCTACGGCTATTGTTTTGAAATTTTTTGAAGATTCTAAACAGCTCAATACCCCTATGGGTAAAAGTGCGGTAGGAATCTTAATTTTTCAAGATATTGCAGCCATTCCTATGCTATTGATTTTAACCATTCTTGGTAGCCATGATTCGCATGTTAGCTCTTTGATTATTAAGACTGCTATTTCTGCAGGCGTGATTTTATTCACTTTGCTTTTATTGGGCAAAAAAGGAGGCAATTGGATTTTAGGGCTTGCTAAAGATAGTCATTTACCAGAAATCTTTATAGGCACAATTCTAGTCATTGTATTTAGTGCTGCAGGATTAAGTCATTTATTTGGGTTTTCTATGTCTTTAGGAGCGTTTATTGCAGGAATGGCTATTTCTAAATCACGCTATAAAATCAATGTGCAAGAAGAATTTTCACAGCTAAAAAATCTTTTTTTAGCGATTTTTTTCATCACTATAGGCATGCAAATCAATCTCAAGTTTTTTATAGAAAAGTTTTTTGCTGTCATCTTTCTTTTAATTTTAGTGATGACTTTTAAAACTGCTGTAATGTATTGGATTTTACGCTTTTTTAGAGATGCAAAAACCGCTATAAAAACCGCTCTCTCCTTAGCTCAAATTGGGGAATTTTCTTTTGTGATTTTCTTGCATTCAGGCACACACCAGCTTTTTAACTTGCAAGATAAAAAAGGGATTATGGGATTTTTGCATGAAAAAAATATTTTGCATACCTCACAGAGTGAAATCCATCAGTTTTTGATTCTTATGGTTGTTTTCTCTATGTTGGTAACTCCGTTTATCCTAAAATATTTAGAGCCTTTAAGCCATTTTGTTTTGCATGGGCATTTTTCTGACAAGAATAAAAACAAATAAGCACGCACAAATTCCTAAATATTTACTTGTATTGTGTGTGTTATGTTAAAATGATGGCTCAAAATGATTCAAAACAAACTATTAAGAAGGGTCTTATGAAAGAAAGTCAATGGGATTTAAGTGCTTTGTTTGAGAACAAAGACAAGGTAGAGGAATTTTTAAAAAGCTTAAAAAAAGAAGTGCAAGATTTTGAAAAGACCTATCAAGGTCATCTCAAAACCCTTAGTGCTAATGACTTTAATGAAAGTCTCAAGCAATATGAAAATTTGCTAGAAAAAATTTCTGCGGTAATGACTTATGC
This sequence comes from Helicobacter cetorum, assembly GCF_900198405.1. Lineage (GTDB taxonomy): Bacteria > Campylobacterota > Campylobacteria > Campylobacterales > Helicobacteraceae > Helicobacter > Helicobacter cetorum_C. The sequence goes on from NZ_FZMR01000024.1 coordinate 13,028, forward strand.
TTACTTGCTTTTTGCAAGCAACACCCAAGAAACAAAATTTTATTCCAAATGCGAAATGGCTTGCACAGACATTCAGCAACATATCTTATTCTATGAAATTGAATTTGTTAATTTGGATTCTAAAAAGCAAGAAACCCACATGAAGAAATCCAAGCAATACGCCTTTTTCTTGCAAAAACTCATAGATAAAAAACGCCATACTCTCAATTTAGATGAAGAAAAAATCGCACTAGCCCTTTCGCCTGTAGGTGTGGATGCGTTTAGCCGTCTTTTTGACCAGCATTTATCCTCTTTAAAAATCCCTTTTGAAGGCAAGGTTTTAAATGAAGAAGAGATTCTAGCTTTTATGTATAGCCCAGATCGCAAAAAACGCAAGAAATCACAAAAAGCTTTTAGCGCTGAGTTAGCTAAATCTCGTCCACTTCTTACTTATATTTTTAATATGGTGCGTAAAAATCTTCATATTGAAACCAAGCTTAGAAATTATGAAAAAAAGGAAAGTTTCCGCCATTTAAACAATCAAATCTCTCAAGAAAGCGTAGATAGCATGCTAGAGATTGTAAATGCCAATTTCTCCTTAGTGCATCGCTACTACCATAAAAAAGCGCAACTTCTAGGTCATAAACTTAAAGATTATGACCGCTACGCCCCTTTAAGCACAGAAAGTGTGCAAGTTCCCTACTCTGAGGCTTTGCAAGAAACTCTCAACACTTTTAAAGACTTTTCGCCTGATTTTTATAAAATCGCCTCTAAAGCTATCGCTAGTGGGTGGGTAGATTCACACCCTAGAGCCTTTAAACAAGGGGGAGCATTCAGTCATAGTGCTGTGCCTAGCGCTCACCCTTATGTGCTATTAAATTATACCGGTAATCGCCGTGATATGTTTACTATCGCACATGAATTTGGACATATGGTGCATCAAGAGCTATCCAAAAAACAAGGAGTTTTAAACACAGAAACCCCTCTAACAACCGCAGAAACTGCCTCTGTGTTTTCTGAAATGCTTTTATTTGAGCATTTGAAAAAAAATCTCAAGCAAGAAGAATTGGTTTTTGTGCTTGCAAGCAAACTAGAAGATATTTTTTCCACTCTCTTTAGGCAAGTGGTGATGACTAATTTTGAAAGAAGAATCCATGATATTGAAGAAGAAGTGGATGCAGAAGAGCTAGATAAAATTTGGTTTGAAGAAAATGAACGCATGTTTAAAGATAGCGTTAAACTCACTAAGAATTACCGCTCATGGTGGAGTTATATCCCTCATTTTGTGCATACGCCTTTTTATTGCTATGCGTATAGCTATGGACAGCTTTTAACCTTAGCGCTCTATGGGCTTTACAAAAGAAGTGATTCTAAGAAATTTATCAAAACTTACACTGAATTTTTAAGCTTAGGAGGGTCAAAAAGCCCTAGGGAATTGGTGTTGATGTTTGATTTTGACATTGATAGCAAAGAGTTTTGGGAAATTGGCATGCAAGAAGTAAGAAACTTGCTAGAAGAATTTGAGAGGCTATTGGCATGAAAAAAGAGTTTGAGCTTTTGAATAATCGTAATTGTATTGAGTATTTACAATTCTTATCTAAGCATAACTTGAGTTTTAGTCTTTTTTGCGAAAAGGATAAAATCCACTTTTCGCCCAAGCTCCCTGAAGAAATTTATAAAAAGTTTGGTAATTTTGTGCTTTTTGTTTTGGCAGGATACACTTTAGAAAGCTTGATTATCCATAAAGAGAGCGTGCAGTTTGAGGCTGGTTTTGGGCATGATAATATCAGTAGCATTGTGCAAGTCCATCTTAAAGGCATTATACAAATTATTGTAAAAGACAGAACTAGCACAGATAATGTCGCTTTATTCAGCCGTTTTGATGCAAACCGATTGTTTATAGACCACGAAGAGCAAGAATTGCTTAATTCTAAAGAGGCTCTTTTTTCAAATTCCAAAAATCGTGCGATTTTAGAAAATTTGCACAACCCCTTATAATTCAAGTTAAAGGACAAATTCCATGAGCATTTTAAAGTTGCATTTAAAAGTTTTTCGTTTTGAGGCCAAAAAAGACTATAACCCCGCTTATGTGTCCTACTTTTTAGAATACCAAGAAAACCAACGCCTTTTGGATATTCTCAAGCAACTTGATGGCGTGAGTTTCAGTGAGCCTATTGGGCTAAAAATCAATCAAATCGCTGTTTTTAAAGATGTGCTTGTAAGTGATTTAGTGAGTTTTTTTGGTAAAGAATGGGTGTTAGAGCCACTCTCTAAGCGTTACGCTTTAAAAGATCTAATCATTGATGAACAAGCGGTTTTAAACTCGTATGAACCCTTTTTCAAAAAAATGTCTTTTTTAAGCGTTGGCGAGAAAAAAGAGCTTGAAAAATATATCCGCATTAATTTTATCAACCCTCAAAATAACCCCAAATATTTAGGCGATGGTTTCTTCTTATATATCAAATGGCTTTTAAAACGCTATCCTAGCCAACAAAACAAACTCTTAGAAGTGATTGCGAATTACGAAGATGGCGTAATGAACTTTTTGAGTGTTGCCCCCTATGTGTATCCACAAGATGATAATATTGACCATGAGATTTATGAACTGCAAGAAATCCTTACTAATTCAAAAATCAGCCCTTGGCAAGATTTTTCTAAAAACCTCTTAAGTCTCTATCAATTCAACCCTAAGCCTAGCATCACTCAAGGGTCTCCTAAAACTTGTGCTTTATTTAACGCCTATTCCAAACAACTAGACGCTAAAGCACTTTTAAAAAGCTCTCAACTCTATTTGGAAAAAATGGGTCAAAAAGTCATAGAACTTCCTTTTTGCTATGATGGAGGTTATTATGGAAAGATTGTTAATACCCGCCAATTCCTTTTGGCTTGTGCTTATAATCTTGCTCTTGTTAAAGCCAATAATGTGTCGCTGATTTTTTGCGAAGAAGATGCGTATTTAAATATCTTACATGCCAAAGAAGTTTTAGACAATAACGCTGAATTGATAAACTCTATCAATGAAACGCTTAAAACCTATGGGCTTACTTATGAGTCAAGCACACAAGCTTTCTATTTGAACGAATGGATTAATGAATTTTTGGCATGGGATTTAAAAGCCTCTTTTAAAGAATTTTCAAGCGTTGTTTTTTCGCGCCTCAAACATAAGAATAATTTTTTCAATAAGATTCATCTTAAAACCCATGCATTTTTAGAATCCAATCAAAATTATGCCCCACTTTTTAGCACTAACTATACAAGTGCTCTTTCACAATGTGCACACTTACGCTATGTAGGAATTGATTTAGGGGCGGATTTTTTAATCACACATTCTTTAGAACTCTTTAATGCGTTTGAAACTTTAAGCATTAAGGCCTCAAAAGAGTATAAAAGAGACCATGATAATACCCCAAGCTTGTTTTTACCCCAAGTCGCACTCATGGCTATGGGAGAAAAAAATCAAGACACGCTCGGACTTAGCTCCCACCAACATAAAGTAGCGTTTCTTCAAGCGTGAAAACTTTTTTTAAAATCGCTCTAGCCTCTTTTATTGGAGGGTTTTGGTATTCTATCAATGGCGAGGGTTCTGAGGCGGTCGCATTAGGAATTTTTATTTTGATTCTCTTTATCTTTTTTATCCGTCCTATCAGCTTTCAAGCCCCAGAAAGAAGAGAAGAATATATCCAACGCCTTAAAACTAACTATGAAAGAAAAATTGCCCTCCAAAACAAGCAAAAAGAAGAGCAAATACGCCTTATGCAAGCCAAAAAAGAGCGTGAAACTAAAAAAAGAAAAGAACTCAGAGAACAAATGAAAAAATACCAATAAAGGACTTTTTATGGAACTTATCTTACTTATTATCGCTGCAGTTGCATTGTTATATTTCTACAATACTCTTAAAGAGTATCTAAAAAACCCCTTAAAGCCAGCCCAACCACAAAGTCATTCTTTAGAATACGATTTAAAAAACGACCCCTATGTTTTACAAGCCGACCCTTTTGAGAATTTTAAGCAAAGTCAAGCAGGTGTTTTTCTAAGGCTTTTAAACCATTTAGAACCCCAAAAAAACATGCTTGATAGCTCTTTAAGAACACTTTTTATTAATGAGATTAAGCAGTCTCTAAATACAGAGCAACAAACCCTTGCGACAAAACTACTTGATGAAAAAAATCCTCAAGAAAACCTTGAAGAGCTATGCCAAGAGCTTGCTAATCATGCTCATGGGGAGTATCCTAAAAAAGTAAGATTAGTGGAATTTCTTATCTTATTAGCGTATGCAGATGGCACTTTAGATGATAAAGAAAAAGAGCTTGTTATGGATGTGGCAGCATTCTTGCAAATAGAAAATGAAGATTTTAATCGCCTTTATGATAATTTTGAGCGTTTTAGCCAAATTGAAATCACTATGAATTTAGAAGAGGCAAAAGCCATGCTTGAATTAGAAGAAGAAAGTCCCTTGAAAGCCTTAGAAGAAAAAGCAATAAGCCTTATTACCCCCTACTACCATAAAGCTACTAACTACAAGCATTATGATGAGCAAGAATTTGTATCTTTAAGAAAAATCGCTCTAGCTTGTGCTCTTGTAGATAAGGCTTAGGCTTTTATGCCTTGGCGTGCTTTTTGGATAGGTAATAGTAAAATAACGCTCACTACCAAACAAATCCCACAGAGATTAAAAAGCCAAAAATAGCCAATTGTTTCTAAGCTTAGAGCAAAAATATATGAAAACAACGCTTGAAAAAGCGCGAAATTCATGGTTAAAAAACTACAAGCCCTAGCAAAGTGTTTAGCCCCAACAATCTCTAAAACCATCATATTCCCCAAATTAACATTGGCAATCGTTGTAGCCCCCATAACAAACACCGAAACATTGAGCCATATAATCTCATGGCTAAAAGCACCCAAAAAACAAGAGAGAGCCTTTAAAATAATCATTAAAATATTAGCGCTTGTTGCCCCAATCTTATAGCCTATAACCCCGCTCACCAGCGAGCCAACAAACGCCCCAAAACCAAAGAAAGCCCAAGACACGCCTGCCACATACGAATCAATATGCAAGCCTCTTACCAAATAATCCACCCAAAAAAGCGTGTGTGGCAAAAACCCAATCGCATTCAAACCATAAGAAAGGATTAACAGCCACAAATGAAAAGGCACTTTAAAAGGGGTATTTTCTTTAGTGGCATTTACTAACGACCAATTTTTCAATGCCACCAAACTCACTAAAAAAGCGACAACCCCCACCCCTCCAAGCATAAGCCATGCCCATTTTAAATCCATAAGGGCTAATGGAGGCAAGACAAACCCACTAAAAATAGCCCCAGCCCCAATCCCACTAAAAATAAACCCCCCTGTAATAGAGCGATAGTTTTCTTTCATATACGGCAAGCATAAAGGCGCTAGTAAAATCATTAACGACGCGCTAGACGCTCCCCCTAAAAACCGCCATATCCAAAGCCATATAAAAGGCAAATGACTCCATTCACATGCCAAAAAACTCAAGGCAATCACTAAAAAACTGATTTTTGCAATCCCCTCTAACGAAAGAAACCTGCTCAACACATTGATAAGCATTCCCCCAAAAATATACCCTACCAATACAGCAATGCCTAATTGAAAACTTTGTGCTTGACTCAAATGCCCCTCTAAAATTAAAAAAGGAATCATCACCACATAGCCAAATCTTGCCAAGCCATTTGCCATAAAAGAGCCTAAAAAACAAGAAAAAATGCGTGCTTTCATCTCACTACCACACAATAAAAAATTAATATTTCGTTTCTGTATAGTCTATCTAATAGAATCAAATTATTAAAAAATCAAGCTTTTCGGCTCTCATAAAATTGAAAGATAGATTTTTAAAGTTAAAAAGAAAGATTTGGTTGCGGAGAATGGATTTGAACCACTGACCTTTGGGTTATGAGCCCAACGAGCTACCGGACTGCTCTACTCCGCGACAAGAGTTTAAAAATTAAAATGGCTGGGGTGCAAGGATTCGAACCTCGGAATGCCAGGACCAAAACCTGGTGCCTTACCGCTTGGCGACACCCCAAACTGAATTGAGACTGACATTATACAGAATTTTTTAATCAAAAGTCAAGCAATATTCTAAAAATTTTCTTGTTATAATACTTTCATGCAAAAGGAATTTGACCCTCTCATTTATCAACGCTATCTTAAAAAGCAACAAGAATTTAAGCTTTTTCAAAGCATTGGTGAAAAATCAGCTCTCAAAAATCTAAAAACAAAGCTCAAGCAACGCCAAATACTCCACAACTATATTATTGAGTCCTTAGAGGATTTAAGCAAAGGTTTTAGATACGCTAAAATTGAGCATAAAACTTTAAAAATCTTTTTTAACCATATAAGCTATCTACAAGCCTTTAAAATACAAGAAAGCCACTACACAAAAAACTTGAGAGTGCATTTTTTAGAAACCAAAAAAACGCTTGAAAATTTGAATTACCCCCTATACTTCACACATATTCAAGCTAATGTCAAAGAAAAACCCCATAAAAACCCAAGCACCCGCTTAAAAAACACTAAACTCCCTATAACCATTAATGTTGATTTTAAAGCACAAGATTTAAGCGACTTCACTAAAGAACAATTTCTAAAACTCAAACAAGCCTTAGAAAAACACCAAAAGCACTCATAAAAGATTGTAAAACCAAACAGCCTCTAAAATCCTTAACCTTTGCTTACAAAAAAGAATGTGCCCAAAAAATATGCTTCCTTAGAAAGATTTCATCAAGAAACCATTCTTTGCAAGCATTAAAAAATTTAGTAAAATTTACGCCACTTTTTTCAGTATCAATATTCTTAGCAAGCCAATTAACACTACTATGACACGCATAAGGGAATTTTTGATAAAAAGTCCTTGAAATGATATTAAATACATTATTTAAAAAGCTTTTAATCTCATATTTAAATCTTTTAGCTTTCTTATAATCTCTAACACAACTTCCACATTCCTCAGATGTTACATCTTGTTTTAAAGGGAGTGCATCCACTCTCTCTAACACCCTTGCTATGCTCTCAATTTCTTCTAAAGACTTGGTGCCTAAAAAAGTCTGTTGTTCATGCTTTTGCAAATTTAAAAGCATTTCTATAGTCTTTATTGTTAGAGTTTCTTTAGGCATTTTAGTTTTTAAATAAGACACAACCACTTCATCTTTCGTATTTGAATCTTTAATAAGTTTAAAAAAAGTTTCTCTTTCATTAAGATAGCTTTTTACGCTACTACCTATAGGGGTAAAATTACACCCATATTTTTTTACAAGCCACTTAACACCACTATGACACGCATAAGGGAATTTTTGATAGGAAATCCTTGAAATAATATTAGACATCTCAATTAAAAAATCTTTAATTTCATAACCTAGCACTCCAAAATTCCTATATTCACTTAATCTTGTGATACATCTCTTTTTTGAAAAAAACAACCCCATTATTTCTAACACCCTTGCTATGCTCTCAATTTCTTCTAAAGACTTGGTGCCTAAAAAAGTCTGTTGTTCATGCTTTTGCAAACTTAAAAGCATTTCTATAGTCTTTATTGTTAGAGTTTCTTTAGGCATTTTAGTTTTTAAATAAGACACAACCACTTCATCTTTCGTATTTGACTCTTTAATGAGTTTAAAAAAAATTTCTCTTTCATTAAGATAGCTTTTTACGCTACCACCTATAAAATTGCCAAGAGCGTTATCTTTAAGCTTGTCTAGCAAACATAACACATTATTTAAATCCCTATCAAGTATTTTTTGCATTTTAATTAAGAATTTCTTGGCTTTTTGATTTTGTTTGTCAATAATTTTACGCAAACCGCTTGGTATTTCATAAGATATTCTATAATTCGGATAATCAAACCTACAAAAAGCATCATTATATCGCCTAAAAAAATCACGCTCCTTTTTAATCAGCTCGTCATTATGATGGCATATGAAATCTAGTGCCTTTCTTATATCTCTAAACTCTTTAAAAGTCTTGGTTTCTAAAAAATTTGTTTCTTCATAGCTATTTTCAAAAGTAAAAAGTATTCCTACAAAATCTATAATTTGCTTTTCTTCATGAGTTCTAGCATTGCGGTTTAAATAAGTGATAGCATCTGATCCTAAATACACTACTTTTTCTTTTTTAAATTCTTGAATATACCGATCAATACCTTTAGGCATTTCTTTTAATATATCTTTGAGTATTGACATATTAACCCCTTTAAATCTTAAAATACCCCATTATACAAAAATACTCTTAAGAATTATAAACTAAGAACGCTTGTAACGATAATACGCCGAGCATGCCCCTTCAGAGCTTACCATACAACTTCCGATAGGATTTTGTGGGACACAAACCTTAGCAAATAAAGCACAATCTAAGGGCTTGGCTATGCCTTTTAGAATCTCTCCGCACTTACAAGCTTTGTTTTCTTTAGGACTCTTGTGGCTTAAATAATGGCTAAACACTACTTCAGCATCATATAAAGCGTATTCTTCTTTGAGTTTTAAAGCAGAATGTTTAATCTTACCTAAGCCACGCCATTCAAACTCTTCTCTTACTTCCATGCATTCATTGACTAAACTTTGTGCTTTTAAATTCCCTTCAAAGCTAACCACTCGCTTATATTGCGTCTCTAATTTGGTCTCTTCTTTTAGAGCTTGTTTGATTAGCATAAGCACGCTTTCTAATATATCTGCTGGCTCAAAGCCACTCACTACAATGGGTAGTTTAAAACGCTCTACTAAAGGGGCATAAATCTTAGACCCGCTAATCACGCTCACATGACTTGGGGCTAAAAGGGCGTTAATTTTACATTCTCTATCTTCTAAAATCGCGCCCACACTTGGTGGCACTAAAACATGGTTAATATGAAAAAAAAGGTTGTTTAATTTTTCTTTTTTAGCATTGAGTAAGACACTAGCACTCATAGGCGTTGTGGTTTCAAAACCGATAGCAAAATAAATGACTTTTTTATTAGGGTTATCTCTAGCGATTTCTAAAGCTTGCATGGGCGAATATAAAAAGCGTGCATCTAGCCCCTCTTCTCTTGCTTTAAGTAAATTACCATAAGTCCCTGGAACTTTCATCATATCCCCCAAAGTGAGTAAAATGCTCTCTTTAATACGAGCAAGCTCATAAGCCTCATCAATGCGTGATTTTGGCATTACACATACAGGACACCCTGGACCATGCACAAATTCTAAATTTTTAGGCATTAAATCAGTAAGTCCATATTTCATTAATGAATGCGTATGCCCGCCACACACTTCCATAATGACTAATTTTTTGGGGAGTTTTAAAGAAAGTTTTTTTATCTCACTAGCAAGAGCTAAAATAGTTTGTTTGTCTCTAAAAGGAGTGATTAGATTGTTTATGCTCATGCTTTTATGCTATATTCTCATCATTTTAAGTTTTTTCTGCCATTTCCATTTTTTCTATCATTTCTTGATAGAGTTTAATGGATTCTAGAGCTTCTTTTTCATCAATTTTACTCATCACATAGCCGATATGTAGTAGCACATAATCACCTACACTTACAGGCTCTCCCATCAAATCAAGGCTCGCCTCCCTTTGAACGCCCAAAGTCTCTAAAGTAGCCATATTATCACAAATGGCTACTACTTTAGAAGGAATGGCTAAACACATTAGAATGAATGCGTGGACTGATAATTTTCACGCTTTTTTTCTAAAAGGAAATTTTTAAAATTTTCTAAACTTTTAGGGTCTTTGGAACTCATTAAGAAAATGGGAACATTAGGCTTTAATTTTTGCATATCTTCTTCTACTTGAGACACCCTAAAATTAAACACCTCAATCATATCTGCCTTACTCACAATAACAGCGTCCGCACACATAAACATCGTAGGGTATTTCAACACTTTATCATCACCCTCTGGCACAGAGAGTAGAACAATATTCATAGCTGCCCCTAGATTATAACTTGATGGGCAAACCAAGTTTCCGACATTTTCAATGATTAAAAAGTCGCTTTTTTCTAACGCCCCTTCATTTTTCAACAAATCAAACGCCCCTTCAATCATTGCAGCTTCTAAATGGCATGCTTCACCGGTGGTGATTTGATGAGCACTCACGCCTTTTTTACGCAATCTATCCGCATCTCTATTAGTCTGCAAATCACCCTCTACTACACAGAACTTAAAGTCTTCAAAATCCGCTAGGTTTTCTAACATAGTGGTTTTACCACTACCAGGTGAACTCATAAAATTTAAAACATAAAGCCCCTCTTCTAAATAACGCTCTTTCATTTCGGCGGCTTTAATGTCATTCTTACTCAAAATTTTTTCAACAATTTGGACATCTTTCTTGCTTAAGTTAGGGTTATTTTGTAAAGATTCTTTTCGTTGCTCGCTCATGCTTTTCCTTTATTTTAAATAATTAAATTATTCTAACGCACTAAAACTACTGCTTGTTAAACACAACTTTTAAATATTTAAAAAAATGTTTAAGTTTTGCTAACATGCACCCCTTTGACCCTATCTACATTATCATTTTTGCTTAAACTAAGTCTTAGCACACTATCTTCTAATCCACCCAAACTATGAGGGATTTTAGCATCTAGGCTTATTAATGCCCCCTTTAGCATTTCAAATTTTTCATTTTCTACTTCAAACCAAATTTTACCCTCTAAAACTTGCACGCTAATGGCTCCGGGAGCTTGGTGCTTATCCATAACAACGCCTTTAGGCATAATAATACGAATTTCTTTGTTGTGAGAGTTTTCACTCAAGACATCAATTTGAAGTTTTTCAAACTGATAATCTTTAATGGTTTCTAAGAAGTTTACAACTTTCATTGGAGTTCCTTAAGTATATATTTCTTCTTGAGCTAAAAGCCTAAAAAGATATTTAATTTCTTTATCTAAGAAACTCTACAATATGGTTAATGAAAGCCTAAAAGTTTATTTATGTTTTTCTATAACCTCTTGTGTTTGAATAGCGATTTCTAGTTCTTCATCAGTAGGCACACGCAAAATTTTAATTTGACTGCTTGATGCACTCAAATCCACAAGCCCTGAACCGGGATTATTATTAACAGACTTATCCATTTTAATACCATAAGTTTCTAAGCCCTCACAGACTTTCTCGCGCAAATCAGCATAATTTTCTCCCATACCCCCCGTAAAGATAATCGCATCCACTCTACCAAGGATTGCCATATAAGAACCAATATATTTTTTAATCCTATAGGCACACATATCAAATGCGAGTTTAGCCTGCTTATCACCCTCAAGAATACGAGTTTCTACATTTCGTGCGTCATTATCTCCACAAATGCCCTTAAGACCGCTCTCATAGTTAAGCATTTTCATCACTTCTTTTAAACTCTTGTTAGTGCATTGTGCGATATACTCCACCACAGTTGGGTCAATATCCCCACATCGTGTCCCCATAATCAAGCCTTCTAATGGAGTAAGTCCCATAGAAGTATCCACACTTTTTCCGCCCTTAATGGCAGTAGCACTAGAGCCATTACCCAAATGCAAAGTGATAGCGTTAAATTTTTCATAAGGAATATTCAAATGCTTTGCTGTCTCTTTGGCTACATAGTGATGAGAGGTTCCATGTGCACCATAGCGACGGATTTTATATTTTTCATACATCTCATAAGGAAGCGCATACATGTAAGCGAAACTAGGCATAGTGCTATGGAATGCGGTGTCAAAAACAGCTACTTGTGGGATATGAGGGTGAGCGATTTGAATAAATTTCATACCCTCTAAATGCACCGGATTGTGTAAGGGGGCTAAAATAGAAAGCTCATCAATTTCATGCATAACTTTTTTATTGATAAGCACCGGTGCACAAAATTTATCCCCTCCTTGCACCACACGATGCCCTATGGCATCAATTTTATCAAAATTACTTACAATACCCATTTTTACTAAGTTTTCTTGTATCATATAAAGCCCACTCGCATGGTCTTCAATTACATGTTGTTCTTTTACATCTTGCTCATTATTAGGCGTATGAGTTTTAATACGCACTTGCCCAATCTTCTCGCCAATTCTCTCTACCAAACCACTCGCTAAAGGTTCATTCTTTTTCATATCAAATAATTTAAACTTGATTGATGAACTACCCAAATTTAACACTAAAATTTCCATAAATTTCTCCTATAATCTTTAAAATAAATTAAGCTTGTGCTTGAATCGCACTAATTAAAACGGTGTTAACAATATCTTCTACCAAACAGCCTCGGCTCAAATCATTAATGGGCTTATTCAAACCTTGTAGAACCGGACCTATAGCAATGGCTTTGGCACTTCTTTGAACCGCTTTATAGCCGATGTTTCCAGCATTTAAATCAGGGAAGATAAAGACATTTGCTTGACCGGCTACTTTGCTATGCGGCATTTTTTTCTGTGCTACACCCATATCAACAGACGCATCAAATTGCAAAGGCCCATCAACCTCAACATTAGCGTCTAACTCTTTAGCAAGTTGTGTGGCCTCTTTGATTTTATCCACCATTTCGCCTTTACCAGAAGTGCCTGTAGAATAAGAAAGCATAGCTACTTTAGGTGTAATACCAAATTGTTTAGCTGTTTGAGCTGAAGTGATAGCGATTTCAGCTAATTCTTTAGCACTAGGATTAGGATTAATCGCACAATCTCCAAAAACTAACACTTGAGTGTCTAAACACATCAAAAATACGCTTGAAACTAAACTTGCATTAGGTTTAGTCTTAATGATTTGAAGAGCGGGTCTAATAGTATCAGCGGTGGTATGAATCGCTCCAGAAACCATTGCATCAGCATAACCTAAATGCACAAGCATAGTTGCAAAATAAGTTCTATTTTGGACTAGTTCTTGAGCCTCCTCTAAACTCATGCCCTTTGATTTTCTTAATTCATACAAACTATTAGCAAATTCTTCTTTATAATTAGAAGTGCTTGGGTCTATAATTTCTACTTTTCCTAAATCTAAACCTAAACTTTTAGCTTGTTCATAAATTTTTTGCGTATTTCCTAAGAGAATTAATTCTACAGCCCCTTGACAATTAAGATAATGTGTAGCCTTTAAAATACGCTCATCTTCACTTTCTGGTAAAACAACTTTTTTGATCTGTGCCTTAGCCCTAGCCTCTAAGCTAGTTTGGAAGGCTAAAGGCGTTATAATGGAGCTTTGAAGGGTTTCTAAAAATTCCAAAGAAAGCTCACTGCTATCCTTTGCAGAAATTCTTGCAACCTTAAAAGAAGACTCTTTTTTTAAAATCTCATCACTAATCATAAGCCCCGCCTCAAAAGATGCTCCCTTATTTAAAGCGCTATAACGCATAGCCTCAAGCCTTTCAAACGCCTGTTTATTACAAGAACTAGATTGCACCACACCTACAATAGGTGCATTCAAATGCTTAGAAAGCGTAACATTTAAATCAGTAAGAGCATTGATAAAAAACTTTGGCACATACCCTAAACACAACACATAATCATAGGTATTTGCAAGCTCCAAATAGCGTTTTAAGATGATTTTATGCAAGTATGATTCATCATTTGTGCTAATCAACTCCAACGCCTCTTGCTTACTAACAGCACTCAATAAATCAAAATCTCCTAAACGCTCACACCCTCCATCTATAGGCGAAAACAAAGCAATCTTTTTATAACGAGGTTCTAAAACCTTTACAATCGCCTTACAAGCAACAGCTAACCCCTCTAAACTCTCTGGATAAATCCATAAACTTCGCATTAAAACTCCTAGCCTTTAAAAGCCATTAAAACATTAAAATATAGCTAAACTACAAAACTTTCTATTTTAGCAGATTTTATTTAAACCAACCTTTTTTAATCCCCTCTGTTAAATCACAAAATACTAATAAAGAATAAAATGGAATTATTTTTGCTTTCAATTCTACAACTATGTATTGCAAAAAAATACTAACATTTTAAAAGAGCTGTTTTTCAAGGAAAACCCAATGCCAACTAATATCAATACCCCCAACACTCAAATTCCTACTAAACCTACAGCCACGCTCTCAAAAACCCCTAAAAATCCTAGCATAACCCCAAAAGATTCCAAGCATTTCAAAAGTCTTTTAACCCAAAAAATCCTAAAAACCACCCCCAAAGACAGCCTGCATAAAAGCACGACAAAAACAGAATCACAAAAACCTTTATTAAAACCCACTAGCCTTTCAAATACCCCAAACTTACCCCAAAAATCCCACAAATCTCCCCAACAAGCACCAAACGCTCCCACAAATGCCCCCACACTTAAAGACCTTTTAAGCCCTAAAAAAGACAATAGCGAAAAATCAAACGCCCCTACAGAAACAGCACCACTCTCCCTTACACCACCCATTACCACACCCACGCACGAAAAAAGCTCGCCCAAAAAACCTACCAACTCCCCCTTAACCCCCCTTAATCCCAAGCCAAATTCACAAAACACAACACCTTCAACGCCTATTCATTCTCCTAAAACACTCAAAGATGTAGATTTGCTTGCTAAAGAGCATAATCTAAACGCCAACAATCTACACCTAAGCACGCAACAAGAGACCCCAAAAAAGGAATTTAAAAATCTAAGCACCACTCAAAAGCTTGCTCCTCATTTGTCTCAATCTAGCCCAAATAACCCCCAACCTAACCCAACAAATACCCCTAGTCATACCCTCTCTCATACTCCTACCAAAGAAGTAAATCTCTCTAGCGTTTTACAATCCCTAGACACAAAAGATTTAAGCCCGCAAGACAAATCCATAGCCCCTAAAACGCCCCTTTCTTCTTTTAAAAAAACAAACCTACCTAACGATGAAAAGAAAACGCCCCCTTTAAATGAAAGCTTGCAAACTCATGCGATTAAAAGGGCTAAAAAGCCTAAGGTTTCTAATAAAAGCAAAAAGAGATTAGAAAAAACCCCTAGCATTCAAAAAAACCAAATCCAAACCCTAGCAAATGCCCTACAACAACCCCTTAAAACACCCCCCTTAACGCCACTAACGCCTATGTTTATGGGGCTTAACACCCATAATACTGATAATGCTAACTTTCAAACCCCTTTAGAAAAAGAAGAAAAAACTACCCCTATTGATACCAAAGAAAGCGTTAAAGAGCCTAGTGCCATTCAAAACACCCAAACCACACAAACTAGCGATAATAAAGGCATTACTCCCAAAGAGAGTATTAAGCACTTTACTCAGCAATTAAAACAAGAAATCCAAGAATACAAACCCCCTATGACTAAAATCTCTATGGACTTATTCCCTAAAGAATTAGGTAAAGTTGAAGTAACCATTCAAAAAGTGGGTAAAAATCTTAAAGTGAGCGTTGTCTCTCATAATAATAGTTTGCAAACCTTTTTGGATAACCAGCAGGAGCTTAAAAATAGCTTGAGTGCTTTAGGTTTTGAAGGGGTGGATTTAAGCTTTTCGCAAAACCATTCTAAAGAGCAACAAAGCCATAAAGAGCAACAGCTAACCCCCTTAAGAGAAAATGCCCTAAAAAGCTACCAAGAGAACACAAACGATGAAATTAAAGAACTACCAACAAATATGCAAATCACTCTTTATGCGTGATTTTTAAGCAAGTTTGCTTTATAATAAGACTATCTTTAATAAGGAAGAGAACATGGCCATTGATTTAGCAGAAGTTACCGGAGCCAAAGCCGCACAAGAAAGAAAAAAAGACCAACCTAAAATTGCTAATGGGTTAGACAAAGACGCTTTTATGAAATTATTCCTAGAGCAATTGAAAAATCAAGACCCAACCGCCCCTATGGAAACAGATAAAATCATCACCCAAACCGCACAACTCACGCAAGTTGAAATGCAAGAAGAAAATAAAAAAACTATGCAAGAAGTCGCCAGTGCGATGAAATCTAGCAAAGAAACCAACGAATCTTTAAAGGATTTTCAAAGCTCTTTAAAAGACACTATGGAAAATCTCAATAAGGGCATGGACGATAGTCTAAAGGCTAATAACTCTTTAAGAGAAGTAACTGCATTAAATTCTGTTAGTATGATAGGAAAGATTGCAGAAACTGATGTGAGTGGAGCGAATTTTGATGGCAACAATAAGCTCACTTTTTCACTTTTCTTTGATGAGGCAATTGATACTTCTAAAGGCACACCTACTATTCAAATCTTAAATGAGAGTAATGAGCTAGTCAAAACCCTTTCTCTAAAAGATTACAACGGCAAAAAGGGCTATATCAATTTTGAATGGGATGGCATTAATGAAAAAGGGGAAAAAGTCCCTAAAGGAAGTTATAAAATCAAAGCTGAATACAACCTAGACTCTCAAAGCAAGCAATATTTACAAACTCGTATCGGTAGAGGCGAAGTAGAGAGTGTACTCTTTAATCAAGGCAAACCCATGCTAAGAATGGGCGAAATGATTCTACCCATAGATAGTGCGATAGAGTTTTACAAGCCTGAAAATCAAAAACCACATAAAGAGCAAGCATGAATGACACCCTTTTAAACGCATACAGCGGAATTAAAACCCATCAATTTGGCATTGATAGTCTCTCTAATAACATCGCTAATATTAACACCCTAGGCTATCGCTCTAATGAACCTGAATTTAAGAGTTTGTTTTCTTCACATTTAGACTCTCTAAATGCAAAGTCAGTTGCCGCTAATGATAGGAATTATGGTGTTACGGGCTCAGGAAATGCCCTTTCTAACAAGGATGGCGAATACATGCCTAGTGAAGGGGAGTTTCATATGGCTTATCAAGGCAAGGGTTGGTTTGTTATAGGGCCTAATAAAAATGGCGAAATCACTATCAATAAAGATGGCTATGAAAAAAAGCAAGATAATTTTCTCACTCGTGCCGGAAATTTCGTGCGAGACGCTGATGGCTACTTAGTAACCCCTGAAGGCTATTATGTCTATGGAGTTGATTTAAAAAAAATAAAAGATGGCACTCTTAATGCTACCCCTAGAGATGAAGACATTGAAAAATTGCATGGCAAGACCCTTTCGCCTTTAAAAATCCCCCAAGATTTAACCTACCAGCCTGTGCTTAGCACTAAAGTGGGTATTAGCGTGAATCTAAACCCCAAAGACCATGTAAAAGGGGCAGAGACTTTTTTTCTAGACAATAAAGGCGAGATTATAGAAAAGCGCTTTTTAAACCAAGACATCAATGCCCTAGCCAATGATGATGATGAACCTATTGATGCAATTACCAATCGTAAATTAACTATTAGCATTCAAAAAGACGGCAAAAAAGAAGATTTTACTTTCATGTATGGGGATGCTGAGGGAGTTGAAAATCAGTTTAAAACCTTGGGCGATTTAAAAAAACTTCTCAAAGAAAAAACCGGACTTGATTTGAATCTTATTAAAAGTGAAGACGATTTGAAAAAGCCCCCCCTTTTATTAGACATCTCTAATCCTAGCGATACCCCTATCACTTTTAGCTTGCATGGGGGCATTGCAGACAAATTAGGCTTGAGTGCTAATGAAATGGAATTAAAAAAGGGTATTAGCAGAGATTCGGTAGCCATTAGAATCCCCTACTATAGCACTTCAGTGGATATTTATGATAAATCTGGCAACAAATACATGCTCCAAAGTGAATATTTTATGACTAATTCTAACGACCCAGCCTCTAGCCCTAAAAGCAAGCGCAAGGAGCAGTCTTGGGAAGTTAATAGCTATATTATAGATAGTAGGGAAAAAGACCCCATCAATCAATCTGTTTGGGAAACTATTTCTTTTGATTCTGAAACCAATAAAATGAAAGCCAAGCCTATCACTTTAGATTTTAAGGGCAACAAACTCGCTTATTCATTAGACAAGAGCGAAAGTCATGATTCTAGTGATTTGTCCTATCAAGATTCTAAGCTTTTAGAAGTAAGTCAAGATGGCAAGCCTAAAGGCATTTTTAGAGACATGCGCATTGAAGAAAATGGCATTATCTCGCTTTCTTTTAGTAATGGAGCCGTAGAGCCTGTCGCTCGTATAGGCATTTTAGCTTTCACTAATGACCAAGGGTTAAGAAAGGTAGGTGGAAATGTCTATGAAATGGAAGAAGGCACCGTAAATGGACAAAACAGACCCTTAAGCGGTAACCCTATTTTAGGGTGGGACGAAGATGGCAAGCTTAAATTTGGAAAAATCAGGCATAAATATTTAGAAACAAGCAATGTGAATGCCGGAAATGCCCTAACAAATTTAATCTTAATGCAAAGGGGCTATTCTATGAACGCTAAAGCCTTTAGCACCGGTGATGATATGATTAAGGAGGCTATTAGTCTGAAAAAATAGTAAGCATGTTAAAATATCCTTTTAAAAGGATATTTTATGATACCAACACGACTTAGTAAAATTGTAGAATTTTTAAAGCAAAACTACTCCAAGAAAGATACCAACATTGATTGACAATAATTTTTCTATCCAACTACCAAAAGCTAGGAATATGAATAATTTATATCCAAGAAGTTTTTGGAGAGTTTTTTGAATAATTTAGACATTAAAAACTTAGGGCAGGTTTTTACCCCTAAAAACATTGTAGATTTTATG
Source organism: Helicobacter cetorum (assembly GCF_900198405.1). Classification (GTDB taxonomy): domain Bacteria; phylum Campylobacterota; class Campylobacteria; order Campylobacterales; family Helicobacteraceae; genus Helicobacter; species Helicobacter cetorum_C. The sequence continues at coordinate 31,493 of NZ_FZMR01000024.1, forward strand.
CTTAGTTTGAGACAAAATCAAGGGAATATTTTAGAACCAAGCGTAGGCGATGGGAGTTTTTTTAATTGCCTAAAAAATGCCATAGGCATTGAAATAGATTCTAAAATTTGTCCTAAAAACGCCCTATGCATGGACTTTTTTGACTATTCTTTAGACAATCAATTTGACACTATTATTGGTAACCCACCCTATGTCAAGCACAAGGATATTTTAAAAAGCACCAAAGATAAGCTAGATTACACCCTTTTTGATGAACGCAGTAATTTATACTTGTTTTTCATAGAAAAAGCCCTTAAGCATTTAAAACCTAAGGGCGAACTGATTTTCATCACTCCAAGAGATTTTTTAAAGTCCACTTCTAGTGTGAAATTAAACGAATTTATTTATCAAGAAGGCACGATAACGCATTTTTTTGAGCTAGGCGATAAAAAGATTTTTCAAAACGCCATGCCAAATTGTGTGATTTTTCGTTTTTGTAAGAATGATTTCAGTAGAATCACAAACAACCATTTGCAATTTGTATGTGAAAAAGGCATTTTGTATTTTCTAAATCTTTCCTATACAAAAAAATTAAGCGAGATTTTTAAAGTCAAGGTGGGAGCTGTGAGTGGGTGCGATAAAATTTTTAAAAACAAAGAGCATGGCAATGTGGAGTTTGTTACTTCTATCACCAAAAAAACAAATGCCTTAGAAAAAATGGTTTTTGTCAATAAACCTAACGCTTATTTATCGCAATATAAAGAAAGCTTAATGAAGAGAAAAATTAGAAAATTTAATGAAAACAACTGGTTTGAATGGGGCAGGAAACACCACATCTCTAAAGAAAAACGCCTTTATGTAAATGCTAAAACACGCCAAAAAAATCCCTTTTTTATCCATAAATGCCCTAATTATGACGGCTCCATTCTCGCTCTATTCCCCCATAATCAAAGCTTGGATTTACAAACACTCTGTGATAAACTCAATGCCATTAACTGGCAGGAATTAGGCTTTGTGTGTGATGGGCGCTTTTTGTTTTCGCAACGCTCTTTAGAAAACGCTCTTTTGCCTAAAGACTTTTTAAAATAGGATAAATAGTGTTAGAAACTTTGAATCTAAACCCCGAACAAAATAAAGCCGCTACAGCAACAATGGGGCATAACTTAATCATTGCAAGTGCAGGCACAGGTAAGACTTCTACGATTGTGGGGCGGATTTTACACTTGCTAAATCATGGCATAAAACCTGAAGAAATCTTGCTCTTAACCTTTACGAATAAAGCGAGTAATGAGATGATTGAAAGGGTAGCCAAGTATTCCAAACTAAGCTCTAAAATTGAAGCAGGCACTTTTCATGCAGTCGCCTATCGCTATTTAAAAGAGCATTATCCTAATTTGAGTCTCAAACAACCACGAGAATTAAGAAAACTCTTAGAAAGCATTGTGGATACTAAAAATTTTATTGATGATGATAAAAAGCCCTACACCACGCAACATTTATACGCCCTCTACTCCCTTTATACTAACGCCCTAAAAGAAGAAGATTTTAGCACATGGCTAACTAGCAAAAACCCTGAACACACTCAATACAGCATTTTTTATGAAAACATTTTAGAAGAGTTTGAAAACACCAAAAAAAAGCATAACTATATAGACTATAACGACTTGTTGCTTTTATTTAAAAAAGCCATGCTAGAAAAGGGCAGTCCCTATAAAGAAGTGCTTTGTGATGAATTTCAAGACACAAACCCCTTACAAGAATCCATTTTAGACGCTATAAACCCCCCAAGTCTCTTTTGTGTGGGCGATTATGACCAAAGCATTTATGCTTTTAATGGGGCTGATATTTCTATCATCTCTAATTTCACTCAAAAATACAAGAACGCCCAAGTTTTTACTTTAACCAAAAACTACCGCTCCTCTAAAGAAATCCTAGACTTAGCTAATAAAGTGATACAACATAACGAACGCATTTATCCTAAGAATTTAGAAGTGGTAAAATCAGGGAGTTTTAGTAAGCCCACGCTTTTAAACTATAACGACAATATCACGCAATGCCAAGATATAGCCAAACGCATTGTAATGAGAAAAAATTTTAAAGAAGTAGCAGTGATTTTTAGGAATAATGCAAGCGCGGATTTAATAGAGGCCTCTTTAAGAACACTTGGAGTGCCAAGCAAGAGAAAGGGTAGCACAAGCTTTTTTGAATCCAAAGAAATCGCATTAGTTTTAGATATTTGCACGCTTATTTTTAACCCTAAAGATATTATGGCAGCCATTCATATTCTAAGCTATGTGAGCGATGTAGGGCCTAATATCGCTAAGGATATTTATGAAGCCTTAATGCTACTAGGTGATGGGGATTTAAAGCTTGGTCTAACTAGCCCTAATAAAGAAGTCAAAATCTATTCTAAGAAAAAAGAAATCACTTCTATGGGGCTTTTTGAAGAAATTTTTGCCCTAGAAAATAGCTCAAGGTTTAATGGCGTTATTTCTAAGGCGTTTTTTTCACACCCGGTTTTTATGCACCCTAAAATCTCTATGAATGGGGCTAAAATGTTAAGCGATTTTTTTACCCTCTATGTTTGCGCCCCTACTCATTCGCCTATTTCTTTAATCAAACACATCACTACAAGCACATTTTTTCAAACCTTTAAAACACGCCTTTTAAAAGAACGCTCCAAAAATAAGGACGGCTCTAACAACGAGTTTAAGCACCTTCAAGCTCAAAAACGCTTTAATGAAAAGATGGAATTATTAAGCTCTTTAGCTAAAAATTACCAAAATTTAGGGCGTTTTTTAAATGGCACCTTACTTGGCGCTAATGAAGCTTCGCAAGGAAATGGCGTGAATCTATTAAGCGTGCATGCCTCTAAGGGCTTAGAATTTAAAGATGTTTATATTATAGATTTAATGGAAGGGCGTTTTCCTAACCACAAGCTGATGAATACTGGGGGCGGAGTAGAAGAAGAAAGAAGGCTTTTTTATGTCGCTGTTACAAGAGCTAAAGAAAATCTATGGCTCTCTTATGCTAAAAGTGAATTAAGAGACAACGCTAAGAACAAAGAATACGAGCCGTCTATGTTCTTGTATGAAGCAGGACTTTTAAAGAAAAAAGTTAAATAACTCTTATTTCTACTCCCCCTTGCCCCCCTTTATGCTACAATTAAAACTTATTTTTATTTCATTCATAAAATCATTTAAAAAAAGGAAATTTCTTAATGTCTCATAACAGATTAAAATTTTTTAGTGCTTTAAGTTTAAGTTTATCTCTAGCTAGTTCTTTAATGGCTGAAGAAAGCGCTTGGTTTTTAGGGGCTAACTATCAAATGGCACAAATGAGTCAAAGTTCTACTATGACTAACCCTTATTACAATAACCCTGATATTTTCGGNNATTCTCCCCTAAAAGATAAAAACCTACTAAACTCTAACCAATTAACAACCCTTTCTAATGATGTTTCTAGTCAAATCACAAATTTACAAAAACAAATAAAAAATTCAAGTAATCAAGCTCAAGCACAACAAAAAAACCAACTCGCTCAATTAAAAATCCAAGAACAAGCTATCAATGTCTTAAATGCTATCCAACAAGACCCTAGCTTACTTAAAAACTCTCAAATAGATAAATTAGCTAAAAGCTTACAATTAAATGCAGGTTTAACACAAAAGGGTGTAGGGATTATGAGTTTAGGATTAGTGTTAGCCCAAAGCAATGAATTATTACAACTTATTAACCCTAGTCAAGTTAGTAGCAATCCTAAACAAACTACGCTTATAGCAAGTAATCATTATGCCTTAGAGAGTAATGCTAGTGTAATAGAAAATCTTCAAAACTTGCAAGTGCAATCATTCAAGCAATATTTAGAAAATTTCTTGCAAGAATATCAGCATGAAGAAAAACATATTTCAAATAACTCTACTATAAACACTATAGTTGAAAAAAGCAATGAAATCTTAAAAACCCTAGAAACTTCAAATAATTTAAACAACCCAACTATTACAACAAATTTAAATGATATTATTACGCTTATACAAGATAATACGATTGGTAACCCTAACGCTCATATAAGCGATAGCCAAATCATAAGTAGTGGATATATGGGGTGGAATTCGCATTTAACTAATAAAGCTAATACTTCTGTTTATTTATCCCCTAATTATGGTATCCATTCTCTTTTGTTTTATCAAATGCTACAAGGCATAGCCGAAAGTAAAAAAGATACAAATTATACTTATGCAACATACTATGCTAGTGATGCATTACAAAATGAGTATGGAAATTTTATCAATAGCCAAATCAATAATAATGTGTGCCAAGATAAATGCCAACAAAAAACACCAGCAAGATTACAAGCCTTAATCCAAAAATTAAACGACCCTGAACTTGAAAAGATTGAAAAGCAATTCAAACCAGATTATGATAACGCCCCTAATGGTCCTTTAATGGCAAACATTTTTACAAGCACCCTAAAACAGCTAGAAACTAAAATCAATGCTTTAAATTTTACAAAAGGTTCTACGCAAGAACAAGATAAACAAGAAGCTTTAAGTCTTATCAATCAAGCGCTTGTTAAAGGCTCTATTTATGACAAACAAATGGATACTAACAACATACAATTTGGTTCTTGGGTGTATAATGTTGTAAATGGTGGTGTTATTACAGCTAGTATTCAAGTAGATGGCAATACGATTAAAGTGCAAGGCAGTTATTGGAATAGTGAAGGCAAACAAGAAACTTATACTCCTAGTTCGCAAGCTAATCTAAGCACCCCACAAGACCTTTATAATAATATTATGTCTTGGTGGCAAAATGTAGGCAACATAGCTAACGCTTTAACTACGCATAATAACCAAGAATTAGGCACAGCTATTGATAAATTAGGAACATTCTATAACGAGCAATGGCAAAATAATCCATATTATCAAATAAATGTCGCTCCAAAAGATGAGATAAAAACTCTTTTAAAAACACTCAACAGCACTCTACCCACAAAAGACCAAGTAAGCCAAAATACCTTTAATAGCTGGACTAATTTCTTAGCTTTACCCCCTAAACTCAACACTTATAACGAATTACAATCTTCTAAACCCATAGCCTTAGCAAGTCTAAGCACCTTAGCTAGTATGTTTAATCAAATGAATTATTTAAGCTCTCCTACGACTAAACTTATCAATAATGATAAAGACATAGAAACTAAACAACAAGGTTATATGCTAGGCTTTGGAATAAAGGGGGGATATAAACAAATGTTTGATTACTATATTAAAGGTAATCAAAAGAGTAAAAAGAAATACGGGCAATTTGGATTAAGATACTATGCTTTCTT
>NZ_FZMR01000047.1 GCF_900198405.1 Helicobacter cetorum
TTTAAGCAAACTTTAAGCATTGCGTGTCTATAATTACATTTCGTTTTTAACGACGAGCTTTTAAGTTCTTTAAAAGTTAAACCAAGAGCTAACAAGCTTAAAAGAGATTAGAGATTTAAATATTTTTGATTTTCTTAGAGAGTTTAAAGCTTAAAGTTATTTTTAAATTGAAACATTTTAGCAAGTTTTCACTAAAAACGAAGTTATTTGATTTAACATTGTTAATAGCCTATGTAAAAGTAAAGTAAAACTACAATTACTCTGTCTTATATTCAGTAAGGCAGTGGTAGCGTTGAAGAATATTCATGCAATTGTCGTTATTCATTATATAAAAAGGCGGGTTTTAAAGGATATTTTAGAATTTAAAACAAGCTTTTAAGAGCAGATGGCGGATGCCTTGCCAAAGAGAGGCGATGAAGGACGTACTAGACTGCGATAAGCTATGCGGAGCTGTCAAGGAGCATTGATGCGTAGATGTCCGAATGGGGCAACCCAACTAATAGAGATATTAGTTACTCTAATATAGAGAGCGAACCTAGTGAAGTGAAACATCTCAGTAACTAGAGGAAAAGAAATCAACGAGATTCCCTAAGTAGTGGCGAGCGAAAGGGGAAGAGGGCAAACCGAGTGCTTGCATTCGGGGTTGAGGACTGCAATATCCACTAGAACACTTTAGCAGAGTTACCTGGAAAGGTAAGCCATAGAAAGTGATAGCCTTGTATGCGACAAGGTGTTCTTAGGTAGCAGTATCCAGAGTAGGCCGAGACACGTGAAATCTTGGTTGAAGCCGGGGAGACCACTCTCCAACCCTAAATACTACTCTTTGAGCGATAGCGAACAAGTACCGTGAGGGAAAGGTGAAAAGAACCGCAGTGAGCGGAGTGAAATAGAACCTGAAACCATCTGCTTACAATCATTCAGAGCCCTATGATTTATCAGGGTGATGGACTGCCTTTTGCATAATGATCCTGCGAGTTGTGGTATCTGGCAAGGTTAAGCGAATGCGAAGCCGTAGCGAAAGCGAGTCTTAATAGGGCGATTAAGTCAGATGCTGCAGACCCGAAGCTAAGTGATCTATCCATGGCCAAGTTGAAACGCGTGTAATAGCGCGTGGAGGACTGAACTCGTACCCATTGAAACGGGTTGGGATGAGCTGTGGATAGGGGTGAAAGGCCAAACAAACTTAGTGATAGCTGGTTCTCTTCGAAATATATTTAGGTATAGCCTCAAGTGATAATAAAAGGGGGTAGAGCACTGATTGGGCTAGGGCTGCTCGCCGCGGTACCAAACCCTATCAAACTTCGAATACCTTTTATCGTATCTTGGGAGTCAGGCGGTGGGTGATAAAATCAATCGTCAAAAGGGGAACAACCCAGACTACCAAATAAGGTCCCTAAGTTCTATTCTGAGTGGAAAAAGATGTGTGGCTACTCAAACAACCAGGAGGTTGGCTTAGAAGCAGCCATCCTTTAAAGAAAGCGTAACAGCTCACTGGTCTAGTGGTCATGCGCTGAAAATATAACGGGGCTAAGATAGACACCGAATTTGTAGATTGTGCTGATGCACAGTGGTAGAAGAGCGTTCATAGCTGCGTTGAAGGTATACCGGTAAGGAGTGCTGGAGCGCTATGAAGTGAGCATGCAGGAATGAGTAACGATAAGATATATGAGAATTGTATCCGCCGTAAATCTAAGGTTTCCTACGCGATGGTCGTCATCGTAGGGTTAGTCGGGTCCTAAGCCGAGTCCGAAAGGGGTAGGCGATGGCAAATGGGTTAATATTCCCATACCGACTATGGAGCGTGATGGGGGGACGCATAGGGTTAAGCGAGCTAGCTGATGGAAGTGCTAGTCGAAGGGCGTAGATTAGAGGGAAGGCAAATCCACCTCCGTATTTGAAACCTGATAGGCTCTTTGAGTTCTTTTAGAACAAAGAGAGAATCGCTGATACCGTCGTGCCAAGAAAAGCCTCTAAGCATATCCATAGTCGTCCGTACCGCAAACCGACACAGGTAGATGAGATGAGTATTCTAAGGCGCGTGAAAGAACTCTGGTTAAGGAACTCTGCAAACTAGCACCGTAAGTTCGCGATAAGGTGTGCCACAGCAATGTGGTCTCAGCAAAGAGTCCCTCCCGACTGTTTACCAAAAACACAGCACTTTGCCAACTCGTAAGAGGAAGTATAAGGTGTGACGCCTGCCCGGTGCTCGAAGGTTAAGAGGATGCGTCAGTCGCAAGATGAAGCGTTGAATTGAAGCCCGAGTAAACGGCGGCCGTAACTATAACGGTCCTAAGGTAGCGAAATTCCTTGTCGGTTAAATACCGACCTGCATGAATGGCGTAACGAGATGGGAGCTGTCTCAACCAGAGATTCAGTGAAATTGTAGTGGAGGTGAAAATTCCTCCTACCCGCGGCAAGACGGAAAGACCCCGTGGACCTTTACTACAGCTTAGCACTGCTAATGGGAATATCATGCGCAGGATAGGTGGGAGGCTTTGAAGTAAGGGCTTTGGCTCTTATGGAGCCATCCTTGAGATACCACCCTTGATGTTTCTGTTAGCTAACTGGCCTGTGTTATCCACAGGCAGGACAATGCTTGGTGGGTAGTTTGACTGGGGCGGTCGCCTCCTAAAAAGTAACGGAGGCTTGCAAAGGTTGGCTCATTGCGGTTGGAAATCGCAAGTTGAGTGTAATGGCACAAGCCAGCCTGACTGTGAGACATACAAGTCAAGCAGAGACGAAAGTCGGTCATAGTGATCCGGTGGTTCTGTGTGGAAGGGCCATCGCTCAAAGGATAAAAGGTACCCCGGGGATAACAGGCTGATCTCCCCCAAGAGCTCACATCGACGGGGAGGTTTGGCACCTCGATGTCGGCTCATCGCATCCTGGGGCTGGAGCAGGTCCCAAGGGTATGGCTGTTCGCCATTTAAAGCGGTACGCGAGCTGGGTTCAGAACGTCGTGAGACAGTTCGGTCCCTATCTGCCGTGGGCGTAGGAAAGTTGAGGAGAGCTGTCCCTAGTACGAGAGGACCGGGATGGACGTGTCACTGGTGCACCAGTTGTTCTGCCAAGAGCATCGCTGGGTAGCTACACACGGATGTGATAACTGCTGAAAGCATCTAAGCAGGAAGCCAACTCCAAGATTAACTTTCCCTGAAGCTCGCACAAAGACTATGTGCTTGATAGGGTAGATGTGTAAGCATAGTAATATGTTTAGCTGACTACTACTAATAGAGCGTTTGGCTTGTTTTTTGCTTTTTTATAAGATAATGATAATAAGCATGAATAAGTTACCACTGCCTTACTGAGTGTAAGGGAGATTGAGTTTTACGAGAGACTTTTAAAGCTTTTGAATTGAAATTAAAAAACAACTTAGAGTTATTTTTTATAAAGTTGGTTTTAAGTGAGGTTAGGATAAAATCTAACTCATTCTTATTTTTATAGAACCATTTTTAATAAGATTTTAAGCTAGATAGTTTTTATTAGAACTTTTAGGCTATTAACAATCTTCTTTTGTTAAAAACATAACTCCCTAGGATTAGAAAAGGGAGTTAAGGATAAACGAGTTTTTATCTTTAACTCCCTTTTCCTTGTGCCTTTAGAGAAGAGGAACTACCCAGTTAACCATTCCGAACCTGGAAGTCAAGCTCTTCATCGCTGATAATACTGCTCTTTTCAAGAGTGGGAATGTAAGTCGGTGCAGGGATAGGGAAATGTTTTTATCTTACTTTTCTTGGTTTCAGTTTATTTAAAATTTTGGTTTAATTTTTTCTAGTTTTTTATTTTTGATGTTCGTTTTGTT
>NZ_FZMR01000016.1 GCF_900198405.1 Helicobacter cetorum
TAAAACACTTTTTAGGGTTAGATAAATTTTTGGATAGAATACAAGTCTAAGGAAGTTTCCACATAAAGAAGGTAACGACTTCTCTAGGTGGTCGCTCTCTAAGATTAACTTAAGGAGCTACCATGATTAAGTTCGTGACTTTAAAAAGACTAAATGTCTTTTTAAGGCAAGATTATACCGTTTTTACTAATGCCTTTACTTTAAGGACTAGAAGCTAGAAAAGATTTTAAAATTTTTTCTAGTGAAATGGAATTTAACTATATCCTTTAACCCCCCCTCCTAAGATACGAAAAATCAAGGATAATTTTATGGACTTTTTGATATAAGTGTAGGCAGTGGTAACAGTATTATCAATGGCTGGTATTTTCCAATAAGTAATCCTAATAAACTCGGACTTTCAGCCGAGGGGGTATTTTAGGATTTGTCTAATGACTCCCTCTTAAGGCGTTTCTTTGACACGCACAAAGAATAGTTTAACAAGTTTTTAATATTTAAATACAAGTTTAATATCCTTCAAAATTTAGACTTTAAAGGTCAAGAAATCTCTAGGTTTAAAGACACAAGCATGATCAAGCTCAAAAGAGTTTTAATGGATAAAATACCTATTAAATCAAGCCGCTTTGGTTTCTTTTTATTGCTTCTGTCCCGGTACTTTTTAATTTTTTAAAGCTTTTTATTTTTAACTTCATTTTTATAGTTTAGATTTTATCTTCTTATTAAGCTCATTATCTTGAGTTGAGGCAGATAAAAATATTTGGGTATCGCTCTTTGTTTTTTAAAAATGCGTTTAGCCCTTTTTAAAACGCTCACTTGATTACACCTTATAACCCCTTATAAAAATGCTTAAAAAGTTATCACTTTTATTTTCTTTGTCAAACTCTTTCATCTCTAACTTTTAAGAAATGTTTATATTATCCGTTATTTCTAATATCTATTATTAAATCTCAAAAAGGCTTATTTTGAGTGGTTGTTCCTAAGTTTTTATCTTGTAGAGTAAGGGGTATTTTGGATTTTAACAAGGATTGATCGTAAGCTTGTGTGAATATAAGACTAACTAGCCCTATGCTTATGCAAGGCTAGATGATTTAAGGGCTTGAATTAAGCCTTTTTAAGAAATTCTGATTTTAACGCTAGGCTTTGTCCCTCAACCTTGCAATCTACATTGTGGTCGCTATCTACAAGCTTAATATTTTTAATCTTAGTGCCTTTCTTTAGCACAAGCGATGAGCCTTTAACCTTCAAATCCTTAATAAGAATCACTGAATCGCCATTTTGCAAGATGTTATTATTGCTATCTTTGACAATAAAGTCTTCAGCATTGAAAGTGGCATTTTCGCTCCATTCATACGCACAGCTAGGGCAAACTAATTGCGTGCCGTCATGGTAGGTGTATTCATCTTTGCACTTAGGGCATGGGGGGAAATCTTGCATGATTTTTCCTTACAATCATTTTTAGCTATTGTAATGTGTTGGGGCTTAAAATGAGATTTAAAAACCATACTTAGTGGTATCTATGGCATATAGATTTGTTATATTTAAAATGTTTTTATTAAAAAAACTTTGCGTTTTCTTCTGTTTTATAAATATTTTAATATAAATACTTATATTTTGATTATCTTGAAAGTTTTATTTAAATATAGATGTTTAATTATTGTTGAATGTAGTTAGATGGTGATTCCAAAAATAATTGATGTAGTTTGTTTGGGTCTTCTAGACTCTAGTTAAAATTAAAGTGTTGTTAAAATATTCTTAACAATAGGTAGTTAGCTATGCAAGCAATAGATAAGATTTTTTATACAAATTTGCGTAACATTATGTTTCAATGCCAAAAAGAACATTGGTCAATAGATAAATTAAAATGGCATTATGAGTTTCTGTATCATTTTAAAGGTAGTAATTTTAACAAATTGAAAATTAATTTAGATAGTTTTTTTGATTTTTTTGATATTTTTTTAATTTCTAATCCTTTTGTTTCTATCAATAAAGAAGTTTGTGTAACACAAGAGTTAAAAAATAAATTTGGGAAATTTTTTAATAAATATAAGCAAGAGTTCAAGGGACTAAATAAACTCAAAGCTATGTTTGAGTGCTTGCAATTTGGAGATATTTTTTATATATGCAATTATGATGATATGAAAATGATTGCAGAAATAACTTTAAGTTTTTGTAATCAAGTAGTATGCCGATTCCCCAATTATTTTAAGAAAACCGATAATCGCAACAATGAGAGTTTAATACAAAAACTTATGACATTGCCAAATAATTATTCTGTAAATCCCTATGTACAAGATAAGAAGACCACTATTGGCGAGCCTAATAAGACGAAAAGAGTTTGTAGATTTTGCAACAAGGACTTTAGAGAAACCTCTTTTAATAATAAAGCCCATGTTATTCCAGAAAGTCTAGGTAATAAGATTTTGTTTAGTTCTAATGAATGTGATACTTGCAACAAAAGATTTGGTGAAACGATTGATTATTCTTTATCTAAATTTTTTGAACTAGAATATTTGGTGCGAGGAATTAGGGGGAAAAAGGTAAGGAAAAAAGCCTTATATGATAATGGTTCTGAAGTCTATCCAAAAGAAGGTTTAGAAAGTTGGTTAGAGAGCATTGACGATGAGAAATATAAGGAAAATATAAGAGAGTATTTAAGACAATTTGATTTGTTTTTGGAGAGATTAAATCAAAGTTTTGTTCAAGGGAAATCTTTATTTTATAAGCAAAAGTTTATTAAGGAGCTACTAGATAAAGAAAAATTGGATAACCTAATGAATAGTAAAGATGCTGATGAAAGAATGCGAGTGGTATGTAAAAATATTCTCGAAAATAGAGATAAGCTTGAGACACTATTTTCTTTCAGCGGAGTATTTTTAAAAGGTTCTGATTTTTCAATAAAGGAAGTTAATGGTGTAAAATACCATGTTTTAAGTTCTAAGGAATGTATAGGGATTGATGTTTATAAAGCACTTTGTAAAATGGTTATAAGTGTGATTGATAGCAAGGAATTACCCTTTTTACAGAAATGTGTAGAGTGGATAAACCATAAAGTTTTAGAAGAAACAAAGATTTTTGCCTCGCATAGCTCTAGGGGTTTTTGAGAATCCTTTGCCTTTACAACTTATGGTTTATATTAGAGAAGATAATGATATTAATATGCCACATATTTATGTAGAGTTATTTTGGGAAAATTATGTGTATGGATATATTATTCCTTATTCGTCAAAAGATAAGAAAGCTTTATTGGTGATGATGAATATATTCAAGTGTTTGAAAAATTTAGGAAGTTTGCAAAAACTGAGCATTGTAATTGGTATTTTGTGCAACTTGACAATTCAGCCATAGAATTCTTTGTGAGATTGTATCAGTAAATAAAGATGTTAAAATTGGCTTTCTTTTATTTTTGATATAATAGAAATTTTGTAAGTTAGATAGCTATTAGTTCGTTGGAGAGATTCATTGATGTTCTTTTCTCTGTGGTATTGACAAGCGTGTTGTATGGGTTGGGGGAGGGTTGTTAGCACTCGTATTATGGCGTATCCGCACAAAAATCTATCAAAGATTCCCCAAAAGTGCGTTTTTGATTTCTTCTATCAAAGCTTTTTTACGCCATTTAGCCCATGGTATCAAAGTTGTTCCCCATGAAAATAAGACGCCAGAGACCTTACCCAGTAATGACACACTAGAGATACCGCAAAAAACCTTGCTCTATATTCAAACAGATGGGCTTGGCGATTATATTGTTATGCGTAATTTTTTTGAACCTTTGCGTAAGAAATATGCAGATTATCACATTACTTTTTTGGGACGCACAGCTTATAGTAGTTTTATGGAATTAGATGGTCAGTATTTTGATGAATTTATTGCTTTGGAGCTTGAACAAATTGTTGATAATGAAAAAGGCCGTCCATTTTTTGCTCATTTTACGCAAACACGAGCTTTTGAGATAGTAATTTATGCTGCTCACTAGTTGGGTAGTTGAAAATCTAGTGATTGCTCCCATAAAAGCTCATTGGTGATTTGTTTCTAGTGGTTGGCATGTTTCTTTATCAAGCACCCAACGCCCTTATGAAGCTACGTTTGTTCCTATTAGCCAAAAGCCTTTGCATCAATTTGAACGCAATAAAGAATTTTTTACACACTTAGGTTGTGATATCTCTAATATTGAGCATCCCACGCTCATTGTGCCTAAAATATCCTTAAACTTCGTGCTTCCAAAAAAATTCGCACTTTTTTGTATAGGTGCGAGCGGTGATGCTAAGAAGTATAAACGGATGGGAGAAGTAGCATAAATGCTTTTGGAACATGATACTTGCTTAAACATTATTATTGTGGGGATAAAAATGACTTACAAGAGACTAAACATTTTACTTATTCTATCAAGGATAAATCACGCTTGATTGATTTGGTGGGAAAAACCTCTATTTTTGAATCGTTTGAGCTGATTAAACGAGCAAGTTTTGTTGTGGAAAATGATTTAGGTTTGGCCAATGCGACTATAGCATTAGATTGCAAGAAACCTGTTTTTGTAATTTCTAATGGAAGTCAATATAAGGGTTTTATGCCCTATCCCAAAGAGATGGCTCCAAACTTACATGTGATTTTTCATATGTTAATAGAAAAATATCAAGAACTAGCTCTTCATGACTTAGATTATGAAGAAGTCCTTGTAGCAGATTTATATTATTTTGTTGGTGCATCATTACACAAAATAGATGGTATAGAGTCAAAGCGAGTTTTTAAGCATATTATCTCAAATCTATTATAGGTTTTGTGCTATGGTCTGCAATGTTGCTTATCTTGCCTCGTTTATTTTCTATCCATATAGAGAACTTAGAGAATAAAGAATGGTGCGTTATTTTAGAGAAATTAGAGTTGTTTATTTATCGTTATATAGGGAGTGTGGGGGTTATTTTGGTCTTTATTATGGGGGGATTGCTTTTATACCTTAATCCTAGTTTGTTAAGCGAGCGGTTTTTCCAAGCAAAGCTTGTAGCGGTGGGTCTATTGACTTACTATAGCCATACTTTAGGTTATTATAGAAAAAGGCTTTCTACTACTAAGCGCAACGCACGCTTTTTTAAGGCGTATCATTTAGTGGCTTTAGCTTTAGTGTGTTTGATTATTTCTTATATTGTGCTTAAGAGTGTGTCTGTAATCTTTAGTGTTGGTGTGTTAAGTCTTATGGGGTTATTGATGCTTTTTATTTATAAAAGAAAATAAGCCCTTATTTTTAAGTAGGGGGCTTATTTAGGGTTTTATTGTTGCTTTTCTTATGGTTTTTCTTATAGCTTTTCTTGCAACCACTCTAAAAGCTTGTAAAAATTGTCTTTCGTCTTTTCTTCTACTAAGCTAGGTTTTATTAGCAAGTCATTTTTTAAAGCGCTTGTATAGGCGATATGTGAGCGAGACCATTTGTTTTCTAAATCAAATTTGATTTTATCCTTTTGGCTAAACAAGTCTTCAATGTTTTTAAAATTTGGTTCGCATGCACTCAGTTTAAAGACATCAATAGTGTTTTTTAGCTTGTCATGGTTTTGTAAATCGTTTTTGATTTTTTCACAAGTTTTTCCTCTCTCGTCGCCATCTACCAATAAGATTGCATGGGTTTCATCTTGGCTTAGAGCTTGCAATATTGCCTCAGTCTGTGCGTCATCTTTGCCCAAGCCATTAATGGGTAAAAACACCATATTTAGAGACTTCTCTTTTTCTTTTTCATAGAGCAATTTAAATGCACTTAGATAATTGTAATCGCTAATGCCTTCTACAAACACACATTTTGAGCCGATTAGATGGCGTTTTTCCACTCCTAAAGCATTTTTGATACGCTTTAAGGAATCGCTATCGTCTAGGCTGATAGATGAAAAATGATTGATATTCACATTACGCAAATCTTTATCTAAGCTTAAAATCCTTAACTCATCTAAATGGTCTGCATCAACCAAAAAGGGGTCATGCGTGCTTATAACAAAGGTAATCCCCTTTTCTTGCCCCAACTTTTTTAAAAAATTGCGATACTCTATGCGTGTAGGAACAGAGAGATTAGCCCCAGTCTCATCCATTAAAACAATAGAATTAGGCACTAACTCAGGGCTACACAAAAGATTGAAAAACAAATCAAAATACCACCTAAACCCATCGCTTTGATGGTCTAATTCTAAAACTTCTTCTTCGCTTTTCTTATTCCGCTTGAATAGTGAGAGTGAGACTTTTTGGCTATCTAGCTTAAAATCAAATTCATAATACAAATCTTCATTTTTATTTTGAAAATACATTTGGTTGAAATGTTTAGAAATCTCTTCATTGATAAGCTTTTCATACTTTCTGCCTGCTTGATTTAAATAACCTTCTGATTTATCCTTAGCCTTGATATAGGCATTCTTTATTTCTTCAAAAGCATTTTTATTGACAGCATTAAACAAAAGATTAAAAAACTTGCTTTGAATCAAATCATCTGGCGTTGTCATCAAATCTTTGGAGCTAAAGCTTGTTGTGGGTTTGTAATAAATGATTTGAGCGAGTTTAGAGTGCAAGAAATACTCAATTTTACCCAAAGGATAATCTTCTAAAATATTCTCTATGCTCTCATAATCCACATGTGAACTTAAAATAGGCTCTTTTAAATTGATTGTAGGGAAAGTTGGGGGATTTATCCTAGTATAGCCACGATTGATTTTGTCAGTATATTCGTTTGCAAGTTGCTTGAATTGTTCTAAATTCTCTTGCATGTCTTTTAATGCTGTATCTTCATCACAAATAGTTTCTATCAACTCTTCCAACTCTTCAGTTGAATTGAAATAGCCGCCTAATTGATTAGTGATTTTTTCTAACTCTTGCTTTAATCTTGTCTTGCAAGTAATTAAATCCTTTTTAAATTGTTCTTTTATGCCATTAGGTTTTTCATTGTCTTGATAACGCAAAATTTCATTAAAGAGCTTTAATAAACTATCTGCATTGCTAGTGCGATTAAGTTTGTTTGTGAAGTCTTCTTTAATGCTTGTTTCCATGTCTAAATTATTAAGCACTTTAAAACAAACGCTTTTAAGTTGTTCGGTTTTTGGAGTTAAAGAATACGAAATTCTATCATGTTCAATCTCTATACTTGCCTTATTTTCACTCTTTTTATCTTTGCCACTTTTTTCTTCTGTACATAACCCTAAATGCGTAATTGTATCTTCAAAACCTAAGTAATTAGGGGTGCAATTTTCTTTAAATTCATCTAAATGCTCGCCAAAACACCCTAGGGCTTTCAATAAATTGCTCTTGCCGGTATTATTCTCACCTATAATAAGAACCAAACCACCTAATTTATCGTTACTAAATGAATTGTTAAGGTATAGTCTTTCGCATTTTTCTTGCTCGTCTTTAACGCCAATATTCCTAAAATTCTTAATCTCTAAAAAGCGTGTGGTTACTTTTAGAGGCACTATGCTTTCATGGTTACTTGCGGGGGGGGGGGGGTAGTTTGGTTGCTTTGATTTTCTTTTTTACTCATCGTCTATCCTTTTAAGATTAAAATGTCATTATTCTAACCTTAAGGATTAAACTATATGAGATTTTTTGTTAATCATCTTTGGTAATAAAAACTTGCTTTTACCCAAAATTTTAAAACCCATTTTAATAATGGATTTTAGAGCGGATAGAGACGCTGTTTTTTTCATAGATCTCTAGCTGTGGCTTTTGGATTTTATTGTCTATTTCTTGCATGAGCTTGTTAAAGGTGTTATTCATTAAGGCGTGGGTCTTATCATTGAGATTGCTTTTGCCTTTCATAAAGTAGCTCATCCAGCTTAGCGTGCCATTGAAAGATTGGTGCTTGTAGGCATAAGTTTCTTTGTTTAGCTCGCCTGCTTTAATGCTAAAGGTGTTTAAGGTAGTGTTGCTTAAAGGCTCTAAAAAGGTTATGTTTACCACACCTACTACAGACATCTTACCTTCTTCAGTTCTTAAGCCAATAGAGCCAATGAAACTTAGCTTTGCACCACCGCTATCTTCATAAGAAATGCTTTTAGCAATGTCTAATTCGCCATTAAGCGTGATTTCAAAAGCACTATTTTGTTTTTGCTCATAGCTTAGATCTTCTTGCTTACTCACTTCTACAATGTCATAGCCTTGATTTTGCAACAAATGCTTGATGTTTTCTTTTAATTTAGCGCTAAAATCCTTGCTCTCTTTTTCATCGCCTTTGAACTGCACGCTGTTTAAAAGCAACACGCTTTTATGTTTGGATACCTCTTGCTTAGTGGTGCTTTTATAAGTGAAGTTAGTAGGGACATTATGGCTGACTTCTATCTTAGGAGCACACGCTACAAAAACCAAACTAATAAAAACAGAACCCACTATGCCAATTTTTTTCACAAACACTCCTTAAATAAAAAACTTTGCACAGCATTTTATATTAAAAGAACTAATTAAATCCTAATAAGTCTTATAAAATAAGACCAAAAGTTGTAACATGGTTTTTTATTTTGCTATGAATATTAGATAGCATGTTTTAAAAGCATGCGTTCTAAAAGGTTTTTTAATCAATCTTTAATATCGCTAAAAACGCCTCTTGAGGGAGTTCTACCTTACCAATAGCTTTCATGCGTTTCTTGCCTTCTTTTTGCTTTTCTAAGAGTTTTCTTTTTCGTGTAATATCGCCCCCATAGCACTTAGCTGTTACATTCTTACCGACTGATTTTACAGTCTCTCTTGCGATAACTTTATTACCTACACTTGCTTGAATAGCGACTTCAAAAAGCTGGCGTGGGATGAGCTCTTTCATCGCTTCTACTAAAGCACGCCCCTTTTCATACGCCTTGTTTTTATCTACTATAATAGAAAGTGCATCTACAATATCGCCCGCTACTCTCACATCAAGCTTGACTAAATTACCTTCTCTATTTTCTATAGGCTCATAATCAAAGCTCGCATAGCCTTTGGTACAAGATTTGAGCTTGTCATAAAAATCCATAACAATTTCATTGCTAGGCAAGCAATAGGTGAGCATGACACGAGACTGGTTTAAATATTCCATTTTTTCTTGAATGCCACGCTTATTATTTAATAAATGCATTAAATTACCCAAAAACTCGCTAGGGGTAATAATAGTCGCTCTAACATATGGCTCTTTGATACAAGCAATATTGTTTTCAGGGGGTAATTCGCTAGGGTTTTGGACATATTTAATACTGCCATCTGTTAAATACACTTTATACACCACAGTGGGAGCGGTAGCGATTAAGTTAAGGCTAAATTCTCTCTCTAATCTCTCTTTAATCACTTCCATATGCAATAAGCCTAAAAACCCTACCCTAAAGCCAAAGCCTAGTGCAACTGAGCTTTCAGGCTCAAAATTCAAAGCACAATCATTGAGCTGGAGTTTGAGTAACGCTTCTCTCAAATCTTCAAATCTATCGGTTTCTATAGGATAAAGCCCTGCAAAGACAAAGGGTTTAGCCGGCATAAAGCCTTCAACGGGCTCAGTAGTGGGTGTTTTAGCGTCTGTTAAAGTATCACCCACCGCAATATCAGTAACACTCTTTAGCCCTAAACTTACAATGCCAATTTCCCCACACTCTAAACTCTTAGTAGGGATTTTCTTCAAAGGGTTTGGGTAGTAAAGCCCTAAAACGCCGTGTTTTTTACCCGTTCCCATCACTAAAATTTCTTGCTCTGTGCTGATATTTCCATCTATAACACGCACAAGGGCTAATGCCCCTAAATAATTATCAAACCATGAATCATAAATGAGTGCTTTTAAAGGGGCATTAGGGTTTCCACTAGGAGCAGGAATGGTAGTGATAATTTTTTCTAATAAGTCCTTAATGCCAAGTCTAGTTTTAGCGCTCACTTCATTAGCACTAGAGCAATCAATGCCAATCGTGTCTTCAATATCCTGTTTGACCTCTAAAACATTGGCATTAGGTAAATCAATCTTATTTATCACGGGTAAAATTTCTAAATCATTATCTAAAGCGATATAGACATTGGCAATGGTCTGAGCTTCTACGCCTTGAGTGGCATCCACGACTAATAGCACCCCTTCGCATGAACACAAAGAGCGAGACACTTCATAGCTAAAATCCACATGCCCTGGGGTGTCAATGAGATTTAATACATAATCTTCTCCATTAAGCGTGTAATTCAAGCGCACGCTTTGAGCCTTTATGGTAATACCCCTTTCTTTTTCAATATCCATAGTATCCATAACTTGACTAGTCATTTCTCTGTTACTAATAGCATTACACTCACTAATTAAGCAATCCGCTAAGGTGCTTTTACCATGGTCAATATGAGCGATTATAGAAAAGTTGCGGATATTTTTCATAGGGATTTTTGGGGTTTGTTTCATTCTATGTGTCCTAAATCTTTTAAAATAGCGTTAGTTAAACTCTCTGTGTCTAAGCCTAAGGATTTTTCTACTAAGGCGGTGTTTCCATGCATGACAAATTCATCAGTGATTTCAAAGCTTTTGATAGGTTTTAAAATATTTTGTTCGCTTAAAGCTTCTAAAATCGCACTAGCCACTCCGCTAAGCTTGTAATTATCGCTAAAAATATAAAGCTTTTTATAGGGGGCAATAATTGAATTTAAATTTTTATCTAAGGGCTTAAGAAATCTTAAATCTAACAGAGCGCATTCTATGTTTTTCTCTTTTAAAGCAAGTTGGACTAAATGCGCTCTTCCTACGCCATTACCATAGCCTATGAGTAAAATTTCGCCTTCTTTTTTTAACAATTCACTTTGTCCTAAAACGAATTCACTAGGCTTAAAAACATTGTCTTTTAACACAAATGCTCCCCTTGGATAGCGGAACGCACAAGGGCTTGTTTGATAATCGTTCGCAAAAAGAACGGCGTTTTTTAAAGTTTCATTATCTCGTGGAGCAAAAATAACCATATTAGGAATACAGCGCAAATACGCTACATCTAAAAGCCCTTGGTGCGTTTCGCCATCTTCACCCACAATACCTGCTCTATCAATAGCGAGTTTAATGGGTAGGCTAGAAATACAAGCATCATGGACAATTTGGTCATAAGCTCGTTGTAAAAAAGTGGAATAGATACTTACAAAAGGCTTAAACCCTTCTTTAGCCATAGCAGCACTAGAAGTTAGGGCATGTTGTTCAGCAATAGCCACATCAAAAAAGCGTGAAGGATAAGCATTGATGAGTTTATCTAAGCCTGTACCACTAGGCATAGCAGCAGTTACGCCTACGATTTTTTCATCTCTTTTAGCTAATTCTAAAAGGGTGTTAGAATACACTTCAGTGGGCGATAAAACCGCACTCTTAGATTTTTTAGACAAACCGGTATTTAAATCAAAAGGCCCTACGCCATGCCATTTTTCGTATTTCCCCTCAGCCTTTTCATAGCCCTTACCCTTTAGGGTTTGTGCATGGATTAACACAGGCTCTTTAAGCTCTTTGGCTAATTTTAAGGTTTCAATAATAGCGTTTAAATCATGCCCATTGATAGGCCCTATATAATTGATGCCCAATTCTTCAAAAAACACGCCCGGCGTTATAAGCTTAAAAGATTCTTCAAAACGGCTCGCTAAGTAATTCACACTCTCAGGTAAGGTGTTTAAAATTTTTTTAACTTTAGAGCGAAAGGATTGATAAAAAGGACCTTTCATAAGTTGGCTAAGGGCTTTTGATAAGGCTCCAATAGGTGTGCTAATACTCATCTCATTATCATTAAGAATGATTATCATAGGGTATTTTCTATCGCCTAGTTCATTTAGGGCTTCATAAAAAAGTCCTGCACTAATACTTCCATCGCCTAGCAAAGCTATAGGAATACCACTTTCTTGTTTTAAATGAAAGGCTTTAGCCACTCCCACACCAAGAGAAACAGAAGTAGAGCTATGCCCAGCAATAAAGTAATCGCACTCACTCTCACTAGGCTTAGTAAAACCGCTTAAGCCTTGAAATTGTCTCAAGGTGCTAAATTCTTCAAAACGCCCAGTTAAAAGCTTGTGAGCATAAGCTTGATGAGAAGTGTCAAAAATAAAGGGGTTTTTTTTGCAATCAAATAAGGCATGCATGCCTACAATAAGCTCTACTGCCCCCAAAGATGAGCTTAAATGCCCCCCATTTTTACTTACCACTTCTAAAATACGCTCTCGTAATTTTGCACACACTTCTTGCAAATTTTTAATATCATCAGGGTTTAAATCAAAAGTTTGTTTTAAAATTTGTTCTTCAGCCAAAGCTATACCTTAAAATTATCCAAAACGCTTTCTTTGAGCGTTCTATAACGCTCCATTAAATTCCCATCAATGCTTCCATTAGAGCTACTAATCACAACGCCCCCCTTAGAAATAGCGTCATTGCTCTCTAGCTTGATTTTTGAAGTATTTTGCAAATGCTCGTTTAAAAAGGGATAGTCTAGGGGGTTAACCTTTAGATGAATATCTGTTGCATCTAAAACATTCTTTAATAACTCTTCAGCTAGAGCTAGGGCTACTTTTTGGCTATTATCTTCTACTTCTTTTACTATCACTTCTTTAGCAATATCTATTGCAATCGCACTCAATTCTTTTTCTAAAGCCATCAAATGTTCTTCAGAGCTTTTCATTTTTTCATGCAACGAAGTAATAGCGTGTAAGAGTTGGTTTTTTTCATCATTGACGCTATTAACTAGCTCGTTGCGTGCTTTTTCTTCGCCTTCTTTAAAGCCGATTTTATAGCCATCATTTTTAGCGTTTTCAATCAAGGATTTACTCTCTTCTTGAGCTTTCTCAAATTGCATTTGTAATTTGACTAAATGACTTGATAATTCATCGGTTTTTTTTAGCAAGCATTCTATTAAATCGTTTTCCATTAATTTTTGTTCTACATTTTCTTTAGGAACAGACAAATCTTGAGTAGAGTTGGTCTGCTGTGTGGCATTTGGACTGAAATTTGCCATACTCTTAAATTCATATCTTTGAATATCATGCTTATTCAAATTGTCTTTTTGAATTAAATTTTCTTGACTATTCAATTACATCGCCCTCCTCACTCGTTTGAATAATGCCTTTTTCTTGTAAGTTCTGCACGATTTCAATAATTTTTCGTTGAGCCACATCTACATCTTTGATTTTGACTGCCCCTAAATACTGCATTTCTTCTACAAACTGCTCACTAGCTCTGCTACTCATGTTGGCTAAGAATTTATCGCGCAATTCTTGGGTAGAAATTTTTAAAGCAAGAGACAAGTCTTTTTTATCTGCTACTTTTAAAATCTCTCTGATAGCAAAATTGTCTAATTTTACAATATCTTCAAAAGTAAACATCATTTCTTTAATGTCACTAGCTAATTTATTATCCACATTTTCAATACGAGCTAGCGTGGTTTTAGCGCTCTTTTGTCCTAGGCGGTTAAAGATTTCAGCCACCGCTCTTAAGCCACCCACTTCAATTTTATAACTAGTGAGTGATTCTAGCTTGTTCTCTAAAACGGTGGAAACTCGCTTGACTACTTGGGGCGATATATCGCCTAAATTTGCCATTCTAATAGAAATTTCAGCTTTCATTTCATCAGGAAAATAGCTCAAAGTTTCAGCCGCATTAGTAGCTTCCATATGAGCTAAAATTAATGCAATGGTTTGAGGGTGTTCATTAATAATAAAATCGGCTAATTGCTGAGGTTTGATTTTTCCTAAATAAGCGAAGTTTTTTTGAGATTGCAAACTTCTAGCGAGCTTATCCATAACCTTGCGCGCTTCTTCGCTCCCTAAAGTCCTAGTTAAAAGCTCTCTAGCGTATTCTAAGCCACCGGTATTGATATATTGGTTAGATTGAAAAATAGCAAAAAACTCTTCTAAAATTGCTGCACCAATTTGCTTGTCTGTGCCATTTAATTGCACGATTTGCTTAGAAATCTCTGTGATTGAATCAATGTCTAAATGCCTTAGAATTTCGCCGGTTGTTTCTTCGCCCACTTGAATAAGTAAGATAGCGATTTTTTCACTCATAGAGAGTTCGTCTAATTGAGCCTTTTGTTTAGGTGTGAGTTTAATTGCCATTTTTAGCCTTTTGCTCCTTCAGAGCCTATTTCGTCCTTGATGAGTAGCTTAAATAGAGTAGCGATTTCATCAGGGCGTTCTTTAAGGGTGCCTTTAATTTTTTCTAACATGATTTCGTATCTTACTTCATCTTCGCTAAAGCCACCATTAAGCCCCAGCTGGTCTTCTACTTTCTTTCTTAAATCACCAAACTTATTTAACTCATCTTCTTCTTCATCTTCTTCTTCAAACATAGATTTGACTTCTGTATCTTCATCAGGCACGACTTCAAGCATGCGTTCGCTGAATGGCACAATCACTTTTTTGTAGAATACAAACAGCACGATAGCCACAAGAATATATTTGATGAGTGGTGTGAAAGGGCCTAAGATTTTTTGGGCTTTATTGGCAATTTTTTCTGCTAAGGTAGCGTTATTGATAGTTGGCACATAGGGGTTAAACTCAAAGTTACTTACCGTTACATCATCGCCCCTAGTTTGGCTATAGCCAATGGCTTGTTTGACAAGGGCATTAATTTTTTTTAACGCCTCATCACTTAAGGGAACATACTCTAAAGAGGTTATATCATCTTTAGTAACACTTTTATACTTGCCATCAACAACTACAGCGGCATTTAAACGCACTAAAGTTCCAAACTCGCCTTTAATCTCACTGATAGTTTTACCCACTTCATAATTCGTGGTGTTTTGAGATTTCTCGTATTTTTCTTGGTTTTTATTATCCTTTAGCCCTTGCACAGGACCAATATTACTCACCACTCCGGGAACGCCACCGACTTGTTTTTTAGGAGCTCCCTCTTTTTTTTCTTCTAAATTTTGCTCGCTCCTAACGACATTATTAGGGTCAAAAGTCTCTTTAGTGCTTTTCTTTTGGCTAAAATCAAATTCTGCATTAACCCTTGCTACCACCTTATCCTTGCCTCCCACGATAGGGGAGAGAATATTCATGATTTTACTTTCTAAAATGTTTTCAAAGTTTTGTTTGTAGTGGAGTTGCTCTAGGGCTAGTTCTCTAGAATTATCTAAGCTATCGCCTTCGCCTAGTGGCTCGCCATTTTCATTCACAATCTTAACATTTTCTATCACAAGCTTTGGCACAGAGGCAGCAATCAAATTCTTAATGCCTAAGATTTGAGTGGGTAAAAGTTTCATGTTAGGTTTCATCTTAAGCATGACAGAGGCAGTTGGAGGCGTTTCTTTGGAGACAAACACGCTATCTTTAGGCACAGCAATATGCACATTGGCTTTAGCGATAGGGTTTAAGCTTTCAATCGTGCGTGAGAGTTCGCCTTCAATCGCTCTAATAAGTTTGATATTTTGGTCAAAATCAGTCGCCCCAAAGTCTTTAGTGTCAAAAATTTCAAAACCTACTTTGCTTGTTCTTGGAATGCCTTGAGAGCTAAGGGCAATCCTTTCTTCATAGATTTTATCCTTAGGAATGAGAATGGTGTCATCTTTAGGGATTTTATAAGGGATTTGATTTTGCTGGAGATGTTGTAAAATTAAAGCGTTATCACTTGCATCCATTCCTTCAAAAAGCACGCCATAACCACTAGAATATTTTTTATCATGGGCAGGATAGACTAATAAAAAAACAATCAGTGCTACACTCAACACACTAGCTGAAATAATGGCAATTTTTTGTTTTTTATTGAGTTTAGTAAATAGATTAATAAACTGCTGTAATAACGCCTTTAAGTCCAACGCCTAATATCCTCTCCCAAAAACTAGATAACCAGCATATCTGTATGTATCAAAATGCTTAAAACTTTTTAAACACGCTCAAATAGGCTCCAACCAAAAAGCAAGCCCCTAACGCTCCTAAACAAAACCCCCCTAAAACATCACTAGGATAATGCACCCCCAAATAAATACGAGCTAATCCCATTAAAAGAATGAAAAAAAGCAAGGCGTATATGAGAGCGTTTCTAATCTTTTGATTAGAGATAAAATGGGGTAATAGCAAAATGATTAGTCCATAGAAAATGGCACTAGAAAGCGAATGCCCACTAGGAAAGCTAAAACCATGCGGATTTGAAAGCCACTCATTGGGGTTTGGTCTAGGGCGTGCGATGAGATGTTTTAAAAGTTTTAAAACCGCCTCAGTAATCACAACACTAAGCACAAACCACACCCCAAGCACTAAATTTTTACGATAGAGTGCTAAAAACCCTCCTACTAATAAGCTTAGGGGTAAAATAAGTTTTGAAGAGCCTAAAAAAGTCGCATGACGCACCACTTCAGCTAAAGTAGGATTGGAATCAAAGGGGTGTGAACGCACTAGGCTAAAAATCGCTTGGTCTAAAAAATCTGCATGACCAAAGAGAACCAAACAAGCAATTATTCCAAAAAGCAAACTAAAAATAGCACCCAAAACAAAGAGAGCTTTTACTTGGGCATATAAAGGTTTTTGTGGTTCTTTAGAGAGATTATTTTCTAGTGTTTTATCCGTTGGCATGATTATTTAGCATTCCTTAAATTATTTAAGTGGCTTTAATTTCTTATTTTAAATTCAAAAAACATTTCTCAAAAATTTTAAAAAATAAAAGCCTTATATTTTAGTAGAAAAGAGCTGATAAGAAACTAAAAGATAAAATGTCTTATAGAGTCTTTTCATTAAAATACAATGAGATTTTATCGTTTTTCAAGGCTTTTTAACCCTTTTTAGACTACAATTTAGAATATAAAATCAAAAGGAACACGATAACATTATGGATAGAGCCAAATTTATATTCGTTACAGGGGGAGTATTAAGCTCTCTAGGAAAAGGGATTTCTTCCTCTTCAATTGCTACGCTTTTACAACATTGCAACTACCAAGTTTCTATTTTAAAAATTGACCCTTATATTAATATTGACCCGGGCACGATGAGTCCCTTAGAGCATGGCGAAGTGTTTGTTACAAGTGATGGAGCTGAAACAGATTTAGACATAGGGCATTATGAACGCTTTTTGAATAAGAATTTAACGAGATTGAATAATTTCACTACCGGTCAGATTTTTTCAAGCGTGATAGAAAATGAGAGAAAAGGTAAATATCTAGGCAAGACTATTCAAATAGTCCCCCATGTAACCGATGAAATTAAAAGGCGCATTAAAAATGCAGCTAAGGGACTAGATTTTTTAATCGTTGAAGTGGGCGGAACCGTGGGCGATATGGAGGGTATGTTTTATTTAGAGGCTATTAGACAGCTTAAATTAGAGCTAGGAAGTGAAAAAGTGATTAATGTGCATGTAACCTTAATCCCCTATATCCAAACCACTAATGAATTAAAAACTAAGCCCACGCAACATTCAGTGCAAGAATTACGCCGTCTTGGAGTAACGCCCCAAATTATCTTAGCCCGTTCGCCTAAGCCATTAGATAAAGAGTTGAAAAAGAAAATCGCTTTAAGTTGTGATGTAGAACAAGACAGCGTGATTGTCGCTACTGATGCAAAAAGCATTTATGCATGCCCAATTCTTTTCTTGCAAGAAGGCATTCTTACGCCCATTGCTAGACGCTTTAATTTAAATAAACTACACCCTAAAATGGCGGCATGGAACACTCTAGTAGAAAAGATTATCGCTCCTAAACACAAAGTGAAAATCGGCTTTGTAGGCAAGTATCTAAGTTTAAAAGAATCTTATAAATCTTTGATTGAGGCTTTAACGCATGCGGGGGCGCATTTGGATGCACATGTAGAGATTAAATGGCTAGATAGCGAGAATTTTAACGATGAAACTGACTTAGAAGGTGTTGATGCGATTTTAGTTCCCGGAGGCTTTGGAGAAAGGGGCATTGAAGGAAAAATGTGTGCGATAAAAAGAGCTAGGTTAGAAAAACTTCCTTTCTTAGGAATTTGTTTAGGCATGCAATTAGCCATTATTGAATTTTGTCATAATGTTTTGGGTTTAAAGGGGGCTAATTCTACGGAGTTTGACAAAGATTGTGAGAATCCGGTAGTGTATTTAATTGAAGATTTTATTGACCAAAATAATCATAAGCAAGTGCGCACTTATAATTCGCCTTTAGGGGGGACTATGCGATTAGGCGAATATGAATGCAAGATTGCACCAAACAGTAAGCTAGAAAGCGCGTATAAAAAATCGTGCGTGAAAGAGCGCCACCGCCATAGATATGAGGTTAATCCTATTTATCGCAAGGAGTGGGAATCTCAGGGCTTAAAGGTTGTGGGTGTTGGGGCTAATGACTTGGTTGAGGCGGTTGAATTAAAAAACCATCCTTTCTTTGTGGGCGTGCAATTCCATCCGGAGTTTACTTCTAGGTTGCAAAGCCCTAATCCTATTATTTTAGATTTTATTAAGCATGCTCGTAATAAATCTTAATCAATAAGAGATGAAACAAAAGCTTAAAGCCCAAATAGAAGAGCAAATCACTTCTATTTCTTATGAAAAGGGGTTTCCCTCGCCCTTTTTGTTTAAAGATTTAGAAAAGGGTGCTTCTAAAATTGTAGAGGCTATGCAAACCAACACTGAAATTTTAGTGGTAGGCGATTATGATGTAGATGGTGTAGTTAGCACAGCTATTATGGCGAAATTTTTTGAGGCTTTAGGTTATAAACATGCTCGCTTTGCAATCCCTAATCGCTTTGTTGATGGCTATGGAATTTCTAAAAAGTTTTTAGAAAAACATCATGCCCCCTTGATTATCACGGTGGATAATGGCATTAGTGCCTTTGAAGCTGCAGATTTTTGTAAAGAAAAAAATTATACGCTCATCATTACAGACCATCATTGTTTGCATAATGATGAAGTGCCTAATGCCTATGCCGTAATTAACCCCCAACAACCTGATTGTGCTTTTGTGCAAAAAGAAGTGTGTGGGGCGCTAGTGGCATTTTATTTATGTTATGGCATTCATAAACTCTTAAAAAAAGAAAAAAGCCATTCTAGCGAGTTATTATGCCTAGCTGGAGTGGCTACGATTGCTGATATGATGCCTTTGACCTTTTTTAATCGCTTTTTAGTGCAAAAAACCTTGTATTTTTTACAAAAAGAGCCAATAGGGGCCATGGGGTTTTTGCGTGAAAGAGAAGTTTTTAGAAAGCGTTCTTTGAAAGCGAGTGATATTTCTTTTAATATCGCTCCTTTACTCAACTCTGCAGGGCGTATGCAAGACCCCAAAATAGCCTTAGATTTTTTAAATGCTAGGAGTGAAACTCAAAGACAAATTTTATACCACCAACTAAAAACATGCAATTTGGAGCGAAAAGCTACCCAACAGCAAGTTTTTGAAGAGGCTTTAGAGTGTGCTTTAAAAGGAAAAAAGGTTGTGATTGCTTTTAAGGAGAGTTGGCATGAGGGGGTTTTGGGTATTGTTGCATCACGCTTAGTAGAGGCTACTCAAAAACCAAGTTTGGTTTTAGGGCTTAAAAATGGGGTTTTTAAAGGGAGTGGGCGTAGTTTTCAAGGGATTAATTTAATTGATGCCTTAAATGGTGTGTCTCATCTTTTATTAGGATATGGGGGGCATAGAAAGGCTTGTGGACTTAGTTTAGAGCAAGAAAAAGTTATGCAAGTTTTTGAGGCTTTAGAGCTGTATGAATGGCAAATAGAGAGCGTTCATAGTGCTATAGAGCCTTTGGAATTAAAGCTGAGAGATGTGGATAAAGAGCTTTTAGAGATTATAGAATTGGGCGAACCTTATGGACAAGAAAACCCAGAACCTTTATTTGAAGCTCAAAATTTAGAAGTCATAGAAGAGAAGATTATTAAAGAAAGCCATCAAATTTTGCGTTTTAAAGACAATGAATGCGTGAAAGACGCCATTTATTTTTGTGCTGAACGATTTTTGAAAGTGGGTGAAAAAGTGGGTGTGCTTTTTAGCGTGGAGTTAGATGAGTATTCTAATGAGCCTAAGATGTTTGTTAAAAGTTTATTGTAGTGCCTTTTATTGAAGAAGAATTTGAAATTTTAAAGCCCACAAAAGCCTTATTTTTTGTGCGTGATATTTTAAAATGCTCACTCAAAGAAGCTCAACGCCATATTGACAAAGAACGCTTAAAACAAGCTCATAAAATAGTGCGTAAATCTCAAATCATTCAAGGTTTAGTAAGCTTGATTTATTTTAAGCCTAATCAAAACTCTCAAAAGCTTGTTTTTGAAACCAAAGACTTTGGCGTGTTTGACAAATTAGCTCAAGTTTATACCCACCCTAAGGGCTATTTTTACCATGAAAGCTTGCTAGATTGCATTCAGTCTCATTTTGGTAAAAACGCCCACCCAGCCCACAGACTAGATTATGAAACCAGTGGGTTAGTCCTAGTGGGTAAAACTCTACAAAGCACCAAAGATTTAAAAACACTCTTTATGCAAAAAAAAGTTAAGAAAAGTTATTTAGCCTTAGTGCATGGTAAAATCACTCAAAGCTTGTGTGTCAATAAGCCCATTTTAGTGCCACAAAACATTCAAAAAGATTTGCGTATCCGCTCTTGTATTTCTCCTTTAGGCAAACTCTCAATGACGCTTATTGAGCCATTAACTTACAATTCTTTTTTGGATACTAGCTTAATTAGAGTTACCCCACTCACCGGGCGCACGCACCAAATCCGCTTGCATTTAAGTAGCGTGGGTCATAGAATTGTAGGCGAAGGGCTTTATGGGGTGAATGATGAAAATGCCAGAGAATATCTAAGATTAAAGCGTGAAAATAATGCCCCACTACTTATGCTCCATGCCACTAGCTTGGAATTTGAATTTAAAGGGGCGCGTTATAGGATAATTTCTCAAATGCCTGAGAGATTTTTATCATTTTTAGTCAAAAAAGAGATTTTAGGAAAAGATTGTTATTAAAAATTGGCTAGAATGGTATCTCAAAATAAGGCTTTCTTAATAGGATTTTAAGGAATTTTACGATAGAGTGCCTTTTTTTAAAAAAAACGAACAGCAAGTTTAAAGGATAAATGATGGGGTTAGGACGCTAGTTATTTTAGGCATTTTTTGGAGCGTTGTGGGTGCAGAAGAGATTAGGGGGATTAGCTTGTTTTCTTCACGCCCTTTAGTGTCATCTGTGAGTGATGGTATTATTACTATTCCTATTCATAAGCGTGTGTTTGTTTCGGCGATGAAATCGCTTTTTGGGGAGAGCTTATTTGTTAAGGCTAATCGCTTTGAGCTAGACAAGAATTTTTCCGCACCCTTAGAACACCACCATTCTTTTGAAAAAAAGTATGATAAAGTGGTCAATGGGTGTTTGAAATATATGCACATTCATTTGCCTCAAGGTGCAGCGAGCAATTTTGAGAGTGGGGTCTATAGCGCTACTTTAACTCTAGCTTTTTAGAGAGTTTAAGCTCTCTTTAGGTTTTTGAATCATAGGCTGTGATAATTGTTAATATTAGGTAGTTTTAATGTTTTTTGTGTCAAAATAATTCTAGATATTAGATTTTGAAGGATTGTTTTTGTTCCAACCACTACTGGATGCTTACATAGAAAGTTGTGAGATTGATGAAGTCTCTTATAAACCCCCTTTAAACATAGCTGTAGCGAATTGGTGGAGCGAAGATTCCTTACAGGGTTTCAAGGAACATCTTTTATATTTTATCTTAAGTCAGTATTATGAGATTACTTTACATAAAGACTTTCATAGACCAACTGATATAGTTTTTGGTGTGCCTAATGGGGCTACAAGAAATATTCTATCTTATCATAATACTAAGCGTTTCTGGTATAGCGGTGAAAATGAAGTTGTTAATTTTAATTTATTCGATTATGCTATAGGTTGTGATAATTTGGAATTTGGCAATCGTTATTTGCGTGTGCCAACATATTATTTGTCATTGCATTATATAAACCTTTTTACACTTTGTCGTGCCAATGATGACACACCCTACAAAACCTTTAATAGTCCTTATACAAAGAAAGATGGCACGCATTTTAGAGAGGAATTTCCTAACTTATATAAGATTTTAAAGGGGCAAGCTGACCCCTTTAAAAGAGGTTTTGTAAGTTTTGTTTCTAGCAATAAAGAAGCACCTATAAGAAATGCTTTTTATGATGCTTTAAGTTGTGTAGATGCGATTGCTGGGGGGGGGTAAAGAACACCTTGGGTTATAGAGTAAGTAATAAATGGGAATTTTTAAGTCAATACAAATTTAATTTATGTTTTGAAAATTCTAAAGGTTATGGCTATGTAACAGAGAAAATCATAGACGCTTATTTTAGTCATACTATTCCTATCTATTGGGGGAGTCCTAGTGTGGCTAAAGATTTTAATCCTAAGAGTTTTGTGAATGTGCATGATTTTAAAGATTTTGATGAAGTTATTGATTATGTGAGATACTTAAATACGCATAAAAATGCGTATTTAGACATGCTATATGAAAACCCTTTAAATTCTGTTAATGGTAAGCCTTGTTTTTATCAAGACTTGAGTTTTAAAAAGATTTTAGATTTTTTTAAGAATATTTTAGAGAATGATGAAATTTATCATGATAACCCTTTTATTTGGTATCGTGATTTGTATGAGCCGTTATTGTTTGCAGAAACTAAGTCTTATAAAATTTTTCGTAAAACTTACGAGAGAATGTTGCCATTAATACGCTTTTTTAAATCCTTTAAAAATTAAGAGATTTGATTGAAAGATTATGGTATTCCTTACTTGTTTACACTTAATTAAAACGCCCCAAAAGTTTTGAAAGACAAATCTACTACTCTAAAGGAAACCCCTAAGCTTTAAGAGCTTAGAGGAACTTTGGCTCATTACTTTTCTATAGAAAAGACTACTTTAAATCCCTTAAAAGAGAATTTAATGTATAATACTAGCCAAGAGTTTTTATCATGTTTGATTTCCATGACAAACTCTTAAAGAAAGTATATTTGCCCCATAATGCAACTATGGGGCGTAAATGTATTTTACAATAGCTACTCTTAAACTGACTAAGAAATCCTTAACAAACTTGAAAACTTATAAAAAATTAAAAGACTTTAAAAGTTTTTGTATTTAATCTAAAAATTACTCTACAGCGATAAACTCTTTTTTTTGATTTTTTGCGAAGTTTTTTAGTTGATTTTTATTTAAATTAGCTCATTTTGTTGTGTGATTAAATAATCTATTAGCGCTTTATAAGAATAGAGCTATCTTAAAATCTTATTCAAGCTACAACTCTATATTTTAAAACCAATCTACTAAGAAATATCTTGAATTATATCTATCTTAAAAATCATTGCAAGAGTATCAATCCATTTTTAAAAAGAAGAGTTTGCTAAAGAAAAGACTAAGAAATAAGAAGATAATCTAAACACCAAAGGCACTTAATACTTTAGTGTAACTATTATACTTAAAGACATTTTATTTAAAATTATTTTATGCTTATAAGAGTTGAATATTAACTTAATTAAATAGGTTAGGTTTTTTTACCCCTTTTCGTAGTAGTAGGATTGAATGAAACCCTTAATAAGAGCTTGCTTGTTAAAGATATTAGGAATTTTAGGGATACTGAGAATAGATTAGAAATTTTGCCTTGAATAATTTTCTAAAAACTCTTTTTTAAAACTCAAAAACCGCTTTTCTAAAATCGCCTTTCTAGCCTCTCTGGTAAGCTCTAAATAAAAATGTAAATTATGCAGGCTTGCTAGACGAGCATAAGTAAGCTCTTTGGCCTTAAATAAATGGTGTAAATAAGCCTTAGAATAACGCTTACAAGTGTAACATGTGCAATTTTCTTCAATGGGGGTATTGTCTGTTTTATATTGAGCATTTTTGATAGAAATTTTGCCAAAGTGTGTAAAGAGTGTGGCATTTCTTGCATTTCTTGTAGGCATCACACAATCAAACATATCCACCCCTAAATTGATAGCATCTAAAATATTTTCAGGTGTGCCTACGCCCATTAAGTAGCGTGGTTTGTCTTTAGGTAGTAGGGGAGCGGTATGAGCGATAGTCTCAACCATTTCGTTAGTGCTTTCACCAACAGCTAAGCCACCTATAGCATAGCCATCAAAATTTTTATGGGTTAATTCCACACTTAGACTTCGCATTTTTAGATTGGTTCCTCCTTGGATAATGGCAAAAAGATTATTATTAGGGCGGTTTTTTTCTTTGTGGTATTCTAGGCTAGTATTTGCCCATTTAGCACTTCTAATAATAGATTCTTCAATGCGTTTTAGGGGTGCTGGCAAGCCCACTAAATCATCTAAAACCATCATAATATCGCTATTTAAGGCGTATTGAATATCTAGGACTTTCGTGGGTGTGAAGTGGTGTTTGCTCCCATCAATATGTGATTTAAAAATGATTCCATCTTCTTGTAATTTGACATTAGAATTTAAGCTAAAGGCTTGAAACCCTCCACTATCAGTTAAAAAACTTCCTTGAAATTGCGTAAAGTTGTGTAAGCCCCCTAAAGTTTCAAGCACTCTTTCACCTGGGCGTAGATACATATGATATGTGTTAGCTAAAATAAGCTTAGCGTTTAAATATTCTTGCATATCATTTGCATCTAAAGATTTGATACAACCTTGTGTGCCTACAGGCATAAAAACAGGGGTTTCTACAATAGAGTGAGCTAAATTTAAAACGCCAGCTCGTGCGTTGTTATCCATAGCTTGGAGTTGAAAATCCATCTTTTAAGCCTTAAATCTTAGATATAATGGCGTAATCATTTTTAGGAAGTTTAGAATTGAAAAAAATCGCCCTTATTTTAGATGGCATTGTAGCAAAAAATTTTTTAGACTTGGTTTTAGCACGCTATTTTAGTAATAATTTGTATATTGTGATTGTTAAAGATAAAAATTTAATTCCTAAAGATTATCCTAGCACTTTTTCCTTTCATTGCTTTGATGCGACTTCAAGTTTTAGGCTTTTGCAAGTGGTTGATAGTGAAGTGAGCGATTTATTTATTGTGATGCCAGATTTGGAGGAACAACGCATTATTTGCGAGATTGCAAAGACGCATTTTAAACGCATGCGTGTGGTGTTAAGCTTAAAAGAAAATGCGCATGACTTGTTTTTAAACCATGATAAAATCATTACGATTGATGAAACAGAAGTTTTAGCGAGTAAGTTTGCCTCTCGCTTGCCTAATATCCCTAGCACGCCCAAAGAATTTGGCTTAGAACAAGGCGAAATTATGGAAATTGGCGTGCCTTTTGGGAGCATTTTTGCTTACAGACATATTGGCTCTATTAGACAGCAAGATTTTCGTATCGTAGGGCTTTATCGTAACAATGAATTTTTACTCTCTTCAGTGTCTATGGTAATACAGCCACGAGATGTTTTGTTGGTGGTGGGTAACCCTGAAGTTTTAAATGGGGTGTATTTTCAAGTCCAAAGCAATGTAGGGCAATTCCCAGCTCCTTTTGGTAAAAGCATTTATTTGTATATTGATATGCGTTTACAATCGCCAAGGGCGATGATGCGTGATGTGTATCAAGCGCTTTTTTTACACAAGCATTTAAAAAGCCATAAGTTGTATATCCAAGTTTTACACCCCACTAGTCCTAAGATTTATCATAAAATTTCTGCGTTAGAAAAAGAGGGCGTGGAGGTAAATTTGGATTTTTATGGGCAGAATTTTGTGCAAAAACTTGCCGAAGATAATAAGAAAAAAATTGGTTTAGTCGTGGTAGGCAAAGAGCTTTTTAGCCCTAGCAAGCACAGAAAAGCCTTGCAAAAAAGCCTTGCTCCAGTGTTTAAAACGAATAAATTGGGGCTTTCTAAAGTCTCTAGGAGCGTGGTGGTTTTAAATGAAAGCTTGCATATTAATGAGGATATGTCATCAGTGATTTTTGATGTGTCTTCGCAACTAGATTTAAGGCTTTTATTGTATGACTTTGACCCTAACAAACGCTATAGAAGTGAAATTGTGGATAGTTATGAAAATCTTTCGCACACCTATAATAGAAAGATTGATATTTTACAAACAGATACGAGAAACCCTATTTTATATCTTAATTCTTTAAAGCATCCGGTGGTGCATTTTCTACCTTTTGAAGAATGTATCACTAAAACACGCTTTTTGTGGTTTCTATCCACTAAAGTGGAGCGTTTGGCATTTTTAAATGATCATAACCCTCAAATTTTTATCCCCATTGTAGAGTGAATGCATGCGAGAAATTTTAATTGATTTAAAAGAAAATAGCTATAAAGTCTTTTTGGGAGTGTTACCTACTATTGAGATGAAACAAAAAGTGCTTGTAGTGAGCGATAGCATTGTTGCAGGATTACATTTACCCTATTTATTAGATCGTTTGAAAGCCTTAGAAGTGCGAGTATGCGTTTTAGAATCTGGAGAAAAGCATAAAAATTTCACTTCATTAGAGCGGATTTTAAAAAATGCCTTTGAAATGCAACTCAACCGCCATTCTTTAATGATAGCTTTAGGTGGGGGTGTTATTAGCGATATGGTGGGCTTTGCTAGTAGCATTTATTTTAGGGGGATTGATTTTATCAGCGTGCCTACCACTCTACTTTCTCAAGTGGATGCGAGTGTGGGGGGGAAAACCGGCATTAATACGCCTTATGGTAAGAATTTAATTGGTTCGTTCCACCAACCTAAAGCGGTTTATATTGATTCGCATTTTTTAAACACCCTTGAAAAAAGGGAATTTCAATCTGGTATAGCTGAAATCATTAAAATGGCGGTGTGTTTTGATAAAAATTTAGTTTGTTTTTTAGAAAAAAATAGTATAAACTCTCATATTATGGAAGTTATTTTTCAAAGCATAAAGATTAAGGCTCAAGTGGTTATGCAAGATGAAAAAGAGCAAAATATTAGAGCAGGGCTTAATTATGGGCATACTTTTGGGCATGCGATAGAAAAAGAAAGTAATTATGAGAAGTTTTTACATGGTGAGGCTGTAGCGATTGGCATGTGCATGGCGAATGATTTAGCCCTTTATTTAGACATGCTTACTTTTAAAGAGCATGAACGCCTAGAAAATTTATTAAAAAAATTTCATTTAGATTTGGATTATAAGATTGTTGATGTAGAAAAATTTTATCAACGCTTTTTTATGGATAAGAAAAGCGAAAACGATACGCTTAAATTTGTTCTACCTAAGGACATTGGGGCGTTTGAGATTGTCTCTAATATTCCCAAAGAAACGATTATAAAGGTCTTAGATAAATGGCATTAAAGATTGTTTTTAGTCTCATTGTTATCTTAAGTGTTCTAGTGCATGCAGACAATAAGGCTAATACTATAAAGGCTTTAGAAAATAAAATGAAGTCTATAGATAAAAAACTAGAATCTAATGACAATGTATGGCTGAAAAAATTTGAGAATTATAAAATTTATAGTCAAATTTATACTGAAAAAGAAAGCGTGCAACAAGAATTAAAACGCCTCAAATCTAAAAAAAACAAGGACATGCTTAAAATCAACACTTTAGAGCATACTTTCAAAGCACTAGAATCCCAACAAAAAATGCTTGAGAGCTATAGGGTAAATCCGTTTAAGGACTTGATAGAACGCCCTCAAATCCCTAATATTCCTAGTATCAGTAATCCTATTGCTATTATTGATGGCATTTCTTTTATTAAAGGGCTTCGCACAAGGCGTGCAAGCCTTAAAAACAATCAACTTTCTTTAGAAGATGTTTTGAAGTATTTAAACGCTAAATACACGCTTTTAAGCCAACTCCATGAATTAGAACCAAGTAAAAAACTTAGCAATGAAATTTATCAAACCCAAGCCAAACGCCTAGAATTGCAAGGAGCGCAAAACATTCTAAAAACCACGATTGATATTTTTCAAAAAGATAGCGATGAGGCGATTGCATTAGTCAAATCTCAAATTAAAGACCAGCTTTTTAAGTTCGCTTATGTGCTTTTAATCGCCCTTTTAAGCGTGGTGTTAGCATGGATTTTAAAAATCATCTCTAGCAAATACATTGAAAATAACGAGAGGGTTTATACTGTTAATAAAGCCATTAACTTTATCAATGCTAATGTGGTGTTGTTGATTTTTTTGCTCTCGTATTTAGAGAATGTTACTTACTTAGTAACCGTGCTAGGCTTTGCGAGCGCGGGTTTAGCCATTGCTATGAAAGATTTATTTATGAGTATTTTGGGGTGGTTTATTATTTTGATTGGAGGGAGCGTGCATGTGGGCGATAGGGTGCGCGTATCAAAAGATAATACGACTTTTATTGGCGATGTTTTGGATATTTCTATGTTGCATATTACGATTTTAGAAGATGTAACCTTAACCACTTACATGGATAATAGAAGAGCAGGGCGCATTATCTTTGTGCCTAATAATTATATTTTTACTACCATGTTTGCTAATTACAGCCATTTTGGCATGAAAACGGTGTGGGACGGAATAGATTTTTGCGTTACCTTTGATTCTAATTTCAAAAAGGCCTCTAAAATCGCCTTAAGCATTGCAACAGAGCTATCCAAAGAATATACCGATATTACCTACAGACAGCTTAATAGAATGCGTGATAAATATTCTTTAAGGAGTGTGAGCGTTAAACCACGATGTTTTTTGATGCCTGAAAGTAATGGCGTAAAAATTACGGTATGGTATCAAACCAATTCGTATGCGACCATGTCTTTAAGAAGTAGGATTAGTGCTGAAATCATTGAAAACTTTTTAAAAGAAGAAGACATTCATATCGCTTATACCACTACTAAGTTGCTTAAAGTAGATACTTATGGCGATGGCTTTGGGGATAAAAGGGGATAAAATGAAAAAAGTCTATTTTAAAACTTTTGGGTGTAGGACTAATCTTTTTGATACGCAAGTGATGTTGGAAAATTTAAAGGATTTTAGCGTAACTTTAGAAGAAAGTTTAGCCGATGTCATTGTGATTAATTCTTGCACCGTTACTAATGGAGCTGATAGTTCTGTAAGAAGTTATGCCAAAAAAATGGCACGATTGAATAAGGAAGTTTTATTTACCGGCTGTGGGGTGAAAACTCAAGGCAAAGAGCTTTTTGAAAAAGGGGTTTTAAAGGGCGTTTTTGGGCATGATAATAAAGAAAAAATTAACACACTCTTGCAAGAAAAAAAGCGTTTTTTTATAGATGATGATTTAGAAAACAAGCATTTAGATTCTACTATGGTGAGCGAATTTGTAGGAAAAACTAGAGCGTTTATTAAGATTCAAGAAGGCTGCGATTTTGATTGTAATTATTGTATCATTCCTAGCGTAAGGGGAAGAGCAAGAAGTTTTGAAGAGAGAAAAATATTAGAGCAAGTGAGCCTTTTATGTGCCAAAGGCGTTCAAGAAGTGGTCTTAACAGGCACAAATGTGGGGAGCTATGGGAAAGATAGAGAAAGCAATATTGCAAGACTCATTAAAAAATTAAGTCAACTTAATGGACTAAAACGCATTAGAGTAGGGAGCCTAGAACCTAATCAAATTACAGATGAGTTTTTAGAGCTTTTAGAAGAAGATTTTTTAGAAAAGCATTTGCATATTGCCTTACAACATAGCCATGACATTATGCTAGAAAGAATGAATAGAAGAAATCGTGCAAAAAGCGATAGGGAATTATTAGAAAAAATCGCTTCAAAAAATTTTGCAATCGGCACGGATTTTATTGTAGGACACCCGGGTGAAACCCAAAAGGTTTGGGAAATAGCGTTTAAAAACCTAGAGAGCTTACCCTTAACGCATATCCACCCTTTTATCTATAGCAAACGCAAAAGTACTCCATCAAGCTTAATGACTGATAGCGTGAATTTAGAAGATTCTAAAAAGCGTTTGAATATGGTTAAAGACTTAATTAATCATAAAAATAAAGTTTTTAGAGAATTACAACTCAAGCTTAACACCCCTTTAAAAATCTTAGTTGAGTCTCAAAAAGACAGCACTTTTAAAGCCCTAGATCAGTTTTTTAACCCTATTAAAATCAAAAGCAACAAGCCTTTAAAGGCAAGCTTTTTAGAAATTAGGGAGTATCAAATAGGGGAGAGAGAAAATCATGCAAACTTCTAAGAATTTAGAAAAATTAATCACCCCTTTTAAACGCATTAAAAACCGCTCGCTTGTTTTTGCACTAGGTTTTTTAATCCTTACTTTTTGTTTACTCCTTTTTTTGGTGTTAAGTGATTCTTCTAGGCTCTTGTCTAGCAAAGATTTTTTTTATATTATTCAGTCTAATCCTAAGCAAATTTTATTAGAAGATGAAAATTATTTTTATGCTAACAAGGGTCTTTATAAAACTAATAAGCAAGCTCTTTTAAGAGTTTATAAAATTCCAGAAAATATGCCTATAGAAAAACAAGAAAATTTAAGCAAGGCTTCTAAGATGATTTTAGCGTTGCTTTTTTTTGTTTCTAGCATGCTTTTTGGAATCTTTTGGCGGCTACCTAAACGATTAAATGTTAAAACGAGCTTAGAAAGCGTCTCTAAAAATGAATTAGAAAATTCATTCCAGCGTTATGAAACTTTAGGGGTGCGTTTTGAAGATATTGCTGGGGTGAGTGAGGTTAAAGAAGAATTATTAGAAGTAATAGATTATTTAAAAGAGCCTAAGAAATACCGAGATTTAGGGATTTTTTTGCCTAAGGGTGTGCTATTAGTAGGACCCCCTGGGGTGGGAAAAACCATGATTGCAAAAGCTTTAGCGAGCGAGGCTAAGGTGCCATTTTTTTATGAAAGCGGGAGCGCGTTTTCACAAATTTATGTGGGTGCTGGGGCTAAAAAAGTGCATGAACTTTTTATGCATGCTAAAAAGCATGCCCCTTCTATTATTTTTATTGATGAAATTGATGCCTTAGGTAAGGCTAGGGGAGGGCATAGAAGCGATGAAAGAGAAGCAACGCTTAATCAGCTTTTAACAGAAATGGATGGGTTTTTACAAAACGCTGAAGTGGTTGTTATAGGAGCGACTAATCAAATGGAAGTGATGGATGAAGCGTTATTAAGAAGCGGGCGATTTGACAGACGCATTTTGATTTCTTTACCTGATTTAATGGAGAGACAAAGCATCTTAGAAAAGCTTTTAGAAAACAAAAAGCACACGCTAGATTATGCTAAAATCGCTAAAATTTGCGTGGGTTTTAGTGGGGCTATGCTAGCGACTTTGATTAATGAAAGCGCCTTAAACGCCCTGAAACACAAACGAGTAGAAATCACTCATAGCGATATTTTAGAAGTTAAAGATAAAATCGCTTATGGCAAGAAAAAGCCACAAACCTTAGATGAAAATCAAAAGGAATTAGTGGCTTTGTATCAAAGTGCGAAAGCCTTAAGTGCGTATTGGCTAGAAATTGAATTTGATAAAGCCCCCTTGTTAGGGGAATTTATCTCTTTTAATGAAAATAAAATCCACAGCGAAAGTGAGATTAAAAGCTACATTAAAGTCTATTTGAGTGGGACAATTATTTTAGAGTTGCTCTATAAGGAGCGTTATAGTCTGTCTAAACAAGATTTGCAAAAAGCAAGGTTTTTAAATGAATTTATGATTAGTGAGCTAGTCTTAGCCCCTACAAAAGAGTTTTTAAGCACTCTTTATGAAGAGCAAGTAGAATTTTTAAAGCCACAAGTGGCTACTTGTAAGCAACTGAGTGTTTTATTGTTAGAGCAAGAATATTTAGAACATGCAAATCTTTATGATTTGCTTAATGGGTGAAAATGCGTTTTTTTAGTGGTTTTGGGTTTCAAAATGAAAGCGTTTTATTTCAAGATTGGCTTTTAAAAGGGGCTTATGATGTGGCAGGCTTTTCTATGGGGGCTATTAATGCTATAGAATATGCATTTAATGAAGTGTTGCAAAAACGGCGTATTAACTCCTTGTTATTGTTTTCGCCCTGTATGTTAAGTCATAAAAGTTTAGCCTTTAAACGCCTGCAACTTTTTCTTTTTCAAAAAGATAAAAGAAGCTACATGGATAACTTTTATAAAGAAGTGGGTTTGAATGCAGGGTTAGAAAATATTAAGCAAGAGAGTTCTCTAAAAGAATTAGAATTTTTATTAAATTACAAGTATAGTAGTTATACAATCAAGTTTTTATTAGAAAAGGGCGTAAATATTGAAGTATTTATCGGTTTAAAAGAC
This sequence comes from Helicobacter cetorum, assembly GCF_900198405.1. GTDB lineage: Bacteria > Campylobacterota > Campylobacteria > Campylobacterales > Helicobacteraceae > Helicobacter > Helicobacter cetorum_C. The sequence goes on from NZ_FZMR01000016.1 coordinate 31,955, forward strand.
AATATTACTGACACTCAAGCTCTCTTGGAGTTTTTTGTTCCTTTAGTGAAAGTGTGGCAGTTTAAGGACTATAATCATTTGTTGCAAAAATCTAAAAAAGGGTGAAAAATGAAAAAAATTTGTTTAGGGGTGTATTTGCTTATTTTAGGCATTCTGTGTGGATCTTTGATAATTTTAGGAGCAATAGTCGCTCCTGTAGTGTTTAAGGCGTCGGCTATTTTGCCAGAACTTCCTATGAGTGCTTTTGAGAGTGGAAAGCTTATGGCACAGATTTTCACTCGCTTTAACAAATTCTTAGAGTTTGTGGCTGTAATGGTATTGGCATACGAAATCATATCTTTTATATGGGGTAGGAGATTTTGGGTGCATTTAGTGCTTGGGCTAACTATTGGAGGTTTATCTTTGTTGTTTGTGTTTTATTACACACCTTATATTTTACATGCCCAACAGCTAGGTGAAGTTGCCATTAGGAGTGCGGAATTTACCCGCATGCATTCGCAGAGTGAGTGGCTTTTTAAGGAATTGTTTATTTTGATTTGTGTTTTGTTTTTTGGGCGTTTGTGGAGCAGAAATTATTAAGGTTTTTAATGGAAATTAGAATTATTTCACTTAAAGATAGCTCTAGGTATGAAAGCATGCAAAAATTATGTAAAAACCCTCCGCATAATCTAGCTAAAGATTTTCAATTCAGTATTTTTGATGCTATTAGCCCTAGTTCACCCCATTTTGAGGGTTTGAGAGCCAAACATTATGATAAAAACCGCTTAAAAGAGAGCGATTGGGTGTATTGCAAAAGAGGGGCTGAGCTAGAGCCTAATGAGCTTGGGTGCTATATGAGCCATTTTTTATTGTGGCAAGAATGCGTGAGTAAAAATACCCCCATAGTCATTTGCGAAGATGATATTGAATTAAAAGAGAATTTCAAAGAGGCTGTAATGAAATGTTTAAAAAGTCCCTTTGATTTGGTGCGTTTACATGCGGAGTATTGGGGCTATAGGGGAGGGACTTTTCAAAAGGTTTTACCAAGAATTGAAAATGAACCCCTTTATATGACTTCTAAAGAGAATTTGAGCATGGCTAGTCGTTTCAAGCGGTTTTTGAGAAAAGATTGTTTTAAGCTTTATCAAATCTTAAGGCGTTGCTACTATCCTTTAAGTATGTTTGAAAAAGAGTCGTTTTTAGACGAACATTTTTACATGAGCAGTTTGTATCTTAATTCTTGTGCTTGTTATTATTTAACCCCAAATGGGGCGAAAATTTTGATTGAAAAAAGCCGTTATTTTACCGAGCCATCAGACATTTTTTTATCTAATAGCCCTAAGCATAAACTCCCTAATATTGTTTATATGCCCTTGTGTGTAAAATTTGGTGAGGCAAGCTTGCAAACGACTATTTGCTTGCCTAAGCATTTTAAAAAAGTCTTTCCTTATACGCCCAAGCGTTTGATAATGCCACTAATCAATCTTGTGCATCGCTTAAGGGCTTATCATTGCTTTAAAAGTGCTTTTGAGAAACATAGAAAACATAAATAACTTTAGAGAAATAGAAACGCTCTTAATTTATCAAAGTTGGCAGACTTTTTGCTACAATGACCCAATTTAATACGAAAGAATGGTTTGAGTGGGATAAAATAGCCTTATGAAAAAAGATAGTCTTAAAAAATTTCGGCACAAGCAAAAGAATAAAAGGTTGCTAACCAATCGTGAAACTATTGCCCCAAGTTTAATCAAGCGTTCTTTATGGCTTGCACCCTTATTGTTGAGTGGGTTTGTGAAGGGTTTGCATGCAGATGAGAACTTGTGGAATGAGCTTAATTCTAAGATTGGGAGTGTATATACGCATTGGGTTAAGGGTCGTGAGTATTGTGCATGGTGGGAATTTGCGGGGTGTGCACGCACTATTTGGGGAGCTGGACATCAAGGGTATGATGTTGGTAATGTTGCACATTATTGGACTTCACAAGATTACAAACCAATTTCAATAGGCAATAATGAAAATGGTATTTTTACTCTTAATAATTTAGTTAATTATGCCGGAGGCAATCTTACCATTAATTTGAGTGGCAGTGCCACTCTAAAACTAAGTGGCACAAATAGTTTTACTTCTTATCAAGGCTCTAGCTATGGTGATGGAAAAGATGATGTCAGCTTTAATGTTGGCACATTAGATTTGAGTGGCATGCTAGAAGTAGGCAATCGCATTGGGACAGGAGCTGGCACGCATACCGGCACTGCTACTTTAAATCTAAACGCTAATGAAGTGAATATTAATTCTAATATCAGTGCGTATAAAACTTCGCAAGTCAATATTGGTAATACTAACAGCACCATTACAATCGGTTCAATTTCTTTAAATGGCAATGTGTGTAGCTCTTCGGTGAATTGGGGTGTGGGAGCGAATTGCTCTAGCACAGGACCCACTTACACATTCAAAGGAACTAGCACTTCTACAAACACGACTTTTAGCAATGAGAGCGGTAGCTTTACTTTTGATAATAACGCTAATTTTAGTGGGGCGAAATTTAATGGAGGCACTTACACTTTTAAGCAAAGTTTTAGTGCCACTAATAACACAAATTTTAATAATGGTAGCTTCACTTTTGAAGGCATAAGCTCGTTTGAGAATGCGAATTTTGGCAATCTTCAATACAATTTTCACAATCAAGCCACTTTTCAAAACAGCACCTTTAATGGGGGAACTTTTACTTTCAATAAGACAGATACTCAACACCCACAAATTTTGTTTGAAAACAGCTCATTTAGTAACACTAATAGCCCTATCAATATTCAAGGTGGCGTTACTTTTAAAAATAGTTTTAACAACCAAAACCATAATTTAACCATTCAAAACGCTCGCTTTGAAAACGCTTCGTTTAATAATAGCGGTAAGCTTATGATAGAAAATAATGCTACCTTTAATAACACTTCGTTTAACACCTCTATCAATTCTCAAAACACCGATATTAAAGGGAGTGTAACTCTTAGTGGTAAAAATGAATTGAAAAATAATGCGACCCTTGATTTTGGAAACGCACAAATTACTCTCAATCAAGGGGTAAGCTTTAATATTGCTAATTTAGGGAGTGGAAAAACTACAATCTTAAGATCTAGTAAAGACATTAATTATAACAGCCTTTTAAGCCATCTTCTCAATAGCTATACAGACGCTTTAAAAGAAACTAGCGGCTCTCAAAATACAAAAACTTCCACACAAGGCTATGCCAAAGGCTTATGGGATATTATCACTTATGATAACACGCAAGGGCATATCACAAAAGTTACCAAAGATAGCACAGATAGTGCCAATAATGGCTTAGGAACCTATCAAGTCGCCTATAAGGTTGGGAATAAGATTTATGGGCTAGAAGAAACTTTTGGTAAAAACTCTATTACTATTCAAGCCATAACAAGTGGCGAGTATACACCACCTCCTGTGGTTAATGGTTCTAAATTTGATTTAGCCAATTCAACTTACATTAACTCCGACATGTCTTGGTATGACCATAAATTTTACATGCCCAAATCTCAAAATTTTACAGAGAGTGGCACTTACTACTTGCCTAGCATTCAAATTTGGGGGAGTTATAATAATACATTCAAACAGACTTTTAGTGCAAGTGATAGTAATTTAGTCATTGGTGCTAATTCAACTTGGAGTGGGAATAATATTAATTCTAGTGATACGGTGTCTTTTGGAGATATTTCAGGGAGCGTTCTTAATGGGCATTGTGGACCTTGGCCTTATTACCAATGCACCGGCACAACCACTGGCACTTATAGCGCTCATAATGTCTACATCACAGCTAATTTACAATCAGGCAATCGTATAGGCACCGGTGGGGCAGCTAATCTTACTTTTAATGGAATTGATAATATCAAAATTTCTAACGCTAAGATTACGCAAAATAATGCCGGTATTTATTCAAGCTCTATGACTTTTTCTACTGATAATATGGATAGTGATGGCAATATTCAACAGAGCTTAAATAATAATGGTAAGCTTTCTGTTTATGGCACAACTTTCACTAACCATGCTAAAGATGGAACATTCACTTTTAATGCCGGACAAGCTACATTCCAAAACACTAATTTTAATGGAGGGACTTACAATTTTCAAGGTAATAACCTAGACTTTGAAAATGGTAATCAGTTTAATAGTGGAACATTCAATATCGGTGCTAATAACACCACTTTTAATAACGCTAATTTTAATAAAGACACTTCTTTTAACTTTGATAATTCTAGTGCGAAAACGACCTTTAAAGGAAACTTTACTAACACTAATCAAAACATTCAAATTGCCGGTAATGCTGTCTTTACTAATGCTACAACTAATGATAGCTCTAACACTGAAACACAAAATAGCACACAAGCGACCTTTAATAATACCGGTAAGATTACCATAGGTGGGAATGCAAGTTTTAATAATGTTGCTTTTGATAGCCCTACTAATGTAAGCGTGAAAGGAGATGTTGCTCTTAATAATATCACTTTAAAGAATTTAGATAATCCTCTATCCTTTGGTGAAGGCATTATTACTTTTAGTGGGGATACAAAGATTAATATTGCCCAAGCGATTACTAATGGCAATCCTATTACGATTGTTAGTTCTACTAAAGCGATTAATTATGACACTAAAGATTGGGCTAAAGATTTATGGAAAATCATCAATTATCAAGGGGCAAGCAGTGAAAAGGTAGTTTCTAATTCTAGCTTAAATAATGGCTTAGGGGTTTATGATGTTACCTATACTATCGGTGATGAAACCTACCAAATGCAAGAGACTTTTTCACAAAATAGTATTTCTATTAAGCGTTTGGGCGTTCCTATGCAATATACTAGCGTGAATATGGAAGACCCCTCTAATTTATACTATAAAGATATTTTAGGTTTTCAAACTTACATTCCTAAGAGCTATAATAATAATTTAGCAAGCAATCAAAACAATGTCATTTATTACTATCAAGATACCATTGATTTCTATGCCTCTAGTGCGGAGTCGTTTTCTCAAAAATTTATAGGGCAAAATACCGCCATTGTTTTTGGGGCTAAAGAACTATGGACGAACGCAAGCGACGCACCTGAATCTAACACGATTATTTCTTTTGGGGATAATAAAGGGGCAGGGAGCAATAGTGCTGATGGGCATTGTTGGGGAGCTCAATGTATAGGCTTTATCACAGCACATTATGAGGCTCAAAAAATCTATATTACAGGCACTATTGAAAGCGGGAATCGTGTAACTAGTGGTGGGGGAGCCAACCTTAATTTTAATGGTTTGCAAGGCATTGTTTTAACGAATGCAACCTTAAATAATCGTGCGGCTGGAACGGGAATTTTAGGTGTTTCACAGATGAATTTTTCTAGCAATGCCGATATTCAAGCTCAAAATTCGCATTTCATAGATAATACCGCGCAAAATGGCGGGACACCTAATTTTAGTTTCAATGCTCTTAATATGGATTTTTCTAACAGCTCCTTTAGGGGCTATGTGGGAGATACACAATCTATTTTTAAATTCAGTGCCATTGACACAATTAATTTTACTGACAGCACGAATTTAAGCTCAGGTTTGTATCAAATTCAAGCTAAGAATGTGGCATTTAATAATTCTAATTTGAGTTTAAGCGTTAATGCGAATAAGGGGGAAAGCACCATAAAAGCTAATCAAATTAGTTTTAATCAAAATGCCTCTATTGATGCAAGTAATAATGCCAAGCTTAATCTTAATGGGAATTTGAGCATGAGCGATACAAGCTCCTTAAATCTCAATCAAAAGAGCGTTGTTGATATAAGTGGTAGTGCAATACTTAATGATAAGGCGAGCTTGATTTTGGATAATGGCTCTCAAATTCACTTTAATGGGACAACCAATTTTGATTCAGCTAATATCAATGTTAATTTGAATGACAACTCTTCTATCGTGTTTAAGGGAACGACTTCTTTAGGGGGTCAGTTTAATTTCAGTAACAACTCTTCTTTAACCTTTCAAGGCTCTAGCACTATTGCTAATAACACGGCGTTTAATTTCTATGATAAAGCGTTCTCCAACTCTCAAAGCCCCATTTCGTTTAAGCAAGCCCTTAATGTCAATGCAAGGCTAACTTTAGGGGGTAATCTCTTAAGTGCTAATAATAGTCAGAGCGTGCTAAGTTTAGGAAATAATGATTTTACTTTCAATAATCAAGGGAGTTTGAATATCGCTAATATTGATTTATTGAGTAATCTTAGCGATAATAAAAATCGTGTTTATAATATTCTTCAAGCTAATATGAGCAATGATAATAACTGGTATGAGCATATCAATTTCTTTGGTATGGATATTGCTAGTGGGGTTTATGATTTAAAAACACAGAGTTATAGCTTTACTAATCCGCTTAATAGCTCGTTGAAAATCACAGAGAGCTTAAAGAATGGTCAATTAAGTATCACGCTTTCTCAAATTCTAGGTGTAAAAAACACACTTTATAACATCGCTCCTGAAATCTTTAACTACAAAAAAACCTATGCTAATACAAATGGTGTGTATTCTTATAGTGATAACGCACAAGGCACTTTTTATCTAACGAGCAATGTTAAGGGCTATTACCACCCTAATTCTACTTATCAGGCTAGTGGCAATGATAACACCACTAAAAACAACGATATTAGCTCTAATACACAAGGCTCTGTTATTCCAACTACCTATAACGCTCAAGGTAATCCTATTAATGCGTTACATATTTACAACAAGGGCTATGATTTAAAAAATCTTAAAGATTTAGGGCAAATGGCACTTGGCTTATACCCTAAAATAAAAGAAATTTTAGGGGGCAATCTTTCGCTTTCAAGTCTTAGTCATTTAGACAATAATGCTTTAAACCAGCTTGAAAAATTGATTACCCCAGATGATTGGAAAAATATCAATCAGTTTATCAATAACGCTGATAATTCTATCGTTCAGAATTTCAATAACGGCTCCTTAGTGATTGGAGCGACCAAAGTAGGGCAAACGAATACTAATAGTGCTATTTGGTTTGGGGGGCAAGGCTATGAAAAGCCTTGTAATAATACAGATATAGTTTGTCAAAAATTTAGAAACACTTATTTAGGACAGCTTTTAGAATCTAGCTCGCCAAGTTTAGGCTATATTAACACGACTTTTAATGCGAAAGAAATTTATCTTACCGGCACTTTAGGGAGTGGGAATGCGTGGGGGACTGGGGGGAGTGCGAGCGTAACTTTTAATAGTGCGACTTCACTAAGTCTCAATGGGGCTAATATTGTAAGTTCTCAAACGGATAGTATTTTTAGCATGCTAGGTCAAGATGGCATTAATAAAATCTTTAATCAAGCCGGACTTGCTGATATTTTAGGCGAAGTGGCTAAGCAGTCTATGACAAAGGCTGGGGGCTTAGGAAGTTTAATCGCTGATATGTTAGGGAGCAATAGCGTTATTGGCAAAACGCTCACTGATAAACAAAAAAATGAAAGTTTAGACCAGCTTTTAGGCACACAAAATTTTAATAATCTAATGAATAGTAGCGGTTTAAATACGGCTATTAAGGATTTAATCCGACAAAAATTAGGCTTTTGGACAGGTTTAGTAGGGGGCTTAGTAGGACTTGGGGGACTAGATTTGCAAAACCCCGAAAAAATGATAGGGAGCATGTCTATCAATGATTTACTAGGCAAGCAAGATATTCTTAATAAAATCACCGGTTATATTTCAGCCAATGATATAGGGCAAGTGATGAATGTCATTCTTAAAGATATTGTTAATCCTAGCAACGCCTTAAAAGACAATGTTACAACTCTAGGCAAGGAAATGATAGAGAAGTTTTTGGGGCAAAATACCCTTAACTCTATAGAAGACTTATTGCAAAACCAGCAAATTAAAAGCGTGCTAGATAAAATCCTTAGTGCTAAGGGCTTAGGTCCCATCTATAAGGAAGGCTTAGGAAAATTAATGCCAAATCTAGGCGATAAAGGACTTCTTGCCCCTTATGGGTTAAGTCAAGTGTGGCAAAAAGGGGATTTCAATTTCAACGCTAAGGGCGTGGTTTTTGTGCAAAACTCTCATTTTTCTAATGCGAATGGAGGGACACTAAGCTTTAATGCAGGGGACTTATTGATTTTTTCCGGAAACAATAGCATTAATTTTAGCAAGCATACCGGCACGCTTAATTTGCTCTCTAATCAAGTTTCTAATATTGATATTACTAGCTTGAATGCGAGCAATGGGCTTAACATTAACGCTACAAATAACAATGTATCCGTATCTAAAGGCGATATTTATGTGAATGCAAGCTGTGTGAGTGAAACTCCAACAAGCCCTGCTACTTCAAATACATCTAGTCCTACAAATTCTTGTGAGCCTATTACCACAACCAATTCTAATAAGAATACTCAAAGCACTTCTTCAAGCACATATTCAAACAGAAACGCCCAAATTGTTTTAAATAACAATAATGAGAGCTTGAGCGTTACAGCTAATAATTTTAATTTTTTAGGCAATATTTATGCCAATGGAATTGTCAATCTCTCAAGCGTTCAAGGTTTTTCAAACATCAAAAATTTATACCTTTATAACAACGCTCAGTTTCAAGCTAACAATCTCATTGTTTCTAAGCAAGCCACTTTAGATAAAAACGCAAGCTTTATTACCAATAATCTCATTATTCAAGGCACATTCAATAACAATACTTCACATAGCATAAAAATTAATAAAGATTTGAATATCACTCAAAATGGCTCTCTAAGCACCGGTGTTTATGGTGTAGAGGTAGGGGAGAGTTTGAATAATTTTGGGACAATGAATTTTAATTTGAATGCAGATTCTACCACTACAGCACCTAAAGCTACTGCCACCACACCCAAGACATCTACCACAGCCTTAGCTATCCAAGAGAATTTTGCTACCCCCTTAGCATCTGAGCCTCTCATTCAAGTAGGGGGTGTTGCTAATCTCAATATGACTAATACGCCTTTTATGAAAATTTCAAGCGATTTTATGAATGATAATACCTACACGCTATTAAAAAGCAGTCGCTATATCAATTATAATATTGATCCAAACAGCTTGCAATCGTATTTGAAACTCTATACTTTAATTGATATTAACGGACATCATATTAAAGATGATAATGGCGTTCTAACTTATTTGGGTCAGCGAGTGAAACTGCAAGATAAGGGGCTATTATTGAGTGTCAATATAGACACCACTTCTCAAAACACTTCTAATGCTACTGATAAAAATGATAATTCAAGCCAAGTAGCTACAACACAAAGCGTAAAAACGCCCACGCCAAGCACTCCAACCAATAAAGTTTTAAGCCTTTCTATCTTATATAACCAAATTAAAATGTCCTATGGGAATAAGGTCATGGCGTTTAATGCCCCTACTTTGCAAGATTACATTGTGGGTATTCAAGGTAAAAACGCACTAGAAAAGATTGAAACCATAGGAGGGAGTAGCGTGATGAGTTGGCTCTCAAAATTAATGATAGATACGAAAGCCAACCCTCTTTTTGCACCGATTTATTTAGAAAAGCATAGCTTGAATGAACTTTTGAATGTGGCTAAAGACCTTAAAAACACTATGGGTTTAATCTCTAATCCTAATTTTAGAAATAATGCCACAAGGCTCTTAGAAATCGCAAGCTATACCCAACAAACAAGCCGTTTAACTAAGCTCTCTAATTTTAGAGCCGAGAATGAGTCCAATTTTCATGAGCGTTTGTTAGAGCTTAAAAACAAACGCTTTAGTGAGGCTAACCCTAACGCATTAGATTTCATTCTCAAATACACTCAGCGAGATAAGTTTAAAAACAATGTCTGGGTGCAAGGCGTAGGGGGAGCAAGCTTTGTGGCTGGAGGCACAGGCACGCTTTATGGATTGAATGTAGGCTATGATAGATTTATTAAAAATGTGATTGTAGGGGGGTATGTGGCTTATGGGTATAGCGGGTTTAATGGGCGTATTATGAATTCTGGCTCTAATAATGTGAATGTAGGAATGTATACAAGAGCCTTTGTCAAAAAGAGTGAAATCACTTTTAGTGCGAGTGAGACATGGGGAGGGAATAAAACGACTATTAGTTCTAATAACTCCTTATTGTCTGCTATTAACCAACGCTATAACTATAACACTTGGACAACAAGTTTGAATGGGAATTATGGCTATGATTTTATCTTTAGGCATAAGAGCGTGGTGCTAAAGCCTCAAGTGGGCTTGAGCTATTATTACATGGGATTAAGTAGTATGAAAGGCAAGATGAATGACCCATTTTATCAGTCATTCGCTACTAACGCTAACCCTTCTAATAAATCTGTTTTGATGGTTAATGTAGGTGTTGAAAGCCGTCAATATTTTGGTAAAAATTCCTATTATTTTGTAACAGCTAAGTTAGGGAAAGATATTTTTGTTAACTCTTCTGGGGATAGAATGGTGCGTTTTATGGGTGAAGACACTTTGTTGTATCGTAAAGGTGGGGCTTATAACACTTTTGCAAGTGTCGTAACAGGGGGTGAAATGCGTTTGTGGCATGCCATTTATGTGAATGCGGGTATTGGAGCTAGGTTTGGCTTGCAATACCAAGATATTAATTTAACCGGAAATGTAGGTATGAGGGTGGTGTTTTAACTTTTTTGTTATAATGCCAAATCTTTTAAATACTATATTAGGTTTTTTACATGCTAGATTACGAAGAGCTATCTCTTGCTTATGAAACCCCTTTTTATCTCTATGATTTTGACAAAATCAAGCGTGCCTTTTTGAGCTATAAAGAGGCGTTTAGGGGACGCAAGTCTTTAATTTGCTATGCTTTAAAGGCTAACTCTAATTTAAGCATTCTTTCTTTATTGGCGAGTTTAGAGAGTGGGGCTGATTGTGTTTCAATAGGTGAAATAAGAAGAGCCTTAGAAGCTGGGATTAAGCCTTATAGAATCGTGTTTAGTGGGGTGGGAAAAAGTGAGTTTGAAATAGAACAAGCCCTAAAACTCAATATTTTATTTTTGAATGTTGAGAGTTTTATGGAATTAAAAACGATTGAAAAAATCGCTCAAAACTTAGGGATTAAAGCTAGAATTTCTATAAGGATTAACCCTAATATTGACGCTAAAACGCACCCCTATATTTCTACCGGCTTGAAAGAAAATAAGTTTGGTGTAGAAGAAAAAGAAGCCTTAGAAATGTTTGTTTTTGCTAAAAAAAGCGATTTTTTAGAACCCATTAGCGTGCATTTTCATATCGGCTCACAGCTTTTAGATTTAGCCCCCATTTTAGAAGCTAGTGCTAAGGTGGCCAAAATCGCTAAATCCTTGATAGCACTTGGGATAGATTTACGCTTTTTTGATGTGGGGGGTGGAATTGGCGTAAGCTATGAAAATGAAGAAACGATTAAACTCTATGATTACGCACAAGGGATTTTAGATTCGCTTAAAGGCTTAGATTTAACCATAATTTGTGAGCCGGGTCGCTCTATCGTAGCTGAGAGTGGGGAATTAATCACACAAGTTTTGTATGAGAAAATGGCTCAAAACAAGCGTTTTGTGGTTGTTGATGTAGGAATGAATGATTTTTTACGCCCTAGTTTGTATCATGCTAAGCATTCTATAAAAGTAGTAACGCCTTCTAAGGGGGGCGAAACTTCACTCTGTGATGTGGTAGGACCTGTGTGTGAAAGTAGTGATATTTTTTTAAAAGATGCAATGTTGCCAAAATTAGAGCAAGGCGATAAATTAGTCATAGAAAAGGTGGGGGCTTATGGGACTAGTATGGCAAGCAACTATAATTCACGCCCCAAACTTTTGGAATTAGCCCTAGAAAACAAAGAAATCAGAGTGATTAGAAAAAAAGAGAGTTTAGAGGATTTGTGGCGATTAGAAAAGGAATGCTTAAATGATTGAAAATAATAATTTAAGTGTTTTAAGGGCTAGAATTGATGAAATTGATGACAAAATTATAGAATTGTTAGAAACACGCTTAAAAATGGTTGTAAAGATCGCGCAAAATAAGGATAAAAATTCTATTTATTGCCCTAAAAGAGAAGAAGAAATTATTAATCGTTTGAATCAAAAGCCTTTAAAATACTTGGATAAGATAACGCTTACAAAGATTTATTACGAAATTTTTAGTGGCTCTAAAGAGTTGCAAGAAAATACTTTAAAGAATAAAAAATAACTTAATAGTTATTAAATATAAGGAAAATAAATAATCATGTTTAAAGAAATCACTTTAGAGCATAAAGATTTGTTTTCAAGGTTTTTAAACGCTCAAAGGATTGTTTTATCTGATGTGAGTTTTGTGAATTGCTTTTTATGGCAACATGCACGACTCATTAAAGTGGCTGTGATTAAGGATTGCTTGGTGATTCAAACCACTTATAAAAATCAAAAGCCCTTTTATTTCTATCCTATCGGTAACAACATTAATGAATGTGTTAAAGAGCTTTTGAAATTAGAAAAAAATTTAGAATTTCACTCTCTTAGCTTAGAGCAAATGGAGTATTTAAAAGAAAATTTTGTAGGGGTTTTTGAGTTTGTTTATAACAGAGATAGAAGTGATTATATCTATTTGATTGAAGAACTAATCGCTTTAAAAGGGAAAAAATACCATAAGAAAAAAAACCACTTAAACCAGTTTTTAAAAAATTACCCTGATTTTGTTTATGAAAAAATTTCTTCTAAAAATAAAAAAGAAGTTTTAGAAATCTCTCAAAGGTGGTTTGAAAAAAGTGCGACTAATGACTTAGGGCTAATCAATGAAAATAAAGGGATTATTAGTGTCTTAGAAAATTATGAAAGCTTGGATTTAAAGGGGGGGCTTGTTAGGGTTGATAAAGAGATAGTGGCATTTAGCTTTGGAGAAATTTTGAATGAAAATAGTGCACTCATTCATATTGAAAAGGCTCGTTTGGATATTGTGGGAGCGTATCAAATTATTAATCAGCAATTATTATTGAATGAATTTAGCCATTTAACTTATGCTAACAGAGAAGAAGACTTAGGACTAGAAGGCTTGAGAAGGGCTAAAATGAGCTATAACCCTGTCTTTTTTATAGACAAATACGAAGCCATTGCTAAAAACTAAATGATTTTTGGGGATTTTAAATATCAGAAGTGCGTTAAAAAACTTGTTGCCACTAATTTTAACGAGCTAAAAGACGCCTTAGATTTTATCTCTCAAAATAGGGGAAAGGGGTATTTTGTAGGGTATCTCACTTATGAAGCACGCCTTGCTTTTTTAGATAAAACTTTTAAAAGCCAAACCCCTTTTTTATATTTTGAACAATTTTTAGAAAGAAAAAAATACGCTTTAAAGCCTTTAAAAGAACACACTTTTTACCCTAATATTCATAGCCCTTTAGATAAAAAGAGCTATTTAAAACAATTTAAAAGCATTAAAGAGCATTTAAAAAAGGGCGATACCTATCAAGTCAATCTCACTATGGATTTAATTTTAAACACTCAAGCCAAGCTAGAAAAAATTTTTGAAGAAGTGTTACATAACCAAAACACGCCTTTTAAGGCTTTTATAGAAAATGAGTTTAGTAGTATTTTAAGTTTTTCACCAGAATTATTTTTTGAATTAGAATTTTTAGATAATGCGATTAAAATCATCACAAAACCTATGAAAGGCACGATAGCTCGTTCAAACAATCCCCTAATAGATGAGAAAAATAAATTATTTTTACAAAATGATAGCAAGAATAGAAGTGAAAATGTGATGATTGTGGATTTATTGCGTAATGATTTGAGCCAAATTGCTCTAAAAAATAGCGTAAAAGTCAATCAATTATTTGAAATCATAGCCTTATCTAGCGTGTATCAAATGGTGAGTGAAATTGAAGCCAAATTGCCCCTAAAAACAAGCTTATTTGAGATTTTTAAGGCGTTGTTTCCTTGTGGCTCAATTACAGGGTGTCCTAAAATAAGAACGATGCAAATCATTGAAAACTTAGAAAGGCGTGCTAGGGGGGTGTATTGTGGGGCTATAGGACTTGTTGAAGAAAAAAGAGCTGTTTTTAGTGTGCCAATTCGGACGATAGAAAAGAAAAAAGGCGAAAATTTTTTGCATTTAGGGGTAGGGAGTGGGATTACTTATGAAAGTAAGAACGAAGATGAGTATGAAGAGAGTTTTTTAAAATCCTTTTTTGTCATGCCTAAAATTGAATTTGAGCTTATAGAAACCATGCGAATTATAAAAGTAGCTCAAAAATTAGAGATTAGAAATAAAAACGCCCATAAAGAACGCCTTGTGAGTAGTGCTAAATATTTTAATTTCAAATACGATGAAAATCTTTTAGACTTTGAGCTAGAAAAAGAAGGGGTTTTAAGAATTTTATTGCAAAAAAATGGCACACTCATTAAAGAATATAAAACTTTAGAACCATTAAAAAGCCTAGAAGTGCGTTTAAGTCAATTCCCCATAAATAAACACAATGATTTTTTATACCATAAGACGACTTACGCCCCTTTTTACCAAAAGACTAGAGAACTCATTAAAAAAGGCGTTATTTTTGATGAAATCTTTTATAACCAAGATTTTGAACTTACTGAAGGGGCTAGAAGTAATCTTGTTTTAGAAATCAATAATGAGCTACTAACCCCTTATTTTAGTGCGGGTGCGTTAAGGGGAACTAGTGTTATGGAGCTGTTAAAAAAGGGTCTTGTTAAACATGCCCCTTTGAATTTGCAAGATTTACAAAGAGCCACTAGAATCTATTGTATCAACGCTTTATATGATTTGGTGGAAGTGAAATGGGTTAGAGATTGGTCTCATTAAAATAAATCATATTTATCTTAAAAATCGTTGCAAGAGTATCAATCCATTTTAAAAAGAAGAGTTTGCTAAAGAAAAGACTAAGGAATAAGAAATAAAGCCCCTAAGAAGATAATCTAAACGCCAAAGGCGTTTAAATCTCTAGTATGCTTGTGCTTAAACACATTGGATAAACAATTAAAACAAGAAATAATTAGCCTTTAGGCTATTGTCCATGCCTTTATTTTGACCATGCTTAAACGCATTAGATAAAAAACCAAAATAAGAGCCTTTAAAAAGCTCTCTTAAAGAATATCTATTTTAGTAAGCGAACACATAATTGGCAAAAATACTATAAAGTCTTCTGTATTCTAGCTTAGAACCCATAAAGCTATAATAGTTAGTGTTAATGGTGGGGATTTTTACGCCTAATTCAAAGCCATGTTGAGGGGCATGTTCTGTTTTTTTATTCTCAGTGAGATTGACTCTTAACCCAAGATTGAATAAAAATTGGAAGTTTGAGGTTTTAACATTAGCTTTATAAGGGGTTGTTGGACCATTGAAAATAGGATTATTTTCTAGCACAAGATTATTGCTATTAAGCCAAGAAGTCCCTGCAAGCTGAATGCCTCCAAAAAGACCAAAAGAGAATTTATTGCCTGCTTTGCCTATTTTCTTAGCATTGATAATATTGTAGAGTAAATCTGAACCTACACCATAAGTTAGCACATTAGAGGCTGAATTAAAAAATCCGCTTTTAATATACGCATGGTTATAATCAAAAAATCCATAATATCTTGCACCCCAGCGTTTTTGCTTGCCAAAGAATTGTTTATAGCCCATCATCACGCCAAAGCCATTCATCGCTCCGTTATTGATTTGAGATTTGAGTATGCCCACATGCCTAAAGGGATTAGCACTCATAGCTTGCAGAGCGTTGTTTAGAGCGTTTTGTTGGTTAACATCGATAGAGATAGTGCTCCCTGGGCTATATGTGTTTTCTTGGATGGTAACAAGGTTTTTTAAATCAAGATTATTGTTAGGCATGTTTGAAATGGCTTGGATTTGATGGTTAGTTGCACTTAGAGTGTTCTTTAAACTTTCTTTGTTGACTCCTAGATGGGTTACATCATTCACGATTTGAGCGGTGTTATTGGTTGAAGTGTTGTAGTAGTCAATAGATTGTTGTGTAGCTTGCTCACTATTATTAGGGTTAGCAAAAGAAGTGCTGTTGCCATAAACCCATTTGCATTTTTCAGTCTCAGTTATGGTGCATGATTTGCCTTCAAAGATACTTTTTACCACTCCCCCCAAAGGTTTGTAAGCATTGACAATATTTTGAGCGCCTTGAATAACTTTTTCTTGGGCATTAAAAGCCTCTTGAAATTGACTGGCAAAACCAGCAGTATTGGCAGTGGAATTTTTTTGCAAACTACTAGCTTGAGTGTTAAGGATTTGGCTTGTTTGAAGTAAAGCAATGGCATTATCGACCATATTAACAGCTACTTTATAGGCTTGAGTTTGATTGATAGCCATGCCATCTGGACCTAGTTGTTCAACAACTTTTCCAGTATTTTTATCTGTATAATTTGCAGCATTCCCTGTGATAGTAACTTGGGTTTTTCCAAAGATGGTTAGGATTTCTTTTGCAGTGTCTAGCATGTTGCTTAGATTAGCATAAGTAGGACTGGCTTGCAATTTTTGTTGAAGTTGTGTGGCGAGTTGTGTGGCTTTTGTCATATCAGTTTTTGATTGTCCTAAAGTAAGACTGCTGTTTTTATTATAGTAGCAATTAGATTGAAGGCCTTTACATACATTCCCTGTTCCTAATAAAATCCCTTGTAGCATGAGTGCCATGCTAATAGCCATCTTAGAGGCTTGGTATGTGGGAGAATACTCTCCGTTTGTTGAAGAGCATGTTCCGCTACCAATAGCACCACCACCAGTGTTACATTGGTTATTTTGACTGAAAGCTTGGATGCTGGATATCGATTCAGTGATTTTAGCACTATCATTGGCGTTATTAACGGCACGATTTAATTCTTGCATCAACACTAGATTGTTTTGCAACTCTGCATAACTATCATTAAGCTTTTGGATAGCACCAGTGTTTTTAGCGATTTGCTGAGCTTCGCCAATTTGATAACCCACACTTACAAAAAAGCCATTTTCTTCAGCACTCAAAGGAGCGAGACTAAGAGCTAGAACTAGAGCTAGATTTTTCTTTATCATTTTATTAAATCCTTTATTGATATTCTTACATTTAAAAATAGACAAGACTTCACTCTTGCCGTAAACAAAAATCTAAAGCCCTAAAGCCTTAGAACGCATACCCATAAACCCAATACACCGAATAAGGACGGTAGTAGGATACTTCTGTGCTACCATTACTATAATAAGTGTTATAAATCGTAGGGATTTGAATACCAATCTCAATGGAGTGTTGGTTATGTTTCTTCATATCTTTTTTCAAAATACCAAAGTTCATACGCATCCCCACATCAAAGAGAAATTGGAATTTGGTTGCAGTAGGTTTATGAACAAGTTGAGAATTTTTAGCTAGACTTGTGATATAGCTATCTCCTGCAAGTTGGATTCCAGTGAAAAAGCCTGCATTAATACTCCTAGAACCAAATGAACGAGAAAATACATTATAAAGCACATCAGTTCCCACGCCATAAGTGAGTAAGTTTACTTGGTTGTAAGTAGGGCCATTACCTACGCCTGCTCCATTATAAGAGAAAAAGCCATAGTATCGTAAGCCAAAGGCTTTTTTCTTTCCAAAGAATTGCTTGTAACCAATCTTAGTGTAAAAGCCATTCATCGCATTGGTTTGCTTGCTATTACCAGCGGCAAATTGACCTAGCCATGGGTTGGCTTTAAGCTGACTGTTCAAACGCACGAGTTTATTAAGGGTGGCCTCAGCGTTAGCAAAGTATTTTTCAGTGCTTTGAGGACTCTTTCCCCATTCTTCTTTATAGCCTGTAGAAGAACTAATATTAGCTTGTTTGAGTTCATTAAGAGTGCTTGCAGATTGGTCAATCATGTTTTGAACCAGACCTGTAAAATCCTTAGCACTGATACTATTGCCCGCATTGGCCGAGTTGAATATCTGCATGGTCAATAAAGCGTTAATAAAATCTTGGCTTGCCGCAAGAGTACTTGCAGATTGATTCAAGGCATAAGAAACTTGTTGTGCGTTTTTGAGATTTAATGCCCCAGATGGAGAGTTGTTAGCTCTAATAGAGGCGTTCATGTATTTGATATAGGTATTGAGATTATTAAGACTGCCTAGTTGCTCAGATAGCAAGGGGTAGGTTGTTGTGCCATATTGAGTTAAGCCTGCCATTTGTTGTAATGCTGTTTGGGTGTTTTGATACATGGCCTGATAGATTTGATAGCCAACGGTGTTTTGTAAGTTTTGGTCTTTAATTTGTTGGTTATCTTTTAACTGTGGGTAAAGATTGGCAAGGTTTTGTAATTGGAGCGTGAGCAAGTTGCCCAAATTCCCTACGACATTACCCCCTTCATCCTTATTATCAATATTGATAGTTGTTGTGGCATTGATTTCATTGGCTAAGTCTATTGCTTTATATTTATTAGGATTCTTAACTTTTTGCACCACTTGCCCTAGCTCATAACCAAAGGTCATAAATCCTCCATCTTCTTCAGCACTCAATGGGCTTAGATTTAAAGAAAGCACTAGGCTTAAAGGGGCTAAGAATGTGATGTTTTGTTTAAAATGTTTCACAAGATTTTCCTTATTCATCTTATTTGTTGTTTTGAATGCGTTTTGTTTCATTTTCTTTATCATTTTCTTTTGCCTCCTTTCTTAGAATGAATACCCATAAGACCAATACACGCTATAAGGACGGAAATATTTCACCGTAGTTCCAGCAGACTTATAATAAGTGTTATAAATCGTAGGCACTTGCACACCTATTTCTACGGTGTGTTGGCGGTGTCGTTTAGTCTTTTGACCTAATTTACCAAAGTTCATGCGAAATCCTAAGTCAAAGAGGAATTGGAAATGCGTGCTATTAATGTCTTTCTTATTGACATATTGATTATTCTTTAATGAAGAATTAAAGGTCTCTCCTGCTAATTGAATGCCTCCAAAGACACCAAAATTGACGGCTTTATTTTGATAAGT
>NZ_FZMR01000026.1:0-21606 GCF_900198405.1 Helicobacter cetorum
ATTAACGAGCAACAAGTCTTGGATTTAAAAAACACGCTCACAAAAGATTCTTAATGCTTGATTTCTGCTGACCGCATTTAAAAATGCCAACTCAAATAAAAAACTTAACCCACTTCTAAGAAATCGTGCGTAAATACCCATTTTCACTCAGCATGACATACAAGCGACCCATAATTTCTTTCTTTTCTTCCATATCTAGCTCGTTATTGTCTTCAATTTTTTGCTTTAAAATGCGTTCAATCTCTTTGGTATCATAATCCAAATCATCTAACACATCTAAAATCGTTTGGGCTTCACAAATATCTTCTACTTCATAATCGCCCTTTTCATCAAAAATCACGCTAAACTCCGTGGGGTGCGTAAAGAGATTGTGTTTCATGCCCAAAACTTCTTGATACGCTCCCACCAAAAAGAACGCTAAAAAGTATTCTTCAATATCTACATCTATATCATGCAAAAACAAGGGCTTAGCAGAATCAAAGGCAATTTCACCATCACTATCACATGTAATATCCCACAAGCTCGCGCTTCTAGTGGGTTTTTCATCTAATTTATTTAGTGGCATGACCGGAAAATTCTGTTTCAAACCCCAATAATCTGGCAAGCTTTGAAAAAACGAGCAATTCAATAAATAACGCTCTTGGACTTGCTCTTGAATGCGTAAAATATCGTTATGGTCTTTAAAACAAAGTAATTGCACCGCCTTTTTGACAATCAAATGAGCTAGAACTTCGGTATTGCTTCTATCAATCAAATCAATATAGCCCAAATCAAAAAGCGTGAATAACGACTCGGTATGGTCAAAACTATCATGCAAGTATTCAATAGCATTTTTTTCATTGATATTAGCAAGTAAATCCAGCATTTCATCAATTAAGGGGGGGTTATTATTCTCTTTGATTTTCAAGGATTTTTCGTTGTATTCATGCGAAAACAATTCTAAAACCGGAGCCACTAACACCGCATGATTAGCTGAGATATAACGCCCTGATTCAATGAAAATATCAGGCTCTATTTCTTGTTTATTCTTAACAATTTCTTTTAGTAAGAACACCACATCAGCACTAAATTCTTCTAAAGTATAGTTTTTATCTTGATGGTGCTTGTGTTGAGTGTATTCTACAGCTAACCCGCCTCCAATATTCACGCTTTTTAAGTTCTTAGCTCCCATTTTACGCAACTCTGCATACAAGTTGCCTGCCTCTCTTAAGGCCTTTTTTAAAGGTGATATATCACTGATTTGAGAGCCTATATGAAAATGTATCATATGAAAATGCTCTAATAAATCATTTTCTTCTAACAAACGCATGGCCTCTAAAACTTCTGTGCTACTTAATCCAAATTTAGAATTAATCCCCCCACTTTTTGCCCAAATGCCCGTGCCTGTGCTATGCAAACGAATACGAATGCCAATTTTAGGGCAAGCTAAAAAATCATTTTGTTTAGCCACAGCGATAATGGTTTTTAATTCGTTCAAGCCCTCAATCGTTAGAGTAATCTCATGTTTCATGCTTTTAGCGATAAATCCAAGTTCAATCATTTCTTTATCTTTAAAGCCATTCACGGTAATGGGGGTTGTAGGATTTGTATAACTCATAGCAATGATTAATTCTGATTTGCTTCCAGCCTCTAAACCATAATCTAAACCTTTAGCCCCCTCAACTAAAGGCAGAACAAAAGAAGGCATTTGATTAACCTTGAGTGGAAAAACCGCCTTAAAAGCCCCACTATATTGATACTCTTTAATCGCCAAAGAAAACGCATCAAACAAGCTTTTAATTTGTTTTTGCACCAAATGGGGGAATCGCATTAGTAATGGCCCTCTATAGCCTTTCTCACGCACGCTCTGAACGATTTCTAAAAGTGCAGGGTTTTTGCCATAACAAACCTTAATTAACCCCTTTTCTATCTTGAATTCATTATTGCTCCAAAATTTAATCCCATAATCGTGGACTTCATGCATTCTTTTTCCTTTAGCTAGAAAGTGTTTCAAAAAGTTTAGGGTTGTTTTTAAAATCTCTTATGGCTTCTTCATAAACTCTTTCAATTTTAAAAACAGAGCTTTCTAGGGTGTAGTTTAAAGCGCTTTTGGCGTATTCTCTTTGCATGCGTTCTCTTTCAGTTTTGTTTTCTAACCACCAATCAATCTTAATACTCAAATCTTTAGCGTTATTAGGCTCAAATAAAGAGCGTTCATCCAAAGCAAATTGCTTGGTTGCACTTAGTGAGCTATTAGCAATAATGGGGACAATTCCCACACTAATGGCCTCCAAGCAAGAAATGGCCTCACCTTCTACATTGGCTGCATGCACATAGAGAGTGCAAGTTCTTAAAATCTCTAGTAATTCATTAGAATTAACAAATCCAAATTCTGTTTCTACACCTAGTTTTTGAGCCAATTTTTGTAATTTTTTCTCATTAGGCCCTTTGCCCTTTAATAATAATACAATGTCTTTTTTATACTTGCTTAAAGAAATCGCTTTAATTAGAACGCTCTGATTTTTTTCGTTAGAATAACGCCCCACCATTATTATTTTAAAGGGGGTTACATCAAACAAAGCCTCTTCTTTATTCCCCTTAAACATGGGGTCAAAGCCATTAGAAATAACATATTTTTTTCCTCCATAATGATGGTTTTTGATTTCTTCTAAAATCAGTTGTGATGGACAATGGATATGATGGATATAGCGATAATGCGCGTATTTAAACCATAAAAAAAGCATTTTATTAAACCAAGAAAACCATTGCAAACCCATGTTATAAGAAATATGCTCTGGTTGCAAATGGAATGAGCCAATATAAGGGATTTTCATTTTTCTAGCCATTTTTACAGCCACTTTCTCTAGCAAAAAGGGTAAATAAGTATGGATAATATCCGCCCCCATAAAGGCTCTTTTTAACACTTCTTTGTCTGGTTTAGCAAATAAAATATGCTGTTTGTGCGAAAATTCGCTAGATATAGGAATATAGCGTTCCTTAAGATTATAATACCCCTCTTCTTCACTCCCTAAACTTTCAATATGGGGGGCAACCACTCTCATAGTGTGTCCCTTCTTTTGCAATGCCTCAAAAAACCGAAACGCTGTCATAGAAGTGCCATTGCTCACATTTTTAAAACTATCTATTACTAAAACAATAATCATTTAATTATTACTCTTCTTTAAAATTAAATTTAAAAGGCTTTTTATCAAAAACAACGATTTCTATAATTCCCTCTAAAACTTGAATGTCTAATACAAAGGCCTCTATTTTTATTTCAACCTTTTTTACGCCATCTTGGACTACTTGTGCCTTAATCAAAGCCTCTTGGCTCAATTCTAAGGGGGCATAAAAATTAATCTTATTAGAGACTACAACGCTGTATTTTTTATTCAACGCACACAAGGCTGCATAATTGCATGCTCCAAGCACAAATCCTACATGGATAAAATTCTCTTCATAAACCATGCTCTCATTGCCCTTGAAACGCACTTCAGCCTTATCTTTTTCTAATATAATGAGTTCGCCACTGATACTAGGATTTATATTTTTGCAAGTTTCTAAGGAATCATAATCAATAGGGGTATAAATTGTTGGTTCTGCCACTCGCTCTCCTTAGCCAATATTTGTTAGTTTTTCATAAATGTTTATTTTATCACTTTGATTGGATATTGAGTAATTTTTTAAGGATCAATTTTACTTTTTAACCATTTTAAAATACCCTCTTAAAGGAGCGGGGTAACCCTCTATCGTTTTAGAATTATCTTCTTTATCCAAAAAATCTTCTAAACTTTGTCCTAAGATAAAGTCTGTTTTATGCTGTTCTTTAGGGGTGGTTTTTAAAATGCTAATAGTTTCAAAATTAATAAACCCAACTCTTTCGCACCACCCCTTTAACGCACTAATACTGGGAATAAAATAAGTGTTTTTCATCTTCGCATAAGTTTTTTTAGGGCAAAGGGCAATATCTAGGGGCGAATCAACAATAAGCGTATCAAGCACTAATTCCCCTTGAGATTTCAAAGAAAGATACAAGGATTTTAGAGTATCTAGTGGGCTTTTTCTATGGTATAGCACCCCTAGACAAAAGACGACATCAAAAGCATTAGGATACTTTTCTTCTAAATTTTCAACCCCTAAAGGCTCATAAATAATTTTATTTTCTTTATCAAAAAAAGGGGCTAAAAATTCAAATTGTTTTTTAACTAAAACACCCGGGTCAAACCCTACTAAACTTTTAGGCTTATAATCTAACATCTTAAACAAATAATAGCCATTATTGCAACCCACATCAGCCACAGCCTTGTCTTTCAGATTAGTAGCGTTTTTGATTAAATCCCATTTAATAGAGCTATCCCATTCACTATCAATTTTTATGCCTGAAATTTCAAAAGGGCCTTTACGCCATGGCCTTAATGCCATAATTTCTTCTAAAAGATTTTTTTGATTGAGTTTATCGTTACAAATAAGCATGGCTTAGAATAGCGTAGGGGTTTTTTTAATAAGGGGGGGATTTAAAAGAGACTCTAAATTATGGTGGTTGATTCCATAAACAAAAGCGAAATTAAACGCTAAATTTTTTAATTGCTCCTTGAGATTATTTTGGGTAGTGTAGAAATAATTGTTTGCTTTTTCAAAGAAAACCAAACTATTCTTACGATAAAACACAACAATTTTTCCCCATGTTAAAGTCTCAAGAGCTTCTTTAAGCATTATCTCAAACAACTCTTTTGAAGTCTCAGCCACAACCACTCTAGCCGTAGTGCCATAGGGGGCTATTTCTAAGTTCTTATTCACATAAAAGGGTTTACAATAATCCAAAATAGGCTCTTTTTTGCATAAAAGATTTAAGTCAAACTCAATCTTTAATCGCTCACACAATGCAACCACCCTTTTTAAAGACCCTAAAAACATGCTTGGTATTTTTAGCTCATAGTGCTGTTTGTGATAGATTAAAGCGTTGCAAAAAAAAGATTGGCTGAGAATAGTAAGATTTGTTTTTTTGGGAATTTCTTCTAGTCGCTCTTGTTTATAAAACAAATTTAACCAAGCACTCTCGCTAAAAAGCACTATTTTACACCCCTCTAGGGCAAACAAATCTTCAATCCGCTCTCTCAAACACCAAACAAAATTACTCACAATAATTTTTTGTGCGATTTCTAACTCTATGGGGGTTAATAGCACCCCTACTAAACGCTCATGCAATAACCAAAATTTAAACAAGTATTCCAAAGAACGCTCTACATCTTTTACTTTAATCCAAGCCACATCTTTATCGCTTAGCTCATACTCGCCTGTATATAAAATCCCATAAGCTCCTAGTTCTAAAGCCTCAAAAATAAGGCTATTATCTTTAGCGATAAACAAAGAGCCTTTTTGCACCTTGTTTAAAGACAAGACAATGGAATTAAAATAGCTAATAGATGGCGTGTTTTGCAATTCACCAAAAGCTAATTCTACTGCCTCATTCACCCCTAATCGCATTTAACTAATCAAACTTCCTACAATTTTTTCACTTGTAGGACTAATTAAGGCTAGTCCGTTACTATCTCGCACAGCTAGTATCATACCCTCACTTATTTCGCCCATGAGTTTGGCTGGTTTTAGATTAGCTACAACGCATACCATCTGACCTATTAAACTTGTTGCTTCATAATCTAGGGCGATTCCTGAAATAATCTGTCTCAAACACCCCTCGCCTAAATCTACTTTTAAGCGTAATAATTTATTAGATTTTTCAATTTTTTGAGCTTCTTTAATAATCCCTACTTTAATCTCAACTTTTTTAAAATCATCAATACTGATAGCATTCTCTATCACTTGCTTTTCTTGTTTTTCTTGAATTTTTTCTGGCTCTTTTTTTTCAACTCTCTCTATTTTAGAAAATAAAGGCTCAGTATCTTTTAAGACAATATCTTGCAACTCTTTAGATTTAAAAAAGCGTTCGTAACTTTTGGGCGAAATTTCTACATTAAAGGCATTAGCTAACTTAGTGGCACTCTTTGGCATAAACGCATAGAGCAAAAAGCTAGATTCTAAAAGTGCATTAGCAATCAAGCCCAACAAGGCTTCTAATTTTTCTAATTCGTTATTTTTATATAAAACCCATGGCTCTTCTTTGGCAATAAGTTTGTTTAAAAAATCATAAACTCTAAATAGTTCTTCTAAAGCTTTATGCAATTGCATTTTTGGCATAAAAAGATTAGCGTTATCTAAAATTTGATGGATTTCTTCTAACTCTTTAGAATAATAAGTAATGATGTTTTCAGCTTTCAAGGAATGATTAAAATATTTTTTAGCCATGCCCAATAAACGATTTAATAAATTACCCAAATCATTATTTAAATTCGCATTAATTCTTTCTGTTAACGCTTTTATAGAAAAATCCCCATCTTGCCCAAAAGGCACTTCACGCAGTAGAAAATAGCGTAATTCTTCTGCCCCATATTCTGTAGCGAGTTTTTGAGCATCTAGGACATTTCCTAAGCTCTTACTCATTTTGACACCTTCTATTGTCCACCACCCATGCACATAAAGCTCTTTAAAAAGTGGCAAACCTAAGCTCATCAAAAAGGCTGGCCAATAAATCGCATGGAAACGCAAAATATCCTTACCTACAATATGTCTTGCATGCTCAAAATACGCCCTTTTATCTTCTAAGTTATTTAAATACCCTAACGCACTCACATAGTTTAATAAAGCATCTAGCCACACATACACTACATGCTTACTATCATTTAAATTTTTAGGTATAGGAATGCCCCACTCAAAGCTTGTGCGTGTGATAGACAAATCTAATAAGCCTTGCTCAATAAAAGAAATTACTTCATTTTTACGATAGGTAGGCAAAATCGCCTCAGGGTTTTTAGCATAAAAATCTAATAAACGCTTTTGATACGCACTCAATTTAAAAAAATAGCTCTCTTCTTCTAAAAGCGTGGTTTCTCTTAAACAATCTGGGCATAAAACCTTATCGTCCTTATTATCTGTTTTAGACGCTGTGCAATAGCTTTCACAGCTCACACAATAATGCCCTGTGTAAGTGCCTTTATAAATATCTCCCTTTTTAAGCATAATCTCAAAGGCTTTTTGCACGCATTTTTGATGCTCGCTATCTGTGGTACGGATAAAATAATCATAATCTAAATTAAAAAAATCCCATTGATTTTTAAAAATCGCACTAATGCTATCGGCATAAGCTTTAGGGCTTTGATTTTTTAATTTTGCGCTTTGTTCAATTTTTTGCCCATGCTCATCAGTGCCGGTTAAAAAAAAGACTTCTTCGCCTAAAAGAGTGTAATACTTCTTCAAAGTATCCGCAATGAAAGTTGTATAGGCATGACCGATATGGGGAACATCATTCACATAATAAATGGGGGTTGTAATCAACGATTTTTGCATCTTTAGTATAGCTTTGCCTTATTTTTAAAATCAAACTTCTTATAACTCGCTTAATTTTAACATGCTTTTGAAAATAAGTTACATACTATAGGCTATTATTGATTTAATTTGTGCTTGCTTATATAGTGTTTTTTTAACTAAATTCATTATAATTAGAACTTATTGAACTAGCATTTTCAAAATATATTTAAGGAATTTTATTTTCATGATTTCAAAATTTTTACTTAAAAATATGTTTAAACAATGGAAAAATGGCGATTACCAAGTGATATTTTGGGATAATAGCGTCTATAGAAATGGCGAGCATTCTCCTAAGTTTACTCTCAAAATTAATCGCCCCCTAAAATTTAGCGACATTAAAAAAGACATGTCTTTAACCATTGCTGAAGCCTATATGGATGGCGTCATTGATATTGAAGGCTCAATGGACGAAGTGATGTATTCTTTGTATTTACAAACTAATTATGAGCATCTACATAAACATGACAATGCCAAGGGCATTCAAAAACCCCTTAAAGAAAGCTCTAACATTTCTAAGCATTATGATTTGGGTAATGATTTTTATTCTATTTGGCTAGATGAGACTTTAAGCTATTCATGCGCTTATTTTAAAAAAGATGATGACACACTCCATACAGCCCAGCTCCAAAAGCTAGACCACACTCTAAAAAAACTCCATTTAAAACCTAATGAAAAATTATTAGATATAGGCTGTGGCTGGGGCTATCTCTCTATTAAAGCTGCTAAGGAATATGGGGCTGAAGTTATGGGAATTACCATTTCTAATGAGCAATACAAACAGGCTAATAAGCGGGTTCAAGAGTTAGGTTTAGAAGATAAAGTAACCATAAAATTGATGAATTATCAAGATTTAGATGGGCGTTTATATCGTTTTGATAAAGTGGTGAGTGTGGGCATGTTTGAGCATGTAGGCAAGGATAATTTACCCTTTTATTTTAAAAAGGTTAAAGAAGTTTTAAAAACTGGTGGCATGTTTTTGCTCCACTCCATTTTATGCTGTTTTGAAGGTAAGACTAATGCGTGGGTGGATAAATACATTTTTCCAGGCGGCTATTTGCCCTCTTTAAGGGAAGTGATGAGTGTGATGAGTGAATGTGATTTTCATTTGCTTATGGCTGAAAGTTTGCGAATCCATTATGCTAAAACCTTAGATATTTGGCAAGAAAATTTTATGCACCATTTAGATAAGGTCAAAAAACTCGGCTATGATGAACGCTTTATCCGCATGTGGGATTTATACTTAAGAACTTGTGCATCAGCTTTTAGGGTAGGAAGCGTGGATTTATTCCAATTGCTATTGACTAATAGCGTGGATAATACCCTTCCTTTAACCAAAGAATACATCTATCAATAAACCTTAAACCCTTTTTAGGGTCATCTCTGGCAAACTCTCCACATATATACTCTGCGATGGAAAAGCAAAGCTTAAGTGGTGCTTTTCTACAATTTCCATGATTTTTAACATCACATCTTCTTTGACTTCTAGCCACTCCCCCCAAACAACCGTCTTAGAAAAACAATACACCAAAATATTGATAGAGCTATCGCCAAACTGGTCTAAAAAGACAAACAAAGTGCTTTTGTATCCTAAAAAATCGTTAATAGAAACAATATCTTTTTTAAACATGTAGCGATAATCACTCACATTTTGCAAGGCACTATCCTTTGCATTAGCAATTTTTGGGTGGTTTTCTAGCATTTCTCTAATATCTTTCACACAAAGCTGTAAGGCGCTTTGACTAGAGTTATAGGCTAGGCCTATTTGCATTTTAATACGCCTTCCTACCTTACGCCGACTCCAATTTCTAATAGATTTTCCGGCTAGCTCAGAATTTGGCACAAATAAAAGAGCGTTATCAAAAGCTCTAATAGTAGTGCGTCTTAGCCCCATTTCTACCACTGTGCCTTCCACTTCGCCACACACAATCCAATCCCCTTGAGAAAACGAATTGTCTAAGAGTAAAATTACAGAAGCAAAAAAATTCGCTAAAACATCTTTAACCGCTAAAGCCACCGCTAACCCACCAATTCCTAAAGATGCAATAATGGCTGAAATATTAAAGCCTAGTTGTTTTAAAATCGCTAAAAGTGCAGCAATAAAAATCAAAAAATATACGATTTTTAAAATCAGGTTAATGACTTCTTTTCTAAAATTATGCGTGCTTTTTGTAGCAATATTTGTTACTAACGCTGTCCCATACCCCTTAAAAAGTGCTATCACTAGCCATGCTAAGAGCATGATATATACCACGCCCACCCACATAGAAATCTTATGTGGCGATGCATTAGGGTAATAAAAAATATCTAAAGCTACATCACAACTAAATATCAATAAAAAGATAGAAACCGGCGAAATAATGCTATTTTGCACATTCAAATGCATTTCTTTATTTTGACGCATAAGCTCAAAAATAAAATCTAGCATTCTCGCTAAAAGAATGGTAATCAAACGCCTTAAGCCTAGTAGCAAGACTAAAATCATTAAAGAAAGCACGATTTTACTCACCTGCAAGCTATGGCTTGTAAAAGGTAAAATCTTACTGATTTTATTTAATACAAAATCCATATTCACTTCCATAATCAAATTTTTAGGAAGCACTTCTTTGGGATGATTTTTAATATAACGCAAGACTTCTGTATAAGTGTTCAAACGCAACTCATAATCGCCAAACATCTCTTCTAGTTCATGCATTTTAATACTATCTAGATTTTTAGGCAGGGTGTAAAGTTTGAATTGTCCTAAACGCAAAATGAATGTGTTGCTAATATTTTCAACATCTTTTTCTTCACTAAAAATATCAATACTGCTCCTAATTTTCTCTATAAAACGATATAAAATTTCATCAATCAACAAAATATCTAAAGCCAATCTATCCTTAATGAAAGTGTAAAAATCATCGCCCTTAATACTTTTAGCCAAACGCTTTTTAATTTGCTCTTGCTCTTTTAGGTTATGCTGAATATCAATGCCAATCTTATCTCTTTCATTCAATACTTTAGAAGTCAAACTTTTAATCAAATCATTCTTTTGGTCATTATATAGAGAAATTTCAGCACTCTTTTCAGGGTCTTTCTTGTAAGTCTCAATCACTTGATTAAGCTGGTTGATTTGATTAAAAATTAAAAATAAATCAATTGTATCTATCTCATGGTCTTTTTCTTGTTTTTGAATCGCCCCTAAGGGGTTAAAAAATAGTAATAATACCAAAGCTAACCATAACAATCGCATTTAGACTCCTTGAAACATTTTTAAAAAAATTATACATTAAAATAAAGCATGCAATAGATTTCAATTTCATGCCACTCTTATTTATTTTTTATATCATTGTTATAAAAAATCATATGTATAGCACTTTTGATTTCAGTCAATCTCAAAAATACAATAAAAATAAGTGGAAAACAGATAAGATTCTGTGTTAATCTACTTCTATGATTTGCGTGGAATTTCTTTAAAATTTAAGTATAATTGTAGCTATTGCCTGAGCGATTCGTGTTTCTTAATTTATGGCAAGTTCGTTAAAAAAAGAAGTTAGGCTATGATAGCGGTTTTTGTGTGATGGCATTTTTGCTAGAGGTCTTTAAAGATTTAGAATCTGCCCCTAAAAGAACTCTTCTGGTCTTATTAGTGTAGGTTATTTGAACTACGCGCATACAAAAGTAGCGGTCGTTTGGGTTTCAATCATACAATCCACTTATTAGGGAAAGCATGAAAGATAATAATTACTATAATGTCTTAATTGTAGGAGGCGGAGGGCGTGAATATGCTCTAGGCAAAAAACTCCAAGAAGACCAAAAAGTAAGTGCTTTATATTTTTGTCCGGGTAATGGAGGCACTCAAGATTTGGGTGAAAACTTAGAATGCGAAGACGATGAACAAATCCTTGATTTAGCATTAAAAAAACAAATCCATTTAGCTATTATTTCAGAGGAAAATCCTTTAGTTTTAGGACTTACAGACAAACTAGAAAAAGCAGGCATTTTAGTCTTTGGCCCCTCTAAAGAAAACGCACACCTAGAGGGTTCAAAGAGTTATATGAAAGCTTTTGCTAAAGAATGTCATATTAAAACAGCACCTTATTTTGAAACGAGCGATTTTAACGAGGCTTTAGATTATCTTAAAAGCACTTCTTACCCCTTAGTGATTAAGGCTGATGGCTTGTGTAGGGGCAAGGGCGTGTGCGTTGCGAGTAATCAACAAGAGGCTATTAAAACGCTTGAAGAGATGATGCAAGCTAAAATCTTTGGCAAATCCGGAGAGCATGTCATTATAGAGCAATTTTTAGAAGGCTTTGAGCTTTCAGCAATGGCAGTAGTAGCACACGAAGATTTTATTTTATTGCCCTTTTGCCAAGACCATAAGCGTTTATTAGATGAAGATAAAGGGCCAAATACAGGAGGCATGGGGGCGTTTGCACCCGCTAGTTTTTGCTCTAATGGATTAGAAGAAAAAATTAAAAACAATATTTTTAAACCCGCATTAAAAAAACTTAAAGAAAATAACACCCCTTTTAAAGGCGTGCTGTTTGCAGGAATTATGGTTGTAGAAGAAGAGGGCGAGTTAGAGCCGTATTTGTTAGAATTTAATGTGCGTTTTGGAGACCCAGAATGCCAAACGATTTTACCCCTTTTAGAAAGCTCGCTTTTAGATTTGTGTTTAGCGTGTGCGAAAGGGGATTTAAATGGTATCAAGCTAGAATTTTCTAAGGATTTTGTTTTAAGTATCACACTAGCTTCTAGGAATTACCCCTATGATTCTTCGCCTAAACAAACGCTTTATATTGACCCTATTGATGAAAAAAAAGGGCATATTGTTTTTGCGGGTGTGGCACAAGAAAATGGTGTGTTTGAGAGTGTTTCTGGGCGAGTGCTTTTTGCAGTTGGCAAGGGAAAATCTTTGCTAGAGGCCAAAAATAACGCCTATGAAATCGCTCAAAAAGTGCATTTTGAAGGCATGCAGTATCGTAAGGATATTGGCTTTAGAGTCCTAGAGAGAACTTCTTTGAAAGATTGATTTATGGGAGCTTTTTATTTCTAAGAATTTCAAATCTAACCCCATTTTTATGCCATTAAATAAAATAACTCATCAGCTAGAGACCAAAGAAGAAACCCTAGAGGCTATAGAGACACTTTGTTTACACGAAAAATTGCGTCTATGCCCTTTTTATTGGCGTGTGTTGGCATTTATGGTAGATATTTTGCTTGTAGGTTTTTTATTGAGCGATATTTTAAGTTTATGTGATTTTTTACATGTTTTTAAATGGACGCTTAATCCTATCTACTATACTCTTTTTATTGGCGGTTGTTTTATAATTTTGCATAGCTTGTATGAAATGTTTTTTTTATTCTTTTTAGGGGCTAGTTTAGGAAAGGTTATTTTTAGAATAAAAATCATTAATTTATATTTAGCTGATACGCCTAATAAAAGCGTGCTATTCAAGCGTTTAGGGCTAAAGCATATGGTTTTTTTATGCCCTTTAATTGCGCTTTTTTATTGGGATAGCCTTTATCATAGAGCATGGCATGAGCAAAAGACTAAAACGCTTTTAGCGTTGTTTTGAAATGGTAGTCTATGCGTTGTTGGCGTTTTCTATTTGGATTTTTAGCTTTGTTTTTAATGGCAAAGCTATTAGAATCTAAAGAAGTGGCGGTGCAACGCTTTGATAAAAAAAACCATAAAATTTTTGAGTTATTGGCAGATAAAGTGAGCGCTAAAGATGATGTGGTAAGCGCTGAGGGCAATGCGGTCTTATTAAATTATGATGTGTATATTTTAGCGGATAAAGTGCGTTATAACACTAAAACTAAAGAGGCTATGCTAGAGGGGAATATCAAAGTCTATAAAGGGGAGGGACTATTAGTTAAAACGGATTATGTCAAATTAAATTTAAACGATAAATATGAAATTATTTTTCCTTTTTATATCCAAGATAGCGTGAGTGGGATTTGGGTGAGTGCAGATATTGCAAGTGGGAGAGACCAAACATACAAGATTAGAAAAATGAGTGCATCAGGGTGTAGCATTGACAATCCTATTTGGCATGTGGATGCGACATCAGGCTCCTATAACATGAAAAAATCGCATTTATCTATGTGGAATCCTAAAATTTACATTGGTGATATTCCTATTTTATATCTACCCTATATTTTTATGTCCACTAGCAATAAAAGGACTACCGGTTTTCTCTACCCTGAATTTGGAACTTCAAATTTAGCCGGCTTTATCTATTTGCAACCTTTCTACTTAGCCCCAAAAGATTCATGGGATATGACTTTCACGCCACAAATCCGTTCTAAAAGGGGTTTTGGCTTGAATTTTGAAGCCCGTTATATCAACTCTAAAGATGATAGATTTTTATTCCATGCTCGCTACTTTAGAAACTATACTAAGTATGTTAAAGAATACGATTTAAGAAATCAAAACATTTTTGGTTTTGAATTTTTAAGCTCTAGTAGAAACACTTTGCAAAAGTATTTCCATCTCAATTCTACGATTGACAATGGGCATTATATAGACTTTCTGTATATGAACGACTTGGATTATGTGCGTTTTGAAAAAGTCAATAAACGAATCACAGATGCTACGCACATGTCTAGGGCGAACTACTATTTGCAAACTGAAAACCATTACTATGGCTTGAACATCAAGTATTTCTTAAACCTTAATAAAATCAATAATAATAGCACCTTTCAATCTGTCCCTAATTTACAATATCATAAATATTTAAATCATTTGTATTTTAAAAATTTATTGTATTCAGTGGATTATCAGTTCAAAAATACCATGCGAGAAATTGGCTATGGCTATGTGCAGAATGCCTTGTATATTCCTGTAGGGTTGCAATTTTCATTGTTTAAAAAATACCTCTCTTTAGGGGTTTGGAATAATATTGAGCTTTCTAATGTAGCGTTAATGCAAACCAAAGATACCTATGTGCCAAGCGTGCCTAACGCCTCTAGGGAATTTGGAAATTTCTTTTCATCAGGCTATTCTATCTATCTTAATACAGATTTGGCAAGAGAATATAACAAGGTGTTTCACAGCATTCAGTTTGAGGCGATGTTTAATATGCCTTACTACACTTTTAAAGATGGTTTGTTTGATAAAAATATGTATGCGCTAAGTGCTCAAGCTTTAAATTCTTATACTTCGCCCACTTTAAGTAATTATGCTTATGATGGTCGCTTGTATGATTCTGTATGGAATCCTACAAGCATTTTGCCTAATGTTGCCAACAATAAAACCCTTAATTTAAATCTTACGCAATATCTCTATGGACTAGGAGGGCAAGAATTGTTGTATTGGAAAATCTCTCAACGAATCAATATAGATGATAAAGTTTCTATGTTTAAAGCACCCTTAGAGAGCAAGATTGGTTTTTCACCTTTAAAGGGGTTGAATATTTTTGGGAATGTATTTTATTCATTTTATAAGAATCGTTTGGAAGAAATTTCTATTAATGCTAACTATCAGCGTAAATTTTTAACCTTTAATTTGTCATATTATTTAAAGAATAATTATAACGATAGTGGGATTAGCAAGTTTGTAGAAAATTCTGCTAATTATTTGAAAGCGGGCTTTAGCAATGATTTTGGCTATTTTTCTTTAAGCGCTGATGTTGGATATGATATTAGAAACAATGTCGTTTTAAATTGGAATATAGGTATCTTTAAAAAAATCCGTTGCTTTGGCATTGGCTTTCAGTTTGTCAACCAACGCCGTCCAATCTTAACAAGCAACTCCGAACACCCCTTAAGAGTCATGGAAAATAACTATGTTAAGCTAGAATTAGATTTTTCACCTTTAACAAAAACCAATGTAACCTATCGTTCGCTCAAACGAAGATGACTTAAACATTTAAGGAGAGAGATTTTGAATACAGACTTTAGCTATATCACCAACATTGCAAGCATGCATTTTAGCAGTGAAGAAGACGCTCTCAATAAGCTTATCAATGAAATTCATTTACGCCATGTGGAGTTGAAAGGCTCTTTGATGTTGGCATTGAGTTTTAATGCTTTGTATTTAGTTAACGCTTTAGCAAAGAAATTTGGGGCTGATTATGATATACTTTTTTCAGAGCCTATTTTAGCTCCCTTAAACCCAAAGTGTGAGATTGCTTTGGTAAGTGAGAGCATGGACATTATAATGAATGAGAATTTGATAAATTCTTTTGATATTGCCCTAGATTATGTCTATGGCGAGGCTAAAAGAGTCTATGAAGAAAATATTTTGTCTCAAATTTATCAGTATCGTAAGGGCAATGCGATAAAAAGTCTTAAAGATAGGAATATTTTCATTGTGGATAGAGGGATTGAGACAGGGTTAAAAGCGGGTTTAGCGGTGCAAACTTGCTTGAAAAAAGAATGTCAAGATATTTACATTCTTACTCCCATTGTTGCCCAAAATGTAGCCCAAGGTTTAGAGGGGCTATGTGATGGAGTTATTAGTGTGTATCGCCCAGAATGTTTTGTGTCTATTGAGCATCATTATGAGGGCTTGAAATCATTAGACAATAGAGAGATTGAAGAATACTTAGGCGTTAAAAACGCTGACAAATCAAAGGAAAACTAAATATGGATTTTATAACAATCAATTCAGCCAATAAAAACGAAGAATTTGCCTTAAAACAAGTCGCTAAGCAAGCTAATAGTGCGGTTTTGTATCGCTTAGGAAAGACCATCATTTTAGCAAGCGTGTGCGTAGAAAAAGAGCCAGTGAGTGAAGATTTTTTACCCTTAGTGGTGCAGTTTTTGGAAAAATCCTATGCTGCTGGGAAAATTCCGGGTGGTTTTGTTAAAAGAGAGGGTAGACCGCAAGATTTTGAAATCCTAACCTCTAGGCTTGTTGATAGAACTTTGCGCCCTCTATTCCCTAAAAGCTATCGCTACCCCACACAAATCACTCTAATGGTTTTAAGCCATGATAGTGAAAACGATTTGCAAGTTTCAGCACTCAATGCCGCATCTAGCGCGTTGTATCTAGCCAATATCGCCCCTATTCCTAGCGTTTTAGCTTGTAGAATCGCATGCATTAGTGAAAATGGGGAAGAAAAATTTGTGATAAACCCTAGCATGAGCGTTTTAGAAAAATCTAGCCTAGATTTATTTGTCTCAGGCTCTAAAGAAAGTTTAGCAATGATTGAAATGCGTTCTTTAGGACAAGAGCTAAACGCTTTAGAAGAGCCTTTGATGCTAGAGGCTTTAGAGTTAGCCCAAACAAGCTTGAAAGAAACTTGCATGCTTTATGAAGAAACTTTCATGCCCTTAAGAAATGAGCCTTTTTTCAAAGAGATTGCACCCATGCATGTGAATGAACGCTTATTAGAATTGATAAAAAGCCAGTATTTTGATGAAGTAACATTAGGTATCCAAAGCTCAGCTTTAAGCGAGCGTGCGAGCGCTTTTGAAAAAATCGCTAAAAATGTGAGCGAGGCACACTCAGAATTTAGCTTAGAAGAAATTGAGTTTGCTTTAGAAAAGGTTAAAAAAGCTGAAATTAGACGCATGATTTTAAACGATAAGATTCGCCCTGATAAGCGAACCTTAGATGAGGTGCGTCCTATTTCAATAGAGAGTGATTTATTGCCTATGGCACATAGCTCTATCCTTTTTACTAGAGGTCAAACCCAAAGTTTAGTTGTAGGGGTTTTAGGCACAGATAATGACGCTCAAAGCCATGAAAGCTTAGAGCATAAAGCCCCCACTAAAGAACGCTTTATGTTCCATTATAATTTCCCCCCCTTTTGTGTGGGCGAGGCAAGCCCTATTGGCGCGACTTCTAGGCGAGAGTTAGGGCATGGAAATTTAGCTAAAAGAGCGCTTGAAACAAGCATTAAAAACAAAGAGCAAGTCATTCGTTTGGTTTCTGAAATCTTAGAAAGCAATGGTTCAAGCTCAATGGCAAGCGTGTGTGCTGGCTCTTTAGCCCTTTATGCAAGTGGCGTAGAGATTTATGACCTAGTGGCTGGAGTTGCTATGGGCGTAGTGCAAGAGGGCGAAAAATATGCGATTTTAAGCGATATTAGCGGACTTGAAGATGCTGAGGGGGATATGGATTTTAAAATTGCAGGCAGTCTCAATGGAATTACAGCCATGCAAATGGATACCAAACTAAGTGGTGTGAAACTTGAAATTTTAAGCTCTGCTCTTTTGCAAGCTAAAAAAGCAAGAGAGCATATTCTAAACATCATGCAAGAGGCTCAAAAAAAGATTGTGATCAATTTTGCTAATTTACCCGCTACAGAAATTTTTAGTGTCGCACCCGATAAGATTGTAGAAATTATTGGTCAAGGTGGACGCACGATTAAAGATATTGTAGAACGCTTTGAAGTTAAGATTGATTTGAATAAACCCACCGGCGAAGTGAAAATTATGGGTAATAAGGAGCACATTTTAGAGGCAAAAGAATTTATTCTAGCTCTTTTGCGTAAATCTTGCCAAGAATTAGAGCAGTATCAATTAGATGAAATTTTAGAGGCACAGGTTAAAAAAATTGTAGATTTTGGAGCATTTTTGAGCTTGCCAAAAGGGGGCGAGGGCTTATTGCGTAAACAAATCATAGAAAAATGTGGCGTAACGCTCAATGAGGGCGATAGAGTGCGTTGCAGAATTTCTAGCTTTAATAAAGGAAAGATTGGTTTAGACTTAGCCTAAGCTATCTTTCATTATCTTTTTAAATTTAGCCTTATGCGAACAAAACTAATGCATAGGGCTTATTAAAAATTTAAAAACACTCATTGTCTTAAGCTGTGCTAAAATTTTCCTATGAAAATAAACAAGGGCTTTAAATTTCGCTTACGTATCCCACTAAAGAGCAACAGACCAAATTACAACACTCTTTTTTTGTCAAAATCTGCGCCTATAACATTTGCTTAAACCTACAACAAGAACAATACGAAAAAAACAAGGATTTGCCCACTAAAGACAGAAAATGACAAATTTCTAGTGAATTAGATAATAAGATTAAGCACCATTTAAAAGCTAGGGATTTAAGTTTTAGTAGTGTAGTTATTCAACAATCTCGCATGAATGCTGAAAGAGCCTTAAAAGATGCCTTTAAAGTTAAAAATAGGGGCTTTCCTAAATTCTCTAAATTTGCCAAACAATCTTTTACATGGAATAATCAAGGCTTTTCTATTAAAGACTTTAACGAACGCTTTAAGATTTTTAATTTAATGAAAATGCCTTTAAAAATGAGACACCACAGAGATTTACCCCCTAATGCTAAGATTAAGCAAATTGTAGTCTCTTGTTCGCATCAAAAATATTTTGTTAGCTTTAGTGTGGAGTATGAAAAAGATATTAGTATCGTTAAAGAGCCTAAAAATTCTGTCGGTATAGACTTAAATATCTATGATATAGCTTTAAGTAACAAAGAGCTTATTAAAACTTATTCTAAAATCTACTCACAAGCTAAATATTCAAAACTCTTTAAAAGACTACAAAGAAAACAAAGCCGTAGAGTTTTAAAATCTAAACAAAACAAAATCAAACTAGGAGGTAATTTTTACAAAACTCAAAAAAAATTAAATAAAGCCTTTGATAAATCAAGTCATCAAAAACTAGACAGATACCATAAAATCACAAGCGAACTTTCAAAGCAATTTGAATTGATAGTAGTTGAAGATTTGCAAATTAAAAACATGACCAAAAGAGCTAAACTCAAAAATGTTAAACAAAAGAGTGGGCTTAACAAATCTATACTAAACACAACATTGCTATCAAATCATCTCTTTTTTAGACTACAAGCTCTCAGCTAATGGCAAATTATTAGTGAAAGTTCCCCCTCAATATACAAGTAAAACTTGTCATCATTGTGGGCAAATCAACCACGAGCAACTAATTAAATCATAGAGAGTATCTGTGTCAAAATTGTGGCTATATAGAGCATAGAGATATAAACGCCACAAATAATATTTTAAGTAAAGGGGTAAGTCTTTTTGGATGAACAAATATTTAAAGCATTAGATATGCTTTAAATATGAAGTGAAAAAAATAGCCTTGCAGACTTAAAAGAGCAAAGCCTTTCGTGTTAGCTTTCAGTGGAATGCTTTAGTTAGGAAGCCCCTCGCTTTGAGCTAGGAGTGTTTCACAACTAACTAATTATTAAAATTAGCTTAAAAATTTATTACAGATTGACACATTTAAGGGGATTAAAATAAAAAGAGTTAAATTAGTAGGGTTTATCAAGCTCTCTTTAATGATATTTTTAATTTTTTCATGGGGGTTATTGCTACTTATTTTTATATTATTTGGTTTTTAAAATCTTTGCTGATTGGTCTTATATCTTTTAGTTAAGGACTTAAAATACTTATAAGATTTATTGTTAAAAATGATTTTAATGGCGCTTAAGTGTGCTTTAAGCACTTTACGAATAAAATAATTTAATATTAATTTATGGAGAAAAATACAATGTATTCCTATAATGAAAGAAAAATGACAAGAGTATCTTAGATATGGTATTTAACACGGCTATTTTTAGCAATAACAATGCTTTTAATATTACGCCATATGACTTAGGAGCAGAGCAAATGAGCGTAGAGTTTGAAGATGAAGTAGTAAATCGTTTGCGATGTGCTACTCAAACAATAGCAAGCACAAATATTTATTTGCCAATTACTATTCATGTGCCAATTCTTAAAGTAAGTCCAGTGTATAAAACATGGCTAAAAGCAATGACAGAAAATGCTATTGTAGGCGGACAATGCACCTTAAAAGATGACGCAGGTTACCAATATGTAATAGAGCAAGTTTCATTAGGTTTTAAAGATTACTAGCAATGAATGGCAACAATCCAAGCACTACCTTTTTAATCAAGGGGAATTACTATCCTAAACCTTTATTTAAAACTAACCAATAACCCCTAACGCCCTTTGGCGTTTCTAGGGAATTTTTTATAAAGCTTTAATTCTTAAAACAAATCTCATTCTAACCCCTTATTTTTAACAACTTCAGCAAAACCTATCATTTTAAAACGGATTTTAAGTAATTTTATGGCAAAATACATCCCTTGTCTTGTTTTTGAAAGTAGAGGAACGATTCGAAATAAAAACGAGCAAATATCTAACATGCGGAGCGATAAAATGAAATTTTTAGCGTTATTTTTTCTTGGTTTAGTGGGCTTTGCTTTTGCTGATGATGCAAGTGGTGTAGAGATGATTAAATCTTACTCTATTTTAGGAGCAATGATTGGCTTAGGTATCGCAGCATTTGGTGGGGCGATTGGTATGGGAAATGCAGCAGCAGCTACCATTACAGGCACAGCGAGAAATCCGGGAGTTGGCGGTAAATTACTCACTACTATGTTTGTCGCTATGGCAATGATTGAAGCACAAGTGATTTATACCTTAGTATTTGCTATTATTGCTATTTATAGTAATCCATTCTTGAGCTAAGTCTTACATTAAAAGCTAGATTTATTGCTTAAAGAGCATAAATTTAGCTATAATGCCTTTTCGTTTTATTTTTTTAAGCACTGGTGGTGGAATTGGTAGACACGCCATCTTGAGGGGGTGGTGGGAGTAATCCCGTGCGAGTTCGATTCTCGCTCAGTGCACCATACTTTATAGTTCTTTTTAAGGAACAAGTAGGTATAATCTCACTCTTTAGTTGTGCCGAAGTGGTGGAACTGGTAGACGCGCTAGACTCAAAATCTGGTGGGAGCAATCCCGTGTCGGTTCGATTCCGACCTTCGGCACCATTGATTTCTCTTGTATTTTATTCCCATTAAACCCACTTTTAAAGATTTTAAGCTGCCTAGTTAAATGAATAATTTTTTAAATCAACAGATTTAAAAGGATTGATTTTTTAAATAATTATTTAAAAAATCATCAACAATCTAAATTTATAGAGTAATTGCTTAAACTTTTATTTTTTTTAAAATGATTTTAAATTAAAATCTACTTTCTGTTAAAATTATTGTAGTGTGGTTTAAGGAGCTATTGTGTTAAGAATGCGTTTTATTTTAAGCACGAGTATTTATCTTTTTGTCTTTACTCTAGCTTTGCTAGGTTGTTTGCGTGTGTTATTTGGTTTAGTCATCTATCAATTTTATGATGTTTTAAAAGAAGTATCAGTCAATGATATTGCGATAACCTTGTGGAGTGGGTTGCGTTTTGATGCGCGCATAAGTGCGGGTGTAGCTCTAATTTATGCGCTATTAACTCTAGTGCTATGGGGCATGAAAGCTTTCCTTAAAAAAACAAC
>NZ_FZMR01000026.1:21668-28663 GCF_900198405.1 Helicobacter cetorum
TTTTCGGGGGGGGGGGGGGCGATTTTAAAGGCGTTTGGAGGGGTTATCGTTTTTCTATGCGTTCTTGTTGGCATGGGAAACATCGCTTTTTACACTCTTTTTGGAGATGTGTATAACAGCAATTTATTAGGGTTATTCACAGAAGATTTTTCAACCCTTTTTTCTATTGGGTTACACCATAAAGCTTTATTGCCTTTGCAGATTTTACTGAGCGTTTTTCTGGCCATTGCATGCGTGTTTTTGTATGTGCGTGGTCTTAAAAAATTAGAGAGAATTTTAAGCGTTAAAAGAAAAACGAGCTTTTTAGAAATAGGAGGGCTTTTAGCGTTTTTAAGCGTGCTTATTGTGGTGTCTATCAATTCAGCCTTTTCTTTTAAGGGGCTAAGCTTAGATAAGAGTGCTCATTTTCCTACTAATCAATTTTTACGCACTATTACGCCAAGCAGTTTTCATGCTCTCTATAACTTAGCTAAAATTAGCGCTAAAATGCCTAAATTTGCAGATTTTACGCCAAAAAGTTTAGAGACTATTTTGCATGAGAGATTAACCAATGAACCCTATAATCTCAAGGCGTTATTAACACATCATTCCACAAGTAATGCGCATGAAAAAATAGAGCAAGTCTTTTTTATTGTGGCAGAGAGTTTGAGCGATTATTATTTTGAGCCTTTAAATGGGGTTGTTTTAGCTCAAAAACTTCAAGAATTATTAAAAGAAGATAATGTCTATTCGTTTAAACCTAAGCATTTTATCCAAGGCACAGATAGGACGATTAAAACCATTGGCTTGTTAATAAGCGGGCTTTATCCTTTTAGTGAAACCTTAATGAGTAGAATGGCGAGTGTCAAACCCTTAGAAACCGCCCTAGCTATACAAATTAAATCTCTAGGATATAACACAAATTTTTTCTACGGCGGGAGTTCTAATTGGCAGAATTTAGAAAAGTTTGTGTTAGTGCAAGGCTTTGATAAGCTATTTTATTATTCCAATATTGAGCCTTACTATAATAAACAAGCGAGTTTGTATCCACAACCAGCAAGCAATAATTATGGATTTCATGATAATGTCTTGTTTGATTATATTTTAGACACCATTTCTAACAATCAAAAAAGTTTTAATATGATTTTAACGCTTTCAAATCACGATACATACAATCTTGATTTAAAGGCTTTTAAGGGCGATTTAGAAGTGCCATTAGATAAAATTCAAGCTATCACTAACGCTAATGATTTGCAATCTATGGGGACAAGGTTTTGGAGTTCTAGCGTTTTAGCGCATTTTATTAAAAGAGCTAGAGAGAAGTTTCCTAAAGCACTTTTTATTATCACAGGAGACCATTTTGATAGGAATTGGCAAATCGCTCAAGGGCATTTAGAGACTAACCATACTATTCCTTTAATTATCGTTACGCCAAAATCGGTGCGTTTATACCCACAAACAAACTTAGGCACTCATATGGATTTAATCGCAACGATTTTAGAACTATTGACGCCTAAAAATCAAAGCTATCTCTCTTTTTCTAAGCCATTATTTAACACCAATAAATTACCTAATACTAAAGAATTTAGAGGAGTTTTAGGGGATAATACTATGGCAATAATGTTTAAAAATCAGCTTGGTTTTTATGAGCCTAGCACTTCTTGGCAGTGTTCTATAAATTCGCACCATTTTGAGCCCTTAAAGCTGTGTTTGGATTTAGAAGAGTTGCAACATTATGAAAAAGACTTTTTGAGATTAAAAGAAAATCAAGCGTTGAGTTGGCATATCTTTAAGCATGGTTTTTAAATGCTTATTTTTTCACAGCAAAAGTTAAGTGAACCCTCCTAAAACACCCACCCATAATTAAAGAACACATTAAAATGGCTCGCCCCTTCTTTTAAGATAAAGGTTCTTTGAATGTTGCTGTCTCTAAGGCTCACTTTAATATTTTGCTCAATTAAAGGAATAGAAATACCAACAGAATATTTAGAATGTCTGTAACGATAGTTTAGTCCGCTAGTAAAATTGAGATTACCCCTATTATGAATTTGACTGAAAAAATGATAATTATTATAAAGCCCTCTTAAGCCTGCAAACATGCCAAAAGAAGATTTAAAAAGTCTTTTAGGGGTTAATTGAGACTTTAAAGGCTTTTTATTGTCATAGGAAGTGATAAATTCTATTAGTAATTCTACACCCCCACCAAAACCCATTTGCTGAACCTTTTTGCCCATGCTATTAGAAAAATTGTATTTTGCTATGCCATAATAAGCTAACCCTAAATAGTCGTTAAAATATTGTTGGTAACCTAATTTGAGATTGGCTCCTAGCATGACCGTATTAAAGCGTTGGCCAGAAATACTCATAGAAGTTGTAGTCGTGCTAGAAACCAAAAAACTTTCTTTAAGAGTGCTAAGCATTGAGTTAGCTAGGCTTGTGGTATTTAATTTAGCGTCTAAATAATTCTTTTGATTAGAAAGATTGGAGAAATCTATCGGTAAGGCATTTTGATTAAGGAGCTGTTGCCACACTGAGGTAGTAATCCCTAAAAATCCAGCTGGAACATCATTACAATTAGGATAGACTGAGTCTTGAAAATGCCCCGGATATGCGGGCTGACCCTCACCACCAAAACGAGAACAGACATTATAAGGAATGCCATCAGAATCGCCTTTTCCATTGTCTTTTGGCACTCTTTGGTAAGTCATATTGCCATTGTGGCTATAACTTTTAGTGTGTGAAAATTCATGTAAAATAGCTCTTAGTTTTCCTAAATTGATATTTTTATAATCGTTTCCAAAAAGCTGTTTGGGGTCTAAAGCCCCAGCAATAACCCCTAATTTCCCCCAAGTAACGCCACCCATCCCCAAACCATCAACCCAAGCGTTTTGTAAAATAGAAATTTGCAAATTCATCTTACTTCTAAAATCAGCGACAACT
Source organism: Helicobacter cetorum (assembly GCF_900198405.1). GTDB lineage: Bacteria > Campylobacterota > Campylobacteria > Campylobacterales > Helicobacteraceae > Helicobacter > Helicobacter cetorum_C. The sequence continues at coordinate 24,588 of NZ_FZMR01000026.1, forward strand.
TTTTCATGGGGGACTATATTTTTCTCCTTTCCATTTGGAGCTAATCCATTTTTGCCGGGTGCTACACATTTGGACGCACCAAACTTACAATCACCGCCTACATTGGTAAAATCAAAAGGAGCGTTCATGATATTTTCATACCATGATTTTGAGTCTAAAACAGCATACATGTTTATCAACAGATTAGTAAATTCTTCAGCGGTTTGAGAGGTAAAGGGGGAATAACACTTATTATTGCCTGCTTGTTTATGATATTGACAAGAATTAAAAGTAGGTGGAGACTTATACTCTACCACTAAATCAGTCGTAATAATATCCAACGCCCTAAACAACCTTTGAGTGCTTTCATCAGAAAACTTGGTGCTAGAAACTTCAAAATTATTGTAAGTGGCGTTTGGGTCAATTTCTTTAAAATTATCAAACAAGTTTTCAGAAAGCGTGATTTTAGAAAGTTTAGGAATCATCTCTACCATACCTAAATCCACTACCCTGCCTTGGGAGTCTTTAAAAGAAAGCTTGACATTATTCACATTATAAGGAAGAAAATTTTCTATCACAAGTTGCTTAGTCGCTCTATCTAGGCTAACTTTTATAGGGTGTAAGGTTGAAAATTGGAGTTTTGAAATCGCATTAGAATCAGCAAAAAGATTATTGGCTTTATTAATGATTGTCTTTAAGGGCAAGTAGTCTTCATAGGTTTTATGCTCGGTAATGATTTGTTGCTCTCTTTTTTCTGTGCCTTGCAACATTCCGGTTTCAAAGCCTCCCTCTATAAAAAAGCCATTCTTTTCATGAGCTTTTAAAAGGCTTAAATCCAAAACTAAAAAATAAAAAATGCTCCTAGAAACTATTTTTAAATGTTTTTTAAGACATAAATCTTTTGCAAAAAATAACTTTGATAGCCGATACGCTCTCAAAGAGTTTGTTTTCAAAACAACGCCCTTTACTCTCTCTCTCTCTCTCTCTCTCTCTCTCTCTCGTTTAATCATTTTGTTATCCCCTTATTTATTTAGCTAAACCATTTTTTATCACTACTATACCCAAAAACTATTTTAAAACCCTTTCGTTTGATGTAAAAAACCGCATTTTAAGACTTACTTAATACAATAATTGACATAATTACCCCATAAAAACCCCTTATTAAATTAATCTATACCAAACAATAAGGAGTTATCTAACATGGGGTTTTTCAAGCTTAAAGAACACAATACAAACATAGCTACCGAATTTAGAGCCGGCTTAACAACTTTTATCACAATGATTTACATTGTGCCACTAAACGCTCTTATTCTTTCTCAAGCCAACATGCCTTATGAAGCCCTTTTAAGTGCAACCGCTATCATCACTATCTTAGCAAGTGTTTTTAATGGACTATGGGCAAACACCCCCATAGCTATGAGTGTGGGCTTAGGATTGTCAGCCTATTTTAGCTATGGACTTGTGCAAGGCTTAAAAATACCTTGGCAGAGTGCTTTAGGCATCGTGGCACTCTCTGGGGCGATTTTTGTCATTTTGTCTTTTACAAATTTTCGTAGCTGGGTAATGCAAAGTATTCCTAGTGATTTAAGACGAGCTGTAAGTGCTGGAATAGGAGCCTTTATTGCCTTTATCGGTCTTAAAGAAATGCACATTGTTACTACAAGTCAAGCTACTTTAGTAACCTTGGGCGATTTTAGCGACCCACAAGTTCTATTAGGAATTATTGGTATTATTCTTATTTTTGCCTTACACACCCTTAAAATCAAGGGTTCTTTTATTTTAGCTGTTCTAATCACTTCAATCATTGCTTGGGTCTTTCAGCTATCCCCCTACCCCAAAGAGTTTTTCTCCATGCCTGCTAGTATTAGCCCTATCGCTTTGCAATTACACATTAAAGGCATTTTTTATGATGCTAGTGGGGCTTTCACTCTAGCCTTAGTGCCGGTGGTCATTACTTTTTTTGTTACTGATTTATTTGATTCTTTAGGCACGCTTGGAGGCATTGGCTATAGAACAGGCTTTTTTAATGAAAAAGAAAAAAGCAAAGCTTTAGAAAAAACCTTAGAAGCTGATGCGGGGGTTTCTTTAGCGAGTGCGTTTGTGGGCGTTTCTACTACAACCGCTTTTATAGAAAGCGCGAGTGGGGTTGAAGAAGGCGGGCGCACAGGGCTTACGGCGGTTTTTACCGGATTATTTTTTATTTTAACGCTTTTTTGCTTACCACTTTTAAAAGCCATTCCTTCTAATGCGATTTATCCGGTGCTGGTTATGGTTGGAGTTTTGATGTTTAGCGCATTAGAAGGCGTGAATTTTAAAGACATGGCCATTAGTGTTTCTGCTTTTCTAACCACAATGATGATGCCTTTAACCTACTCCATTACTGATGGCTTAGCCTTTGGCTTTCTCTCTTATGCGATTATTAAAGTCGTGCAAAAAGACTTTAAAGCCTTAAATTCTGGCATTATCACACTCTGTGTTATCTCACTCTTTGTATTCATTTTCCGCTAGATTTTATTAAAAGCCCTTTTTATGGGCTTGGAATTTTTTACACACAAGCACTTGATTTTTTAACCATTCATAAGGTTTTTAGCACTAAAAATGAGTTAAATTACAATAGCATTATAAATATGATTAGCACACCATTAATAAAAGGAATCAATATGCAAAAAACTTCTAACAATTTAGCGTTGATGAGTTTAACGGCATTGTTTTTTTTAATGGGTTTTATCACGGTTTTAAATGATATTTTAATCCCACATTTAAAACCTATTTTTGATTTGACCTATTTTGAAGCTTCGCTCATTCAATTTTGCTTTTTTGGAGCGTATTTTATTATGGGTGGGGTGTTTGGAAATGTGATTAGTAAAATCGGCTATCCTTTTGGTGTGGTGCTTGGTTTTGTGATTACTGCAAGTGGGTGTGCGTTATTTTATCCGGCGGCTCATTTAGGCTCTTATGGGGTATTTTTGGGAGCGTTATTTATTCTAGCTAGTGGTATTGTGTGCTTACAAACTGCAGGCAACCCTTTTGTAACCTTGCTTTCAAAGGGTAAGGAAGCTAGGAATTTAGTTTTAGTTCAAGCGTTCAATTCACTTGGCACGACCTTAGGGCCTATCTTTGGAAGCTTGTTAATCTTTAGCACGACAAAAATAGGCGATGGAGCGAGTTTGGCAGATAAACTAGCTGATGCTAAAAGCGTTCAAATGCCCTATTTGGGCTTAGCGGCGTTTTCTCTTATCTTAGCACTCATTGTGTATCTTTTAAAATTGCCTAATGTGGAAAAAGAAATGCCTGAAACCACGACGCAAAAAAGCCTGTTTTCGCACAAACACTTCACTTTTGGGGCTTTAGGAATCTTTTTTTATGTGGGGGCAGAAGTTAGTATTGGCTCATTCTTGGTATTAAGCTTTGAACAGCTTTTAGATTTAGACGCCCAAACAAGTGCACATTACTTGGTGTATTATTGGGGGGGGGCAATGGTGGGGCGTTTCTTAGGTAGTGTTTTGATGAATAAAATTGCTCCTAATAAATACCTAGCAATCAATGCCTTAAGCTCTATCATTCTCATTGCTCTAGCCATTATTATTGGGGGTAAAATCGCTTTATTTGCTTTGACTTTTGTGGGATTTTTTAACTCTATCATGTTTCCTACCATCTTTTCTTTGGCTACGCTCAATTTAGGGCATCTCACTTCTAAGGCTTCTGGAGTGATTAGTATGGCTATTGTGGGGGGGGCGTTAATTCCGCCTATTCAAGGGCTTTTGATTGATTTTTTCACAAAAAATCATATCGCCTTGTTATATTCCTATATCATGCCTTTATTATGCTATAGCTATATCCTCTTTTTTGCTCTCAAAGGGCATAAACAAAAAGAGAATCCTTAAAAAGGTTTTTCCTTGACCCCTATAACCCTAATTTTTCTGCTACAATTCAAACTTATTTTTATTTCATTCGTAAAATCATTTAAAAAAAGGAAATTTCTTAATGTCTCATAACAGATTAAAATTTTTTAGTGCTTTAAGTTTAAGTTTATCTCTAGCTAGTTCTTTAATGGCTGAAGAAAGCGCTTGGTTTATTGGGGCTAACTATCAAATGGC
>NZ_FZMR01000028.1 GCF_900198405.1 Helicobacter cetorum
GCCATTTGATAGTTAGCCCCTAAAAACCAAGCGCTTTCTTCAGCCATTAAAGAACTAGCTAGAGATAAACTTAAACTTAAAGCACTAAAAAATTTTAATCTGTTATGAGACATTAAGAAATTTCCTTTTTTTAAATGATTTTACGAATGGAATAAAAAATAAGTTTGAATTGTAGCATAAAGGGGGGCAAGGGGGAGAAAAAAATAGCATTTTAAAATTGGTTTTAGTGATTTGTTGTAAAAGAAAAGGAATTAAATAGCTTGTTTAAAACCCTTTTTAAAAAACCCACCCCATATTAAAGTAGATATTAAAATGGCTCGCTCCCTCATTAAGCGTAAATTTGCCTTGATAGTTCGGTATTTTTAGGCGTGTTTTTAGGTGTTGTTGCACTAAAGGAATAGCAATACCTATGGAATATTTTAAATGCTTGTAACGATAATTGATTGCAGTATTGAAATCTAAATTTCCGGTATTATGAAAAGTGTTGTAAAACCCATAGCCATTGTATAACGCTCTCAAACCTAGAGAAATTCCTGCACTAGATTTAAAAATCCTTTTGGCGTTAGCATTTTTAGATGTGTCATATAGTGTGAGAAAATCTATTAAAATATCGCCCCCTACTCCTAAGCCAACTTGCTGAACTTTTTTCACTATGGCGTTTGGATTTTGCGAATAATTATATTTGATAATCCCATAAGCACTTAAACCTACATAGTCATTAAAATAATATAAATAACCACTTTTAACATTAAATCCAAGCATAGCGAGATTGTAATTTTTTGTGCCTAGATTAATCTTTGTTGTTTGAGATGAAGAAATTGTGCTAGTGAGTTGGTTTAATAGCATGCTCGTTTGATTTAAAAGGCTGTTTTTAAAATCTGCGTTTTCTTTTGTATTAGGGGCTGTTTGCTTGCCAATGGTGTTATAGTTAATAGGAAGTTTATTAGCCTTTCCTAGCTCTGCCCATACTTGCTCGGTTTGCCCTACCATGCCACTATAATAAGTCTTGCCATTATGTTCTATAGTTTGGTTATCGTTACTGCAAGTCTCAGTGCCACCGACATTACCATTAGGGCAAGTCATATTCCCATAATGAGAATACCCTTTAGCATGACCAAATTCATGAATTAGAGTGCCTAGGAGTTTGCGTTCGTTTTCATTAGATAAATCAAAATTAGTGAGAAAAGTATCAGTTGTTGGGTCAATGGTTTGAAGTCTAATGCCCATGTATGCGCTATCATATTTCTTTCCGGTAAGCCCATTAAAACCCTTACTTGTCTCATTTTGGCTCAGAACGCCCAAAAATAAATCAATCTCTTTGCGGTAATTTTCAATGATTGATTGGCGGTTGTTATTTAAATTAGGAAATCGCTCATCTGTAAAAACGCCCGGATAATTTAAAATCGCCTCCGCCCATTCATTAGAGCTTAACACAGCCGCATAATCATAAAAGATATTGGCAAAGTCTTTAGCCTCTTGAACGCTGATATTTTTAGTATCAATAACCGATTTTTCTAATCCCGCAAAACTACCATTAATATCTACGCTCATATTCTTAAAAGCATTAAGCGTAGCTTGTGTTGTGGTGTCTGAAAATTGGCTTGCATCTAAGCTTAGTTGCGTAGCATCTGCCCAAGATGATTGCAAGCTGTCTATTTCTTTAGAATCAAGCTCACTCACATTAAAACTAACTTCTTGATACGCCCCTATTTCTTTAATCCCCGCTATGGTAGTCTCACTTCCATTGGCGTTTTTTATTTTTAAATACACATTGTATAAATCATAAGGCAAATAATTCTTAATGCCAAGGGTTTTAACGCCATTATTTTCATTGATAAAAAATTTTATAGGGCGTTTAGTGGAAAATCCGCTTGTGCCATAGCTGACATTTTGAGGTGTCCACACATCTGTAGATGATGTTTTAGAAATAAAAGGAAGAAGTTTAGGGCTGGGTTGCGAACTGATAGCTTTTTGTCTTGTGAGCGTTTCTTTAGTTTGCAATAACCCAGTCTCAAACCCTCCCTCAATAAAAAAGCCATTTTTAGGGTGCGCTACCAAAGAATCCACAAACATGCTAAAAAACATGCTCTTAAAATACAAACCATTTAAAAAACCTTTATTCATTCCTATCCACGCCTTTTTATCTTGCTCAATATTATTTAATCAGAATAGTTAAAAATAATCTCTTATTAAGTATATATTAGAAAATTTTTTACTTTATTGCTAAAAAATATTTATTAAAGTAACAAAAATCACCTAAAATTAAACATTGTTAAAATTTGGCTCTTAGAGTGGTCATCAAATGGCTTCTATCTGAATAAAGTGCTTTAGAGCCAGGTGTTGGAGTATAGCTACCCACCATAAAACCAGCATGCGTCATTACCCCAAAATATTCTAGTTTCACATTGGCTGATAAGCTCTTAGTGATTTTATAGCCAAAGTTTACCGCTACACTAGCCTCATTGGCTATGGTGCTACTAGTCCAGCGCCATAAAGTCCCCCATAAAAATTTCTTATGCACGCCCCCACCAAAAATCCACCCTGAGACCGCATCAGCAGTTACCACATGGCTCATAGACTGACCAATATCATAAACGCTGTTAGCCCAAAAATCTATGCCTAAAGGATTTCCTGTAGTGCCTATGTAAGCGTTCGCATTTTTCCATACTTTATAAAATGCTGCACCAAAATTAAATTCGTTATAGTCAAAGCGTTGTCTAATAAGCAAGCTCTGTCCAGCGGTGCCAGCTCTCATAGCATAACGATAATTATTTCTAACAAGTGGGGCATGCACAGGCAATAAAATATAAACTTTAGTTTCAGCCCTAAAACCCAAACCATTAAATTTAGGATTACTATCATAACCTAAAGCAATACCTGGGCTATAGTAAGTTCCCGGAGAAAATTGAAAAAAGGGGTTGATGCTAATGCCTTTTCTCTCATAAGTATAGCTTAAAAGATGAATGCCATAATTAATGGTTCTGCGAATTGTTCCGTCAGCATATTTTAATTGAACGGTTCTTGGAGAATAAAAATCATAAAGATACTGCCCATAAGCAAATGCCCTTCCCCATGAGCTAAACCACCACATTTTATGTGTCCCCTCATTCTTATCCTTAAGTTTAGTGCTGATTTCAAAACCTTGAGTATAACCACTCATATAAGGGGCTTTAGATTCATAACGACCCCCCTTGGCTACAAAAATATCTTTATAGCGGTATTCTAAATACGCATTGTTAAACACATAATTACGGCGGATTTTATTCATTTTGGCATTTCCGCAAGCCTCAGTATCTATGACCTTGCCATCAGGTCCTTTAGCACATTGATGGATACCACTCCCATCTAATTGAGCTGATTTACCCCCCAAATAACCATTCCAATAACCAATGTAGTTATAAATGACTGAGCCACCCAGATTGAATTTTGTATCATCATAAGCTACCCCTCCTATCGTGCCACCGACCTTTCCTTCTAAAGAATGTCCTAAACTTTTTAAATGCTTAGGCAACAAGTCTGCATAGATATTGCCTTGACCCACAGCGGTTACAAAAGTTTCTGTAGGATAAATTCCCTTAGCAACATCAATTTTGTTGTTATTAAAACCTACTTTAGAAAATGACTCCGCTTGAACGCTGATTTTATAATCATAAGCCCCTAAGCTTGAAAGCAACCCTAAAGCACACAACCCATAAAAAACTCTATTCTTCAAAAACGCACTATTTTTCATATCTAATATTCCTTTTATTATCAAATAGCACCTATTCTTAAGAAAGGCATCAAATCATAAACCCTACTAACAACGACCTTAAAATAACTAATTATAAACAAAGAGCAATAGTTAAGTTATCCATTCATTTACTATTTATGAAACTTAACTACACTGGAATTATAATGGAAGATTTTTAGATTCACACTAAAATTGAGACAGATTAAAGCAAAAATGATAGATTTATGATAATTTTTTACACATCGGCTTAAGAAAAATTAAACCAAATCCTTAAAACCAATTTATCTTAAAGTTGCTAATAAAAATTCTAACACTGCCATACGCATCGCCACGCCATTTTTGACCTGCTCTAGGACTTTAGAGCGTTTATCTTCTAATACAGTGCTTTCTATATCAATATCCCTATGCACAGGGCCTGGGTGCAAGATTATCACTTCCTTATTTTTAGCATGTTTTTCTAGCCTTTCTTGGGTAATACAATAAGCGTTGCCATAATCTTTTAAACTAGCAAAAATAGGTGTATTATGGCGTTCAGTTTGGGTTCTTAAACTCATCAAAATATCCCCAAACTCTATAGCTTCTTCAATTTTATGTGTGGTTCTTAAAGAAGTTGTAGGAAGCATAGAGCTTGGAGCACACAGCATTATTTCAAGTCCAAATCTCTGAAGTAACTTAATGTTACTATTTGCTACTCTTGAATTTTTTACATCGCCGATAAATGCGATTTTCTTTCCTTTCAAATTTTCTATTTGACTGTCAAAATGCTTATAAATGGTGAGTAAATCTAATAGTGCTTGGGTAGGATGAGCGTTTGTGCCACTTCCAGCATTGATTAAGGGGCATTGAGAAAACTCTACTAATTTAAAAGGCGTGCTCGAAAAAGCATGGCGCATAATCATAGCATTTGGTTGCATGGCATGAATATTTTTAAAAGTGTCTATTAAAGTCTCACCTTTTGAAGTGGAGCTAGTTTGCATGTTTAGTTTCACCATTTTTGCCCCTAATCTTAAAGTGGCGATTTCAAAGCTAGACACCGTTCTGGTAGAATTTTCAAAAAATAAAGCCACGATAATTTTGTCTTGCATTTTTTCTTTTGTTTCTACAGACACAGCGTTAAAGTCGTTTGCATAAACACTTGCTTTTTCTAGCAAAAGTTTAATTTCATCAACACTTAAATCGCTTGTTTGAAGTAAATGACGGCATTTTTTTGGCATAAAACCCCCTTTTAGTTATAATGTGGCTTTTATTTTAGCTAAAAATGATATGGGTTTTAGCAAGGAAATGGGCTTGAAAAATCTCTCAATACTTTTAGTATTCTTATTTTTTTGTTTGGGGTGTGTGAGTAATTTTAATGAAGACACTTACACGCTAGACTTAGTTTTAGAAAAAAAGATTCAAGCTAGTAGAAAAGGCGAGATTACTAAAGACAATGTCCCTATCATCACAGCGATTGCTACACATTTAAACGATGTAGATAATGGCACATACTACTACCATGAGTATTTTTTAGTAGAGATTTTTACCCAAAATAGCGACTATATAGATAATGATTATATCTCTTATGAGCTTTTTGGCAGAAAGCCTACAGGCTCAGATCCTTTATGGGTTAGAGAAATTACAAAAGATGAGTTTGATGGAATTTTAGAAACCACTAATAAATGGAGCAGAGCCTTTTTGCTTGCCTTTCCTAAATTAGATTATTTGGCGGTTAAAGAAGCTAAATTAGAGCTAAATGCCTATAGTTTAGGTGCTATTACTTTTAATTTCGCTTATCAAGTTCCTTTGCCACAATTTTAATGCGATTAGACTACGCCTTATTTAACAAAAATTTAGTGAATAGTAGAGAAAAGGCTAAGGCTTTAATTTTAAAAAAACAAGTTTTAGTTAATAAGGTAGTAATCTCTAAGCCATCTTTTATCATTAAAGATAGCGATGAAATTGAGTTAATCGCTAGAAATCTGTTTGTCAGTAGAGCAGGAGAAAAATTAGGGGCTTTTTTAGAAACTCACCCCATAAACTTTAAAGATAAAATTATTTTAGATGTGGGAGCGAGTAAGGGGGGCTTTAGCGAAGTCTCTCTTTTAAAAGGGGCCAAAAAAGTGCTTTGTGTTGATGTAGGGAAAATGCAATTAGATGAGAGTTTGAAAAATGACAAACGCATAGAGTGTTATGAAGAATGCGATATTAGAGCCTTTAAAACACTAGAAAAAATTGATTTATTGCTTTGTGATGTGAGCTTTATTTCATTATATTGTATTTTAGAAGCAATTTTGCCTTTAAGCGGTGAGTTTTTGGTGCTTTTCAAACCACAATTTGAAGTGGGTAAAAACATAAAACGCAATAAAAAGGGGGTTGTTATGGATACAAAAGCCATTTTTAACGCCTTAGAAAAGTTTAAAAACCATTTAGAAACACAGAATATGAAAATCTTAAATATTCAAGAAAGCTTAGTGAAAGGTAAGAATGGGAATGTTGAATTTTTTATCCATTTCAAGCGAACCTACGATTAAAAGCCTAGCTATCGGCAAATTTGATGGCTTACATTTAGGGCATAAGGCTCTTTTGAGAGAATTAAAAGACCCAAAAGCTCTTTTAATCATAGAAAAAGAAAATTACACTAGACCCTATTTAACCCCCCTAAATTATCGCTCTAAACTTATTGATATGCCCTTATTTTTTGTGTTTTTAGAAAAAATTTCGCATTTGAGTGCTTTAGAATTTTTAGGGCTTTTAAAAAACAAGTTTCCACATTTAGAACGCCTAGTGGTGGGCTATGATTTTAGGTTTGGATATAAACGCAAAAATGATGCCTTATTTTTAAAAGAGCATTTCAAAGAGACGATTGTTGTGCCTGAAGTAAAGGTTGAAAACACTAGCGTGCACTCTAAAATGATAAAATTAGCCTTAAATAATGGAGACTTGATTTTAGCTAACAAGCTCTTAGGCAGGCATTATGAAGTGCTTGGAGAAGTCATTAAAGGACAAGGCTTAGGGCATAAAGAATTAGTGCCTACTTTAAATTTAAAAATAAAAGATTTTATTCTTCCTAGCTTTGGGGTGTATGCAAGCTTAGTTAAGATTGAAAATCAAATTGATAAAAGCGTAAGTTTTTTGGGCAATCGCTTAAGCACGGATAAAAACTTCGCCATAGAATGCCATGCGCTTGATAAGACAATAGAAAACCCACCTAAAGAACTCACTCTGCAATTTGTAGAAAAGATAAGAGACAACATGCCCTTTAATTCTTTAAAAGAGCTTAAAAACCAAATTCAAAAAGACATCTCAACTGCCAAAGAGATTTTAAGTAATTTGTGTTAAAATGGGCTTTAAAAAACCTTAAAAATGGAAAAATTTATGCAATTGAGTAACGCTGATTTAAAACGCTTAGAAAATATGGCTACAACCTTACGCTTTTTGTGTGCGGATATGATAGATAGGGCTAATAGTGGGCATCCGGGCGTGTGCTTAGGATTAGCTGATGTGATGGTAGTTTTAAGTTTGCATTTAAATCTTAATCCTACTAATCCTAAATGGCTTAATAGAGACAGATTAGTTTTTAGTGGGGGGCATGCGAGTGCGTTAGCTTATAGCTTACTCCATTTATGGGGCTTTAATGTGAGTTTAGAAGACTTAAAGAATTTCAGGCAATTAGATTCTAAAACCCCAGGACATCCCGAATTACACCACACAGAAGGCATTGAAATCACTACAGGTCCTTTAGGACAAGGCTTTGCTAATGCTGTAGGCTTTAGCATGGCTAGTCAATACGCTCAAAACCTTTTGAATAAAGAAGTCATTTCTCATAAGGTCTATTGTTTGTGCGGAGATGGGGATTTACAAGAAGGTATTAGCTATGAGAGTGCGTCTCTAGCGGGACATCATAACCTTGATAATTTAGTTGTGATTTATGATAGCAACCAAATTAGTATTGAAGGCTCTACTCAAATTAGCTTTAGCGAAGATGTTAAAAAGCGCTTTTTAGCCCAAAATTGGGAAGTGCTAGAATGCGATGGGCATAACTATCAAGCTATTTATGACGCTCTAGAAGAAGCCAAAAAGGCCACTAAACCCACTCTTTTAATCGCTCACACAACTATTGGTAAGGGGGCTATTGGCTTAGAAGGAAGCGAAAAAACGCATGGCTCACCCTTAAATAAAGAAGTTTTAAAACAATCCAAAGAAAACGCTCATTTCAATCCTAATGAAAGTTTTGTCATTGATTCAAAAATTAAAATGTATTTTGAAGAAATGAAAGTTAGGGGCATTAGCTTAGAAGCTTTGTGGGAAAAATCTTTAAGCCCTAGCATAAAGGAAAAAATTGAATCTTTAAAGAATTTTGATTTTAATACCATCAACTACCCCACTTTTAAAGAAGGCGAGAGTTTAGCCACTAGAGTGAGTAATGGAATGATTTTAAATGCTATTGCTAAAGAGTATGAAGGCTTTTTAGGGGGGAGTGCGGATTTAGCCCCTTCTAATAACACACATTTAAAACACTCTAGTGATTTTCCTTTAGGACAAAACTTGCATTTTGGAATTAGAGAGCATGCTATGGGGGCTATTACTAATGCTCTAGCTACTTATGGCTTGTTTGTGCCCTTTTGTGCGACCTTTTTTGTCTTTAGCGATTATTTAATGCCTAGCATGCGTTTAAGTGCTTTGATGAAGTTAAAAGCCCTTTTTATTTTTACGCATGATAGCATCGGTGTGGGTGAAGATGGAGCTACACACCAGCCTATAGAGCAACTAAGCCATTTACGCTCTTTAGTTAATTTCTATGCTTTTAGACCAAGCGATGCTTTTGAAAATATCGCTTGCATGCAGGTGGCATTAAGCCTAAATGCCCCTAGTGGCTTTATTTTATCTCGCCAAAACTTACCTGTGCTTAATGAAGTCTCTAAAGAGCAAGTTCTAAAAGGGGCGTATATTAAACACTATGCTAAAAACCCTGTAATCACGCTCGTTGCAAGCGGGAGCGAAGTCTCTCTTGTTTTAGAAAGTGCTAAAAAATTAGAACAAGTTAATATCCAAGCTCAAGTAGTAAGTGTGCCATGCTTTGATTTACTCATAGAACAAGATGAAAGCTATTTTAAAGAGCTTTTTAAGGGTAAAGTCTTAGTCATTGAAGCAAGTAGAGGCTTAGAATGGTATCGTTTTGCTGATAAAATCATTAGCATGGATTGTTTTGGAAGCTCAGCCAAAGGCGATAAACTCTTTGAAAAATTTGGCTTTAATGTTGAAAATATCATCACTCAAGCTAAAGAGTTGCTGAACGCATGAATTTAAAAAAACTTTTTTCACAAAAAGCCCCCCTATTTGTCTTTAGCTCTACAAGGCGTTTAAAAAACTTCTATTTAGAGCAAGGCGAAGGGTTTTTGGATAATGCCATGAGCATGGGGAGCTTTTTTGAACAAGCTTTTTATATTCCTAATAAAAAGAAAATTCCAAAAAGCGTGCGTCAAATTTTAATGATAGACACCATTAAAGAAATCACTAGAGAAAAAAGCACTATGCTTGAAGGGCTTTTGCTTTTTGAAAATAGCTTTTTGGGATACTTAGAAAGCACTTCTTTTTTATTTGATTTATTTGATGAATTAAGTTCGGCTAATATTGAGCTTAATAAAATTTCTCTTAAAGACACTTACTTAGATTACGAACAGCATTTAGAAGTCTTAGAGATGATTTATCAACGCTATGTCAAAAAGCTAGAAAAACTAGGGTTTTATGACAAAATTATGCAAGAAAAACCAACAATTCTAAAAGAATTTTTCACTCATTTTTCATCAATTGAATGGCATTTAGACGGCTTTATGAGTGTTTTTGAAAGGCAATGCTTATTAGAAGTTGCTCAATTAGTGCCTATCACTTTACACATTACTTGCGATAAATACAATCAAAAATTTTTAGAATTTTTAAATTTAGATTTAGAAATAGATTGTGATTATTCTATAGATTTTAAAAGTCAAAAAATCCTTTCTAAGACTTCTAATGATAAACAAATAAAGCCACGCCTTTATGCAAACTCTAGTTTCTTAAAACAAAGTGCCTTGATTTTACAAACCATAGAAGAGTATTTACAAAAAAATAACGACCCTAATAAAATGGCAATTATCACGCCTAATGCTGAATTTTTACCCTTTTTAAAACTCTTAGACAAGCATAATAATTTAAATTTCGCTATGGGCTTAGGGGCTAAAAATTGCCCTTATTACACAGAGCTTACTAACGAATTAGAAAAATTAGAAGAAAGTGATTTTAATAATGATTTAACTCCCTTAGAAAATTTAGAAAATCTCACGCTCTTTCTTTTAGAAAAACAAAGCTCCAAAGAACGCACCTTATTAAAAGAAACGCATTCTAAAATCATGCACCATTATCATCTGCTACAAAATACGCTTAAAAACTATCGTTTTAAAGATTTATTGCGTTTGTATTTACAAGAATTTGAAGAGAATTATCGCCTAGATGATTCTAGTGGGGGTAAGGTGCGTGTTATGGATACCTTAGAGACAAGGGGCATGCATTTTGATAAAATTGTTGTCGCTGATTTTAATGAAGCTTGTGTGCCTAATCTTAAAGATTGCGATTTGTTTTTAAACTCTACTTTAAGAAAATCACTCAATCTCCCCACTTTATTAGACAAGAAAAATTTACAAAAACACTACTACTACCAGCTCTTTAAAAACTCTAAAGAAATTGTGCTTTCTTATATAGAGAGTGAGACTTCAAAAGTCTCTAGCATGCTTTTGGAATTAGATTTGAATTTAGAGCCTATAAAAGACGCTTACACGCTTTTTGCAAAAAATACTCTTAAAGCCTATCAAGAAGAAGAAATCATTGACACTATTGCTAAAGATTTTTGCTTTAGTGCTAGCTCACTAAATACTTTTCTAACTTGTAAGCGTCGTTTCTATTACCACTATATTAAACAATTTAGAGAAAGCCCTAAAGAAGAAAATAATAGTGCTGTGGGTAGCTTACTCCATGAGTTGTTAAAAGTGGCGTATGAAGACAACAAAAGCCCCCATTTATTAGAAGAAAGGCTTACTCAACTATTAGAAACAAGAGAAAATACCACTTCTAAAGAGCGTTTAGACACTCTTGTAGCGATTAAAAAAATCCAAGCTTTTTATATTAAAGAGCAACAACGCTTTAATGAAAAAATCAATATCCTTGAGCTTGAAAAAGGCTTTGAAACAACTATTGATGGCATTACTTTTAAAGGACGCATAGATAGAATTGATAAAGAGATTACTAATCATATTATTTTATTAGACTACAAATTTAAAAGCGATTTAAAACTAGACAACATGAGCGAAAAACAAAGAAACAGCTTAAGCCCCACAGAAATCGCTCAAACTAGCACAGATTATCAAATGGCAATTTATGTATATGCTCTTAAAAACTTAGGTTACAAAGAGCCCATAAAGGCATTTTTTTATGATTTAAGAAAGGGCGAGCTAAAAGAAGAAGAAGAGCTAATTTTACAAGCTAAAATGGCATATTTAGATGACACTCTGATTCCCCTACTCAAGCAAGAAATCTCTTTTTCTAAAACTTTAGAAACCAAAGCTTGTGGATTTTGCTCTTTTAAAGATATGTGTAATCAATGAAATCTAAAAAACTCTATTTAGCTTTAATCATAGGGGTCATATTAGCGTTTCTGACCCTATCTTCATGGCTAGGTAATAGCGGATTAGTGGGGCGTTTTGGAATGTGGTTTGCTACGCTTAATAAAGAATATTTTGGGTATCTTTCATTCATTAACTTACCCTACTTAGCATTCATTTTGTTTCTTTTGTATAAAACCAAAAACCCCCTTACAGAAATTGTTTTAGAAAAAACTTTGGGGCATTTATTAGGAATTTTATCCTTATTGCTTCTACAATCTAGTTTTTTTAATCAAGGTGAAATCGGCAATAGTGTGTGCTTATTTTTACGCCCCCTTATAGGCAATTTTGGCATTGATATGCTTATTTTTTTAATGGCACTAATTTCTTATCTCATTTTGTTTAAATTACCCTCAAAAAGCGTTTTTACGCCCTATATCCTAAAGCTACAAGCCTTTTTAAAACAAGTTTATAAGCAATGTTTGCAAGCTTTTATCCCCAAAAGAGATTCGCATTTGCCCCATAGCTTAGATGAATTAGATTTACCCTCCATTGAGCCTAAAAAACCTCAAACCACAAAAGAAGATTTTAAAGCACCTAATGAGCCTCAAGAACCTTTAAATAACGACCCTCTCATCGCCATTCCTACCCCATATAATAGCACCTTAAACACTTTAGAACCCCCAAAAGGCTCGGTTGAAATCTCTTCTAATGCCCCTACTGATTTTGTGATTTATCCTAATAGAAACAAGCTTATTGAAAAAGATTACGAATTGGCAGAAAACCAAGTCAAACAAGTTATCCACCCAACTATCCCAAAGGCTCAAACTAACCCAACGCACATGCCACAAGAAAATAAGACAGAAGAGACAAGCCTTAGAGAAAAAGAAACAAACCCTAAAGAAGAAACTACATTACTTAAAACTTCGCTTGAAGAAGAAAAGCATCAAAAAGTTACACAGAGCAATGAAACTAAAAGCGATACCATTATAAACACCTTAGAAGAAACCCCTAAAAATTCCAAAGAAGAAGAATTGAAACAACCCATCCTAATAGAAACCCAAAAAGAAGAAGGAGAAATACAAGAAACCCCAAATATAACTAACGAGCAAGAGCCAATCACAGAAAGCACCAACACTTCCAAAAAACATGTTTTAATCACAGAGCTAAGTGAAAATAAAGAAATGCTAGACGCCCTAGATTATAATGAAAAAATAGAAAAGCCAAAAGATTACGAACTTCCCTCTATAACCTTGCTAAATAAAATCCTCACACAATCCATTTCGCTAGATGAAAACGAAATTGACCAAAAAATCCAAGATTTACTCTCTAAGCTTCGCACCTTTAAAATTGATGGCGATATTGTGCGCACCTATTCAGGCCCTATCGTTACCACCTTTGAATTTCGTCCAGCCCCCAATGTGAAAGTGAGTCGCATTTTAGGCTTGAGCGATGATTTAGCGATGACTTTATGTGCGGAATCTATTCGTATCCAAGCCCCTATTAAGGGTAAAGATGTAGTCGGCATTGAAATTCCTAACTCTCAAAGCCAAATCATTTATCTAAGAGAGATTTTAGAAAGCGAATTGTTTCAAAAATCTAGCTCGCCCTTAACTCTAGCTTTAGGTAAAGATATAGTAGGAAATCCTTTTATTACAGATTTAAAAAAGCTCCCCCACCTACTTATTGCCGGCACTACAGGAAGTGGTAAAAGCGTGGGCGTGAATGCGATGATTTTATCCTTGCTCTATAAAAACCCCCCTGAACAATTAAAGCTTGTGATGATAGACCCCAAAATGGTGGAATTTAGCATTTATGCTGAAATCCCCCACTTACTCACCCCTATTATTACTGACCCTAAAAAAGCTATAGGAGCCTTGCAAAGCGTAGCCAAAGAAATGGAGCGCAGATACTCTTTAATGAGTGAATACAAGGTTAAAACCATAGATTCTTATAACGAACAAGCTAAAAATAATGGCGTTGAAGCGTTCCCTTATTTAGTTGTTGTGATTGATGAATTAGCGGATTTAATGATGACAGGGGGTAAAGAGGCAGAATTTCCTATTGCTAGGATTGCACAAATGGGGCGAGCGAGTGGCTTACACTTAATTGTAGCGACCCAACGCCCAAGCGTAGATGTCGTAACCGGTCTTATTAAAACCAACTTACCTTCAAGAGTGAGTTTTAGGGTAGGCACTAAAATTGATTCTAAAGTGATTTTGGATACTGAGGGTGCACAGAGTTTATTAGGAAGAGGTGATATGCTATTCACTCCACCCGGAATCGTAGGGCTTGTAAGATTGCATGCACCTTTTGCTAGTGAAGAAGAGATTAAAAACATTGTAGATTTCATCAAGTCTCAAAGAGAAGTAGAATACGATAAAAATTTCTTATTAGAAGAATCTCGTATGCCTTTAAATGCGTCTAGCAATCAAAATGGGGATATTATGGAGAGAGCTAAAGCCGTGATTTTAGAAGAAAAAAACACTTCTACAAGCTTTTTACAACGAAAGCTAAAAATCGGCTATAACCAAGCTGCCACCATTACTGATGAACTAGAGGCTCAAGGCTTTTTATCTCCAAGAAACGCTAAGGGGAATAGAGAAATTTTGGGCTAGTTTTTCGCATGCTTAGATTTTTAAAACATTGCAAGAAAACATATTAAAAGTTGTTTTTGTATTGAATAATTTCTATAAAAAATTATCCAAATAAAATATTACAAATCAGTTTATCACCTTAAGCTTGAAAGCAAAATAAAAGCATTCTTTAATCAAGATTTTTACGATACCAATAATGGAAGATTAGACATGATGAGAAACAGACAAAAAACAGAATTGCTATCACTCAAAGGCAAAAAAACCTAACTTATGGACTTATATAAACCTTTTTTAAAAAACTAGTAATATATTGATAGCCTTATATCCTTTAACGATGGATTTTATCAATCATTGTTTTTGCTAAAGAGCAGGTTTTAGAATCGTAGATAAAACAAGCTTTGCAGATGTAGCAAGTAGAAAATACATCTAAAGAGAATGGTAATAATAAGTTCAATAATAAAAATACATAGCGGGAATATCCAAGCAGTATGAAATTAGCCTATTAAAACTCTATGCTACAATTTTTAAGCTTACTTTTGCTTTCTATTTATTCCCAAGTAGAGCTATTTAAAAGCTCTCACCCTACTTGATGTTCTTAAGAATACCTCTAGCACTTAAAAACGCTCACCAACTCAACATCCCATCCTTACCTTACTTATATAAACGGCTTAAAAAGTCTTAAAGATATTCTTATTTTCTTAAGTTTTTTACGCTATTGCTGTGTTTTTGTTTGTTTTTTTATTTTAATAAAGATAAAAACTACTAAGATGTAAGCATTTTGCAACAATTCAAAACTCTTGATTTTTGGATTCTTAAGGCTAAATCCAGATTTTTATTCTAAATAAAATATAAATCTTACTAAAAAATACTTACACAGAAAAATAAAACGTTGTGTTTTCTAATAACCCAATCATTGAAATGCTATATTTAAAACTTAGGTTTTAATATTTTATGTCTATATACTTTCATAGCTATAATAAACCCAATAAACCCACCCAAAACAGACAATATCCACAAGATTTTTTCTGGAACACGCCAGTCGCCCTTTATGGCATAATCTTTATCCATCTTCATAACCATATAGGTTAAAATATTAATCATAAGTGCATAAATAACAACTAACATAACCTTACCCTTTCAGTCATACAACAATGCTTTAGCAAACATTCTATAGAGCCATAAAAATAGTTAGTAAAAAAATAATTAATAGAAATAAAAGCGTTATTTTTTTGCTTTTTAAAGAGAGGGAGAGGGAGAGACAAAATTTTGATATTAATTCTCAATATTCATTCCTTTACAAAAAATCACAAGAGATTATAACATAAAAACATCACATTGAAATCAAACGATTATCTTGGAAACAAAACGCATTATCTGGTCGTTTTAAAAATTCTTGTAATAATTTTTGCCCCTCTTTAGTTCTCATTAAAGTATCTATTAAACACTCTTTAAGCTTTTTAGTCTCTTTGTTCTTATTTTCTTGTGTTAAATTATGTTCATCAAAAAATTCTGGAACAGAAGAATGTTTTTCTAGCTCAATCCCTACTTCTTTGAGTGCATCGGCTATATTGTATTTTTCTTTGCAGTAATTTTTGCAAGTGCCAAATTGTAAAAATTCCATGTTTCTTTGAGCTCTTTTTCCTACTTGAAAATAATATTTGCTCTTTTGTAATCTTTCTATGGCTAAGGAATAATTTTCATCTTCTATAGCTTTAATGAATTGCTTAAAATCAAGTAAGCCTTTTAATCCTAAGTTATAACTTAAATCTAAAATAACCATTTTTCTAACTTTATTTAAGTTTTTATACCATTCATAAGAAAGAAGCTTAGTATCATTGTTCTTTAATTCTTTAACTAAAATAAAATAAGCTTTATTTTTAGTGATATTCTTATCTTTATAATATTCATATTCTTTTTTATGAACGCTTAAATTGTAACCATAGCCAATTGTGGCATGACCTACTTTATCGGTGTAAATTACAGATGAAAACCCCTCTGAATCCATCAGTAAAAACGAGGCTGCTAAAATCAATTTGCTAACACAAAGCATTGAATGCCTTTTTAATTATCTTTATTGTTCTTAATTCTTAGTTCCTCTTGTTTCTTAAGAATCATTTCTTCAGTAATGTTAGAAAGTTTGTCCTTATTATGAGTATTTTCTTCTTTATGATGAATTTCTTCTTGTTTTTTTAAAATTATCTCTTCAGCGATATTAGAGAGCTTTTCTCTATGAGAGACTTTTTCATTTTTTTGACGCAAACGAGTTTTAAAATTCTCTCTTATTTGTATCTTTTTTTGGATTAATGCAAACATTTTTTTACTAAACTGATAACAATTGCGCACACTAATAACAATCACGCCCCATTTAATCAATAAAGCGATTAAAAGCAGAATTGAAGAACTAGAAGTGTCTAATAAAAACTGACGAATATCGCTATAAACCCAAATATCTGCTAAAACAATTAGTAAAGTAATAAAAATAGAAAATACAATACTTTTAAATCTAAAAAGCCAAGCCACTATTACAAACCCTCTAGTATGCCTATGAGCTAAAAGCCATCGCTCATTCTTTTCATTAAAAAAACCTATTAAACTTGAGATAACGCTATTTTTCTTACTCATCTTTGCCTTTCTCCCAGACTTCTTTGAAATGCTTTGTATTTTTTTCTTTATTTTCTTTAAATTCTTTAGCTTGAATTTGTTCTAAAAGCCTTTTTTCTTCAGCTTCAAACATGATTTTTAATTCTTCTTCATTAAAATCGCTTAATTTCATGTTTTCTTTTAATAAGCGTTTTTCTACGATTTTAACAGCTTGTTCTCTAATTTTTTGAGTTTTTTCTTTAAAAAGTGCTTGTTTAGTTTTTTGAAGTGCCTTATGAGTGTTTTCTTGTATAGAATGCCCAAAGGTATTTAAAAAATCTTTTACTTGATGCATTATTTTCATTTTTATCCGTTTTTAAAGATATTTTTGCATAAGACTAATAAAATGTCTTATTATCATTCTAAAAGAATACCAAACAAAAAGTTAAAACTCTCTATCAAGGATTATCTTTAAACTAAAAATTAAGTTGTTTTACATAGCGTTCTAAAATCCTACACGCACTTAATGAGTCCAAACGCCCATCTTTTTGGGCTGTCTGCTTATTCTTCCTACCCAAATACTCTAAGTCTTCATAGGCTTCTATACTAGAACCATCTTCATTGATAAAAACAATTTCGCCCTTAAAGTCTAAAAGTGCAATAAAATGCTTGATGCGAATGTTTGTATCCACATAACTTTCGCTAGGCTTACCCACCACTAGAGTTGTAACGCCCTTTTCTCTCAACAAATTGCTTAAATCCCTAGAAGCCTGATTCCTATTCTTGCGTAAAATCGGCTCTAAAGGTAAGATTATGCCTTCTAAAAGAATGGCTAAACCTATGCGTTTTAGCCCCACATCGCATGCCAAAATCATGCTAACACCACGCTATGATTTATGCGCTTGATTTTGCCTAATAATTCGTATTCTAAAAGCTTGTCGCCATATTTTAGATACGCTTCTTCATAACTAGGATTTTTCGCACAATATTCTAAAAATTCATCTTTGACTTCGCCTGTTTCTTTTAAGTGGTAATCTTTTAAAAGAGTGTTAATAAAATTTTGAAGGTTATAAATGCCTTTAGCTTGGTTTTTTTCTAAAAGCTCATTAGTGCCTTCACTCTCATTTAATTTTTGGGGCAAAACAAATAAAGGCTTTTGATACTTTTGAGCTAGTCTCGCGCTACTCATAGAGCCACTCAATAAATCCGCTTGAGGGATAATGACTATATCACTTAGTGCAATAACCAAGCGATTTCGTGCCAAAAAAGAGCCTTTAAGGGGCATAAAATCTTTTTCATATTCGCTTAAAATCAAGCCATTTTGAGCGATTTTTTGAATGATTTTAGCATTGCTTGCAGGATAGATTTTATCCAAACTACAAGGCGAGAGCATAATCGTATTAGGTAAGGCATTTTCTTGAGCGATAATATCCACTCCTAACGCTCCCCCACTCACAATGATTGCACCACTTTTAGCAAGCTCTCTAGCTAGAGTGATGGTGTGTTGCTTACTATAAGGGGTGGGTCTTCTTGTGCCTATAATGGCTACTTTTAAAGGTGTGTTTAAAAGCTCGGCGTTGCCTACAAAATAGAGTTTTTTAGGGGGGTCTTTGAGAATGTCAAAGACCTTAGGAATACTCTCTAAAACATGGTATTGAAAGCCACTTTTCATCAGTTATTCAAGTTATTTGGGTAATACAATTTCTACTTCAATCGTTTCTACACTCTGATTGCTATCAAGGGTTTTAAAATGAATGTCTGAAGATTTGGTGTATTTTTGAATGACTGCAATAATTTCCTTACGCATATCTTCCATGTAGGGTAAATTCAAGGTGCGTTCTTTAGCTAAAATCAATTTTAATCTGTCAGTCGCTGTAGTGGCACTCCCCTTTGTTTTGAAAAAGTCAAAAAAACTCATGAGAATATCCCTTTTAAAGCCCCAAAAAAGCCTTTTTTAGCCTTAAATTCTACAAACTCCACTTCTTCACCTAAAATCCTTCTTGTAATACGCTCATAAGCCTTTGAGCTTTCACATTCAGTGCGTATCACTGGTTCGCCCTTATTAGTGGCTGAAACGATGTGGCTATCTTCTGGAACCACCCCAATTAAAGGCAAACCTAAAATCTTAAGCACTTCTTCTGTAGAAATCATCTCGCCATTTTCCACTAATTCAGGTTTTAAGCGATTGATAATCAAGTATTTATGCACTTCTTCGCCCCTTTTAGCCCGATTAGACTTCGCATCAATAATGCCAATCACTCTATCGCTATCTCTTAAAGAACTCACTTCTGGGGTTACCACGACTAATGCCATATCCGCATGCAAAATCGCATGCTCAAACCCGCTTTCAATCCCAGCGGGCGAATCAATCAAAATATAATCAAAATCCGCTCTTAAAGCATTGATTAAAATCGCCACTTTTTCCTTGTCTAAAATATTTTTATCCTTGCTTTGAGAGGCGGCTAAAAAAGAGAGATTTTTAGTCTGTTTATCTGTGATTAAAGCTTGTGTAAGATTACAATTTTTTTCCATAACATCTACCACATCATAAACAATGCGATTTTCTAAGCCCAAAATCATATCCAAGTTTCTTAAGCCTATATCAAAATCAATCGCCACAACCTTTTTGCCACTCTCAGCTAATCCTATTGCTAAATTAGCAGTTGTAGTGCTTTTGCCTACGCCACCTTTACCTGAAGTGATAGTAATTACTATTGCCATATTATTCCTTTTAATTTTTATTGTTTAAAGGGGTGCGTAAAATTTTCCCAATTTGTTCTAATTTGATGTTTTTAAGGGCTTTTCTTTCTGTGTTTAATCTAGGGTAATTCAAGCTTTTTTCTAGTAAAAAATCCTTAGCAAAAGAGCCATTTTGAATCTTATTTAAGATTTTTTGCATGCGTTTTTCTAATAAATGAGCCATAGGTTCTCTAGCTTTGATAGCTCCAAATTCAGCGGTGTTAGAAATATGTTTTCGCATGCCTTCAATCCCCTTATAATGCAATAAATCTGCCACTAATTTCACTTCATGCACGCATTCAAAATAGGCTAATTCTTCAGGGTATCCTGCCTTAATTAAAGTCTCAAACCCCGTTCTTACAATCGCTTCTAGCCCCCCACATAAAACCGCTTGTTCGCCAAACAAATCGCTCTCGCATTCTTCTTTGAAGCTCGTTTCTAAAACCCCCATTCTTCCCCCACCATTTGCTTTAGCATAGCTTAAAGCCACAGCTTTAGCATCATGTTTTGAACTTTCTTGTTCCACAGCGATTAAATGATATAAACCCCTATTTTTGAGGTATTCTTCTCTTAAAGCACTCCCAGGCCCTTTTGGAGCAACTAGAATAACCCCCACACCCTTTGGAAGAATTACTTGATTAAAATGCACGCTAAAGCCATGAGAAAAGGCTACAATTTGGTCGTCTTTTAAAAAAGGAATCACTTCTTTTTCTAAAACTTCTTTATGTAATTCATCAGGAAGTAGCACCATAAGCACATCAGATTTTTGGACTAATTCTTTGACTTCTAACACTTCAAAGCCTTCATCTTTTGCCCTTGAAATGCTTGAACTTCCCTTGTATAAGCCAATACGCACTTTTACTTCAGAGTCTCTTAAATTGAGTGCATGGGCTCTTCCTTGTGCACCATAACCAATAATGCCTACTTGCAAAGCTTGAATTATATTTAAATCAATGTCTTTATCATAATAAATCGGTAATGCCAAAATTAAATTCCCCTAAACAAAATTAGAATTAAGAGTGATTGTCTATTAGATAACAAATAATTCTATAATACCATAATGCTTAAATAAGAGAGGTAGAACTTTGAAAAAGAACCCCCATTTTTTACAAGAATTAGCGCTCATTAAACGCCTTTTTTTACAGATGCTAAAAGAATGTAAAGAAGAAGAGACCGCACAGCAATTTCTCTCTTTATGCCATGCATTTGAAAAAAATTCTTTTAAAGAAAGTCAAAAAATTTTACAAAAAATTATAGAAAGCCAACAGCTTTTGGGTATTATCAAGGCTTTTTCACTCTATAATATCCTTATTAACATTGTTGAAGAACGCTATAAAATCAATAACACCTCTTATTTTTTTGAAGATATTATCAAGCCCCTAAATCCAAAAACAAAAAAAACCTTAAAAAACTTAGCTTTTTATCCGGTTTTTACCGCTCATCCTACCCAATCTATGCGAAGAACTTTTTTAGAGGCTTATCAAGTGATTTCTAAAAATTTAGCGTATTTTTCTAACAAGCTCACAAAAAACGCCCAAGAAAAAATTGAAAATGAGATTAAATACCGCTTGCACTTACTCTATAAAAGCCATTTAGCCCGCCAAGAAAAATTGGAAGTTTTAAGCGAATTGGATAACTTGCTCTACTTGGTAGAAACCTCCATTCTCCCAAGCGCTTTAGAAACCTTGCGTTCTGTAGAAAAGGTTTTAAATGAGCCTCTCACACAATCCCCTATTATCTTAGGAAGTTGGATAGGAGGCGATAGAGATGGAAATCCTTTTGTAACTAATGCTTTAATGACCCAAACTCTGCGTATCCAGCATGCTTTTATCATAGAATTTTATATTAAAGAAGTGAGAGCCTTAACTAGAGAGCTTTCTCTCTCTTCAGATTTTTGCACCATAAGCAAAACCTTTAAGCAAAGCTTAGAACAAGAATGGGAATATTTAGACCCAAGCGATGCGATTTTACACCAGCATGAACCCTTTAGAGCCAAATTGCTTTTAATGGAAAAAAAGCTCAAAAACCGCCTTTTAAGCGTGAATAGTCCCTTGCCTATCGCTTATACTTATCATAATATAGAAGAATTTATCAGCGATATTGATTTAATGCTAAATAACCTTGAACCCTATCTAAAACCCCATTTAGAACGCTTGCGTCATTTAGCTCTTTTAGCAGGGTTTCATGCTTTGCGTTTGGATTTTAGAGAGCATAAAGAAGTGTTTTTAAACGCTTTGAGCGAAACTTTTTCATTTTTAGGACTAGCTGATAATGATTTCTTGTCTAAAAATGAAACTAAAAAACTAGAAATCATCAATAACGCCTTTTTATTCTTATTAAAAAATCCTTTAGAATTAGGCTCTTTAATAGAGCAATTAAGCCCAAAAAGTGCCAATATCCTAGAAGCATTAATGAAAATTTCATGGGCAAAAGAGATAATTTCTAAAGAAAGTGTTCGTTCTATCATTCTTTCTATGAGTGAGAGTGCGAGCGATATTTTAGGAGTGCTATGGCTCATTCAATTAGCTAAATTAGAAAAAGAAATTTCTCTAACCCCCCTTTTTGAAACCATACAAGACTTAGAAAATGCCCCTAAGATCATGCAAATTTTAAGCCAAAACCCCCACTACAACGCTTATTTAAACCATCAAAATAGAAACCAACAAATCATGATAGGCTATTCAGATTCTAGTAAAGATGGCGGTATTTTTGCAAGCAATTATTACCTTGATAACGCTATTAAAGAATTAATAAATCTTGAAGAAAAGCTCAATCTTTCATTCTTGCTCTTCCATGGGCGAGGAGGGAGTGTGAGTAGAGGGGGATTAAGCTTAGAGAGTGCTTTAGATTGTGCACCTTATAAGAGCGCTAAAGATATTCTTAAGCTCACTGAACAAGGCGAAGTCATTAGCCTAAAATATCTCAATTTAGAAAGCGCTCAATACAATTTACACAACACCCTAAGCGCTTTATTAAAAAAGAATACCCAAGAAAAAGCCCCTAAAACTTCCAAAGAACACAAACAAACCCTCCAAACTATCGCTCATCTTTCTTATAAAGCCTATAGAAAATTAGTCTATGAAACCCAAGGCTTTTTAGAGTATTTTAAATTAGCAACTCCTATTTATTTTATCCAAGAATTACCGCTTGGCTCACGCCCTTCTAAACGCAAAGAAAGCTCTAAAATTGAAGATTTAAGAGCGATTCCTTGGGTTTTTGCATGGACACAGAATCGTTGCATTTTACCGGCATGGTATGGCTTAGGAAGCGCTTTAGAAACGCTTAATCCTACAACCCTAAAAACCCTTTATAAAGAAAATGCGCTTTTT
Source organism: Helicobacter cetorum (assembly GCF_900198405.1). Taxonomy (GTDB): domain Bacteria; phylum Campylobacterota; class Campylobacteria; order Campylobacterales; family Helicobacteraceae; genus Helicobacter; species Helicobacter cetorum_C. The sequence continues at coordinate 22,586 of NZ_FZMR01000028.1, forward strand.
AAAGTCGTCTTAGATAATGTCGCCCAAGTGCTTTTAAAAGTGGATTTAGATATTTTTGCAACCTATCATTCTTTGGCTAAGGACTTGCCTAATGCGAAAGAAATTTTTGAATCCATTCAAAATGAATTTAATGCGACTAAAAAGTCTATTCTATGCGCTCGCCAAGAAAATGAGCTTTTAGAAAATGAACCGATGATTTATCATTCTATCTTATTTAGAAAACCCTATCTAAACGCCCTTAACACCTTACAAATTGAACTCATTAAAGCCTTTTATGCTACTAAGGATAAAGACAAACAAGCACACTTACTCCACCAAGTCCATAGTAGCATTGTAGGTATCGCTCAAGGCATGCGTAATACCGGATAGCCCTAAAACTGATAATTAATAAAGCAAGTAATTGAACGCCCAGGCCCTGGCTGTCTGCCTGTAGGGCTAGTGCCAATCCCTCTAAAATAGTATTTCATATTAAAGATATTATTCACTTGCAAGCTCGCTGTAATTTTATGTCTGCCACTTTGCCACAACACTTGACTAATTTGAATGTTCCACACCCAATACCAAGGCAACATACCCACATTATTACACTGATAATTGATCCCCCATAAAGGCTCAATATACCCACACACTTGCTTAGACTTATCACTATTTAGCATACTGCTATATGAACGGCTATAAAAAAAGCTTGATAATCCAATCGTCGTATTCTTATAAGTATATCTTGCATCAAAAACAAATTGATTAGGGCTAACATAAGGAAATCGCTTGCCTTTAATATTAAAAGAATCATAATGCCCTTCATAAGAAGAATTAACAATACCCACAAAAAAGGGGTTGCTCGCTCCATTATTTGTAATGAGCGCATCAATATAAGTATAAGCTGCATGAAATTGCAAGCCTCTAATAGGTGCATAATACAATTCTAATTCCACGCCTTGAGAACGCCCATCAATAGGCACAGAAGTATAACCCCCAGAGTTATAATCATGCGCAAAAGTGATGAAATAATTAGAATTAAAACTCAATTTATCTTTATAAGAATAGCGAGAGCCTGCTTCTATTTCATTAAAAGTTTGGGTATAAAACTGCCTATAAAACCCATTATAAAAAGCCGCCATGCCTTGTTGAGGGGGGATAAAACTGCGTTGGTAATTAAAATACAACACCCAATTACTAATAGGCTTATAAGCAATACTAACAGCAGGGTTAAACTCATTATTTTGCTTAGGATAATCTCGTATGATGTAATCATCACTACCTTTTGCATGAATGTCTTCTACATCATATTGGTAATTAGGATTAAGCATTTTAACATGGTAGTGGTAGTTCAAAAAAGTGTAGCGAATACCCGGTGTAATCACTAATTTGCCATCAAATAAATCAATTTTATCGCTTAGATATACGGCAGTGAAATTATTATTTAAGCGTTGGTAAGGAAAAAAAGCGTAATTCCACTGATAGCCACTTTGAGAACAATCGCTTGTGTTATACCCTAAAGCCCCCTCTTGTTGCAATTCTTGCACGCTTTTTCCCATAGTATCCACCCCCGCTTTAACACTCACGCCATTATCTTCTAAATCTTGCAAGCTTTCATTATAAATCGTGCCTTTTAAAGGTGTCCAGCCAGCTTTACAAGTAGTAGTATCTCTTAAAGCAGGGGGGAAATACAAATCTGATGCAAAAAAGCGCATTCCAGCTGTAAAAGTTTGCTTAATATTACCGGTTTTGACATTTAAATGTAATTTTGGCTCAAACGCATTGAAAACAAATCTTCTTGGGTGCTGAAACACTGCAAAACCATTATAATTATCATCAGTATAAACAGGCCCATTTTCAGGGTTACTATTGACATTTAAAAAATTGGTATCAAATTTAAAATCCCTACTTAAATCTTGCGTATAATAAGTGAAACTAAAATCTCCATTTAGTTTTTCACTGGTGCCAAAATAGTTTTGATACACAATGCCAAAACGCTTAGAGCGACCGCTTTTAGTGTTATTAGGGCGGTTGTTTTGAAAACGATTTGTATTATACGCCTCTATACTCAAACTTCCCGGGTCAGCAAAGAAAAAACTATAGTATTGATAATAGGCTTTAATACTATTATTAGCATTAATTTTCCAAACCCCCTCTAACATGTAGTTTTGATTATCAGTAGGGCTGTTATATCTAAAGCCTTGCCCCTTAAGCCAATCCGCTTGAATTTGCACCCCAAAATGTTTATTTATCATGCCCCCACTTTTTAAATAAGTATCAAAAAGCATGTTATTAGCTAAACTTTTATTGATAGGCTTATCTTGTGTGCTTACAAAACCGCTATTTCTAGCCCTCCCCCAAAAGGTTGTCCTCTCTGCTACTTCATTAACCCATTTTTTAGGGATTTCTTTAGTGATAACATTAATAACCCCTCCAAAAGTGTTAGGCCCATATTGGACGCTTGAACCACCCTTAATCACATCAATCCTATCCACATTTAAAAAATTGATAGGCATAAGCGGTATTCTAATGGCAGAATAAGGGTCTGCATAAATAGGCACACCATTCATTAAAATCATGCCCGTATCACTATGTCCAGCAGCCCCTGCCCCAAAACCTCTCACACTAATTGATGGCTCTATGCCTGTGCCATTGAAATTTCTAATTTGAATACCCGGCACATTTTGCAAAGCCTCTTCAACGCTTTGATTAGCCGTTTGCGTGATTTGCTTATGTGAGATAATGCTCCTACTACCGGCAAAATTTCTCACACTAGAGCTTTGCCAATTTTTAGGCGTATCAATCCCACCATAACCCCTAGAATCTACATCATTCATTCCTAAAGCTTGCACCTTGCTTAGCGTATAGGACTTCTTAGAGCTTTTAGCCTGCATAACACTCATTCCAAGCAATACCAATAACAACCAACTTCTACACTTCATTTTACCACCAAAAATATATAATGATAATTGTAATTACTATACAAAACTTGCGTAATATAATGATAATAATCTTAAATGTCAATATCAAAAAGATAAAAAAGCGGTTTTCTTAAAATAAATTTTTTAATATTTTAAACAAAAAAATTAATATTTATTGTTGCAAAAATAAACGCTTGCAAAAAAAGCAAGCTAAAAATAAGATGAGCTTAAAGAAGTTTAAAATTCATAATTCAAATACGCCGTAACCGAACGCCCAGGTCCTGGCTCTCTGCCTGTAGGGCTTGTGCCAATCCCCCTAAAATAGTATTTCATATTAAAAATATTATTCACCTGCAAACTTCCGGTGATTTTATGCCTACCACTTTGCCATAAGACCGAGCTTACTTGAATATTCCATACCCAATACCATGGCAAAAGCCCCACCGAATTACAGCCATATTCTAGCCCACCGGTCTCTTTAGGGTTTAATTTCATGCACACCGTTTCATCTTTGGCTTGATTTAAAATAGAGCTATACGAACGACTATAAAAATAACTACTCAAACCAAAAGTCGTTTGCTTATAAGTATACATCATATCAAACACAAATTGATTGGGGCTGACATAGGGCAAACGCTTATTATAAATATCAAAAGAATGATTGACAATCCCCTTAAAATACGCCCCCTTATCCTTAGCCCTAGTCGTAACTCGTGCGTCTATATAAGTGTAAGCTAGATGAAATTGTAACCCCCTAATAGGCGTATAATACAATTCTAATTCCACGCCTTGGCTTCTAGCATTAATAGGCGCTTTGCTATACCCACCCATATAATAGCGATTAGCAAAAATCACAAAATAATTCGCATTAAAACTCAACTTATCCTTATAGCTATAGCGCTGACCCACCTCAACTTCATTAAAAATTTGATTGTAATTAGTGCTAAAAATCCCTACCATTTTATGCTGTGGGGGGATAAAACTTCGGCGATAATTCGCATACCATACCCAATCTTCTGTGGGTTTATAGCCAATGTTAAAAGCAGGACTCCATTCATTTTGCCTTTGTTTTTTATTTGTCCATACTTCATAATCATGTTTTAAAGGCTCTTTAGTATCATAATTCAAAAAAGTGTAGCGCACCCCCGGCGTAAAAACTAATTTACCTTGAAAAAATTCTATTTTATCGCTTAGCCATAGTGCTGTGTAGTTATTAAACATCTCTTGATTGCTACCGGGACTTTTTTGAAAACTAGGGGTTGGCATATGGCATAAGCCATTAGAAAAATCAGCCTTTTTGCAAGTGCTTTTTAATACTTTGAAATACATATCCATTGTCATAAAACGCATGCCCACATTAAAAGTCTGCTTAACTTTATCAGTTTTTACAATCAATCTCAAATTAGGCTCAAACGCATTCATCACATAACGGCGCACATGGTTAAAATTATAAAACCCTATATAATTTTGGTCGGTATAGACTGGACCTTGCAAAGGGTTAGTGTTGACATTCAAATAATTAGAATCAAACTGAAAATCCCTTTTCATATCATGCCCATAGTAATTAAAAGTAAAATCCCCCCCTATTTTATCTGCATCTCCAAAAAACCCTTGATACATCGCTCCCCAACGATTCGCACTCCCTCCCTTAAGATTATTAGGGCGGTTATTTTGAAAACGATTTTCTTCATAAGCCTTAGCCCCTAAAGAACCCGGATCGGCCATACTATAAGTGTAGTATTGATAAAACGCTGTGATTTTATTGTTATCATTGATTTGATACAACAAATCTAGCATGTAGTTTTGAATGCTTGTAGGGCTATTATCTCTAAAGCCTTGTCCTTTAAGCCAATTCGCTTGAGCTTGCACGCCAAAATGCTTGTTTATCATGCCACCGGTTTTTAAGTAAGTATCAAAGAGCATGTTATTGCCCAAGCTCTTATTGATATTTTTAGCGTCTTTATTGACAAAGCCACCATTTCTAGCTTTCCCCCAAAAAGTGGTGCGTTCACTCACTTGATTGACCCATTTATAAGGAATGCTTTTAGTAATAACATTAATAACCCCTCCAAAGACATTAGGGCCATAGCGCACGCTCTCCCCACCCTTAATCACACTGATTCTATCCACAGATTGAAAGGTTACCGGAAAAATTGCCATACTGATATTAGCGTAAGGCGCTTCATAGATAGGAATACCATTGACTAAAATCATGCCCGTATTAGAATGCCCAGAGCCTCCCCCACCAAAACCCCTTATAGAAAAGACAGGCACCGCTCCAATACCTGTAGCATTTCTAATATGCACACCCGGCACATTTTGCAAAGCCTCTTCAATGCTCTGATTAGCCGTTTGGGTCAGTTGCTTATGAGAAATAATCGTGCGAGAACCAATATAGTTTTTAACTTCCTTGCTTTTCCAGCTTAAAGGCGCTTCTTCATTTAATGCAGTCCCTGAAGTTTCCACCTTTCCTAAGCGATGAGTTTTTATGGCATACACATTAGACATTCCTATTATGCATGTAAAAACGACAATTTTTTTCATTAACACCCTTTTACTTTTACAATGAGTTAAAACAAATTCGGTGCGATTATATAAAAATTACTATTATTATTAACTTAAAATGATATAAAAATTATTGAAGTCATTATCACTAATTAAAAATTCTATTTTTAATACAGGTGATTAAATTTCAATAAGCGTTAAAAATTCCGCTTATTAAAAAATTATTTTTTATAATGCCAAAAAGACTTTAGTCGCATAAAAAGCAATGAGTGAAAACACATACGCTACTATCGTTGTAAATACGAATAAATATATTACAAACTTTATCCCTCCAGCTTCTCTGCCAAAAGTAATCGTAGCTGCAAAACAAGGAATATAAAACATCACAAACACGATAAAGGCAATCCCACTAGGCACGCTCACATCTTTTCTAACTATCTCTCTAAAAGCGCTAGATTTTTCATCTTCATCTTCTAAAGAAAATAATACCCCTAGAGTAGAGACTACCACTTCTTTAGCCATAAATCCAGTAACAAGTGATACACTCAAACGCCAATCAAACTCCATAGGACTAAAGACTTTTTCTAAATGCACCCCTATTCTTCCTACAAGACTATTTTCTAAATTCTTTTTGTCTAGCTCTATTTTTAATTCTTTTAATTTTTCTTCTTTAACTTCTTGTGAAAGGCTAGTGTCTTTTTTAATCAATAAGCTTTCTTGTTTATAAGTTTTCATAATCGCATCATCTTTAGGGTATTGAGACATAAACCAAATCAAAATCGCCCCCATTAAAATATAAGTCCCAGCCTTTTTAAGATAAGAAAGCGATTTGGTATAGATGCTAAACCACACCATTCTAGCACTAGGAAAGCGGTATTTTGGCATTTCCATAATAAAAGATTCTGTTTGTCCTTTAAACACGCTTAGTTTTAATAGTTTTGCCATAACTAACGCCACAATCGCCCCTAAAACATAAATGCAAAACAGCACAAATCCTGCACTAGAAGAGGGGAAAAACGAGCCTACAAACAGCACATAAATAGGAAGTCTTGCAGAACAGCTCATAAAACCAATCACAAAAAGCGTGATTAATCGTTCATTATGATTTTGTAAAGTTCTTGTTGCCATGTAAGCTGGCACCGAGCAACCAAACCCTGTAATTAAAGGTATGAAGCTCTTTCCATGCAAGCCAAATTTATGCAATATTCCATCTAGTAGAAACGCCACCCTACTCATATAACCCGTCGTCTCTAGTAAAGAAATCCCAAAATATAACACCACAATTAATGGTAAGAACGAAATGGTTGCCCCAACGCCTCCAATAATTCCATCGCCTATTAAAGACGCTAAATCTTCATTAGCCACATGCTCTTTGATACTATCGCTTAAAAAATTAAACCCCTCTTCAACTACTTCTTGTAATGCCCCCCCTATTAAAAAGCTCAAAGAAAAAATGATTAGCATAAACCCCAAGAAAATCAAAATGCCATAACGCTCATGCATTAAAATCTTATCAATCTTATAAGTGCGTTCAAAACTCTCATTGTGCTTATGCTCTTTAATGACTAATTGAGCGGTTTTTTTAGCCAAACTACTATATTCCAAGCATTGATTAAAACTTTGGGATTGAACCTTTATATTTTCATTCTTTATAGTATTTTGAGAATAAAGGGTTACAATCTCATCTAGTAAATGCTCTGTATTTAAACAATCTTCTTTAGAGCGAGCACTCGTAGGCACACATACAACCCCTAATTCCTTAGAAAGCTTTTCTACATCAATACTGATACCTTCTTTTTGTGCTTCATCCCACATATTGAGTGCAAGCAACATTTTTTTATTCGTATCTAGTAGTTGAAAGCTTAAGGCTAAATTACGCTCTAAATTAGTAGAGTCTACTACATTGACAATTAAGTCGTATTTTTCATTTTCTAAAAAATCTTTAGTAACTTTTTCTTCAGTAGTGAAGTCATTGAGTGCGTAAGTGCCGGGCAAATCAATGATAGTGATTTTATGCTCTTTGTGAGTCAAACTCACTTCCATTTTATCCACGGTAACTCCGGCAAAATTCCCCACTTTCAAATGAGCGTTGCTGAGTGCATTGATTAGAGATGACTTCCCTACATTAGGTTGTCCTACAAGAGCGATTATGATTTCTTTCATGCTAATCTCCAAAAAACCTTTGAGTTATTTTTAATCTTTTTTGTTATATAGTTCCCACATTAGAAGTTAGGATTATAGCATTATAAGACTAATTATTATAATAAGACCGATAATATTAAAATTTATGAGGGTGCATAATGTTATGTGTGTTTGATATAGAAACGATTCCTAATACAAGCTTATGTAAAGAATATTTTCAGCTAGAAGAAGAAAATGATTTAAAAATTTGTGAATTAAGCTTTGAAAAGCAAAAAGAAAAAAGTGGGAGCGAGTTTTTACCCCTTTACTTGCACGAAGTAGTCTCTATTTCAGCCGTTATTGGCGATGATTATGGAAAGTTTATTAAAGTAGGGAATTTTGGTCAAAATAAAGAGAGTTTTACAAGCGAAAAAGAGCTTTTAACAGACTTTTTCAATTACTTTAATTCTAAAAAGCCACGCCTTGTAAGCTTTAATGGAAGAGGCTTTGATATGCCCCTACTCACTTTAAAAGCTCTTAAATACAATCTAACTTTAGATGCGTTTTATAATCAAGAAAATAAATGGGAGAATTACCGCTCACGCTATAGCGAGCAATTTCATTTGGATTTAATGGATAGCTTGAGTCATTATGGCTCAGTTAGGGGTTTGAATTTAAATGGCATTTGCGCTATGACTAATATTCCGGGTAAATTTGATATGAGTGGGGACTTAGTGCATGCGATTTATTATGACACTACTTTAAATGAAGTTGACAAAAAGACCACCATTGATAACTATTGTCAAAGCGATGTGTTAAACACCTATTGGCTTTTTTTGAAATACGAAGTCTTAAAAGGGGCTTTAAACAAAGAGCAATACATAGAAATCTTGCAAGATTTCTTAGAAAAACTCCCCAAAAATAAATCTTATTCAAGCGTGTTTAATACAGCTCTACAACAAGAAATTGCTACAGAGCTAATCTAATGAATGGTGCTACTAGTGATAGCCAATTAGAAAGTATCTTAAAAACATACCAACTGAGCTTAAAAGATTATAACCATATAAAAACCTCCTTAAATCGTGTGCCTAATCTCTTAGAAATGGGGATTTTAGGCACACTTTTTAGCGAACATTGCAGTTATAAGTCTAGTAAATTTTTTTTAGAAACCCTTCCTACAAAAGCCCCTCAAGTGATTCAAGGGCCTGGCGAAAATGCAGGCATTATAGACATTACTAAAGGCTATGGGGCTGTTTTTAAAATTGAATCGCATAACCATCCAAGCTTTATTGAGCCAAAATTAGGGGCTATGAGTGGGGTTGGAGGGATTATGCGTGATATTTTTGCTATGGGGGCTAGACCAATAGCTAATCTTAATTTCTTACGCTTTGGAGAAACACGCCCTAAAATGAGCGCATATCAGCGCCATTTAGTTGAAGGCGTAACGCAAGGCATTAGTTCTTATGGGAATTGCATGGGTGTGCCCACCTTAAATGGCGAAACAAACTTTAATGCATGCTATGAAAACAATATCTTAGTGAATGCGTTTTGTTTAGGCATTGTCAAAAAAGAAGAAATTTTTTATAGCCATGCTAAAGGCGTAGGCAATGCCATGATTTATGTAGGGAGCAAAACCGGCATTGATGGCATTCTTGGAGCTATAATGAGTAGCCATCGTTTTGACAAAAACTCTAAAAACACACACCAAAACATACAAGTTGGCGACCCCTTTTGTGAAAAATTACTCTTAGAGGCATGCTTAGAATTAAAAGGTCTTATTATAGGCATTCAAGATATGGGTGCAGCAGGGCTTGCTAACGCCTCGTTTGAAATGGCACTAAAAGGGCAAAGCGGTATAGAATTACACCTTGATAAAGTACCAACCACCAAAAATCTAACCCCCATAGAAATCATGCTAAGCGAATCACAAGAACGCATGCTCATTTGCGCTAAAAAATCTAAAGAGCAAGAAATAATAGAGATTTTTAAAAAATGGGATTTAGAGGCTTGTGTTATAGGGCATGTGATAAAAGAGCCTCATATCAAGCTTTTTTATCACAATGAATTATGTGCTGATATTCCTACTAAACTCTCTAAAGTAGAGCCTTTAAAACGCCCCCTTAAAGAACCCTCTTATTATAAAGAGCTTAAAAATAAGCCTAAGCCCACACTTCCTAACAAACCCTTAAAAGAAATTTATGAAACCCTATTAAGCGCTATAGAAGTGGTGGATAAAAAAGCGATTTATGAACAATATGATGACACCATTTTATTAAACACCCTTTTAGGTAATGGAAATTGTGATGCAAGCCTTATTCAAGTAGAAGAAAATAATGTCAAACTCACTCTAAGCATAGGGTGTTTAGAAAATTTATGCTATTTAGACCCTAAAGAAGGGGCTAAACACACTCTAGCTAGAGTGGCACGAGATAGCGTCTTAAGGGGAGCTAAAGTGCTAGGCATTAGCGATTGCTTAAATTTTGGTAATCCTAAAGATTTAGAAGTGATGTGGCAGTTTAAAGAAAGCATTGAGGGGCTTAAAGAGGCTTGTGAAGTTCTAAAAACCCCTATAGTAAGCGGTAATGTCTCTTTTTATAACCAAACTTTAAAAACCAATATTTACCCCACACCAAGTATAGTGGCTGTAGGCATCATTAAACATAACCACCCCATAAGCTCTTCTTTAAAACAAGAAAATAACGCCCTTTTTTTAGTGGGCGATAGCACAATAAATTTTGTAGGCAGTCTCACTCAAAAGATTTTTGATAAGACCTTAGAGGGTGAAGTTTTAAAAATCAATTTAGAATACGAAAAAACCTTATGCGAATTTTTAGAAAAAGCGATTGAAAAGCGCTTGATAGTTTCTTCTAAAAATTTAGGCAAAGGGGGCTTAAGCATAGGCTTAAGTAAAATGGCTCTTTTAGGTAATAAAGGGTTTTTTATTTTTGTAAAAAACAAGGCTTTATTATTTAGCGAAAATACAAGTTCTGTGATTGCAGAAATTCCTAAAGACAAGAAAAAAAACTTTCTCTTATTAGCACAAGAGTATAATATTGAAACGCTACTATTAGGACAAGTGGTCTCTAAAAATAAGGGCTTGAATTTTAAAACCCCTAAAGAAAAGGCTTTTTTCACTTTTGAATACGCCAAAACTCTCTATAATAGTAGCTTTTAAAGCTTAATAATATTTTACAAAGGATTTCTTTGCGTTTTAAAATTGTTATTCTTTTATCTCTTAGCATGGTCGCTTGGGCAAAACACCATAAAAATATTTCTAAAGAAATAAGTCCCACAGGGCCTCTAGTCCCACATAAACGCTATTCTATCAATTTGCTGACTGAAAATGATGGCTATATCAATCCTTATATTGACGAGTATTACACCGCCGGCACTCAAATTGGCTTTACCACAAGAGAGTTTGATTTTTCTAAAAATAAATACATGAAATGGACTTCCTACATTGGATTTTTTAATAAAAGCCCTAGGGTTACTCGCTTTGGCATTTCTTTAGCACAAGATATGTACACTCCAGCGCTCAAAAACAGAAAATTGCAAGATTTGCACCATAACCACCCTTATGGGGGCTACTTAAGAGTGAATTTAAATGTATATAACCGCCATAAAACTTTTATGGAATTATTCACGCTTTCTTTAGGCACAACAGGGCGAGGTTCACTAGCAGCACGAACCCAAGAACTTATCCATAAATGGGGGCAAGACCCTCAATTTTATGGTTGGGATAAACAAATCAAACAAGAATTTATTTTTGAATTTCATTACCAATTACTTAAAAAAGTCCCCCTTTTAACCACGCGCTTTTTTTCTATGGAGCTAATGCCGGGCTTAAATGTTGAATTAGGTAATGCAAGGGATTATTTTCAATTAGGCTCACTCTTTAGGTTTGGATACAATTTAGACGCAGATTATGGCGTGAATAAAGTTAATACCGCCTTTAATGGCGGAGTGCCTTATAGCGATAAATTTTCGCTTTATTTCTTTGCGGGGGCGTTTGGGCGTTTCCAACCTTGGAATGTTTTTATTGAGGGGAATAGCCCAGAAACTAGAGGCATTGCTAATTTAGAATACTTCGTTTATACTAGCGAAGTGGGAGCAGCTATGATGTGGCGTGGACTTAGAGTAGCTTTTACTATCACTGATATTAGTAAAACCTTCCAATCCCAACCTAAGCACCATCAAATTGGCACATTAGAATTGAATTTTGCCTTTTAATTTTATGGGTTTAATTTTAAGCACGATTATGCTACAATTAAATTTAATTATGCTTTAAATAAAAAGGGTATTTTTGACTAAAAAATTCATGTATTGGAGTTTAGGGGTTGGTGCTTTAATATGCACTCTTTTGGGTGTTTTCATTGTTTTTACAAGCATTTCAGTTAAAAAATTTTTAACCACCCATATCAATGGTGCTTTAAACCAGCAACAAGCCATTACTTTTTCTCCTTTTGAATGTCAAGGGCTTTTTAAAATATCATGCTCATCTAAAAAACTCAGCCTTTTAGATAAAAATTCCTCTCAAGTGATTGATTTTGAAAATTTTATCTTAGGGTTAGAGTCTTTAGACAAAAGCTCGCTCACTCTTTCTATCAAATCTCAAGCTAAATCCCCTATTTTAGAGCAATTAGCACATGAAAAAATCACTCAAATCCCCCTAAAAGACCTAAACACTCTCTTTGAAAAGACTAAGCCTACGCATTTAAAATGCTCTCTAAAATTCAACGCCATAGACACTAAAACCCTAGACAGCCATCTAAAATGCGATTTATCTAACCAACAAAAAATTCTCTCTTACACTTTCTCTCAAGACACTAAGGCTATCACTCAAAACAATCTCTCCATTAAGAGTATTTTAGAGACTTTAACTTCGCAAGATAAGGGGGCTTTAGAAAACTTGAAAGATAATTTGCATTTTTCATTCTATCATTCAGAACTTTCTTTAAAATCCAATCATCTTAAAAAACTCTTAGAGCCATTCTATAACCAAAACAAAGAGAGCTTGTCCTTTTTCTCCCCTTATTTTAGCTTACGCTCTCATCAAGCTCCTAATATCCCTTATGATAGCACATTACTCTTTTTAGAAGAACATCTTATAGCTTTACTCCAATCAGACTTCAAGGATAACCCCACTTACTTTGAAATTCAAAAAAATTCTAAGGATTTCTTAAAAGCCCTTGTTGCAATGGCTAAAGAAGAGCGTTCTACTATCACACTAAGCGCTAATGTCAAAGATACCAAAGCATTCTTTAACCTAAGAGAAATGGCTAAAATGCCCCTTGGTCAACATTTTTTTAAATCTTATCAATTTAATGTCCAATAGCTTAATGAAAACTCCCCCTAAAGCAAAAGGCATTAAACGCATTATTAAAGCCTTTTTTTATTCTAAAGATGGGCTTAAATGCGCATGGGCAGAAGAGAGTGCTTTTAGGCAAGTATTAACCTTAGCTCTAATTTGTATTATTCTAGCAAGCTATCTTGCTAAGGATTTTTTAGAATGGGGACTATTGATTTTGCCTTGCTTTTTATCGGTAATTATTGAGTTGTTTAACAGCTCTATTGAAAAGGCTGTAGATTATACCGGCACAGAATTTCACCCCCTAGCTAAGAAAGCTAAAGATATTGCTAGTTCAGCCCAGCTCATAGGGCTAATTTTTTGGGCTTTTATTTGGGGGCGTTATCTTTTAATGCTCTATCAAAGCAATTAAATTTTAGGGAGAAACATGCAAGATAGCTTGATTGAGAAAGACAAAAATATTATAGAAGTAGGAATTGATTCTTCTATTGAAGAGAGTTATTTAGCCTATTCTATGAGTGTTATTATTGGGCGTGCCTTACCTGATGCTAGAGATGGCTTAAAACCCGTGCATAGGCGGATTTTATATGCAATGAATGAACTAGGTCTCACTTCTAAAGTCGCTTACAAAAAGAGCGCTAGAATTGTGGGTGATGTTATCGGTAAATACCACCCCCATGGCGATATCGCCGTTTATGACGCCCTAGTAAGAATGGCACAAGATTTTTCTATGCGTTTAGAATTAGTAGATGGGCAAGGAAACTTTGGTTCTATTGATGGCGATAATGCCGCTGCTATGCGTTATACCGAAGCTAGAATGACCAAAGCGAGTGAAGAAATTTTAAGAGATATTGACAAAGACACCATAGATTTTGTGCCTAACTATGACGATACCTTAAAAGAACCTGATATTTTACCAAGCCGACTGCCTAATCTCTTAGTCAATGGGGCTAATGGTATTGCAGTAGGCATGGCTACTTCTATACCTCCCCATAGAATTGATGAAATCATAGACGCTTTAGTGCATGTATTAGAAAACCCTAACGCAGAGTTGAATAAAATTTTAGAATTTGTTGAAGGACCAGATTTTCCAACTGGAGGAATCATCTATGGCAAATCAGGCATTATTGAAGCCTATAAAACAGGGCGTGGACGTGTGAAAGTTAGAGCCAAAGTGCATGTGGAAAAGACTAAAAATAAAGACATCATTGTTTTAGATGAAATGCCCTATCAAACCAATAAAGCTAAATTAGTAGAACAAATCAGCGATTTAGTGCGAGACAAACAAATTGAAGGCATTTCTGAAGTGCGTGATGAATCTGATAGAGAAGGTATTAGAGTGGTGATTGAGTTAAAAAGAGATGCGATGAGTGAAATTGTCTTAAACCATCTCTACAAACTCACTACTATGGAAACCACTTTTAGCATTATCCTACTCGCCATTTACAATAAAGAGCCTAAGATTTTCACACTTTTAGAACTCTTACATCTATTCTTAAGCCATAGAAAGACCATAGTCATTAGACGCACCATATTTGAATTAGAAAAAGCCAAAGCTAGAGCTCATATTTTAGAAGGCTATTTAATAGCCCTAGATAATATTGATGAAATCGTGCAACTCATTAAAACAAGCGAGAGCCCAGAAGTAGCCAAAAACGCTTTAATGGAGCGTTTTAGTTTGAGTGAAATTCAAAGCAAAGCCATATTAGAAATGCGTTTGCAACGCCTAACCGGCCTAGAAAGAGATAAAATCAAAGAAGAATATCAAAACTTGCTAGAGCTAATTGAAGATTTAAATGGCATTTTAAAGAGTGAAACTCGCTTAAATGAAGTCGTAAAAACAGAGCTTTTAGAAGTTAAAGAGCAGTTTTCTTCTAAAAGACGCACTGAAATTCAAGAATCCTATGAAAATATTGATATAGAAGATTTAATCGCTAATGAGCCTATGGTAGTGAGTATGAGCCATAAAGGCTATGTGAAAAGAGTGGATTTAAAAGTCTATGAGAGACAAAATCGTGGCGGTAAGGGCAAGCTATCTGGTAGCACTTATGAAGATGATTTTATTGAAAGCTTTTTTGTGGCTAACACGCATGATATTTTGCTCTTTATCACGAATAAAGGTCAGTTGTATCATTTGAAAGTCTATAAAATCCCAGAAGCAAGTAGAACCGCTATGGGTA
The DNA here is from genome assembly GCF_900198405.1 of Helicobacter cetorum. GTDB lineage: Bacteria > Campylobacterota > Campylobacteria > Campylobacterales > Helicobacteraceae > Helicobacter > Helicobacter cetorum_C. Next base: position 37,597 of record NZ_FZMR01000028.1, read on the forward strand.
AAGCCATAGTCAATTTAATCTCACTAGCCCCTGATGAAAAGATTATGGCAACTCTAAGCACCAAAGACTTTAGTGATGAACGCTCACTAGCTTTTTTCACTAAAAATGGTGTCGTAAAACGCACGAATTTAAGCGAATTTGGTAGCAATAGAAGTTATAGCGGTATCAAAGCGATTAATTTAGATGAAGATGATGAATTAGTGAGCGCAAAAATTGTGGATAAAAATTCTAAACATTTACTCATCGCTTCACATTCTGGAACTTTTATTAAATTCCCCTTAGAAGATGTGAGAGAAATTGGGCGAGTAAGCCGAGGGGTTAGGGGCATAAGACTTGCTGAAAATGATTTTGTTATTGGTGCGGTCGTTATTTATGATGATAATAACAAGCTTTTGAGTGTGAGCGAAAATGGGCTTGGCAAACAAACTTTAGCGGAGTCTTATAGAGAGCAATCTCGTGGCGGTAAAGGCGTGATTGGCATGAAACTCACTAAAAAAACCGGTAATTTAGTAGGTATTATTAGCGTAGATGATGAAAATTTAGATTTAATGATACTTACTGCAAGTGCAAAAATGATTAGGGTTTCTATCAAAGATATTAGAGAGACCGGAAGAAATGCTAGTGGAGTGAAACTCATAGACACCGCTGATAAGGTTGTGTATGTCAATTCTTGCCCTAAAGAAGAAGAGCCAGAAAATTTAGAAAACTCTCCTACACAAAATTTGTTTGACTAATGCGTTTCTTTTTGTTTTTTTACTTGCTAGGGGCTTTTTTAAAAGCTTTTAGCCCCCTAGAAGACCAAGAATTTTTAATCTCATATCGTTTAAAAGTCGTTGATGCAAGAGTTATGGGCGAAGAATATGCTATCTCTAGACCTATCATTAGTCGCATTGAAACAACCCCCTATGTCTTAGACTATCATTGTTTAATTGTTGCGAAAGATTTACCCACAATTAATTCTAAAGACCCCATACTCCAAGCACGCTTAGAAAATTCTCTCTTAGAAAGAGCCTTAAAACAAGAAAAAGAGCAAATCATAGATTGTCTTTTAAAAAGCCAAGTGGCTATCACACATTATGATAATAGCCATAAAAATGGCACCACCACCACAAGCATACTCAATCTCAAAGCCTTAAGCGTTAGGGCAAGCTTAGCAGGAAATGTGCTGTCTTTAGATATTTTTAGAAAGGAAGAAGAATGAAAATCGCCATTGTAGAAGATGATATTAACATGCGTAAAAGCCTAGAGCTTTTTTTTGAGCTCCAAGATGACTTAGAAATTGTGAGTTTCAAAAACCCTAAAGACGCCCTAGCTAAACTAGACGAAAGCTTTGATTTAATCATCACGGATATTAACATGCCCCATATGGATGGCTTAGAATTTTTACGCCTTTTAGAAGGCAAATATGAATCCATTGTCATCACCGGCAATGCGACCTTAAATAAAGCCATTGATTCCATTCGTTTAGGCGTGAAAGACTTTTTCCAAAAACCCTTCAAACCCGAACTCCTTTTAGAATCCATATACCGCACCAAAAAGGTTTTAGAATTTCAAAAAAAGCACCCCTTAGACAAACCCCTTAGAAAAACCCCCGCCCAAAAACACAGCTTTTTAGCCACTTCCCCTGCCCTAGAAGAAGTCAAACGCCAAGCTTTAAAAGTCGCAAGCACTGACGCTAATGTCATGTTATTAGGCGAAAGTGGCGTAGGCAAGGAAGTCTTTGCCCATTTTATCCATCAAAATTCTAAGCGCTCTAAAGAACCCTTTATGGCAATCAATATGTCCGCCATCCCAGAGCATTTATTAGAAAGCGAGCTTTTTGGGTATCAAAAGGGGGCTTTCACTGACGCTACCACCCCTAAAATGGGACTTTTTGAGAGTGCGAATAAAGGCACGCTATTTTTAGATGAAATCGCTGAAATGCCTATCCAACTACAAAGCAAACTTTTAAGAGTGATTCAGGAAAAAGAAGTTACACGCCTTGGCGATAATAAGAGCATAAAAATTGATGTGCGTTTCATTTCAGCCACCAACGCTAACATGAAAGAAAAAATCGCTTCAAAAGAGTTTAGAGAAGATTTGTTTTTCCGCTTACAAATTGTGCCTATAGCAATCCCCCCCTTAAGAGAGAGAGTAGAAGAGATTTTACCCATTGCTGAGATTAAGCTTAAAGAAGTGTGCGATGCGTATAATCTAGGACAAAAATCTTTTTCAAAGAATGCTATTAAATGCCTTTTAAAATATTCATGGCATGGCAATGTGCGAGAGCTTTTAGGCGTAGTAGAAAGAGCGGCAATTTTAAGCGAAGAAAATGAAATTCAAGAAAAAGATTTGTTTTTGGAGAGATAGTTTAATGAACTCCATTGACAAACAAAGCCTTGAGAGAGCCAAAACTCTCATTGAAAACGAAGTAATAGATAGCTTTGAAGTTGGCACGCTTAAAGGCCTATTAGACATTCATAAAGCTTTATTTCAAGGGCTATATGAATTTGACGGAACCATTAGAAATAAAAACATTTTTAAAGGCAATTTTAGATTTGCTAACTCTATGTATTTAGATGTCATCTTACCTAAAATTGAGAGCATGCCTCAAAATACCTTTGATGAAATAGTAGAAAAGTATGTAGAGATGAATATCGCCCACCCTTTCTTAGAGGGTAATGGTAGAGCTACTAGGATATGGCTAGATTGTATTTTAAAAAAAGAATCAAGCGCATCATAGATTGGGAAAAGATAGATAAACATGCTTATTTAAGTGCTATGGAGCGCAGTCCCATAAACGATTTAGAAATCAAAACTCTTTTAAAAACTCATTTAAGCGATGATATTTTTAACCAACAAACTCTTATTAAAGGTATCGTTCAGTCCTACTACTACGAAGGGCTAGAAAAACCTATCCAACCTTAGATAAAAACACCTAAAACCCCTACTTATGCCCCCCACAATAATCCAAGTTTGTGTAAAATAGTATAAAAAGATTACTCAAAATAACAAAACTCATTTAATTAAGTTAATATTCAACTCTTATAAGAACAAAATCATGCTATAATTAAATCAAAGTTTTTAAAAACATACATATACATATACACATACACATACATGTGTTTTGAATGTGAATGGGATTATTAAGAATTTAATGATTTAAAGGAGTTTTATGCTACGCAAAAGCAAAGTTCTATTTTTTAGTCTTGTTGCTTGTATCAGCCTTAGTCATGCTGAAGATGATGGAGGCTTTTTTACCGTGGGTTATGAGCTAGGACAAGTAATGCAAGATGTTAAAAACCCGGGGAAAGCTAAGGCAGACTATTTAATGCAACAGCTCAATTCCGGAGTTACCCTAAATGTCGCCGGGCAAGATATAGGGGGTAATGTGGTAGGAAGTTTGGGGAATGCCTTTAGCACCTATTTAAACTCTTTTTTGAAAAACTACATTCAATATACTGATCAAGATAAATTGGTGAAACTACCCGTATTTCTTTGGAACACTCTAAACACATCATCGCAAAATCATGCCGGAACTTGTAATGGCAAAAGCTATCAAGCCGGTTCGAACCCTTGCGATGTGCCTTTCATCAATTCTGTTGAAAAAATGCTTAATGGCTCTAACCCTAACTCTTTGGTTAGCAAAATTTTGAGCGTAACCCAACCGGGTATTACCACCTACCCCCAACTCATCAATCAAATCGCCTACTTCCAATCTTTGCCACTCTTTTTACAAAACCTTAATGGCGTTCTTGATGGCGAACAGCTTGGTAATATCAGTGAATATGGAAAGGGGGGAAACGAGAAAGCAATACTAAAACTAGAACAAGAATATTGTAGCAGTATTAGTGCTTGTGATCCTACAAATGATAATAGTAGAGCCAATGTTTCAAAAGAAGCCTTGCAAGCCCTTACCCAGCAAATCACCGGCATGACTACACAAGTCGCACAATCTCTAAACGCTGCCACTAGTGGCATGTCTAAAATTAGTGATAGCGTTTTAGATAGCGCTACCGCTCTAGCAAGCTTAGATGCTATAGTCTCTGGCTCTAACCCAAGCACAGCCGAATTGACAGGACTTGTGCAACAAGTCATTGATGTATCCAAACAAACCCAAAAACTACTCCAAAATGCTTATAATGAATCTTTAAAAGGAAGTGGCACGATTAACAATCAAGTTGCCACGAATTTACCTAGTGCTTTAGCTAATGTTGAAAACACTATCACTAAACTTCAAAACCTAAACAACGAAGTGAGAGATACCCCCTACCTCCCCCAATTTAGAGCTGGTAATAGCCGTCAAACTAACATTATGAATGGTTTTTACACCAAATGGGGTTACAAGCAATTCTTTGGTAAAAAGCGTAATATCGGTCTAAGATACTACGGTTTCTTTTCTTATAATGGAGCGAGTGTAGGCTTTAGAGACACTTATAATAATGTAGGGCTTTATACTTATGGCGTAGGCACAGATGTATTGTATAACATCTTTGAAAGGTCTTATC
>NZ_FZMR01000032.1 GCF_900198405.1 Helicobacter cetorum
ACTATGTGGTGAATTTTTAGAGAGATTGGATTGATTAAAAGGAGGGGATTTAAGTTTATAAAATAGGGTTTCGTAGTTTTGATAAATCTTAGATTAAGTTCTAGGATTTAATCTGTTTTTAAAGTGCATTAATGAGTTACTATAGGGGTTAAAGCCTCTATAGTAAGGCAAGTTTTTAAAGGTCTCAAAAAACAATAATGATCATTGTAGGAAAAGCAGCTAAAATTTAAGGCTTTAAGTTCTTAAGATTGCTCGTTAAGCTTTTTCTCCCTTAATTGCCCACAAGCCGCCTCAATATCTAGGGCTTTGGATTCTCTAATGGTGCATAATAACCCTTTAGAGTTTAAAAAGTCTGCAAAAATTCTAGCGCTCTCTATACTAGGGCGTTGAAACTTAGAGCCAGCGTGCGGATTGAATAGAATCAAATTCACTTTAGATTTAATGCCATTTAAAAGTTTTAGAAGTTTTTTAGCGCAAGTCAAGCTATCGTTTAAGTCTTTGATTAAAAGGTATTCAAACATCACTCGTTTGCGTTGTTCTAAAGGCCATTTTTTCACTTCATTTAACACGCATTCAATATTGTATTTTTTATTCAAAGGCATTAAAGATGAGCGGGTTTTATCATCTACGGCGTGTAAGGATATGGCTAATTGCACGCCTAGATTCTTGCTTGCTAACACAGGAATTTTATCAGCTACGCCACTAGTAGAAATCGTGATTCTTCTGGGTGAAATTTGTAAGCTGACCTTAAAAATCTCAATTGCTTTACACACTTCATCTAAGTTATTCAAAGGCTCACCCATTCCCATAAAGACAATGTTAAGCGCTTTTTCAATGGGTAAGTTATTGTCTTCTTTAATGAGTAGGGCTTGTTGGATAATTTCACTTGCTTTTAAGTTTCTTGCAAAACCGCCTTTTTGAGTGAAACAAAACGCACAGCCTACTTGACAGCCTACTTGAGATGAAACGCATACGGTGTATTTTTCCCCCTCTAGTATTACGCCACTCTCTTCATCAATCTTTTTATCTTTCATCTTTAAAAGCACCGCTTCAAAAGTATGACCATCTATTAAAGATTTAAAAAGATATTTTTTAGAACCATCAATGCTCTTACTAATATGTGTGATTTCTATGGTGCGTAAAACAAATTCTTGTTCCAAATAAGCGATAAAATCTTTTGAAAAATTATTTTGCATGTCCTTAAAGCTTGTTTTATACTTCGCATAGAGCCACAAATAGAGTTGTTTAGCCCTAAAACTTGGTTTTAAAAGTTGGCTTAATTCATCTAAAGTAAAATCATATATACTAGGTTTCATTAGATAACCCTAATTCTAAAAGTTGGTGTAAATGTAAGACCCCTAAAACTTTATTTTGAGTATCTACGCACACTAAAAGCTGGATTTTATGGCGTTCTAAAAATTCTAACGCCTCTAAAATAAGAGCGTCTAAACGATTAAAGCTTTTAGGTTTTAGAGTGGCAAAATGCTTGACTTCGCTATCTAAACTAAGCCCCTTTAATAACGCCCTACGCACATCGCCATCGCTTAATACCCCTATAAGCTCGTTATTTTCATTGACTAAAATCGCACTACCCAAGCGCTTTTCACTCATTTCTATGAGAGCGTTTTTAAAGCTTGTGTTGGGCGTTATTAAAGGAAGATTGGTGGTTTGTAATAAATCTTTGACCTTTATAAAAAGTTTTTTACCTAAAAGCCCACCCGGATGAAAGGACGCAAAATTTTCTTTGCTAAAATTCTTAGCTTGCATTAAACATGCCATTAAAGCATCGCCTATTGCAAGGGTGAGTGTGGTGGAAGTTGTGGGGGCGGTATTGATAGGACAAGCCTCTTTGTCAATTTTTAAGCTCAAATAATAATCGCCTAGTTTAGAGAGTGAGCTAGTAGGGCTTTTAGTCATGGTAATGATTTTATAACTCAAGCGTTTTAAGTGACTAAATACGCTTAACAATTCTTGAGATTCCCCCCCATAACTAATCATTAGAATAATATCGTTTTTATCTACTAAGCCTAAATCCCCATGCATAGCCTCTGTTGGGTGTAAAAAAGCGCTTTTATTACCGGTGCTTAGCATGGACGCCACAATTTTTTGAGCGGCTAAGGCACTTTTGCCTACGCCTACAACAACAAGCTTACCCCCCCTTTCTTGGCTTTCTAAAATGAGCTTGATAATTTCTTCTAAATCATTAGGGGTTTGAAATTGCTTTATGCTTTCTAAAAGCGCGTTTGCTTCATCTTTTAGAACGCCAGTAGCAATAGCATTAAAATTAAGATGAGTGGACATGACAAATTATGGCTGGATATTTTCTAAATTTCTTAAAGAGCGTTTTTCTAATGAAATTACGCACACAATCTTCTAATTTCTTAGGGTGGCTAAAGATTTCAGCATTACTAGATTTTAATAGCATTTCTAAGCCCCCTTGAATTTCTTTAGTCAAATTCTTTTCATCTTTAAAGCTTACAAGCCCTAGACTAGAAAATTGAGAGCTTTCTAAAAGGGCTTGTTTGTTTTTATTTACAAAAAGCGTGGCAAAAAATGCCCCAACACTTGCTACTTCTTCTCTTTGTTGCACGATATTAGTGTCAATGCTTAGGCTACTTTGATTGTCAATATAGCTTTTCCCACTCTTAATGGTGCCGACTTTTCTAATGAAATTAGGGCTTACTTCTACTTGGTCGCCATCTTCCATTAAATAAATATTTTTTTCAGGCACTCCGCAAGCTATAGCGGTTTGTTTGTGGCGTGCGACATGGTTATACTCCCCATGCACAGGCAAGAAAAACTTAGGCTTAATGAGTCTTAGCATAAGCTTTTGTTCTTCTTGAGCGGCATGCCCGCTCACATGGATATTATTAAACTCTTGGTAAGCCACTTTGGCCTCTTTTTTCATTAAGAAATTCAACACCGCTGAAACACTTGCCTCATTGCCCGGAATGGCTTTAGCTGAAATGATGATTAAATCGCTTGGTTTGATAGAAATATGGCGGTGCTCATCAGTAGCCATGCGGTATAAAGCGCTCATGGTTTCGCCTTGTGAACCGGTCGTTACGATTAAGACTTCATTATCAGGGTATTGCGCTACTTCATTGGCTTCAATAAAGGATTGATAGGGCAAATGGATATAGCCTAGCTCTCTAGCAATGTCTAGGTTTTTTTCCATAGAGCGACCGATTACGGCGATTTTTCGGTTGTATTTAATGCCATATTGTATGGCTTGATACACCCTGTGGATATTGCTAGAGAAAGTGCTCATAATCACTCTGCCTTGTGCCTCTTTAAAAAGAGTGTCAAAGGTAGGGGCTATGGTGCTTTCACTAGGTGTGGTGCCAGCTTTATGAGAGTTAGTAGAATCGCTTAATAAAAGCATAACCCCCTTTTCGCCATAATGAGCTAGGCGATACAAATCAGTGGGTAAGTTATCTACTGGAGTGTGGTCAATCTTAAAATCGCCGGTATGAATAATCGTGCCTGCTTTAGTTTGAATGGCTAATGCGCTACTATCAATGATGGAGTGTGTGATATGAATCCATTCAATGATAAATTCGCCAATGTTAATGGGACAGCGTTTTTCAATGATTTTAAAATATGAGCGGTATTTCTTCAAGCCATGTTCATCAAACTTGCTTCCAATAAGACCCAAACTTAAGGGTGTGCCATAAAGGGGGAATTGCAATTCTTTGAATAAATAAGGCGTTGCTCCTATGTGGTCTTCATGGGCATGGGTGATGATAATACCAGCGATTTTGTCCTTGATTTGGTGCAAGTATGAAAAATCTGGGATTAAAATATCCACACCAAATAGTCCTTCTTTAGGAAAGCTCATGCCTACATCAATCACAATAGCACTTTTTGGGGTTTCAATCACCATCATATTGCCCCCAATCTCGCCTAAGCCCCCTAAAGGCGTGATTTTAACGCTTGCTTTAGAGTTTAAATTCATCTTATAATGCGGGTTTAAATGTTCCACTTGGATTTTATTGTTAGCTTCAACACCCTTTTTTAATTCCTTATGAAAGCCTAAAGTTCCTCTCTCATTCACATGTAAAATCTCTGTTACACCCTCTACTTTGTTTTTATCCAGCTCTTCTTTGGCGTAATTTCTTGTTTTTTGTGGGGTGTTTTTAGACTTATTGTAATTAGGGCTAGTCGGTTTTTTGTTGTGATGGTTTGCGTGTTCTTTTTTATGGTTTCTTGGGTGATTAGAATGCTCATCTTTGTTTTCAGCATTCTCTTTGTTAAAACGCTTTTTGCGGTTAGCAAAGCGATTAAAAGCTCCAACTCTTGGTTCGTTGTGATTGGGATTATGCGGATTGTGGTTGTATGAATGCTCGTAATTTTCTTGATTTTTATGTTCGTTGTAATCTTGCATGGGTCTTTCCTTTGTTGTTTATTGCCCTTTAAAAAAAGGGTGTTATTCAATCTAAAATAAAATCTAAGAGCTTAAGATAGTCTTTTATCTCTGATGCTCTCACGCTTTGAGGCTGTCCCTCTAGTTCTAAAAATTCTAACACCTTAGCAAGCTTTTCTTGATAAGAAACGCTTTTTTTAAGATTGTTTGAAAGCGTCTTTCTAGGGGCCATGAAACAAGCTTTCAAAAAATCTTCTAATCTATCAAAACCAAGCACTAACGCCTTGTCAAAATCCACTTTTTCTAAGACACCTTTTTGCCCTAAATGAGCTAATGTGTCTTCTTTAGAATGCTCTTTAATGACTTGAAACACGCTAGAGAACACTTTAGGTGGCGGGCTAAACGCACTAGGTGGCACATCAAATAAAAGAGTGGCATTCCCCACAGCACTCGCCAAAACACTTAAGGCATTTTGTGAGTTTTCTTTAGCACAAAACTTCAACGCCACTTCTTTTTGTGTCATCACTAATAAGCCCCTACATTTAGGGTCTTTAAGAGCGTTTAAAACAAGCCTAGTAGCGATATAATACGGCAAATTAGAGATTAAAAAATAAGGCTCTTTCTCTTTTAAAAAAAGGGCATCTTGTTGCACAAGCTCCAAAGGGAAATGCCTTTTCTCTCTCTCAAGCCTTGCTCGCATGCACTCACACAGCTCGTCATCTATTTCATAAGTCTTTAGCGGATACAAATCTAGCATTTTGCAAGTCAAATCGCCTAGCCCTACGCCTATTTCAATTAGTTTTAATTGATTTAGGGGGGGCAAGGCATTGACAATTTGGTCTAAAAACGACTCATCAGTTAAAAAATGCTGTCCTAAAGACTTTTTAGCTACAACCATAAGTGTCAGTTCCTACTTCGGCTATTATACTTAAAAAGTGTTCGCCTTTTAGCTTTGTTTTTTAAAAGTTTTGTATCTTGTGGGGCATTATAGCTTTTTTCTCTTAAAATGAACGATTTTTGAGCGGTGGCATTAAAAGCAGACCCCATTGATATAGGTTTGAATAAAGATTCAAAAAACAAGTAAAAATTTTGATGAAATTTAACTTTGTTTAACAATTCATTATCTTTGTGATTTATATTAACAATCTAACTATTCAACGCTTAGTTGAGTAGTTAGACGGAATGTAAGCACCAAGCTAATGTGCTGACTATCACTACCACAATGGTGGTTAGCACTGCTACTAGGTTACTTACAAAGCTTGGAAACAAGCAAAGCAAAGAGGCCGAGCGACACGCTCAAAACGACACAAATTTCAATTAAAGGAGACACCATGTCTAACAATAATCACAACAACAACAATGCGCAAAACAACAACAACAACAATGCGCAAAACAACAACAACAACAATGCGCAAAACAACAACAACAACAACGCTAGAAACAACAATAACAACAATTCTAGAAACTAAGTTGTTGAAAGGCTTAGGCGGTAAGAGTCACTTGTGGCTCTTGCTACCTTATGCAAGCTCGAAGGCTTTAAGCCCTAAGAGCTTTATCTTAAAAACGCACAATGTGCTATCTTTCCATCTTCTAAACTATCTTGTTTGTAATTCTACAATATTTTAGGTTCTGTAGATAAAATTTTTTGCCTTTTTTTGATAATGTGTATTTTTTAAAATTAATCATACAAAAAATTTTGAAAGTTAACAATTGGTTAGCTTTTGTGTTTTACAATGCTAATCTAGCAAGTAAAAAGCTAGATACTTAAATTTTGAATTAAAGGAGACGCCATGTCACATCATGAACACAACGGTGAACACCACCACCATCATCAACACCATCATCATCACCACTATCATGGCAGTGAGCATCACCACCACCACCACAGTGGTCACCATGAGGGTCATGAACACCATGGTGAGCACCATGAGGAAGGTTGCTGTCACGGACACCACGGGCACCACGAATAGTAGCTCCGTGTGGTCAAGGGCAGTGCGTAACTGCCTTTGGCTTTTTGTTTCTTTTATCTTTTTAACTTAAATCATTTTTTTGAATTAAAAATCTAAGAGCTTTTATTGCTCCATTTCCCATGGATTATTTAAAGGTTTGTGAGGAATTTTAAGCTTTTGATTCAAGCTCCCTTCAATCCATTGTGCGTTAGCCCCTTTTTCATGATTATTGAATAAAAATACGCCTACAACACCCCTAGAAGTTTTAATTAGACTCAATTCTACGCTAGGAAGAGTGATATTTTTTTGATTAGACTTGATTTCAAAAGCTAGAAAAAAGGGTTGGTTATTTTTAAAATCATAGCCATTTCTTAAGGTAGGATAGCCCGGAGCGCTCTGAATAATATCTTTTGAAGTATGGATACTAAAAGAATCCAAATAATAAAATCCGGGTTCTAGCTTGAGAGTTTGAACTTTAGCTTTAGAGTAGCTGTTTTTCCATAAGAGCATAAAAAAGTTATTCCCCCCTAAAGCGATTAAATGCCCTCTAGGGTCTTTTAGCTTGAGTTTAGAAGCGCTTTTTAAAAGCCCCTTTTCTTTTAATAAAGCATTGTGTTGTGCGACAACTTTAGGGTCAATCTTTCGCCAATAAGTGCGAACACTCCCGCCTTGATGAGCGATAAAAATGCTAACAAGGCTTTTAGCAGGTTTTTTAGTGCTAGAGGCAACGCATAGTTGGGTAAAAACGATAAAAAGGCTTAAGAATATACTAGGGTTTTTCAAACAAATTCCTTAAAAAGAGTGGTTGTTGAATGCTAACATGCTAAAACTAAAACCATTATAAGTTATGAGTAAAAAGTTAAAGAATAGGGTAAAATAGTCGCATGCGAATAGACAAATTTTTACAATCAGTGGGCTTGGTTAAAAGGCGTGTTTTAGCGACAGATATGTGTAATGAAAAAGCAGTGTGGCTTAATGGGAGTTGTAGTAAGCCTAGCAAGGAAGTGAAAGTGGGCGATGTTATTAGTTTGCACTACCTAAAGGGAGTAGAAGAATACATTATTTTACAAGTGCCTACTTTAAAAAATGTGCCTAGAAAAGATATACATCTTTACATAGAACCTAAAAACACTACTGAATAAGGATAATTGAATGAAAGAATACAAGAATACCTTAAACTTAAATACGACTACCTTTTCTATGAAAGGGAATTTAAGCGTTAATGAGCCTAAGACTTATGCTAAATGGCAAGAACAAGGGGCGTTTAAACGCATGCAAAAAAGGGGAAATATAGAAAGAAAGAGTAATCATGGAAGTTTCACTTTGCATGATGGCCCTCCTTATGCGAATGGGCATTTGCATTTAGGGCATGCACTCAATAAGATTCTAAAAGATATTGTGGTAAAAAGAGAGTATTTTAAGGGAAAGAAAGTTTATTATACGCCCGGTTGGGATTGCCATGGCTTACCCATTGAGCAACAGATTTTAGAGCAATTAGAGAAAGAAAAAACAAGCTTAGAAAACCCGACACTTTTTAGAGAAAAATGTAGAGAGCATGCTAAGAAATTTTTAGAAATCCAAAAGAATGAGTTTTTACAATTAGGCGTTTTAGGAGATTTTGAAGAGCCTTATAAAACGATGGATTTTAAATTTGAAGCAAGCATCTATAAAGCCTTAGTAGAAGTGGCTAAAAAAGGGCTTTTAAAAGAACGCCATAAGCCCATTTATTGGAGTTATGCGTGTGAGAGTGCTTTAGCGGAAGCTGAAGTGGAATACAGAATGAAAAAATCGCCTTCAGTATTTGTGGCATTTAGTTTAAATGATGAGAGTTTAAAAAAACTAGGGGTTAATCAGGCGAGTTTAGTGATTTGGACGACCACGCCTTGGACTTTGTGTGCGAATGTAGCGATTGCTCTAAAAAGAGACGCCATTTATGTGCTTACCAAAAAGGGTTATATCGTTGCAAAAGCCTTGTATGAGAAGTTAGTCGCTTTAAAAGTGGTAGATAGTGAGATTACGCATGAATTTAATGCCAATGTTTTGGAATATTTAGTCGCTACAAACCCACTAAATAACAGAGATTCGCTCGTTGTTTTAGGCAAACATGTAGGTTTAGAAGATGGCACAGGGGCAGTCCATACAGCCCCCGGACATGGTGAAGATGACTACTATCTAGGCTTAGAATACAATTTAGAAGTGCTTATGCCTGTAGATGAAAAGGGTTGCTATGATGAGACTATTATTCATAAAAAATTATTAGATAAAAGCTATCTAGGCGAACATGTTTTCAAGGCTCAAAAACGCATCATTAGTGATTTGGGTCAAGCCTTACTTTTAGAGCAAGAAATTGAGCATTCCTATCCGCATTGCTGGAGAACGCACAAACCGGTGATTTATAGAGCGACGACGCAGTGGTTTATTCTAATGGATGAGCCTTTTATTCAAAATGATAGCTCTTTAAAAACTTTAAGAGAAGTGGCTTTAAATGCGATTGAGAAAGTGGAATTTGTGCCATCTAGTGGGAAAAACCGCCTAAAGACCATGATAGAGAATCGCCCTGACTGGTGCTTGAGTAGGCAAAGAAAATGGGGTGTGCCACTAGCCTTTTTTATAGACAAACGCACAAATAAGCCTTGTTTTGAATCTGAAATCCTAGAGCATGTAGCAGAGCTTTTTGAAAAAAAGGGCTGTGATATATGGTGGGAATATAGCGTAATGGATTTATTACCCCCTAGTTATAGAGATGATGCCAAGCACTATGAAAAAGTCATACATATTTTAGATGTGTGGTTTGATAGTGCCAGCACCTTTAAGGCGGTTTTAGAAGACTATAAGGGGACAAAAGGGCAAAGTCCTAGCAATGTTGTTTTAGAGGGGAGTGATCAGCATAGGGGGTGGTTTCAAAGCTCGCTCTTACTAGGCTGTATTTTAAATAACATCGCTCCTTTTAAAAAGGTTATTACGCATGGCTTTATCGTAGATGAAAAGGGCGAAAAAATGAGTAAATCTAAGGGCAATGTCGTGTCCTTAGATAGCTTACTCAAAAAGCATGGGAGCGATATTGTGCGTTTGTGGGTAGCATTTAATGACTATCAAAACGATTTGAGAGTCTCTCAAACCTTTTTTACCCAAACTGAGCAACATTATAAGAAATTCCGTAACACTCTAAAATTCTTGCTCGCTAATTTTAGTGATATGACACTTAAAGATTTAGAACGCCCCCATACTTTCAGCTCTTTAGATAGTTTCTTGTTAGAAAAATTAGAGAGCATGAGCGATGAAGTGAATAGTGCGTTTGAAGAGCATGATTTTGTTAAGGGCTTGAATATTTTAATGGCGTTTGTTACTAATGAATTGAGTGGGATTTATTTAGATGCTTGTAAGGATAGCTTGTATTGTGATAGCATAGATAATCAAAAACGCCGAGCCATTCAAATGGTCTTACTCGCTGTAGCTAGTAGGTTGTGCTACTTTTTAGCTCCGATTTTAACGCACAGCATTGAAGAAGTCTTAGAGCATAGCGAAGTGCTTCGTGCGTTTTTAGACGCTAGAGATGTGTTTGACTTAAAAGATATTAAGGTTTTAGAAAAACTCCATATTAAAGAACTAAAAAAACAAGATTTTAAAGAAATCTTAGAATTGCGTTCAATGTTTAGTGAAGAATTAGACAAATTGAAAAAAGAAGGCGTAGTTAAAAATTCACTAGAATGTGGCATTGAAATTAAAGACAAAACGCTCAATGAAAACTTAGTGGAAGAATTGCTTATGGTAAGCTTTGTGGGGCAATCTAAAGAAAATATGGCTAAAGAAAAATTAAGCGAGACTTCAAAATTTATGCTTTTTAAAGCCCCATTTTTTAAATGCCCAAGATGTTGGCGTTTTAAAAGCGAGTTAGAAAATGCCCCTTGTGAGCGTTGCGAGCAAGTTTTAAAAGAACAACAATAAGGAAATAGGGCTTTGCAAACTTTACAAACCCATAGAGTTTTACAAGCCCTAATCGCTCATTTTACGCCTTTTTTAGAAAGTGGCATTACAGAACTTATTATCAATAACGAACAAGAGCTTTGGCTTTATAAAGTCAATAATACCCGAGAAAAAATCAAAGCTGAACTTTTTAGCAAGGAATTTTTACTGAGATTTTGCGAGCAATTAGCAAGTTTTAGGGGGTTATTTTTTGATGCATTTCACCCTACGCTTAATTGCTCCATTCCTTTTACACGCTACAGAGTGAGTGCGAATCATTTTAGCATTACCACTAACAATCAAATTACGCTTAATATCCGTGTGCCAAAGCTTAAACCCCTAAAGTTAGATGATTTCACTTTTAAAACAAGCGATAAAGAGAGTTTAAAAGACTTAGCATTAAAAGGGCATAATATTCTTATTAGTGGGGAGACTTCAAGTGGGAAAACAAGCTTGCTAAACGCTCTTTTAAATAATGTAGATAAAGATGAAAGAATTGTGAGTGTTGAAGATAGTCAAGAGCTAGATTTAAAAGCGTTTGAAAATTGTGTAGGGCTTTTAGTGGGTAAGCAAGAAAATGGGTGCTTTAATTATGAAGATGCCTTGAATATGGCTATGCGACTAAACCCTGATAGACTCATTGTGGGTGAGATTGACACAAGAAATGCGGCACTATTTTTGCGTTTAGGAAACACGGGGCATAAGGGCATGCTCTCAACCATTCATGCAAGTAGTGCTAAAAAAACTTTAGAAGCTCTTTCATTGAATTTGGGCATGCGATATTCGCATTCTTTAGATAAGGATTTAATGCAAGCGTATTTTAAGAGTGCGATTGATGTTATCGTGCATGTAAATAGAGTTAAGAATGTCCGCCAAATTACTGAAGTCTTATTCACTAAAGAGTTTTAAATGCCCCTAAAATCGCTTAAAAACCGCTTGAATCAAAATTTTGATTTATCGCCCCGCTATGGGAGTGTGAAAAAAATCATGCCAAATATCGTTTATGCGAATGGTTTTAACCCATCAGTGGGCGATGTGGTGAAGATTGAAAAAAGCGATGGCACAGAATGCGTGGGAATGGTCGTGGTGGTAGAAAAAGAGCAATTTGGTTTTACGCCCTTTAGCTTTGTAGAGGGGGCTAGGGCTGGGGATAAAGTGCTGTTTTTAAAAGAGGGGCTGACTTTTCCTGTGGGACATAATCTTTTAGGAAGAGTGCTTAATCCTTTAGGACAAGCCATTGATAATAAGGGGGCATTAGATTATGAGAGCCTAGCCCCTGTAATTACAAGTCCTATTGCCCCTTTAAAAAGGGGCTTGATTGATGAGGTCTTTAGCGTAGGGGTAAAGAGCATTGATGGGCTTTTGACTTGTGGCAAGGGGCAAAAACTAGGCATTTTTGCAGGTTCTGGGGTGGGTAAATCCACTTTAATGGGTATGATTACTAGGGGTTGTGCGGCACAAATTAAAGTGATTGCTCTAATAGGCGAAAGGGGTAGAGAAATACCTGAATTTATAGAAAAGAATCTCAAAGGGGATTTAAGCTCTTGCGTGCTAATTGTCGCCACAAGCGATGATAGCCCTTTAATGCGAAAATATGGGGCGTTTTGTGCGATGAGCGTGGCGGAGTATTTTAAAAATCAAGGGCTAGATGTGTTGTTTATGATGGATTCAGTTACTCGTTTTGCTATGGCTCAAAGAGAAATCGGCTTGGCTCTAGGCGAACCGCCCACTTCCAAAGGCTACCCCCCATCGGCACTTTCATTATTGCCCCAGCTTATGGAAAGAGCTGGCAAAGAAGAGGGCAAGGGAAGCATTACTGCCTTTTTTAGCGTGCTAGTAGAGGGCGATGATTTAAGCGACCCTATAGCTGATCAAGCCAGAAGTATTTTAGATGGGCATATTGTCTTAAGTAGGGAGCTAACCGATTATGGTATCTATCCGCCTATCAATATTCTAAACTCCGCATCAAGGGTAGCTAGAGATATAACAAGTGAGTCTCAAAACCTAAATGCGAGAAAATTCCGCCGTTTGTATGCGTTATTGAAAGAAAATGAAATGCTTATTCGTATCGGCTCTTATCAAATGGGGAATGATAGAGAACTTGATGAAGCGATTAATAAAAAGGCTTTAATGGAGCAATTTTTAATGCAAGATGAAAACGCCTTACAACCTTTTGAAAAAAGCTCTAAAGAGTTAGAAGAAATCTTACAAACCCCCTAAAAATAAAGGCAATTAAAGGAGTATAAATGGAACAACAACTGATGAAACTCGCCATTGAGACTTATAAAATCACTTTAATGATTTCTTTACCGGTATTATTAGTGGGCTTAGTGGTGGGGCTATTAGTGAGTATTTTTCAAGCGACCACTCAAATCAATGAAATGACCTTATCCTTTGTGCCTAAGATACTAGCTGTAATTGGCGTCATTATTTTAACCATGCCTTGGATGACTAACATGCTTTTAGATTACACAAAAACCTTAATCAAGCTTATTCCTAAAATCATAGGCTAGAAATGCTAGAAAAAATCATTGATTTTTCTTCTTATAGTAGCGTGAAAATTGGTACACCCTTAAAAGTGAGTGTTTTAGAACACGATAATGAAATCTCTAAAGAACATCAAATTATAGGTCTAGCGAACAATCTTTTAATCGCACCTAGAGTTAAAAATCTCGCCATACTTGGAAAAAATTATGATTATATTTGCGAAAGGGGCGGAACTATTGAAGTAGGGGGGGCGACAAATGCGGCTAAAATTTTTGGTTATTTTAGGGCGAACAATTTGGGGGGTTTGGAGTTTTTAGGGCAATTACCCGGCACTTTAGGGGCGTTAATCAAAATGAATGCCGGTATGAAAGAGTTTGAAATTAAAAATATTTTAGAAAGCGCTTGTATTAATAATGAATGGCTAGAGAATAAGAATTTAGGCTTAAGTTATCGTAGTAGTGCGTTTAATGGCATTGTTTTAAGAGCGAGATTTAAAAAAATGCATGGTTTTAGAGAAGAAGTTCTTAAAGCATGTAAAAGCATGCGAAAAAGCCATCCTAAATTGCCTAGTTTTGGGAGCTGTTTTAAAAATCCGCCTAATGATTATGCAGGAAGACTCTTAGAAAGCGTGGGCTTAAAGGGCTATTGTCTTAAAAGAGTGGGCTTTGCTAAGGAGCATGCGAATTTTTTAGTGAATTTGGGGGGTGCAGAATTTGAAGAAGCATTAGAATTGATAGAACTAGCCAAGACTAGAGTATTGCAAGAATGGGGCATTCATTTAGAAGAAGAAGTTAAGGTTTTAGTTTAGGGTAAATGTATTGTATTCTCGCATAAAAAGGCACGCTACTAAACTATAATAAAATAAAGACTTTTAGTTATGCTGAATTAAAAATATTTACTCCTGATTAATTGCATCATAATTGATACTATTACAAAAAACCCTTTTTCTTGTAGCATCAAACTTAGGGCTAAAAAGATTTTTACTCTCTATTTCATCTTTAGTATGTATTCCTACTAAAGGTAATAAAGAGTGGATTAAATCATCGCTCATAAAGGGTTTATTCAAAGCTTGTTTAATCAATTCTACTTTTTCGGGGTGTCTTTCTTTAAAAATATCACTCACATAAATCATAAAAGGAATTTCTACGCCATACTTAGAGCATTTATGCCCAAAAGTAGAGCCACTTTCAAAAATATCTTGGGCATGGTCGCTTAGATAAAACACTATGGCGTCTTTATCTTTAAAGAGATTAAAAATTTCATTGAGAATATAATCGTTATAATAAAGCGAATTAACATAATCAGCGACAATTTGCTTGTCTTTGTCATTACTCACATGCAAATGAGAAAAAGATAAATCACTTGGTTTGAATTTGGCAAAGTTTTGGGGGAAACGCTTGGAATAAGTTGGGTGTGAGCCTAGTAAATGGAACACTATAAAATTTTTATCTTTTAATTTAGGTTGGATATTTTTAGTATAAAAACTTAAAAGATTTTCATCGTATTGCCCTAGAATAAAATGGCGTTCTTTAGAACGGCTAGAAACAATGCTTTGAGTTGATGAAAATTCATCTAGCTCTTGCTTTTCTAACCAAAAGGTTTCATAATGCGCTAGTTTAAAAATATCTATCATGTTATGGTATTGATACCAAGGCTTAGTTTTTTCAAAATTACTATAATTAAGCAAGTTTTCAAAAGTGGCAGAAGTATCAGCTTGAGAGCTTATGGCATTAGAAAAGATAAATAGATTTTTAGGTTTTAAAAGAGATTGTGGAGTGGTTTTACTCTCTCTCTCTCTCTCTCTCGTTGGCAAGTGTGCTTAATAAGGGGTTATTAGGGGCGTTATAACCATAGAGTTGCATAAAATTCTTGCTCGCACTCTCGCCTATGATTAAGATAATATTTTTAATCCCATTTAGGCTAGAAAGATAGTGGCTTGGTAGATTATTGTTTTTTAAAGAAGTGTAAATTTTTCTAGCGTCTGAGCGTTTTAATGAGCTTAAAAGGGCGTAATAAGAACCCCTAGTTAAAGAGATATAACGCAATGAGCCTTTTAAAATGTTCTCATTTAGAGCGTCTGTAAGATATTTAACATTACGCACGCTTTCTATAGTAAGAATAGTTAGCCCTAGAACACTCGCTAAAAAACAAGGCACAAGCACTCCAAAACGAATTATCTTAATTGCAACAAATAGGACTATTAAAATAAAAAGATAATAACAAAGATAGGTTTTATAATTTTGGATAAATTCTATCGTTTCGTTATGGTTAGTGGCAAAAAGGCTATCAAATAAGTCTTTTGAAAAAGGCATGCCAAAGATAAGAAGCGTAAAAATTTCTGTAACGCTAAAAACAATACCACTTGTTATAAACAGCCATTCTAATAAAAGCCGTAGCGGCTTTTTAGAGATTAACGCACAAAAATAATACACCACAAACCCGACTAAAAAAGCGTATAAAAACCCTTTAAAAAAAGAAATTAAATCGCTATGTCTATAAGCACTAGCAAGAGCGTTACACAAGAGAAAAATAAAAAATTTTAAATCTAAGGTTACGCTATTTTTAGGCACAAAAAGGGTTTTAAAGAATTTTATGAGTGGAGTTGTCATTATAAGTGTCCTTTGGTGTTTAAAACCGCTTGTCTAATTTCTTCAATGCCCCCCATACAGAGATTTTGAAATTGTGTTTTATTGAAAGTAGTTTGTCTTTTAGCGAGTTTAAGGGTGTTAGTTGAAATGGTTTCTTCTAGCTCACTAAGGGTTAGGCGTTTTTCTAAATAAAGAATGCTCTCTTTAACGCCTATGGCTTTAAAGGGCTGTGAATCTTTGGGAAATTTTTCATAAAGGGCTTTGATTTCTTCAATAAGACCAAGACTAAGCATGTTTTTAGTGCGTTTTTTGATGTTATTTTGAAGCGTGTTTTTGTCAATACTAAGAGCAAATAAAGATATGGCATGTTCAAAGGGCTTTTTGGGATTTTTTTTAAAATACTCACTTGGTAAAGTGCGAGTAAGATAAAAGATTTCTAAAGCCTTATGAATGCGATAAGTGTCGTTACAATGGATTTTAAAAGCTGTGCTAGGGTCAATAGATTTTAAAAACTCATAGGGGTTAGTTAGGGCGTTGATTTCTTGCTCTATTTTTGAAATTTGCTCACTACTAGGCTTTGGCATCTCACTTAAGCCTTCTAAAATAGATTTGAGATAAAAGCTACTCCCCCCTACAATGAGTAAAATCTTTTTAGGGCATACTCTAATAGCATCTTCTAAAAGGGTTTTAAAAATTTGGGCGTTATTCTTTTCGTCAATATTGAGATAATCTAGGGCGTAATGCTTGATATTTTTTCGCTCTTTTAGGCTTGGTTTAGCCGAAGCGATATTAATATCTTTATAAATACTCAAAGAATCCAAAGAAAAGATTTCGGCATCTAATTTTTGAGCCAGCTCAATAGAAAGGGCGGTTTTTCCGCTTCCACTAGCTCCTAGTATAGCGATAAGTTTTTTAGGCGTTTTGATGGTTTTGCTCGCTTTTATAGGTATTCAAAAACCCTTCTAAATCAAACTTTTTACGGCAATCTTCTGTAAAAAGATGAACCATCAAATCCCCCAAATCAATGATAATCCACTCTTCGCTAGATTCATCTACTTGATAAAAGATTTCGCCTAAGGGTTTAAGGGTGTTTTTAAGGGTATCTAGTAAAGAAAGAGCATGCTTACTAGCCAGAGCGGTTGCAATAATGACATCTTCTACTAAATAAGGGGTTTTAGACAAATCAATATGTGTGATATCAAAAGCCTTTTTTTCATCTAGTAGAGCCATAATGGTTTCTATGCGTTTATTCATAAGTTTCCTAAAAAATGGGTTAAAATAACCTTATTATAACTTAAATCAAGGAATATTAATGAACCCCCCTAATGAACTCAATCTCAAATCCTTAGGCACTAAAACGCCCTATATTTTTGAATACAACAAAGATTTATTAGAAGCCTTTCCTAACCCAAACCCTAATTTAGATCCCTTGATTACTTTAGAATGCAAGGAATTTACAAGCCTTTGTCCTATCACTGTACAACCAGATTTTGGCACGATATATATCCGCTACATTCCTAAGGATAAAATGGTAGAGAGCAAGTCTTTAAAACTCTATTTATTCAGTTATAGAAATCATGGAAGTTTTCATGAAAGTTGTATCAATACGATTTTGCTTGACTTGGTAGAATTGCTAGAGCCGAAGTATTTGGAAGTGTATGGGGATTTTGTCTCTAGGGGGGGGATTGCGATTAAACCTTTTGTCAATTACGCTCTCAAAGAGTATCAAGATTTTAAAGAAAAACGCCTTTTGAATATGAAATAGCTTTTAAAAAATCATTTTTTAGACTTTCAAGATTATTTGGTTTGCGTTGTTTAGCGTGGCTTTGCTAACAGCTAACAAATATGGGGGGGTTGAATATAAAGATTTTAAAAAACAAAACTAGCATTATAATCCATAAAAGTAAATTACGGCATTTTCAAATGGTGTCTTCAAAAATTTTTGAACCAAAAAGTGCCTTGGTTCGTGATTGACTTTTGTAGTGTAAAATGGCGAAAATTTACACGAATAGATAGTATAAACAAAAGGAATAAAAATGAAAGCTATTCTTAAAAATTTGTCTTCTCTCTCTCTCTCTCTCTTAAAAAGCTTATCTTTTTATTCCATTACAATTTTTATTTTTTTCTCAAGCAATGTGCTAAAAATTTTTCAAACAATATTTTAATGAATGCCAAAATACATAGCTGTTTGACTTGGTTTAACCTAGTAAAAGGGGGGCAATCTAAGATGTAGTGGTAATTAAATAAGGGTTTTGGATAAAAGCGTTTTGTGTCTTTTGACACAATAGAAAAAAATTTTAATTTTAAAAACAAAAGGAGAAGATTATGGACTATAGTTCAAAATTAGGCGAACTTAACAAAAAGCATGGTTTAGTGGTGTGTGGTTATCAAAGAGGTGGCGATGACAGCCATGCCAAAAATGATAAGGGCGATAAAGAAAAGTATTTTTCAGCCCTTCCTTATAGGTATCAAAAGAGACTTATCAAATGGTTTGATTTATGGGAGCACCCCTTAGCAACAGAAGAATCAAAAATGAGTGATTTTGAAAAAAGTATCGTAGAGATAGAGTGGTGCGATGGGCATAGCAAAACAATTGATAAAAATTTATTGTGTTCTACTCAAAGCAAAGAGCGCTTTTTGAAACTCATAGAAAGTTTAGAGCCAAAGCTTTTAATGTTTGCTGGAGCTACCATGCTAGATGCTTTGAATGATAGCTCTTTAAAGCCTAGTGTAGAAAAGATTTTAGGTCATGCTAAAAGTGAGCCACAATACTTTAAAAAATCTTTTGAATATGAAGTGGAAGAAGAAACAGAAAGCGGAATGCAAATCACAACCAAAAAAACCGATGGTTTTAGAGTGGGTTTCCAAAGTTTTGAAAAATGCGAAATCATCGCCTTACCCCATCCAACCGGAACCATAGGCTTACCCAATCAATACTTAGCTTTATTTAAAGATGAAATTAAGCCTTTAATCACAGAATACAGAAAGTCTAAAGGCGTGTGAGTTTAAAAGTTTTTTAAAAAATTTTTTGGGCGTTACATTTTTGTAACGCTTTTTAATGACATTAATGAAAGAGAATTAAACAATGAAAAAAGAAAAAATAAAAGCGATGATAGAAGAGAGAAAAAGGGGTTATTGGGGATATTTAGAGAAAGAATCCGATAACCTTAAATATCAAATTATAGGCGAATTTCTAAGGCAATTAAAAGGGTATTTTTTAAAAAAGGGGTTTGAGGTAATAGACTTTTTCGCAAGTGATGGCAGAATGACTATCACAACTCAAGGTTTTGAAATTTATATTACTCTAGGAGAGATTGAGTCATCTGTAAGATTGAGTCTTCTTGGGTGTAATGAGATAGAAGCTATAGAATGCGATATTATGGAACATGTTATGGAATATCTTGATTTAAAATGTTCAATAATATACTATATTATAATATTGAGATTTTTTTCAGATAAGTTGGGCGAATTTGTCTTAAAAGTTTTTGAAGAAAACAAATCAGCCTTATTAGAGAAAAAAGAAAAATATGACAAAGAAAGGCAAGTTATAGAAGAGTTTCTTAAATCCGTAATAAGCCTTGTTAAAGAAAAAATCCCTTCAGATCATCAAGTAAGATACTCTCATTTTGGAAATCATGTGATTGACATTAAATTTAATGATGAGCTTGATCATCGTTATTGTAGCATAGGAGTATTTGAAAATTCTATTACAGAGCATTGTTACTATTGTTGTTTCAAGTATTGTTTTAAATATGAGATTAAAAATGATGAGACTGAATTAGAAGATAATTTGCTTAATTTAATTGAAACAAAAAAGATAAGCACAGAAGAGTTTACCAAGAAAGTGCTACACATTTTGAACCGGCATAAAGAATGCGCACAAAAACATGAGCAAGAAAAACACAATAAACATGAAATAACAAAGCTTTTAAAAATGGCATTAGAAGAGAAGTTTAAGGGGACGAATTTTTATATACACGAACTTGATGATAATTTTTGTGTTAGCACTATAGAAAAGATTAGTAGGGGATATGGTGTAACAGAGATAATAGAATATAGTGAATCACAGATTAGATGCCGCCACGAAAGTAAAACTAGCCACAAGCAAGTCCAAGCGATTTTGCAACAAACCGAGCCAAACTATATAGAGGCTATGTCTGGTTATTATTTTGATGAAAGAGATTTGAAAAAAGAGCTTAACCTAGAAACATTAGGGGTTAAAGATGTTCCTAAAATAGCGGATTATATCTATCAGTATTGCTTGGAACATAAAGAATGGCTCACACAGATGAACAAACTCTATGAAGAATTTATGGTTTTAACCAAAGATTTTGTTTCTAAAACGCACGAGATTTTACAAGAAAAGTTGAAAGATGAGCTTAATTGGGAGCTAGAAATACAAGAAAGGTATAACGATTTAGAATTAAATCTTAATTTTAAGAGCGATAAAAAATCCAAACTTGATTTTAATCTCTTAACGATTGATGGTCTTTATCTTGCGTGGAATTGCCCAGCAAGTTTTAGTATTAAGAATAGAAAAAAAGAGCCTTTGAACTATTTAAAAATGGTGTATTTCATCAAAAATACAGAGCAAGATTTTAAGGCTAATTTTGATTGTCATTTGGATAAGCATAATGTAGAAGACGCCCTAAAGTTAGAAAAAGACTTTTTAGAGAGCTTGAGAGATAAGAGCTTGAACGCTGACAATTACAGCGCTTTTATCTATGGCTACTTTAAAAAACACCAAGAAGTGATAGAAGTTTTAAATGAGAATATAGAAGAGTTTGTTTTAGGATAGATATACAATCTAGTTAAACAACAATCATTTAAGGAGTAGAAAAAATGAGTGGCTACCAATTATTCTTTAACAAAGTCAAACATGCTTTAAAAGAGCTTGAGATAAAAAGAGCTAGGGGCTTGCATGATTACAATGTGTTTAGCGTGCTGATGAGTGAGAGCGATGAAGTGAAACATTCTAAAATCTTACATTCATTCTTAGACCCTGATGGGAAACACTATCAAAAAGACTTGTTTTTAAAAGTATTTTTAAAGGCGTGTCATTTAGAGAGTTTTGGTTTTAATAGCACAGACACTAAGATTGTCAAAAAAGAAGTTACTACAAATGGCAGTAGGCGAATGGATTTGTTTTTAAGCGATGGGTTTAAGCATATCATTTTAGAAAATAAGATACACGCAGGCGATGATGATAATCAAATTTCTGATTATATTCTAGGTGTAATCAAGGATTATAAAATTAAAGACGCACAAAATCTTTGTGTCTTGTATTTGACTAAAGACAAAGAACGCTTACCTAGTCAAAACAGCTTAGGCGATTTCAAGTTAGATGAGAGCAACACAAAGCTATTTTACAAAGGCGATAAGCTTAAATTAGAAAATGTAGAGCAGGGCATATTTTTTAAAAACCTTTGCTATGAAAGAGAGATGAAAGAATGGGTTAAAGAATGCTTGAAAGAAGTGGATACACTCAAATCAAAAGCCAAAGAAGTGGGCGATTTGAATGACTTTAGCGTGATTTTCAAGCATTACGACAAATTATTAGACAAACTTTATCATAAGGAGCAAAACATGAATAGTGAATTATATAAAACAATGGGGGAACATTACAAAATGGCTAAAGAAGTGCATAGGAATTTTGATAGTTTTAGAGTGGAAATCGCTGAAAAGTTTTTAAAAGAAGTGAAAGAAAATTTAGAAGAAAAAATAGATAATGAGTGGTGTGTTAGCCTTAATTTTAAGGAAAAGAATGTAGAAAAAGAAAACATTACTAGGGATAAGCACATTTTAAGGATAATGCCTAATGCCTACAAGAAGACAAGATGGACATTTGACTTTGGTTTTTTAGAAACTTCTATGCGAAAAGCAATTTTTGGATTTAGAACGCATTTTCGCACCTTGCATGATGACAAAAACAAAGACCCCAAAGAATATCAAAGAAAGGCTGATGAGCGAGAAATCATAAAAAATTCCTTGAATAAACCTTGCAAAGCAGATGAAAAATTGGGGGAAATGAAAAATTGGTGGGCAGATTATAAAGAATTGAGTCAAGCTCTAAATCTCAGTGAAGACTTTGTAGAAAGCATTGCAGATAAAACCCTAAGTGTAGAAAAATTGTGCGAGTTTATTCTAGACTATTTCAACGAGCATAAAGAATTAGTGGAGACATTAAACGCTAACATGGATAACGCAGAAAAATAAAAGCATGGATTTTTTAGGTAAGAATTGTTAGTGTTGCTATAGCATTACTTATGATAGTAGTGCTAGGTACAATAAGGATAATCTATCCTACTCCATTCTTTAAAAAGGGATATTTTTGAATTTATTATGAAAAACACTCTAGCTCTATTTAGCTTACCCATTGTTTTAATCTCTACCTACCCCACTTTTTATTACTCTTCCAACCCAATCTAACCACCCACTCAAAACCCCTATAAGAACACAACAACCATTTCTTTAAAATCTTTTTTCAATCTTTCTCCAAATCTTTTTATATTTAAGCAAACTTTAAGCAT
>NZ_FZMR01000029.1 GCF_900198405.1 Helicobacter cetorum
ATCAATCCTAGTCAAGTTAGCAATCCTAAACAAGCTACGCTTATAGCAAGTAATCATTATGCCTTAGAGAGTAATGCCAATTCAAAGGTAGTTGATAGTTTGTCAAGTTTAAGGAAGCAATCGTTTGAGGGGTATATAAAGGAATTTTTAGAAGGTCAGCTCCAAACCGTTGGAGACTATAAAACAAATCAAACTTTACAAAAAATAAATACCGAAAGTCAAAACATTATTAGCGCTCTTAACTCTAAAAACACCATACTAAATTCAATAATACCAACTATAAAATCCATTATCAATATCATAGAGACAAATACCTATGATAGTCCTAAATACCAAAAAAGCGACAATTTAACTACAATGATAGATCCTTATACAGGTGTGGTGTCTCTTAACTTCTTTGAAATGCTACAAGGTATCGCTACGGATAGTCATGCAACCAACTATACTTATCTCCCATTCCAAACAGCAGATAAATTGATGGGTAATTATGGTAATCTCATAACGAGTCAAATTTATAACGCTTGGGATTCTAAGACTTCAACACCGCTACAAACTTGGATTGAAAAACAAAAAGATCCAACACTAACAAGCAGTTATAATTCTATAAAGGATTTGGTAAGTGAAGTTATAAAGGGTAGTAGCAATAATAATGCACAATACAAGCCATCTCTTACAGAATTTTCTAGTATATTTGATAATATTGTGCAAAATTTAACAATCTTAAAAAATCAAATCAGTCATTTAAGTAATACCACGACAGATAAGCAAGACATGCTTAATATTATCAGTCAAGCTATAACAAATAGCGAAATTATGCAAGAGCAATTTAAAAAACCATTCATACAATTTGCTGTTTGGATGCACCAAGCTGAATATAATTTTAGTGATTACAAGTTTTCTAATGAGTTTTGCAAACAGCATTCAGTAGGTTGTGTTGCTCCTTATCCAACAACTAATTCTTGGTGGGAAACAACAGGTGCTGTTGCTAACGCTATTATGCAAAATAATTCTCAAAAATTAGGTATAGCTATCAAAAAACTAGATACCCTTTATGAAACTTATCCAAGCTCACCGGCTAAAAATGATGATATTAAGGCTCTTAATCAAATCTTAAAAGAAATCAATAATCAGTTGCCAAATCAATACAAACAGCATTTTACTTTTATGGCATTACCCCCCAAACTCAACACCTATAACGAATTACAATCTTCTAAACCCATAGCCTTAGCAAGTCTAGGCACTTTAGCTAGTATGTTCAATCAAATGAATTATTTAAGCTCTCCTACGACTAAACTTATCAATAATGATAAAGACATAGAAACTAAACAACAAGGTTATATGCTAGGCTTTGGAATAAAGGGGGGATATAAACAAATGTTTGATTACTATATTAAAGGTAATCAAAAGAGTAAAAAGAAATATGGTCAATTTGGATTAAGATACTA
>NZ_FZMR01000034.1 GCF_900198405.1 Helicobacter cetorum
ATAATGATTTAAAAAACGCCCCTTATCAATGGATACAACAAAGTTCATTAAGTGCTGAAAGCTTTATTTTTGCTAACCATTCGCTTTTAAATTTAAAAGCTAAGATTGAAAAATCAGCAACGCCTTTAAAAGAATGGGACATACAAATCAACTACGGCATAAAGACAGGATTTAATGTTGCTTTTATTATTGATGAAAAAACACGAGCAAGGATTTTAAACGCATGTAAGAGTGAAAATGAAAGGGCTAACACCGATACATTGATTAAAAAAGTCTTAAGGGGGAGAGATATTAAAAGGTATAAGTATGAGTGGGATAATCTTTATTTGATACACACGCATAATGGTTACACGCATAATGGCGTGAAAGTGCCACCCATAGATATTGAAAATTACCCAAGCCTAAAAGCCTATTTAGACCAACATTATAAATTATTAGAAAAACGCACCGATAAGGGCAACACCCCCTATAATCTAAGGAATTGTGCGTATGTGGGAGAGTTTGAAAAAGAAAAAATTGTGTATAGTGAAATCGTGAGTGAGCCACAATTTTATTTGGATACCAACGAGCATTTTTATATGGAAGCAACAAGCTTTGTTTTGACAGGGTGTAATCTTAGGTATCTTATTGCCTTATTGAATACTTCTTTTATTGCTTATATTTTTAAAACTTTCTATGCTGGGGGAGGACTTGGAGAAAGAGGTTATCGCTATAAAAAAGCCTTTATAGAACGCCTACCCATTCCTAAAATCACAGAAGAAAACCAAGAATGTGTTAAAAAAATCACCGATTGTGTGGAACAGATTTTAAAAGACAAACAAACAAACAAAGACACAACAATTTTAGAGCAAGAGATTGATAAATTAGTCTATCAACTCTATAATTTAAACGATAAAGAAATCACGCTTATTGAAAACGAACTCAAGAAAAAATAAAAACGATTTATCTTAAAGGAAAACTCCTACTTAATAGGAGAACCTTTAACTTAATGAGTTTTATTAATGAATGATTTAACCCTATCTATCCCAACTATTCTTAAAAATTTAAAGGCGCTTTTAGTTTTTACCAGACAAATCAATTTAATATTGTTGTGTAGCATGTTTTATATTTAAAAAATTTTTAAGGAATAAACATGAAACTTCATAAGCGTATTTTGAGGTTGCACCATTTTAGGAATTTGGGTAAGGACTTACCTACAGAATTGCTCTTAAATGTAGATTTTGATGAGATTAAGCATGGGGGGTTAGTGATTTTAGTGGGGGAAAATAATGTGGGTAAAAGCAATGTGCTAGAAGGGTTGAAAGCTTTCAATGATGAAACTAATTATCTATGTGAAGATTATGAAAAACAAGCCAAAGAAAAAGCTACGCTAAGTCTTATTACCACGATTGAAAATAACCAACAACTTGAAACACTTTCTTGGGTAGAACTCAAAGAAAATCAAGCAAATAAACAAGCATTTGAGATGAGCTTTTATCCGTTTGAAAATCATATGAAGACTTATAAAGCAAGCAACGAAAATGCAAAAATACCATTAAAATATTCGCCAAAAAATTTTGAAAAAATTAAAGAAGAATTGCTTTTGTATTCGCCAAAAAATTTTGATAATCATTTTATACAATCTATTAGAGAATCCCTAGAAACATTATTGCCTTGTGCTGATGATAGTCTAAGTCATAATAAATATTGCCAAGAGCTTGAAAACTCTTGGCATAACTTCTTTAATCAGTATGAAAAAACCTTAAGATTAAACGAGATTTTTCTCAGAAAATACATAATGCCAATAGAACGCAAAAAAGATAAGAGAAAAGCAAAAGTGGCGTATAAGAATCTAAAAAAAGCCCTTTTATTACACATTTGCTTGACCTTCAAGGAATATAGCTTGTCAAAAATGATAGAGCGTTTTGATGAAAATAAAGTTTGTGAAACATTAGAAAAGATGAGAAAAAAATCCAAAGAACAAAACAATAAAATAGCCATACAGAAAATAAATTACAAAAAATCTAATGAAAATTCTATTGAAAAACATCTTTCACTTGACTATGAGTGGGCTTTCTTGTTTGACTATTTACCCAAAATCATTGATTGCGACAATCCTTTTGAGCTTCAAGATAAAGATTTGTATATAGATATATTAAAGGGTTCTACAGAGAAAAAAGATTGGAATGGGATATGGCATGTTATGTGCGAGTGGTATGAGATAGAGACAAGCCTTATTTATAATTTTATTTTTAAAATTTTGGATACATCGTTATCTGTTTTACTACTTGATAAAAGGGGTAACTCTTTTGAAGAGCTAAATTCTAAACTAGAAGAAGTTTGGCATGGGACAATCAATTTTAAGATAGATAATAATAAAATGCAAATAAGTTTTTTTGAAAAAACAAAGGGATTAAGAATAGATTTGCAAGAAAAATCCATGAATGAATTTGGGGTTTTAGAAAGCCCTAATGATTGGCATGTTTCTTATCTTAAGAACATAGAGTGCAATCAAGGAAGTCAAGCAAGTAAGATTAAGATATTTTTAAATAAAAAATGTAAGACTATTGTTTTTAATTTTTATGATTCTTCAGAAAAATTCTTATTTTGTAAAAAAACAAACCTCCTATACGAATTGAAAAAAGAATTAAAGAAAATGGGCGAAAAAATCAGCAAAGAATTTAATGAAAGCTATTGCATTAACCCCAATGATGAACACAGATATATTTTTGAATTTCGTTTGAAAAAACAGCGTTTTCTACATATAAGAATTAAAAGAGACAATGAGTATTTAGAGCTTGATAAACAAAGCACAGGGTTTCAATGGTTTTTTAACTTGTTTTTTAATTTTTTATATCCCTATAAATACCACAAAAAAGGAGTAGATAGAGAGCTTGAAAAAAATATCTCTTATGATAATAATAACATTGTGGTTATGGACGAACCAGCCACTAGCTTAAGCGTGCCAGCTAGACAAGAATTTAGAGAGCGTTTGAGACGATATGGCAAAAAAAGGGGCATTACCTTTGTTTTAGCTACTCATGACCCCTTTTTAGTGGATACTAACCATTTAGATGAAATAAGAATTGTAGAAAGGCGAACAAACGGCTCAGTCATTCACAATGAATTTAACTATTCTCTAAACAATGCGAGTAAAAACTCTGATGCTTTAGATAAAATCAAACGCTCTTTGGGCGTAGGTCAACATGTTTTTTATAATCATATGAAAAATAAGATTATCTTTGTAGAAGGCATTACAGATTATTGTTACTTAAGTGCCTTTAAATTGTATTTCAATAAGCATGTTGATAAGTTTAAAAAAGACCCTATCAACATTACTTTCTTGCCAATTTCTGGACTTAAAAATAACACACAAAATATGGAAACAACTATTGATAAACTTTGCGAACTAGATAGCAACCCTATTGTCTTAATAGATGATGACAGAAAAGATAAAGAAGATGATGAACCGAGTGAAGATTTTAAACAAGCTAATAAAGAGTTAGAATATCCTATCAAAATTTTACAACTCTCACAATGCAATGAAAATTTCAAACAAATTGAAGATTTATTTAGCGATGAAGACAAGCAAGAATATTCTCTAGAAAGTAAGAATAGAGAATTAGCAATAGCTTTTAAAAATAAGCTTTATATGGTCAGCCACAAGCTCAATAACAAACGCTATCAATACCCACTTAACAACCAAGATGTAATAAGCAAACAAGCAGAAATCAATTTTCTATATTTGTTTGAATGGATAGCATGCAATTTAAGCTCGGTCAAAAACTAATCACAATTAAAAACGCTTAGAATTGATATATAGAATTTGACTATAATACGCTTAAAGATTATTTGTTGAAAGGATTTTAAATGTTAAAAAAAGCGTGTTTAAGCTTGCTAATCATAAGTGGTATTCATTTAGGGGCAAAGGATTTGAATTTCAAACTAGATTATCAAGCGACTGGTGGAAAGCTTGTAGGAAAAATGACTGATTCTAGCCTTTTAAGTATCACTTCTATGAATGATGAACCTATTGTAATCAAAAATCTTATTGTTAATAGGGGAAATTCATGTAAAGCCACTAAAAAGGTTGAACCTAAATTAGGCGATAAGTTTAAAAAGGAAGAGCTTTTTAACCATAAGTTAAAATATTCCCAACAGATTTTTTATCGCCTAGATTGTAAGCCCAAGCAATTATTGGAAGTTAAAATTATCACTGATAAGGGCGAGTATTACCATAAATTTAGCAAGTAAAATCGGCTTATCTTATAGCAACCTTTAATTAAAGTTGGTATAAGATTTGGTTATATTTCTAGCTTGAGTTAAAAGAACATGCTAAAAATTATTTGATTGATAGCTTTGACTAAAACTAGGGATTACACCAATATTTGTAATTAATTCTAATTAGTTGCGAGATAATTGGTTTAGATTATAAAATGAACTCTTAATGACAACTAAGCACCAACGCCATATAAGCATTACTTTATGTTTTTTATTATTAAAAATTCTTATATATTTTATTTTAATGCCTTGCTTTCTGGGCAATGCATGATTGATATAGTGATTAAGGTTATCCAATGATTTATAGGAATAAGTTTTCGTAAGAGCTTGTCGCTCATAACAACAAGCATAAATCTTTTATAGCATTTTATTAATGTTTTACGAATAAATTTCATTAACAACTTCCTTAAACAGAGTAGAGATTTTTTACAGATTTAATATTGTATCAAAATTATTTTAAATATATTTGATGTTAAAAATTTTATAATATAATGTTTTAATCATAAATGCATCACTAAATATGGTTATCGTTTTACAATCAATGCTTACATAGGTTTGATAAGATGTTTTGATAAATTATCCAAACACCCTTTTAAAAATCGCATTGATATTCTTAGTGTAGTAGCTATAATCAAAACATGCTTTAATCTCGCTTTCACTCAAATATTTTTTCAAGCGTTCATCATTTAATAAGGCGTTTAAAAACAAGTTTTCATCAGTGTTTTTTTGTTCGCCTTGCTGTAAAATTTCCCATACTTTCATCGCATTTTCTTGAACGATTTTATAGCTTTCTTCTCTACTCAAACCTTTTTTAGGCAATTCTAATAATACTCGTTGTGAAAAAATTAACCCCCCACTTGAGATTAAATTTTTAAGCATATTTTTTGGATAGACAACCAAGTTTTTAATTACACTATTTAAACGACTAAGCATAAAATCGCTTGTGATAAACATATCTGGCAAAGCAAATCTTTCTACTGAGCTATGGCTAATATCTCTCTCATGCCAAAGGGCTACATTTTCTAGCATAGGGGTAGTAAAAGAGCGAATTACCCTACAAAGCCCTGTGATATTCTCACTTAGCACCGGATTTCTTTTATGCGGCATAGCAGAACTTCCTTTTTGCCCCATTGAAAAATATTCTTCAGCTTCTTGCACTTCACTTCGTTGTAAATGGCGGATATTCACAGCAATTTTTTCACAGCTACTCGCTAAAAGGGCCAAATCACAAGCAAGGCGTGCATAGCGGTCTCTTTGAATCACTTGGTTGCTAATGTTCACAGGCTTTAAGCCTAAAAATTCACAAGTTAATTCTTCTAATTCTAAAGGGGCGTGAGCAAAATTCCCCATAGCCCCACTAATGGCTCCCACATTAATAAACTCCATAGTCAAATCTAAGGCTTTACAATGGCGTTTGATTTCATCTGCCCAAAGAGCTAGGACTAAGCCAAAAGTAATGGGTTCGCCAAAAATCCCATGACTTCTGCCTATCATTAAAGTGTCTTTATGCTCTAAGGCTTTATTTTTAAGCGTTTCATAAAGATTTTTAACGCCTTGTTGAATGAGCTTTAAACTTTTTGTCATAAGTAGTGCCATAGCCGTATCAATACAATCACTAGAAGTAATGCCATAATGTAAAAATCGTGATTCTTCGCCTAAACTCTCTGCCACACAAGTAGTGAAAGCGATTAAATCATGTTTAGTAGTTTTTTCAATTTCTTTAATGCGCTCTATTTCAAACTTCGCATTCGCACAGATTTTTTCGCAATCTTTATCACTAATTTGCCCTAATCTATTCCACGCTCTAACCACAGCCTTTTCCACTTCTAAATAAGCTTCAAATTTGCTCTGCTCACTCCATAGGGCTTTCATTTCTTCATTTGCGTAGCGTTCTAGCATTAATAAGTCCTTAAATCAAAATGGTATTTATGTTACTTAAAAGGGGTTTAAAAAGTCAAGGGGTTAAAAGAATAAACAAAGCACTTTAAAAAGTGTTTTGCTTAAAAAGAATGAATAGGGTTATACTCCAGCTTCTTCTCTGCGTTGTAAATACTCCCATCGTTCATTCACATCTTTTTGTAATTCTTCAATGATATGCTCGTTTTCTTTTTTGAAAAGGTGTTTGAAACGCTTTTGAGCTCCTAAATAATCCCTTACAGAAATAATATTTCTTGGGCGATAAGTGATTTTTAACTCTCTACCATTAAAGATTTCAAATAAAGGGAACATCAAGCTATCTACAGCCATATCTGCTAATTCAATGGTTTGATTAGATTCAAATTTCCATTCAGTCGTGCATGGGCTAAGCGCATTGATAAAGCAAGGCCCTTCAGTGTCCAATGCGGTCTTAATCTTTTTATTCATGTCTTTCCACTTATTAGGAGAAAGTTGCGCTACATAAGGAATGCCATGGCTTGCCATAATGCTTACGATGTCTTTTTTCTTTTCTTTTTTACCAAAGCTAGTTGAACCAGCTGGTGTAGTAGAAGTGCTAGCTCCCATAGGCGTAGAAGAACTTCTTTGACCGCCGGTATTTGCATAGTTTTCATTATCCAAGCAAATATAGGTCATATCATGCCCTCTTTCCATGCAACCACTGATAAATTGAAAACCAATATCATAGCTAGAGCCATCGCCCCCAAAGGCTACAAATTTTGGTCTTTGACCCTTGTATTTGCCTTTATTAGCTAGGGCTTTATACATAGATTCTACACCTGCAATGGCTGTAGAGCCGTTTTCAAAACCAATATGAATCCAAGGCACATCCCATGAAGTGTGCGGATACACAGCGGTGCATACCTCTAAACAACCTGTAGAGTTTCCTAGAACAATAGGCCCATCTACAGCGTTTAGAACTTCACGCACAATAATACCATGCCCACAACCCGGGCAAAGTAGGTGTGAGCCTTCAAATTTTTCAGCACTTTGGCTAAACCCTTTAAGTGTTTTTACTTCTTTTACCATAATATTTCCTTCTTAAAAAAAGCTCATTTTAGGACCACGCAAGCCTACGAATTGTTGGGTAGCATGAGTGAGTGTGCCTTTAAGAGCGTCTTCGTTGATTTCTTCAAAAATCTCGCATAAATTTGCAATAGTCATATCCCTTTCACCTAGTCCATAGATGTAGTTAGACACTACAGGGCGTTTAGTCCCTTGGGTTTGATATACCGCAGAAGTTACTTCATTAAACATTGCACCCATAGCCCCTGCAGGAGAGCTTTTATCTAAGATAGCTAAAGCTTTAAGGTTTTTTAAATCTTGTCCTAATCTTTCATAAGGGAATGGGCGTAAGGAATGAACGGTAGCTGCACCAACCTTAATGCCTTTTTTACGCATTTCTTTAGCTGCTACAACAGCAGATTCATAAGTAGTGCCAAGTGCAAAAATAGCCACTTCAGCATCTTCAATTTGGAAAGTTTCTGTTAAATGATATTGTCTACCTGTAAGTTTAGCAAAATCATTAAACACTTCTTCAATCACTTTATCAGCACTCATAATCGCATGATGGAGTTGGGCTTTATGCTCATAATGCCATTCTTCTTCAGCTTGTGCACCATAGCTTACAGGTCTATCAAAATCTAAAAGTGAGTGTTTGGTTTGGTATTCGCCTATGAATTTATAAGCCACTTCATCATTTAAGGGGCGAACATTCTGCACGGTGTGTGAGCATAAAAAACCATCTTGGTTAACAATGGTTGGCACACGCACATTTTGATGTTCTGCAATTCTAAATGCCATTAGAGTAAAATCATAAGCTTGTTGAGGGTTACAAGTGCTTAAATTTATCCAGCCTGCATCTCTACTTAGATACATATCAGAGTGGTCGCCATGGATATTTAAAGGGGCTGCTAAAGCACGATTAACCAAATTTAAAACAATAGGCAAACGCATACCAGAAGCTTGATATAAAACTTCTACCATAAGCGCTAAACCTTGAGAACTAGTCGCAGTGCTTACTCTTCCGCCAGCTGCAGCTGCACCTACACATGCACTCATTGCAGCATGTTCTGATTCTACTAAAACAAATTCACCATCAATGTAGCCATTGTCCTTAAACGAGCCATAGTTTTGCACAATAGGAGTTGATGGAGTAATAGGATAGGCTGCAATGACATCAATTTGAGCTTGTCTTAGAGCGTGAGAACTAGCCATATTGCCATCCCAAACTTCTACTTCTTGTAATTCAATATTTTTTGCCATATTTTTTCCTTATGATTTTTTCTTTTCTTGTTTTGCTGGCCATTTAGTTAGTGCTGTGTCTAACTCTTCTTGCTCTTCAAACATCCATAGTGATTTAGGGTTAGTAGGACATACACTCACGCACACGCCACAACCTTTGCAATGAGTGTAATCTACGCCTTTTAACTTGCCTTCTCTTGAAAGAATGGCAGCATCTGGGCAATAAACCCAACAATTAAAGCAATTAATGCAAATATTGTTGTTATGCACAGGCTTTGCTACACGCCAATGAGCCACTGAAGTGGTGAAATAACTCTCTTTAGTGTAGTTTCTTTCATCATTATGTTTTTCTACTTCGCTTTGTGCGTTGTTCTCAAAGGGAAATAACACAGCTCCTGCTTCAAATTCGTTCCAATTTTTCATCAATTCTCCTTATTGAACTTCTTCATAAGCTCTTTGAATGGCGAGCATGTTAGCATCAATGACTTCTTGTGCGAGTTTTTTGCCTAAGACCTTTCTAAAAGCCTCTTTAAAAGATTCAATTTCAAGCATATTAGACACTTTCATTAAAGCCCCTAGCATTGGAGTATTAGGAATAGGGCGTTTTAGAGTTTCCATAGAGATTTTTAAACAATCTACTAAGAATACCTTACGAGTTTTTAATTCAGGTTTTTTTTCAAACAACTCTTCTTTAGAGAGATAGCTAGTGATAATGTAAGTGGTGTCTTCTTTTTCATCAGCAAAGATATTTTCAATGAAAACTAACCCCGGGTCAATCACTAGAACATAATCAGGTTGCATAAAACGCTCATGGTTTAAAATAGGCTCATCGTCAATACGATTATAAGCCATCATAGCAGCCCCTCTTTTAGCTGAACCATAGGAAGCAAATGCTTGCACTTCTTTACCCGTTTTTGAAATTACATCAGCTAGTCCTTTAGCACCTGTGATAGCGCCTTGACCAGCTCGTGCATGCCATCTAATTTGAAGCATGATAGTGTGTCTCCTTGTGCGTAATTGTGATAGAAAAGTTTGCTTTTCTTCTTAAAATGTATGTGATATAACGACTAGATTATACAAGAAAAAACTATTAATTTGTCTTACAATGATAGGTTTTTAAGAATTTTTATAGGAATTTGGGGTTATATTTAACAAGGATTTAATTTTTGTTTTTTAATTTCTTTAATTTATTTTTTAAAATTTTCAATCAATAGCGATAAATACCGAGTTTTTAAAAAGAATTTTTTAAATATAAAAAATAAAAACAATGAATAATATTAAAAATAATAAAAGTAAATAAAAGAAGTTATATTTTGTTGGTATTTTTATAAAGAGAGGACTTATTGTAATAATTTAATTTTGCTTTGGTTTAAACTTTGTTATTATTGCTGTAGTGGTTGGTGCTTTTAAGTTAATTCTATATAATTAAAGAATATGAAATCAAGGGGTTCATGTTGGAAAGTTTGAAGATGTTAAATAGAGGGTTCATAGGCTTAGCGTTGCTATTGGAGTGTCAAGCTAAAGACCTCAAAGATATGGTAAAAAAACCCCCATTGGCTGATAAAAGTGCTTTTTATTTGGGGGTGGGGTATCAACTTAGTGCAATCAACACTTCCTTTAGCACGAAGTCTGTTTCTGATTCTTATTATATGACTGGCAATGGTTTTGGCGTGGTGTTGGGCGGAAAATTTTTAACCCAAAGAAAAAATTTAGAGCATGTAGGCTTGCGTTATGGTGTGTTTTATGACCAAACTTTTTCATCTTATAAGTCCTATATTTCCACTTATGGTTTAGAGATTAGTGCTTTGTGGGATTTTATCAATACTCAAAGACACTTTTTTGGTGTTGAAGTTGGGTTAGGAATTGCTGGGGCATCCTATTTACCCGGAAATGCCTTGCATGGAATTATTGCTAAAAATTTAGGGCAACAAAACTCACTTTTTCAACTACTTGTAAATGTGGGCATGCGTTTTGGACTTGGACATAATGAAATCGCTTTGGGATTAAAATTTCCCACTATTGCTAACACAAAAACTCAAACCATTAATGGCTTGAGTGCTACGACTTTATGGCATCGTTTACCGGTGATGTATATAAATTATATCTACAATTTTTAGGAGTGTGCTTAAAGCGTTTTAACTCCTAGTGGTGAATCCTAGTTTTTACAAAATCAATTAAGTTTCTAGTATCAATATTGAAAGTAACAAACTGCTGATACATAGTATACCATGGCCCATGTCCATGTAAGCTGTAGCCATTACCCCCTCCTACGAAGTTAAAGAAAGCATCGAATCTAACTGCGACAAAATCATTTTTATACACATGCGACATATAAAAGCGCTCAAAGTTAGGAGCGCTATACCATGGCAAACCGGTATAGAGCGCTTGACCATAAGTAGGGTAGAAGTGCATTTGAGGGTGGTCTGAGAAATAGTATTTATCCCCCACAATAAAGCCTTTGTATTGCGCCATAAAGTCAAATTGTCCGCCAAAGCTATTGTAGAAATGATTCGCTCCACAATTCACGCCTGAACGCACGCAATAGCGTGTTTGGCTAGACATAGTTCCAAATTTAAAAAAGATTTTATCCATATAGGGCATAAGTCTCTTTAAATCGGTTTTAATATAGGCGTTATAATACACCCTATCTAAAATGGTTGGGTTAGAGTATTCGCCCGGTTTGCCTCCTTCTGGTTCGCCACTAAAATAAGGATAGCCATTAGGCCATTGAGGCGTTTCATCATCTTTATTCAAGTGCGAATGTCCATCATAGGGGTATTTGCTACCCATGCTGTAGTTATTGCTGTTATGAAAAACAACAATATTAGCCCCAAAGCCCAAATACCCCTTTAAGAATGACCATTCAGTAGCAGCCATATAGAGCATGTTATTGAGATTGTAATTTTTCTTTTTGGGCTGATTGTTCCAATTACGCCCTGCAAACCAATCTATGACAAACTCTGCCCATCCATTCCACCAACGATTAGGGTTATAAGCGGGCATAAATTGGAATAACCCCCCTCTAATCGTAGGGTCTTTGAACCAAAAGAGCTTTTTAAAAGCTTGCAAAGGATAGATATGCTGATAGCTTCTTGGCACAATTCCTACATAACTTCTAAAATTCTTACCAATGGCTTGATAATACATCGTAACCCCCCAAGAATAGGGGAAGTAGCTATAGTGTGTATGTAAATTTTGGATAAACCACGCTCCAAACATGATTGATTGGCGTTTGTCATCAAACTGCACGCCGGTTTGGATAAAGAGCCTATTTTTCATGTTAATCATGCTACCCCAATAAGGGTTGTATTTAGGGGCGGCTAAGTTATAGGTAAAGCTCATGAATTTTAAATCATAGACAAAACTAGCAGCTTTAAGAGAGCCTACAGAACTAAGACCTAAAAACGCTAAAGCACAGAGAGATTTTCTCATTAACACTCCTTGATTTTAATAACATCAATAATCTAACTGACTACTTAAAATAATACAAATACGATAAAATATCTAAATATCTAAATATCTAAATATCTAAATATCTAAATATCTAAATATCTAAATATCTAAATATTTTTTAATTCTAGCAAAAATTTCCTAACGATTATTCAAATATTCGTTGCTTTTTGAGGGGTAAAACCCTTAAAAAGCGTTACAGATTGTTATTGGTCTAAGCAAACGATTTTTTCATATCAATCACATAGCGGAATTTCGCCTTACCATGCGTTAGGTTGTGATAGGCGGTGTCAATATTCTTTCCTAAAATCATTTCTACTTCAGGGTAAATATTATGCTTGATAGAAAAATCCATCATCTCTTGAGTTTCTTTAATGCCTCCAATAAGTGAGCCATAAACCTTGCGATTACCCAAATTAATAAAATCAAAGACATTGAGCGTGGGAGCAATTTCTCTAGGGGGAAGTCCTACAAGGGCTAATTCGCCATTATAGCTTAAGAGTTTGACATAGTCTTTTAAATCGTAGTGAGTAGGAATGGTTGAAATAATAAAATCTAGCTCATCTTTACATTCTTTAGGATTAGCATAGAAATGTTGAGCCCCCATATTTAAAGCGTCTTGCTTTTTATTTTCATTTCTTGCGAAGATACTTACTTCAGCTCCCATGGCTACAGCATATTTAACCGCCATCATGCCAAGACCACCAAATCCAGCTACGCCAACTTTTGTGCCTTGAGTAACTTTAGAAAATTTTAAGGGCGAATAAGTCGTAATACCCGCACATAATAAGGGGGCTACTTTCTCTAAGGGAGCGTTTTTATCTACGCTAATGACATAATTTTCATCTACAACGATATTATTAGAGTATCCGCCCATATGGGGTTCATTATCATGGAAGTAATCCAAGCAATCATAAGTAAACACCGTCTTTTGATTAGCACAAAATTGTTCTTGATGTTCTTTGCAAGGTTTGCAAGTTTTACATGAATTGACAAAACAGCCCACACCTACCACATCGCCCACTTTAAATTTCTTAACTTCCTTGCCTACTTCTTTAACCACCCCAGCAATCTCATGTCCGGGAACCATAGGATAGATGCCTTCCTTCCATTCGCTATAAGCACTATGAATATCGCTATGACAAATTCCTGCATAATGAATGTCAATCAACACATCTTTAGCCCCTATAGCATGACGACTAAAATCATAGGGTTCAAAATGCCCATCTTTAGAGTGAATGGCAAAACCTTTTGAATGAACTCTCATAAAAACTCCTTATTTGCTTGTTTAAAAGATGTTTTTATTATATCGTTTTTGGTTGGCTTTACCTTTGTGTTTTTATTTATGTTAGAATAATGAGTATTGGGTTTTAGGAATTTGTTTTTAATTGGTGGCTCTTAAGTGTGAGCTAGAATTTCAAGGGAAAGCTTATGAAAAAAAATCTTTTTTGTTATGGTTCAAAAACTAAGGCTTTTGGGGCTTTAGTGGCAGTTGGCTTGGTGTGGTTTTTAGCACAAGAGGCACACTCAAAGGATAAAGCAGAAGTTCAAAAAGATACAAGGATTTCTCAAGAGAGTCTTGGGTTAAGAAAAGCCCCTTTAGAAGATGAAAAAAAAGTCAAACTCTCGCCTTATCATTATAGCGAGAGCGCTCCGGGTTCTAGCCAAAGGATTGAGCGCTCTTACGAAAATGCTCCCCCCTTAATTCCTCATGATATTGAAGGGATTTCTAATATTACTAAGGAGAATAATACATGTTTAGGTTGTCATAGCCCTGATGTGGCTAGCACTGTGGGTGCGACACCGGTTCCGCATTCGCATTTGTATGATTTGCGTAAAAATAAGCCCATTAAAAATGGTGGGGTAAGCGATGCAAGGTATAATTGCACGCAATGTCATGTCCCTCAAGCGAATGCCAAGCCTTTAGTTAAAAACTCTTTTAAGCCAGTTTTTTCTAAGAAATCTTTAGAATTTCGTTCTGATTTAATGAATGTGATGAATGAAGGCATAGAGGATAGCCCTAAACATAAGGAGGCTAAAAGCCCTCACAAGCACCATCATCACCTTGAAAAAAATAACGAGAAAAAATAAGCCCTAAAAAATATCTATAGGGTTCATATTCACACTACAAGGAATATGGGGGGCGTTTTTTAAAAACGCATGCACGCTTTTGAGTAGGCTCAAGGGGTTTGAAGAACGCAATAAAATAAGATAGCGATAAGACGAAGCGATTTTTTCAATAGGGGCTTTAATATGAGAAAGCGTTACGCCATTTTCTAAACACGAAGAAAGGATTTGTGAAGCTTCTATGCTTAGTTTTTGGGCTTTTTGTTCGTTTTTATGCTTAAACTCTAGCAAACACAGCCGCAAAAAAGGTGGGTAGAGCTTGCATCTTTCTTTTAACTCGTATTGCAAAAAATCTTCATAATCATTTAAGAAATTTTTTAATAAATCCACTTCTACACTTTGAATCAATACTAAGCCAGAAATTTGTCTCGCACTTCTTCCAGCAATTTGATGTAATAGCGACACGCCTTCTTCTAAAGCCCTATAACTACTAGATTTAATAATATTATCTATGCCTAAAATAACCGCTAAACTCACTTTAGCATAATCATGCCCTTTGCTTATCATTTGTGTGCCAATTAGAATATTTGTCTTTTGAGCGTTAAAATCATTTAAAATAGTATTAAGTTTTTTTTGTGTGCTGGTGTGGTCTCTATCTAAAATTGCCATTCTTGCCCCTTTTAAAAGGCTTTCTAATTCCTTAAACACTTGCATAGTGCCTATTCTTTTACCCACTAAGACTTCGCTTTGACACACATTACAAATCTTAGGGATAGGGCTTACAAAATGGCAATAATGACACATAAGCTTATGAGTTTTTAAATGCAAACTCATATTCACACTACAAAAGGGGCATTGAATGCTTTTATGGCAATTTTGACACGCTAAGGTTTTAAAATCCGCCCTAGTAGGCACAAAAATAATGGCTTGCTCGTTTTTGTCTATGACTTGCTGTAAGGTTTCTATGAGTTTAGGGGTAATAAAATCTTGCGTTTTCTCAAAAATGATATTTTTTTGTGTGGGAGTGTGGCGACCCTTTAGGCGTATTAAAGCCTTATCTTTAAAGCGTTTGTAGCTATTAATGCTAGGTGTAGCAGAGCCTAAGACAACTTGAATAGGGAATTTACTCGCTAGATATAGGCATAAATCTCTAGCGTTATACATAGGGCTTTGCTGAGATTTATAAGAAAAATCATGCTCTTCATCTACAATAACTAAGCCTAATTCTTTAAAGGGTAAGAATAACGCACTTCGTGTGCCTACAATGAGCCTTATTTGTTGAGAGTAGAGTTTTTCTAAAAATTGTTTTTTTTGAGTTTTAGTAAGTTTGCTATGCCATAAGCCTAGAGTTTCTTTAAACGCAACTTTAAGGCGTTGTTGCATTTGGGGAGTGAGTGCGATTTCTGGCACAAGTAATAGGGCGGTTTTTTCTTGCTCTAAAGTTTTAGCGATTAAGTGCATATAAATTTCAGTTTTTCCACTACCAGTATCCCCAAAAAGCAAGCTTACAGAATGCTTTTCTAATTCTTTTAAGGCTTTTATTTGAGTTTCGCTCAACACATTGAGAGTGGGTGTGATTTTTTCTAATTCCACACTATCGCATGCATTAAAAGGGGTAAAAAGGCTTAAGACTAAAGAGAGATTGGCGCAATAATATTGAGCGATAAATTCAGCGAGCCTGATTTGAGTAGGGAGTAAAAAAAAGGGGGTTGTTTCTAATGCTAGGCATTCAAAGGCAGGTTTTTTGACTTCTTTAAGAATAACGCCTTGAATAGTTTTATTTCTCAAAGTGATATGAACTAACGCCCCTTTTTGACAACTCTCTTTAGAAGAGTAGGTTAAAGGGGGGGTTTTATTTTTTAAAGGAGCGACTAAGTAATAGAACATTAAGAGATTTTTTCTAAAAGTTTTTGCAATTCATCACGCAAATACTCATTTTGACAACTTTCATGCAAATAATCCTTTAAAAGCTCTAAAACATTTAACTCCTTATTATGAAAACGCTCTTTTAAGGCAAGTTTCATCTCATCACTAAAAGTCTCATTCAAAGAGATTTTATAGCGTTTACCTAAATAATGCACCTCCAAGTCATTTAGCGTAGCTTGAGAAGTTTCTTTTAAGTGTTCCTCTTCAAAAGAGCCACTCATGACATCATTTTTTCCAATCTATCACAAATATCTTGAAGTCCCTTATCTTTGGCACTCAATTCATCATACAAAATCGCAATTTGCAAAGTTTTTTCTTCATTTTGAGCGTTTAAAGTAG
This sequence comes from Helicobacter cetorum, assembly GCF_900198405.1. Taxonomy (GTDB): domain Bacteria; phylum Campylobacterota; class Campylobacteria; order Campylobacterales; family Helicobacteraceae; genus Helicobacter; species Helicobacter cetorum_C. The sequence continues at coordinate 16,222 of NZ_FZMR01000034.1, forward strand.
TATTTTGTGTGCGTAATTCGTGCAACTCCTCCTCTTGACGCCTAGCTCTTTCAATTAACTCATCAATTTTAGCATTCAATTTGTCCAATAAACTTAAAGATTCCATTGTTTAAACCTTTCATAATTTTAAAATAACTATTATTATAACAAAACCTAAATGAAAGATTTACTATGCCCTTATTTGAATTAAAAAGCCATTATGCACCAGCTGGCGATCAGCCCCAAGCAATAGAAAAGCTTACTAAAAGCCTAAAAGCTAAAAATCAATACCAAACTCTAGTGGGCGTTACAGGAAGTGGTAAGACTTACACGATGGCAAATACCATCGCTAAAGTCAATAAGCCCACTTTGATAATGAGTCATAATAAGACCTTGTGTGCACAGCTCTATAGCGAGTTTAAGGCGTTTTTTCCACATAATAGGGTGGAGTATTTTATCTCCCACTTTGATTACTACCAGCCTGAGAGCTACATTCCCAGAAGAGATTTATTCATTGAAAAAGACAGCTCTATTAATGATGATTTAGAGCGTTTAAGATTGAGTGCGACCACTTCACTTCTAGGTTATGATGATGTGATAGTGATTGCTAGTGTATCGGCTAATTATGGTTTGGGTAACCCTGAAGAATATTTGAAAGTTATGGAAAAAATCAAAGTGGGCGAAAAACGAGCCTACAAGAGCTTTTTATTAAAGCTTGTAGAAATGGGCTATAGTCGTAATGAAGTGGTTTTTGATAGGGGGAGCTTTAGAGCTACAGGTGAATGCGTGGATATTTTTCCGGCTTATAATGATGCAGAGTTTATTAGGATTGAATTTTTTGGCGATGAGATAGAGAGAATTGCAGTGTTTGATGCCCTAGAAAGGAATGAAATCAAGCGTTTAGATTCTGTTATGCTTTATGCAGCCAGTCAGTTTGCCGTAGGGAGTGAGAGATTAAACTTAGCGATTAAAAGCATTGAAGATGAACTAGCTTTAAGATTGAAATTTTTTAAAGAGCAAGATAAGATGATTGAATACAACCGCCTTAAGCAACGCACTGAACATGATTTAGAAATGATTAGTGCGACAGGTGTGTGTAAGGGCATTGAAAATTACGCACGCCATTTTACCGGTAAATTGCCCGGCGAAACCCCTTTTTGCTTGTTTGATTACTTGGGGATTTTTAATAGGGAGTTTTTAGTCATTGTTGATGAAAGCCATGTGAGTTTGCCCCAATTTGGGGGTATGTATGCAGGGGATATGAGTAGAAAAAGTGTTTTAGTAGAATATGGCTTTAGATTGCCATCTGCTTTGGATAACCGCCCTTTAAAATACGATGAGTTCATCAATAAGAATTGTCAATTTCTTTTTGTGTCCGCTACGCCTAATAAACTAGAATTAGAGCTTTCTAAAAATAATGTGGCAGAGCAAATCATTCGCCCTACAGGGCTTTTAGACCCTAAATTTGAGGTGCGAGATAGTGATAAACAAGTCCAAGATTTATTTGATGAAATCAAATTAGTAGTAGCGAGAGATGAAAGAGTGCTTATTACTACACTCACTAAAAAAATGGCAGAAGAATTGTGTAAATACTATGCTGAATGGGGCTTGAAAGTGCGTTATATGCATAGTGAAATTGATGCGATTGAGAGAAACCATATTATCCGCTCTTTAAGACTTAAAGAATTTGATGTTTTAATAGGGATTAATCTCTTAAGAGAAGGGCTAGACTTACCTGAAGTTTCTTTAGTAGCGATTATGGACGCAGATAAAGAAGGGTTTTTAAGAAGCGAAACAAGCCTCATTCAAACCATGGGGCGAGCTGCAAGAAATGCTAATGGTAAGGTTTTGTTATACGCTAAAAAAATCACTATAAGCATGCAAAAAGCCTTTGAGATTACTACTTATAGACGCACCAAGCAAGAAGAGTTTAACAAACTCCACAATATCACTCCAAAAAGTGTTAGCCGCACTTTAGAGGCAGAGCTGAAATTAAGAGATGATGAAACTAAAATCGCCCTTGCTAAAGCTTTGAAAAAGGACAAAATGCCAAGAAGTGAAAGAGAAAAAATCATCAAAGAATTAGATAAGAAAATGCGAGAGTGTGCGAAGAATTTGGATTTTGAAGAGGCTATGCGTTTGAGAGATGAAATCGCTAAATTGCGTTCATTATAATCATTCTATAAGAAAACTAAAAAATTTAGGCTCTGTTTTTAATTTTGTATTGATAACTAAAAAAA
>NZ_FZMR01000037.1 GCF_900198405.1 Helicobacter cetorum
ACTTAATCCCCCTCCGTTTTTTGTTTTTGATGATTAAAATTATTTAATCTCTTTTAAAAGAGCGTCTTTAAAAGCTTTAATCTCATCTTCACTAACTAATTCAGCGATATTCCAATGTTTGATTAAAAAATCTAGTAACTTCTCACTCCTTTCTTTAATCTCTGTAATACCCCAAGAAGCATTTTTAGCGACTTCTTTTTCACTATAAGAACCCTTTTTATACTCTTTGATTTTCTCATCAAATGGTTTATTGCTTAAAGAGCTGTTAGTGTTTTTAGGGAGTAAGAGCAAGTTTCCTAACGCATGCACAACGCTTGGTTTTTTAGCAAGATTTTTTTCTTTGGCGCTATAGCCTTTATCAGGAGTTTGGGGTAAAATATGCTCTATGCTTTCTGCACTTTCACTAAAATCAAGGGTTGTTGTAGGGTTATGGTGTAACTCATATTCATAAAGCAAGTAGTTTAGTGCCTTGCCCCACTCATACCATTTTTTAGGTTTAGTTTTAAGATTAATACGCTCTTCAAGTAATTCTAAGCCACTATGTTTCCCCTTAAAAAACCCTTCTTTTAATGTTGGAAGATTTTTAATGGTTACTCGCTCTGCTCCCACTCTATACGCTTGAATGTTTTGAAAGGCTAAATTAATCAATTTATCTTTAGCAGTGTCCCTACCAGCAACCCCATAGACTAAAAATCCAAAACGCTCTAAATCCACTAATAAATCCTCTAATTCTTTGGTGGTATAGGGCTGTTTATCAATAAATTTTAATAGAAGTTGCGTTGTAAAAATAGAAAGTAATAAGGGCATGAACGCATTATCGCTCAAGGCGTTTAAACGGCGCATTTTGTCTAATAAAACACTCATTTTAGGTGTGATTTCAATTTTAAGTTTCTTTTCATCGCCATTATCATCTGTATAATCCATGATAATAGCCTCTTCATCAAGTGTGTGTAAAAAATCCCAAACCCAAGAAGAATATTTAATGAATAATAATAAATCCTCTATTTTTTCATATTCATCATCTAAATTTGTGTTATGGGTGTATCTTTTATGGGCGTTAAACTCCATATCCAATAACCTTGCCTTAAAATTCCCTTTCTCCCCATAATAATACGCTACAAAATGTTTTAAAAAACTCTCTAAATGAGAATCTTGAAAATTTTTCAAACTATCATAAAGACTAGTATAGGTGCTATTGATAAAATCTTGAAGCTCTTCTAATTTGTCTCCATCACAAATCTTATGCGCTATGAAATGCAAACGATTTTTTAACAATTCTAAAGTAGATAGCTCTTTACCACGATTATTAATGGTCTCAAAAGAACTGAATTTATCTATCCTACTATCATTTAATTCCACCACGCTAAAAAGCATTCTTTTTGTAAGGGCATCAAACATTTTATTGAGCGTATCCATGGGTGTATTGCTGATTTTTTCTTCAAAAAATTCATAAGCATTAATAAAATTCTTAGCATAAAAAGAAGTTTTAAATTTTTCTAAATCTTTTTCTTCTTCAACAATAGCCTCAAAAGCGTCATCTACATCATAATAATTATAGCTATAGTATAAAGTGGGTTTTAGACTTTTTAAAGAATGTTTGTCTTCATTCTTGGTAGCCTTTGCTAAAAGACCTAATAGCATTAGACTTGTAGTCAATCGTTGTTGGCCATCTACAACTTCAAAATCAGGCAAATCAAGCTCATCTTCAGCCTCTCTCATTAACCTTAAAGTAAGATTGTGCATGTAATGAAACTTATTTTCTAGCTTAGAGATATACTCTAAATCATTCCAAAAATCCTTTAATTGTCTTTCTTGCCATGCATAGCCTCTTTGATAATTAGGGATTTCAAACACGCCTTTATCAATCACTTCATCTAAATTCAATAATTTCATAAAAATCCTTTCTTGTTGTTATTTAAAAACTGTTAGCCACTTAACTTTTTCGCTTAATCAACTTTGGTGCTGAAATTTGGCGATTATGCGTAAAATGCCAAGTATTCCTATTGACTAACTCTTCGTATTCTTTGCTACCCTTTTGAGCGCAAACTCCCTCAACCTTTAACGCTCCCTCTTCATCGCACTCAATAGTGTCATGGTCAATTTTTAGAGCAAAGACACTGCGTTGGACTTCAGCCCCTCTAGTTAAATCCTCATTCACAATACCAATAATGTAATCCACTTTACGCATAGCCTCAAAATCTTCATACTGAGCCACTTCGCCTCTTCTTATGCGATAGTAATCTAGAGTGCATTCATCACACTCTTTTCTAAAATTCTCATTTCCCGGAATTGTTCCTTTATATGCGGGTGAAACCACACACAACAACAAGTTGTATTTTTCATGCACTTCTAAATCTTCTATCTTTGCCATTTCTAGCTCCTTTGAAATTTAATTCTGTAAGCCCCACTGATTTTCTAAAAAATGGGGCTTATCAAATTAAATTTTTCCAAGGACACTATGGATGCAAATAAAAGGGTAAATAACTAAAAATAAAACAAGAAAAATTAAAAAGATGTGGTTTTCTAAGTAAATTTTGTGGAATTATAGTAGTATTGCTTGATTGCTTGATTGCTTGATTGCTTGATTGCTTGATTGCTTGATTGATTGATTGCTTGATTGCTTGATTGATTGATTGATTGTCATTCCTACCCTTTTTGAAACAAGTTTTTGGTATTATACCTAGCAATTATCAATAAGAGCTTCCATAATTTCATTGAATACAAACTAAAATATCTTTTAATTCCGTATAACTCCATAGCTCTTGGTGTTAGAAACCCTCTTTGTTATGGCTTCTTTTTTGCAACACATCTAACTAGAATATTCAATAATCTCCCCAACCCCATAAATTAACCCCCTAATCTCTATCTAATCTCTATCTAATCTCTATCTAATCTCTATCTAATCTCTATCTAATCTCTATCTAATCTCTATCTAATCTCTATCTAATCTCTATCTAATCTCTATCTAATCTCTATCTAATCTCTATCTTCACTGCAACTTCTTTTAATCTTTTTCTCTTTCTTACTCTTATCCCCCTAACCCCCCATTCAAAGCACTCACAACAACCTAACCCCCCTCTATCAAATTCATTTTCAACCCCCATCTAAACCCTTTTTATCATTTATTTTCAATTCTCTCAAATCTTTAAGCAAACTTTAAGCATTGCGTGTCTATAATTACATTTCGTTTTTAACGACGAGCTTTTAAGTTCTTTAAAAGTTAAACCAAGAGCTAACACTGTCCCCTATACAAATTCCCGACCCCACGAGACCAGAGAGGAACTCGTA
>NZ_FZMR01000035.1 GCF_900198405.1 Helicobacter cetorum
GTTGGTGTTGGTGATTTTAGGGGTTTTAGTGGGCGAGTTTTTAGCGTTATTGATTGCTACATCAACATTCTTTTTGACACTAAGCAAGGCATTCTTTTGATTGGTTAGAGTGGTTTTTAAGGTGTTAAGCAAATCTTTTTGCGTTGAAGAAGTGGAAAGATTGGCTTGGCTTGGCACAAGATTAGCGGCTAATTGCGTTTTTAAAACCACTTGAGAGCTATCAAGCTTTTTTAATTGCAAATCCACTTCATTAAGCGCATTATTGATTGATGAAAGGGTTGCTTGCGTAGCATCTCTTAATTGCCCCACACTAGCACTAGAGCCATTCAAATAAGAGCTTAAAACCTTTTGATTGTTCTCAACCACTTTTAAAGAATGACTCACACTATCCAAACCGCTAAAAATCTTTGTTTCACTTAAAACGCTTACTGCATCGCTTAAAGCACTCATTTGTTGTTGCATTTCTTGCACTCCAAGAGCGGTCCTACTAGACTCTGCAACCACACTGCTAAGAGAGCTTGTTTCTGTAGCGATTGTCTCAGCAAGTTTATGGCTGATATTTTTCACTGCTGTTTGGGCGTTTTGTATCGCCTCTTTTTTAGCCTCATACACTTTATAAGCACTATTGCTTGAGGCATTATTTTCTGTGTTTGGCGTATCGCCATTTTTTCCATATAGCTCGCCTTTAGCGTCATTTTCTTGTTTTTGAGCGTTAGCTAAATTGGCTTTATTATCTTCATAGATTTTAGCTACGCTATTTTGGGTAGGATTTTCTTTTGTGCCATTTTCCCCATACAAATCATGCTTGGCTTGATTGAGCTTGTTTGTAGCATTTTGGTATTGTTGATTGATACTATCAGTGCTTTGGTTTGAAGTATTGCCTTTTTCGTATTGCTCCACGCTTACTTTGCTTGTATCGCCGTCTTGACCATACAAGCCCCCTAAAGCTGTTTGAAGAGTTTTTAAAGCGGTTTTGTATTGGGATACCAAGCTGTTGGTATCCGGCTTAGCCAAATTTCCGGTAGTGCTATCAGTGCTATCATCATAAAGATTTTTGTTTAAAGTGTCGTAATTGTGGCTCAAGCTATTATCTGTGCCACTAATAGTAACCTTACCGGCATTTTCGCCATTCATACTACCTATTGTGGGGTCTGTTTTAGTCCCTTGTTCTGTGGTCGTGCCATACATTTTATTAACGGCGTTGCTGTATTGAGTTACGGCTTGAGCGTATTTTAAGGCTAAGCTATCGCTATTAGCATTAATCTTTTGGTTAGGATTAGTTGTAGAAGAGGCGTTAGCAACATCATAAAGATTTTTTACAGCTTTGTTATATTGAGCGGCTAGAGAATTATCTAAAGGATTTTCTGCGCTACCGGGTATTTCAGTGCCTTGCTCGCTTGTTGTTTCTCCATAGAGGGCTTTGGCAAGGTCTTTATATGTTTCTGCTAGACTGCCTGACGCAGTTGAAAGCGAGCCATCTTCTGTAATAGTATACGCCTCATCGCCCTGTGGATTAGTAGCGTCTTTTTTAGAATACAATTTATTCATTTCTGTATCATAGTTTTTTGCTACTGAGCCGTCTGCTGATACTTTTTGAATGTCGCTCATATCTGTAGTAGTAGGGATTTTTAAGCTGTTGGGCAACAACATTATCGTTAGAACCACTACCCTCATGCTCACTTGGTGTCTGCGAAGAGTTAGTATCGCCACTGATTGAACCCATGCTTATGGCGTCTTCTAAGGTCTTAACATATGTTTCTAAATTTTCATAGTTTCCGCTTTGTTCACCTTTTTTTAATTCGGTTTGAATAGCAGTAAGCGCTGAGCTAATAGTGTTATCAATTTGCGTAGCACTATTTTTAAGGCTCTCATTCTGACTGCTTTTGTCAGTCGTTAGGCTACTTTGCAACCCTTCTATAGTCTTTAGCACATCAGCAACAATAGCCGAAGTATCTTCACTTGAAACGCCATCAACAAGTTGCTTTAACCCAGAAGAAAATGACATGTTTTCACCATCGCCACTATTTCCATATAGTATAGTATCAATTTGCTTGTCAACTTTTTCTATAGCATTGATTGTATCAAGCGCAGTATTGTATTGTTCTGCAAGACTGCCTTTTTCTGGAGTTGGGTTATTTTGAGATACGCCTTGACTTGCTGTAGGTTCTTTTGCGACTTGACCAAGCACATCTTTAGGGTCGCTACTAACAACTTGATGAACTTCTGGTGCTTGCTCGCTTGATTGACTTTTTTCATTTTTGTATAATTTGTCAAAATCGCTTTTAAATCTTGTGTCGTATTGTTTAAAATTACTTGCCAAACTATGCTCTGCAGGCTTGTCATAAGTGCCTTTCACACGAGTGGTGCTATCCCCACTTGTCCCCCAATAGAGTTTTTCATACGCAGACCAAAATTCATTATAAACGCTTTCTTTTGTCCCCATAATTTGCCCGCCCTCAATGGTAGCATTCTCGCCATAGAGAGCGTTAAATT
>NZ_FZMR01000048.1 GCF_900198405.1 Helicobacter cetorum
CAATAAAGACAAAGAAGGGTTATATATTTTAGATGTGGGGGCGAATATTGGTAATCACTCGCTTTATTTTGCCCTAGAATGCAAAGCGACTAAAATTCTAGCCTTTGAACCTATTTGTTCTACCTTTGAAATTTTAGAAAAAAATATCGTTTTAAATCATTTGCAAAATATTATCACACCACTTAATGTTGGGCTATCCAATAAAAGTATTAATGCTAGTATTGTTGCTGATAGCCGTTTTGGCAATACGATTGGTTTTCATTCAGACAATATTGGTGGAACAAATCTTACTCAAGATGAAAATGGTGCTTTTAAATTAATCGCCCTAGATTCAATCAATTTAAAAGATTATGGTTTTGAAAGGCTTGATTTTATAAAAATTGATGTGGAAAATCATGAGATTGAAATGCTTGAAGGCGCTTTAGAAACTTTGAAAAAATACCGACCTATTATTTTTATTGAGACTTTTAAAGATAATAAAGAAAAGGTGTTTGGTATTTTAAATGGCTTGGGCTACCAACAAGTAAAATCTTTTCCATTTGATAATTACTTATTTGCCCCTAAAGAAGATAAATAGCAGAAACAATCAATAAAGTTTATTTTTTCTTATTAAGCATTTTTATTATAATGGTAAATAGCACTCCCTCAAAAATCGCTGCCATAAGTAGGGCATAATAGGTGCTTTGCGTGATAGCTTGAGCTTTTAGACCCACTGCAGCAGTGGTTACTAAAAAAGTCAAGGGCATGGATGCTCCTAAAGCGAATGAAAGAGTGTAAGTAGTGTTTTCAAAATAGTTTTTCCACACTAGAGTAGAGGCGATTAAATGCGAGCCTATCATCACTAACACGATTAAAACCCCTTGAATGATTAAATGCGGTTTTTGAAAGACTAATGCCAAATCTAAAGTTGAGCCTACATGGATAAAAAATAATGGCACAAAAAATCCAAAGCCTATATCATTTAACTTGTGAAACAATTCATGCTTATCAGAAAAAAAGGTAGAAACAATAAGTCCGGCTAAAAACGCCCCTAAAACCATTTCTAATTTCAACCATACCACAATAGCCACGAGCGAAAAAAAGAGCATGAGAGAAAAGCGCACATCTTGATTGAACTGATTATTTTTAGGCATGACAATAAGCCTTAGATTAGGAAACCACCAAAACAGCGTTTTGCACACTTGGAAAATCCCCATAATTAGCACTAAAAAAGCGGTTAAAATCCCTAAGTCTTGGTATAAATCTGAGCTTAAACCATGCGAATACGCTCCATCTACTACCACCAAGCAAATAATGCTTAATAGCTCCCCTAAAACCCCCACCTTTAGCACCAAATCAAGCCATGCTAATTCTTTATCATAGTCTTTAACTAGGGTCATAATCATACCCAAACTAATAATAGGAAAAATTACAATGAAAATAGGCTCTAGCTCAAAAATCCAAGTAACTGAAAATGAAAGGGTATAAACGATTAAAAAATACGCCAAAATGCGTTTTAAAAGTTTAGCCCCAAGCTTTTTAAACAGATAAATTTCTACTTCTAAACCGCATAAAAACATTAAAAATAAAAACCCTATTTCTGCCATCATTTCAAAGCCTTTGGTATGCTTGACTAGCCCTATATACGAACCAAAAGCTCCAAATAAGATTTCTACGACGGTTACAGGCAAGCGTGATATTCTAGCCACATAAGGTGCTAGAACGATTAAAAGCGTGATGAGAGAAAAGACTAAAAATTCCGCATTCATGCATGCAATCCTAAAACTTTTAACACCGCTTGACTATAAAGTCTATGCTCTATAGCATGCACTTGTTTTTTAAAGTCTTCTAAAGTCTTAAAAGCACTTTTTTGAAAGCTTTTTTGTAAGATGATTTCTCCGCTATCTAATTCTTCATTCACATAATGCACGCTCACGCCCGCATAACACTCTGCCCCCTTGAAACTACGCTCTAAAGCATGCAGACCTTTATAAAGGGGTAAAAGTGAGGGGTGGATATTAAGACAAACCTTTTCTTTTAAAAAATATCCGCTTAAAATACGCATAAACCCAGCTAAAATAATTAAATCGCATGCATAAGATTCTAAAATTTTTAAAAGTGCTTGCTCATAAAAAATGCGTGAAGTAAAATGGTGGTATTCTAAAACTTGATGATTTAAACCCAATGCTTTGCAACGCATTAGTCCATACGCCTTGGCGTTATCACTCACGCACAGACTGATTTGAACTTTTATAGAATTGTTGTGAGCGTCTTTAAAATACTTGTTATGCAAGTTTTTAGCTAATGCCTCTAAATTGCTCCCATTCCCACTAAAAAGCACTATAAGAGATTTCATCTCTTAGCCTTTTTGAGAAAATTTTGTTCTTCATAGGAAGTAAAAACCCCTTTTTTGACTTCGTAATAGGTTATGCCCATTGCAGTAAAAAATGCCAAGCATTGTGCGATAGGATAAGTTGCAAAAACCCCCTTAATCCCATAAAAATAGCTCATTATGGGTAATAAAATGATGATATAAAAGAGCGTGTGTGAAAGAGTGATAATAAATGAACTTCTAGTGCGTTGGATAGATTGGAAAAACACAGCGCATAAAATTGTCATGCCTAAAAAGATATAGCCAATATAATATACATTCATCGCTTTTTTGGTTTCTTGAATGAAACTTAAATCTTGCTCGTTAGCTTGCAAATACATTCTGATCAAATATTCATCTAAGAAGTAATAAATGCTATAAATTGAAACCCCCACTAAAAACGCCACTTTTAAGCCAAAAGCAAACACGGCTTTAACCCGCTCTAAATTCCTTGCTCCATAGCTAAAGCTCGCAATAGGCTGAATACCTTGAGAAATCGCAAATAAAGTGGTAAAAAAGATAACCGCATTATACATGATAATGCCATACATGCTTACAAATCTCTCGCCTGCGGTGTGCATAATAGCGGTATTAAAAATTAAAATCATCATAGCAAAGCTAAACTCTGCGGTGCTTTGAGGCACACCACTTCTAGCTGATGAAATGACTGCTGAGAGAGAGAAACGCCTAATGAAATATAATTGACCTTTTTTGCGCCAAAAATGTTGCATTAAGACTAGAAAGCCAATTCCATGCCCTATAATTGTAGCGTATGCACTACCTTGAACCCCCACTTCCAAAACAAAAATAAATAAGTAGTTGAAAAAGATATTCGCCAATGAGCCTATAAGCATAGCTACCATAGCTAAAATGGGGCGTTTATCATTCACCACAAAGACATCAGCCAAGGGGTGTAAGACCATAAAAACTGCTCCCATAAGAATGATTTTAATATAGTGCGAAGACATTTCTAATAAAGCATCATTACTTCCAAAAAGGCGTGCGATAGTTTCGCTAAAAGGCATTAATGCCATGCTAAAAATAAAGGTGCTAAGAGCGACAAAGTAGAATACGCTACTAAAAACAAGCCTAGCTCTATGGGTTTTATCCCTCCCTAAAAAATACCCTACAATACTAGCTGCCCCAAAGCCAAAGAGCAATTCATATGCTACAAGCGACGGAAAAATAGGCCATGCAATATTGACTGCTGCAATAGCCTCTTTGCCTAATTTTCTGCCTACAAACATGCCATCTATCATAGAATAAGTGGATAAAGAAATCATAGAGAAAGCCAAAGGAATAAAATAATAAAAAAACAACTTCCTAATGGAATCTTTATGCAAATCAATATTTGTTTTGAACATGCTAATAGTGCCTATCCTTCAAGTAGCTTAATAAGTTGTGTTATTGTAACGAATTTAGGGCTATTTTAAATCTAACGAAACCATTCTTTTTTAATGGGTTTTTTAAAAATATGTAATATTTATAAAAATAAAAAATATTTTTTAAAACATATTTAATCTATTTAGAACACTAGATTTTAACGCTTTTATCTCAAATATCATCATGCATGATTTAAATACATTACTATTTGAAACTTTTTTGAATAAAAGTTTTTAACTTTCAAATAATATAACTTTTAGTTTCTGTTAATATCCTTTCAAATGATAGAATTTTATCGTTGTATTCATCTCAACAAAAAAGGATATTTTATGAAAATTAATCAAAGATTTTATTCATTCATCGCCTTAGCCCTTTTAAGCACCACAACCCTTTTAAACGCTGATGCTAAATGGGACTATAAAGAAAATGGCTCTAAGGGAGCGAGTAATTGGGACAAGTTGCATAGAGATTTTGAAGTTTGTGCAAGTGGTAAAAGCCAATCTCCTATCAACATTGAGCATTATTACGATACTAAGGACAAAGCTGACTTGGTGTTTCACTATAATGTTTCTCAACCATCCAAAATAGCTTGCACTCACCACACTTTAAAAGTAAGTTTTGCCCCAGACAATAATATTAAATATCGTGGGCATACCTATGTGCTAGATAATGTGCATTTTCATACGCCAATGGAATTTCTCATCAAAGGTCAAACAAGACCTTTAAGTGCTCATTTTGTGCATAAGGATAAGCAAGGGCGTTTGCTTGTGGTGGCGATTGGCTTTAAAGAGGGGCATGAAAACCCATTCTTAAAGCCGATTTTAGAGGCAGCTAAAACAAAAAATGTAAAAAAAGCTAAGCCCATTGCTCTTTATGCCTTCTTAGAAAAACAAATCAGCTACTTCCATTTTAATGGCTCTCTTACAGCTCCTCCTTGCACTGAGGGTGTGGCATGGTTTGTTATAGAAAATCCTTTAGAACTTTCTAGCACACAGCTTGCTGAGATTAAAAAATATATGAAAGATTCGCCCAACCAACGCCCCGTTCAGCCTGATTATAACACGGTGATTATTAGAGGCACCGCACAAACACGCTGAGTTTGAGAAATAAAAAGGATAAATAAGCGTATAGATTTTGAAATCTTAGAAATCCCTAAAAAAATCAAGATTGCTCCATCTATGGAGTGCTTGATAAAAAACCCTAAGCTTGCGTTATAATAAACTAAAAAAGATTTTTGATGAAAGACACTCTATTTAATAATGCCTTAAACAAACGCTTTTGTTTTGATGAAAAGGTCGCTGAAGTGTTTGATGATATGCTGGGGCGTTCCATTCCTTATTATAATGAAATGTTAAATTTAGGGGCGTATTTTATCGCTCAAAATTTAAAAGAGACCACAAATGAAAAACCCTTGATTTATGATTTGGGCTGTTCTACCGGAAACTTTTTTATCGCTTTAAACAAACAGCTCAAAGAAAATCATAAAATACAATTGATAGGTATTGATAATTCAATGGCTATGCTTAAAAAAGCCCAAGAAAAATTAAAAGATTTTAAAAATGTGAATTTTGAATGTGCGAATTTTTTAGATGTTGAGTTCAAAGAAGCGAATGCGTTTTCTTTGCTTTTTGTGTTGCAATTTATCCGCCCTATGCAGAGAGAAATGTTACTCAAAAAGATTTATCATAGCCTTATGCCTAATGGTATATTAATCGTGGGTGAAAAGACAATGAGTGAAGATAGGATATTAGACAAGCAAATGATAGAGCTATACTATCTCTACAAGCACAATCAAGGCTATAGCAACAATGAAATCACTTTTAAAAGAGAAG
>NZ_FZMR01000038.1 GCF_900198405.1 Helicobacter cetorum
CTTGCTAAAGCAAGCTCTTTTTTCTTGTTATCGCTTGTTTGATAAACAAGCTCTTATTATTTCTTTCCCTTGTTTTCTCTTTTTTCCAAAAACTCTAAAAAACTCTCAAACTCTTTGAGCCTGCCATAAATGACTAAGTCGGTCTTTTGATACTCTCTAATAGACTTCAAAAAAGCTAAACGAACGATATTTGATATGGTTGTTTTTTGCTTTCTTTTTTGAGTTAAAAGCTTTTTTAGGGTTGGCTCTTGCAAAAGGATTTTTTTTGCTTTTGGCGTTTATTAGCTCGTTTAAAAATCCTTGTTGATTTTTGCCATGCTCTTTCATCATTTTCTCCTTTTAAACTCTCTAAATAAAACACTAGCATGCGTTCTAAAATCACGCTACGGCTTGCATTCTCTAGGTCTTTTATAATTTCTAAAATCCTTAAAATGCCTTCTTCTAAAAGAATGCTATTAGTCTGCACTTTGGCCTTAAAATTCTTGTTCTTATGCTTGTAGTGTAAGGGCTTCATTTCTAATCCTTAGAAAATGCAATAACCGCCATATGCGGGGTTTGGCTTAATCTCAAAGTTTTCATCTTGCAAGAGTTCATGCGTGGTGCTAGTAGTCTTGTTTGGCTTAGTAAAGCTCATTAAAGCATAGATTTCATTGTAGTTGCGTCTTATGCTTTGGTTTATGCATAATTCAAGGTTTTGCCCTTGGGCTTTTAGCTCTAGGGCTTGTTCTAGTAAGGCCTTTTTGCTGGCATAGGTAAGCTTTTGCTTTTCGTTTCGGTAGCTTAAAAACTTCTCAAAGGCGTCTTTTTCGGTTGGCTCTAGGCCTTTGGTGTCTAAATTGCCTAAAAGAGAGTTAATGAAATTCTTAAACTGATTGAATGCGCTTAGATTTTTAATGGGGCTTTTAAGCGAGTGGTTAGGTTTAGAAATTTTTTCGCACGCACGCATATTTTCATGTTTATTTTTCTTTCTTTTTATAGTGCTTAAAATTTCGTTTGTGGATTGAGGCTCACATTCTTGGGGGTTTGTGGCGGTTTTTACCCCTATTTTTGGGGGGTTTACCACAACGCTATTTTTTCGTTTGTGGCTGATAGCTTTAGAGGCGTAGTTTAAAAGCTTAAAAAACAAAAAATTCTTAAAAGTGCCGTTTTGATTTCTGGCTTTTTCTACTTCTATAACGCCTAAACTCACAAGCTCGTTTATATACTTCCATGCGGTTTGAACGCTGATTTTAAAACGCTCTGCAATTTTAGAGGCGCTTAATTTGAAATTGGAAGGCTGGCTTTTGATATAGACATAGGTTGCTAATGCCATGCCGCTGATGTTGTTATCTTGGGCTAAATCGTTGCTTGTTATGGAATAATTAGCCTTTAAAGGCTCTTTGTAGATGTAGTTAGTCATTAGTTTTCTATCCTTTCAAAATTAAAAATAAGACGCTTAATGCTAAAGCGGTGTTGATAAAAAAAGCGGTTTTGTCAAAACGAGTTAAAAAAAGCCTTTTTTTTTGGCTTTTTAAAACTTGGCTTTACTTTGTTATAGAAAATCATTCAAGCCCCCTTTAAAGCTAAGTTTTTTAACTCTGTTTGGTAGAAACACTTCACATGGCTTGCTACTTTTTTACCTAGCTCGTTTAAATAGCAAACCTTGTAGTAGTATTTATCTTTGACTACCCATTGCATTAAAAGCTTTTTAGTTTCTAAGCTATCTAAGGCTTTTAAAATCTCTTCATAACTCAACTTAAGCCTTTTAGAGAGTGCGTTAGCGCTAGTGGAATTGCTTAAATCTATGGTTAAAGAATGGATAATTTTTAACTCTATAGGCTCTAAATGATGCCTTTTGGTTAAATCTTCTTTGATGTTTAATAGGTAAGCGGATTCTTTGACCCCTTTTTTAGGGATGCTTAAAATCTCTATTAGCTCGTTTTTTTCTAAAACTCTTAAGCATTTAGATAGCCCGTTTGAAATTTTAAGGCTTTCACAAATTTTTTTAGGAAGAATGCTCACTTTGTTAGAACGGGCTTTTTGGCTTGTTTGCTTTAAAAATTGGTATAGCTCTAGGCTTGTGTTTCGTTTTTTCATAACGCCCCCTTTAAAAATGCGGCTCTTTCTCTTTCTTGCTGTGGTATGAAATGGCTATAGGTGGAATAAGTGATGTTTAAATCCTTATGCCCCATCATCTTAGAAACCCACATAGGCTCTTCGCCTTGGCTTAACATAAGGCTTGCGAAGGTGTGGCGGGTGGTATAAAGCTTTCTGTATTTAAGATTTAGAGCTTTTAAAAGCTTTTTGAAGGCGTCTTGAAATTCTTGCGTTCTTTTTGGCATGCTAAGAAAAACGAGCTTTTTATTTTTAGGCTCTTTAGCTTTTAATTCTTTTAGAATCTCTGCTACTGGTTCTAACAAATCCACTTTTCTAACGCTAGATTTATTTTTAGGGCTTGTGATTTTTCCAAAGGTGTTTAGGGATTTGTCAATATTGATTTTTTTATTTTGAAAATCTATATCTTCCCAAGTTAAAGCCAGCTCTTCGCCGGTGCGCATGCCTGTAAAAAAGGCTACCATTAAAAAGGCTTTTAATCTAAGCGTTGGGCAAAGCTTTAAGATAGATTTGATTTCTTCTAAATTAAAAGGCTCTATCTCTTTACTTTCTAGCGCGTTTTTAAGCGTGATAGAAAAATAAGGGCTTTTTTCAATAAAGCCTTCTGTCTCACAAAAAGCTAAAAAGCTTTTTAATAGGGCGTTATAAGCTCTTAGGGTGTTCTTTTTGTGCGTTTTAAAGGCGTTTTTGTGGTAGTTTGTAATCGTGGTTTTAGTGATTTTAGAAAGCTTGTCTTGCTCTTTTAAACCTAAAAGCCTTAAAACACTATTAAAAACTAAGCGTGTGTTATAAAGGCTCGTTTCTTTTAAACCGATTTTTTGGTTTAAAAAACTCTCAAAGGCATTAAGAATAACTAGGGGGTTTGTGTTTTTGGTGTTCGGCTCAAGCCCCCCTTTTTTAGCTCTGGCTGTGGCTTTGTCCCCTTTATTTTGGGGGCTAAGATTTTCAAGCATTCTTAAAATCGCTTTTAAACTCTTGGTTTTCAAATATTCAAAAGCGCTTGTTTGGTCTAGCTCTAGCGATTTAACAAGCTTGTTTAAGCTCGTTCTGTAGCGTTTGCTTTCTTTGGTATAGTTCAAATAAAGCGTTTTGTCTCTTAAATAGATAGTATGTCTCATTTTTACTCCTAACTTTCACTTTAAAACCCCCTAATTTATGTAATTATTGGGTTTTATTGGGTATATGGCGTTCTTATTTTTTAGAATTAGTTTTGAAAATGTGAGACAAAGACAATAGGGGTAGGCTGGGGTTTCAAGCTCCTAAAAAAGCTTGATTTTTTCAAAAGCCACGCAAGCACTCATTTATGAAAAAATTTATAGGCTTGGCTTTGGTTGGTTTGTAAGAAAAAATGTAGGGTATTTGTGGGGGTTTTAGGGGTTAGGGGGCAAGCAATAAGCCAATATTTTAAAAACTCCCATGTTTAGGGGTGTTAGTAAGCCCCCAAACAAACCTTGCATATCTATACAAACAAGACCTTAAACCTTGTTTTTGTCTCAAATCAACAACAAATTTTAAAAAGAACGCTCAAATTGTAATCATTTTTTGGCTATTTTGTCAATAAAATTTAATTTTTTATTAAATACAAGCGCTTTTATTGCGTAGGCTTTGATAGCCCCTTATAGCACACCGATTGAGTGCTTTTTGTAAAACAAAAAATCCTTTAAAAAACAGAGAAAAACAAGTATCATCGCAAAATCCCAAACACCACAAAAAACCTTTTCTTTTACAATGAATAAGCAAAGGATTAAAACCTTTTTGTAAAAATGTATGTTTTGTAAAAATGTCTATTTTCTCTTTGGAAAAATAAAGGGGCGGGGCGTGTGTATTATAGATTTATAAAAATAGTTATTTGTGTTTAAATGTTTTCTTGTTTAAGGGGGTTGTATAGAGTAGGCATAGCATAAGAGCTTAAGTTAGGAAGGTTTAAAACATAAGCTAAAAAGGCGTTTAAAACACAAAAAAGCGTTTATAAAAGCGTGCTATAGATAAAAAAAACACCCCTTAGAGCTAAAAAGCAAGGGGCTTACTAAAACAAAGCAATAAACACAAGAGAGAATAAACCCTAGCTAACATCTTCACTATTAGCTAAAGCTATCAATTCTTGCGTGTTAATCTCTTTGTAATCGTTGGTATGCGTATTTTCTACAACTTGGATTTGCTCCTTACCAAACAAAGAAACCCCCGCATCAATAAAAAGCTTACTAACCTTTTCAGCGGCTACAATAATAGAGGCGTTATCTTTTATGCTCCCTTGTATCGTAGTTCTTTTAATCATCTTAATCAATTCCCCCCTTGCTACAATGGCACAAAAAAGAATTTGCTTTTTAATATAAGCGGTGTTCATCGCCTTTAAAAGCAATTCATCGCTTGTTGTCTCAGTGATTGCTTCTAATACGATAGGGTCAAGCTCTAAATGCTCCATACTCTCTTTTAAGCTATCCTTGATTTCTTTTTTCTTAGTGTCTAAAAACAAGCCGATGTTATTATCCGTTAGCTTATCGCCTAGAATTTTATGCGCATCCACTTGTTTAATAACGATAGCTTTTTTCCATTTCTCACGCTCTTTAGCTCGCCTTAAGACATTGGGGCTGATTTGATATTTTTTAGCAAGTTCATTCAAGCTAAAGTTATGCGTTTCATACATCGCTCTAATCTCTTTTAAAATGCCATCGTTTCGCCATTCCCCATCAATTATCCAGCGTGCAAGCGTTCGGCGGTTGATTTTAAAATGCTCACAAATCTTGTCTTGGCTTAAAGAAAAGTTGGTTTCATAATACTTCTTAACTTCTTCTTTAAACTCGTTTGAGTAGCTTTTGTTATCTTTCTTGTTATTTTGCATTCTTTAAATACTCGTTTTGTAAATATTGGCTATAAGCCTTATTATAAGTCTTTTCTAGCGTTTTTTTATCGTATCGCCCCTTATTATTGTTGATAGTTTTAAACAAATTGTAATAAGCGAAGTTTTTAGCCTTAAATTCTATAGGGTTGATTCCATTTAAAGCTAATAGCCTACTATCTACATTAAGATTATTTTCTACCACGCTTTGCATTAGCTGGCTAATCTTAGAGCCTAGCTCGTTTTGCCCCCTAAACTTAGAGCCTATAATATCTTTTGCTTGTTCTTTGTCATAAACAGCGGGCGGTTTGCCCCCTGCTAAAGTCTTAGCGTAGTTAGTTTCTAAATTATTCTCTGCCATGTGCATTTGGCTTTTAGCATGCGTCATCGGTAAAATTCCAAAACTAACCTTATTTAAAAACTTATTGACTCCATAGCCAATCCCCGCATTAGTATCCGCACTCTTTAAAAACCGCATAGCGCTATCTAAAGTATCCATATTAGCGTTAATCGCCTCTAAAGGTTTAGCCGGGTTTTTAAGCGTGGTATCGTTTTTTATATTTAGATTTCCTTGTAGATTGACATTTAAATCTAAGCCTAAGTATTTCTTTGCCATATAGTAATCAAACATACTCAAGGATTTATTTTTAAGCTTATTGTCTAAATATTCTAATCCCGTAGGCAAAAACGCGCTTTTACTTTCAGCTTGTTTTTCTAGCTCTTGTTCTTGTGGCTCTCTTTCTTGTTGTGGTTGTTCGCTTTGTTGCATTTTTAGTTGTTCTTCTAAAAGTTCGCTTGGGGTTTTTTCGTTGTTGTCATTCATGTTTTTATCCTTTCTTATACGACTTTAAACCTAAAATGCTTAAACACTTCATTATCTAGCTTACCTTCCTTTATAAGCTCTTTACGCTTTAATTGGTAAGCGATTTCATTTTGAATCTTTAAATCATCTTGTAAGATTTGATTTTCTAGCATTAAAGCGTCTTGGAGTAATTTTACCTTATTAGCTTCTAGCACCACCTGCAAATAAAGCAACGCTTTTAGTTCCGTCTCTCTTAGCTTTTCTAAATTTTGAGCTTTTTTGAAATATTCATCAACCACGCTGTTAATATAGCCTTGCAAATACTCGCTTTCTAATTCTTTCTTAAACATTTCCTTAAGATTCTCGTTTATCACGCTATAAAAGGCTTTAGGTTCTGCTTTTAAAAAACTAAAATCTAGGTTTTTAACCACGCTTTCAGTAATGCTAGGCAAGCGGTTCTCTAAAAGGCTTAAAATCTTTTGTTTTAAAGCCTTCTGGCTTTCTTGTATCGTATCAGTTAGTATCTCACTTTGAACGCTTTTTAATTCAGCTTGTAATTCTTGGCTTTCTAGTAAGCTCTCTAATTCTTGCTTTATCTCAAATTTTAGCTCTCTTTTAAGCTCGCTTGTTATTTCAGGTCTATTGAATTGGCTTATTAGCTCGTTTAAAACGCTTGCTTGTAAATCATCTTTATTGACAAGCTCCTTAGTATTTTCTTTTACTAACAAAGGAATTTGTAGAAACTCACTATCCAAACGCCCCTTAAAATCTTGTTTTAAAGCTTGTAAATTCTCTTGGCTTTTTTGCTTGACTAGCTCGCTTAAATCGTGTTTAGCTAAGTCTAGTATTTCATCATTCTTAGCTTTTAACTCTTGGCTGTTTTGTAATAGCTCTTGCATTTTGTCATATAAGCGCATTTAAAAATCCTTTTAATATAGGGTATTTTAATAAGCTTAGTAAAAATTTTATCCTATTTTAAGGGTTAGATTTTGCCTATTGTAGTTATTTAGCTACAATTTAAAAATGATAATCAAGCAAACAAAAATCTTCACTTTTAAAGGAAGTGAAATGATTTTACTCTTAGCAGGCGGTATTAAAGATACACAAGCTAGAGACATACAAAAAGCAAGAGAGCTTTTAAAAGGGTTTAACAATGGATAATCAAATAGAGCTAAGCGACTTTGACAGCGCTAACTTGTTTAAAGACAGAGAAGACATCATCGCATTTTTAGAAGAAATTACTAACGATTTTAACACGCAAGAGTTTTTAAACGCCCTTGAATCTATCGTGCGCTCAGTCGGCTTTGCCAAAGTGGCGCAAATGAGTTCTTTAAACAGAGAGAACTTATACAAAACCCTTAAAAAGCATAAAAAACCACGCTTTGAAACTATCATCGCTATTTTAGACGCTTTAAATTTAAGTATCTCTATTGTGCCAAAAACGCATAACCCCTTAAAGCCTTTAAACAAGCTCCCTTAAGGGTTCTTAAACGCATTCAATAAGCTTTCATAGCTTTGTAGTTTTTCTTCGCAACTATTATCTTTTAGGATTATTTTTTGGTATCTCTCTTTAATTTTAGTGTTGTTTAAAGGCTTAAGGCTTTGGTATTCTTGGCTTTGAAGTTCTAGCTTTTCTATGCTTTCATTTTGCATAATGACATGCTCTTGAGTATAGTTTAATCTCTCTTTGACTTGTGCAAGTTTTTCTTTTAAATGTAAAATATAAAGCCCTAAAGAGGCTATAACCACATAAGGAGCTAAAGCCTTAAAGAGATTAAACCCTACTAAAAACCCCATGCTTTTAATCCCTAAACATAGGATTTACAAACTTTTTCATCTCTTCTAAGCTTGTTTGTTTTTTTTCAGTTTTAAACATAGGATTAACAAACTTTTTCATCTCTTCCAAGCTTGTTTTCTTCTCTTCAGTATTAGGGCTTTGCGCTGAAACGCTTGCAACAGGTTCTTTCTTAGGAGCTAAAGGCGTGCTTTTAGGTGAATAAACTTTATCAAGCCATTTAAATTCTTTTGCTTGTTTTTGGTTTTCTAAAGCCATAGCCTGATTTCTTAGTTTTTGCGCTTTCAAAAGCTCTGGTTTTTGTAAATCATTAAACGCTTGGTTTTTCTTGGCAAACTCCATACTTAAAAGCGCTTGTTTCTCTTGTAAGTCAAAGGCTTTTTCTTTTTGCTTATCGTTATACAAGTCTCGCATTTTTTGATATTTAAGCCCTTCTTCTCTCAATTTAGCGTTATCAAACATCGCTCCCGCATTCGCTAGAGTGTTGGCAAACTGCCCCATGCTTAAATTCATCATTTCATTAGCTACGCCTTGTCTTGCTAAGGCGTTATTAAAGCTATCTATTGCTCCACGCCCTGCGGTGATATTTTCATAATATGCCATTTTCTCATCTCCTTAAAATAAAATATAAGCCATTGTAAAACACGCACAAATTAAAGCAAACACGAAACTAAACAAAAAGGCTATAAGCCAAAGCCGATTTTGCTTTTTCTTGTGTTGTTTATATTCTTTAGCAAGTCTTTCATTATCTTTTAGCATTAAAACCCCCTAAAAATATACGCCGCTGTTAAGCTTAGCACACTAGAGACAAACACCACGCAAAACACCAATGCTATAGTTCTTAAAAGCGTGCGTTTAGTTTGTTGTCGCATGTATTCTTTGGCAAGCTCTTCATTATCCTTATACATCTCTTTATCCTTTAGAATAAGAATGATTTTATCTATTAAGGGCATTTTTTATAACACTAATAGTAATCTTTTTAATCAAACTTTCTTTTTCATTGCTCGCTTTATAGCTTATGGTATGCTTGCCTATTTTATCACTTCTAAACAAGCACACCCCACCACTAGCTAAAAGTTCATCATCTTCATTATAAAACCCTTCTTCTGCATTAGAGAGAGTAGAAAACCCCCATAATTTCACAGGAGCATTCACTAAAACTTCTAATTTATCGCTAAATACTTGAATCTGGTTTAAATCGCTTTGTTCGTTTAGTTTTTCTAATTCTAAACTAAGCTCGTTTAAAACGCTTTTTAATTCGTTGGCTTTTTCGTTGTTTTCAAAGCTTATCGTGCTATCGCTATTGTGTGAGACTTGGTTATACTCACTGCCTATTTGCATAATGGTATTAAACACATTCTTAAAATTTTCAGGCGTTACACCACTTGGGGCGTTAGCTTGCACTTGTAGTAAGCTTACATACGCATTAGCGCGGTTTATCATTGCATTATCTTTTAAGCTTTTTAGCATACTTTGGCATTGGATTAGAGTATTAAGCGTGTTAGCTTTTTGGGCTTGTAATTGGCTTTGCATGCCTAAAAACTCTAATTGCATTTTAGCCCTTGCTTGCTCGTTAGCTAGATTCTGCTCGCTTTCAGTTAAAGCGAATTGCTCGCATTGTAATGCCCCTTGCATGCTCATTGCGTTTAATTCTTTATTGGTAAAATTTTGCTTTTCTAAAGCTTCCTTAAAAGTGATAAAATTTCTAATAAATCGTGGCGTATCCATTCTTAAATCCTTTCTTAAATTCTTTTTTCTATGATTTTTAACGCTAAAACGCTGATACTCTCAGCCCCTAAATACCCTACACCCCCACTAATAGCTACACATAAAGACGAAGGCAAATGGAAAAAATACTCCGTGATTTCATAACTAATCCAAGTTATAAGCATAGAAGAGCCTATGCCTTGTAAGGTATAGGCAAACTTTTCCCCAAAAGTTCTAAACTCTTCTTTACGCATAGCCTTTAAAACATACAAGCACCCTACAAGAGCCCCCACAATCCCCACAAAAACATAAGGCATAATCCTAGAAACTTCAAAACCTAAAATAACCACATCTTGCTTGCTCATCTTAGCCCTTGCTCGCATTTCAGATGGTCATTACTCTGTTTGATAATAGTTTTGACTTCATTAAGATTTTCTATCATCGTATCTTCTAATTTTTCCATTTTATACGCGCTGTAAGATATTAGAAGTAATTCAACTAGATTCAAAAGGCTAAAAAGCAAGAGACAAACCATTAAAAACTTATTGTAAATTTGCATTTTCAAAAGCCTTTTAATAGTCTTGTCTTAAATAGCTAAGCTCACATTTTGCTAAAGCGATTTCATCTTCTTTGCTAAGTTTTTTAGCGATTAAAAGCGTGTTTTTTAAATCTCTAATGACTTGTAAAGCTTTTTCTTCTCTTTTGTCTTTATTAAAAAGCCTTTTAATTCTAATTTTTCGTTGTTTGATATTTTGTAGTTGGTTTAGTTTCCACTTCATCGTTTTAATCCTTTTAATTGGAATAAAACATTAAACCTAAAAATTCAAAGCGTTTTAAGGGTTAGAATTTAAGGAAGTTGTTAAAAAGAATTTAAGGCTATTATCTTAATCACAAGGGAGCTTAAAAACTCCCTTGCTTGTCTTTAGTAAAGTCTTTCAGCTAAGACTAAGACAATTACCATTACAATAATAGCCGTTTTTAACATTTTCAGCTCCTTTCGTAAAATAAAGAACTCATTTAAGAAGTAATGGCAGTTACTCTTAAATGGTAGGAGCATTATAACTTTTTTAACCTTAGAAATTATTTAAAAGTGTATATAGCTATACGCTTATTTTAACATATTGTTATAATAGATTAAATTTTCTTAAAAAGAGTTTAAAATACAAATGCTTTTAAGTCTTAAAAATAAAGAGCTTGCTTTAGCAAGCCAGCTAATAATAAGAGAGCTTAACGAAGTTAAGCGATAACTTCTTAAAGCGTTGTTAGGGG
>NZ_FZMR01000030.1 GCF_900198405.1 Helicobacter cetorum
TTATAGCAAGTAATCATTATGCCTTAGAGAGTAATGCTAATTCAAATGTAGTTGATAGTTTGTCAAAATTAAGGAAGCAATCGTTTGAGGGGTATTTGAGAGATTATTTGGAAACACTAAAAAGTGGGTTACAAAAACAATGTGAAAATTCACAAGGCTGGTGTATTGCAAACTCAAAAGACAACATCACTTTAACAAATCTACAAACGACCGCACGAAATATTTTAAATGCCTTAAAAAATTCAAAGGATACAAATACAGATATTGCTAATATAACCCTAACAAATCAAGCTGATAATAAAACTGAGACAATACCACAAGCTTTAACTTCTATCATTAGCGAGATAGAAAAAAATACTATTGGCTCAAAAAAAGCCACAATGACTGAGGAACAAATCAAAACCAATGGTATGATAGATACAACACAATATCAAGCAGCTAAGTCCAATAGTGCCTACTTATCTCCTAGTTTTGGGATTAATGCTTTAATGCTCTTTCAAATGCTACAAGAAATAGCTAGTGGCAATCAAAATGTAAATTATGCTTATGCTTTGGGGTATGCGTATAGAAACTTCTCAAATGATATGAGAAATAATGTTTTTAATAATGTTTATACTTATGGTGGTGGTGCAACACTAGAAAAACTAATCCAATCCTTAGACCCTAATCTTATAACAATCTATAATCAGTTTGGAAATGGCTTGAAAGCTTTTTCAAAGATTTTAAATAGCCAAAATGCTATGGGAAGTGCGAGTGTTTTTGAGCTTACAGCTAGAGAGTTAGAAAAACAAATCAGTGCTTTAAGTTTTTCAAATGACCCCACAAAAGAAAAAGATAAGCAACAAGCCCTTGGTATTCTCAACCAACTTTTAACGGATATTCCCATTTATGACGCACAAACAAACAATCCCATGATGCAACTAAGTGCTTGGGCAAATGATATAGCATATTATAGCCCTATAACGGTTAGGTTTGACCCAACAACCTATCAAGTTGAAGGTGTTGTTGGTGGTGCATATTGTGGAAATGCATGCACTGATTATCAAACAAGCATAACAACCCCACAACAACTCTATCATACTATTTTAGAATGGTGGGACAATGTAGGCAATGTAGCTAACTCTCTTAACTCTCATAATCCTAAAGAAATAGGAACAGCCATTCAAAGCTTTGGTAATTTCTATAACGAACAATGGAAAAATAACCCCCATTACCAACAAGGTGGAAGTTATCCTAATAAAGACCAAATCAAGCAAATCCTTTCTAATATCAACAAAACCCTACCCACACAAGACCAAGTAAGCCAAAATACCTTTAATAGCTGGACTAATTTCTTAGCTTTACCCCCTAAACTCAACACTTATAACGAATTACAATCTTCTAAACCCATAGCCTTAGCAAGTCTAAGCACCTTAGCTAGTATGTTTAATCAAATGAATTATTTAAGCTCTCCTACGACTAAACTTATCAATAATGATAAAGACATAGAAACTAAACAACAAGGTTATATGCTAGGCTTTGGAATAAAGGGGGGATATAAACAAATGTTTGATTACTATATTAAAGGTAATCAAAAGAGTAAAAAGAAATACGGGCAATTTGGATTAAGATACTATGCTTTCTT
>NZ_FZMR01000039.1 GCF_900198405.1 Helicobacter cetorum
CTTAAATAATTCATTTGATTAAACATACTAGCTAAGGTGCTTAGACTTGCTAAGGCTATGGGTTTAGAAGATTGTAATTCGTTATAAGTGTTGAGTTTAGGGGGTAAAGCCATAAAAGTAAAATGCAAGGCTTGTTGGTCGGCTTTGGGAAGAGATGCGTTGATGTTGTTAAGCGTAGTCTTAAGTTTGTCTCGCAAATTAAAGCCCGTGCCAAGTTGTTGGTAGTGAGGGTTATTTTCTACTTGTTTATCATAAAATTGCGTGAATTTTTCTATTGCTGTGCCTATTTCTTTAGGATTATGAGAATTAAGAGCGTTAGCTACATTGCCTACATTGTCCCACCAATCTAAAATAGCAGTATAGAGTTGTTGTGTAGTGCTTAGGTTAGGGTCTGTATACTTTGTTTGGTTGTCATTACCGCCACTACTACTTGGATAATACCATGGTTGCACTTTGTTATTACTCTCAACATTAGCTCCAATAACACCATTATTTGCAACTTGATACACCCAAAAACCAAATTTTGCATTGTTGGTATTCATATATTCATTAAAGAGGGTGTTATTGATGAGCGCTTGATTGATGATTTCAAGCGCTTGTTCTTTTTCGCTTGAATTAGCTAATGCATTAATTTTACTTTCTAATTCTTTTAAAGTATTTGTAAAAGGTTGTGTGTTTAAAAACATGCCGTTGTTATTAGAACCAGCAACATCATTATAATCTGTATTAGCAAATTGCTTTTCAATTTTTTCAAGTTCAGGGTCGCCTAATTTTTGGATTAATGCTTGCAATGTTGCAGTGGGAAGATGACAAGTGCTTGTAACACTTGGGTCAGGACAAGTATTTTCGTTAAAATCTACAATGCTACCATTAACTTGATGATTAAAAAAATTCATGTAACTATTCATAAATGCGTTAAAAGTATAGTATGTTGCATAAGCATAATTAGTTGTAGGGCTATTCTCAGCTATGCCTTGTAGCATTTGAAAGAGCATTAAAGCCTCAACACCACCACTAGCACTTAAAGAAGTATTGTTTGATATATTTTTAGGACTACCAATAGTGTTACTTTCTATTTCGCTAATAATAGAAGTTAAGGCTTGTGGTATGGTCTCAAGTTTATTATCAGCTTGATTTTTTAGGGTTATACTAGCAATATTTGTTGTGTCGCCTGAATTTTGCAAAGCGTTTAAAACATCTTGAGCTTTTTGAATGATAGATTTTGTAGTTTGATTATTGTTGTGAAAAGGTGTAGTATTGAGCCATTCCTTTATATACCCCTCAAACGATTGCTTCCTTAATTTTGACAAACTATCAACTACATTTGAATTAGCATTACTCTCTAAGGTATAATGATTACTTGCTATAA
>NZ_FZMR01000040.1 GCF_900198405.1 Helicobacter cetorum
GGTTTGAGTGTTGGCTTGTTGTTGTTTGTTGGTGTTATGCTGTGAAGAACCGCTATGATTAGTTTTACCACTTGCTATTGGCTGTGGTTTTAACTTATTGTCGTTTTTATCATCATTTTTATGAATGGTTTTAGTATGTGGTTTTTCACTAGAATGACTATGAATAATAGGAGATGTAGTAGCATTAGTGCTAGATATTTCTTCCACACTAATAGAATTATTGGTAAAAGTCTCTTTTAGAGTGATATCTTTACCATTGACATTATCATAGGTTACATCATAGACACCACTTGAAGAAGTTTTATCTAAAGTCCCTGTAACTCCGCCTACTTTAATCAAATCATATTGTGTATTACCATTATAATTGATTGTACCTGTGGTATCTACAACACTATAAACTCTATTTTGAGTTAGAGAATAGCCTAGATTAAGGGTGTTATTTGAATTAAAGGTGATATTGTCCGTATTGGCATTATTGGCATTGGCACTAGAAAAAGGCGAATCGCTAGAATTTAAATTATCTGTGCCTTGAAGCGTAATAGTACCATTGTAAAAGTCATAACTTCCCTTGCCTTTGAAAGTAGTGTTATTGAAGTCTATGTTTAAGGGAGCATTAGGTTTTCTGAATATGTCTTTATTTTTAGCTTCATTTATACCAAAAGTAATGCCACCACCAACACCTGCAATATTCATCGTATTTATAGAAACTTGATTATTAAAGATTGTATCTGTGAAGTTAAGAGTGGTTGTTGCTTTTTTATAAGGATTGCCTGAAGTATAAAACCAAATCAACGAGCTATCTTTATTATTAAAGACTGCATTATTAAAATTACCAATGCTAGTAATCCCTTCAAAATCAAAACTCATAATACTATTATTGCTATTATTAAAATCGTTATGTCCTTTCATATTCATCATTATATTACCTGTTGTATTTCCAAGCATCGTGAAATCTATTTGGCTATAACTAGTATTATTATTAAAGGTGTTATTGCCTAAAAAAGTGGTAGAACCAATAAAATAGTAGCCAATACAATTAGCGTTTTGACTATAAAAACTAGATTCAGAGTTAGACCCACCAAAAAAAGTAATATTTTCAAAAGTATTGGAACTACTGCTAAAAACATATTGACCAAGAGACCCTTGAAAAACAATATTATTAAAGGTGTTACTGCTATGCGCAATAATCTTGTTTACATTT
This sequence comes from Helicobacter cetorum, assembly GCF_900198405.1. Taxonomy (GTDB): domain Bacteria; phylum Campylobacterota; class Campylobacteria; order Campylobacterales; family Helicobacteraceae; genus Helicobacter; species Helicobacter cetorum_C. The sequence continues at coordinate 1,202 of NZ_FZMR01000040.1, forward strand.
ATACTGTCAGTGCTAGTGGACATACCAAAAGCAAAATCATTTATAAGATCTGGACTAGCAAGATAAAAAATCATATTATTAAACTGATTATTAGAGCCATTAAAATTAAGATGAGCTTGAGAGTTAATAGTTCCATTAGAAGTATTAACAGAATCTTTAAAAACTTGATCGTTCTCATAACTGATTGTTTGATTGTTAAGATTTTCGGGGAGCTTATTAGATGATGAATTGCTATTGTTATTTTGAGCTGTTCCACTTGAGTCACTACCATCACTTCTATGGGTTGTGCCCACATCTCCACCATTTGGTTTATTGCCCACTTGCGGTTGAGTTTTTGTAATTTTTTGAGGCTTATTGGGAGATTGATTATTAGAGGGGTTATTGTTGGTATCACTATTAAAGCTAGTTTTCCTACCACCTAGTAATTCAGATTGCAATTGATAAATTTTTAGTTGCTCTTGAGCGTTATCTGTTACCATTTTCTTAGAAATAGCATTTAGTTTTAAGGTTATTTCTTTTTGCTTTTGCATATACGTCTTAAATGAAATGGTCTTATTGCGTAACCCTGCTTCTAATTTTGAAAGTTGAGAACCAAGCGATAAGACTTCTTGGTTTAGTGGTGCAACTTCTTTTACTATTCTTAGGGTTTCTTGAGCGAGAGCTTTTTCTTCTGTATTGCCATTATCAATTACTGCTTGCAAAAACTTTTCTTGACCAATGGAGACAACCGAATCTAATTCTTTGGCATTTTGAATAGTCTCGGTGTTTTGTTGACTCAGCTTTTCAATTTTTTTCTCTATTTGTCCTGCATTTCCTGTTTTTAAACTCTTAGTCAGATTTTTTATTATTTCGTTATTCTTTTGAATAATTTTTTTGCTTTCTGCTTCTTTGACAACAGAGCTTAAATAATCACTCCATGCATTAGCAATGCTTGGTGGCACATATTGAGCAACACCATTCGTATTATTGTCTTTACCCCCACCTAGTAGCTGAGATTGTAATTGATAGATACTTAATTGCTCTTGAGCATTGGGGAGTAATTTAGGGATTAGTCCAACCTCTTTTTGTTGAAGCGTCATTACTTGATTGAATATATTTTTTACTTGCGACAAAGAGTTTGCCTCAGCTATTTGATTATAGAGTTTTGCTAGCTCCTTATTGTATGTTAAGAGCTCTTGGAATGCTGGCATAGATTCTTGTGTAACACTGATAGCTTTTTGAGCAATAATTTTTTCTTGATTATTGCCGTTTTTGGCAACAGATTCCAAAAAGCTTGCTTGACCTTTTTGAAAATCTAGCATAAATATTTTAACGGCACTAGTGTTATTGATTGCTTGATTATTGAGCTTTATTACTTCTCGTCTAAGCTTTTCTAAAGAGTCTCCATTCTCTGTAGTTTCTATAATTTTTTGAAACTGACCTATATGCTCTGAAGTCCTCTGCACAAGCTTTTGTATTTTTGCTACTTGAACAACAGAGTTTAAATAATCACTCCATGCATTAGCAATGCTTGGTGATAGGCTCAATAATTGCGTGGAATACGGATTTGGATAGCTTGCAATAGAGTTAGCCTCTAATAAATTTATGCTACCTAAGAGAGCTACACTACCAATTACTGAAATCAATTTGTTGTTTTTCATTGTCAAACTTCCTTTGAACCTAAACAAAATTAATAAAACTATTTTTTATATATATTTTTAAGTAATATTTTGTGCGTTTAGCACAACAAGAAGTTACATAAGTCTATGTAGGTAATTGGAATAAATAAAGTGTTGGTTTCTTCTTAAGAGAGAGAGAGAGAGAGAGAGACGGAATTTTTGAGATTAATAATCATTTCTTTCACGCTATTGCCTTTTATGGATTTTACTATAACTGAATTATTGGGAATTAAAAAACGACAGAATGATAGCATGTATTTCTTAAAATTGATTAGGTATATGTATTTTCTTAAAAAATTAATTCATTTTGAAAAGGTTTTTTTAAGAGAATTAAACCATAACAAAAGCATTAGAAAAAATCTTTATTGATAAAAATTCTTTAAAATGAATAGGTTAATTGGCAACGCACCCCGTTCAAATCATCTCAATTCATTGTAAAATCAGAACAAATTTTTTTAGACTTTATCTCAAATTGCTTATAATAAGAGAAAAACTTAGAAGCTACTTTGCACTGGTCATTTTACTAAAGAAAAGGATTTTTTTGAGTTGTTTATATCTATTTGCAGGGGTAAATGGTGCGGGTAAGTCTATATTTTATTATAACGCTTTGGAAAATGGGTTTTATTATGGAATGCGTATTAGCCCTAATGAGATTGTTAAAGAGCTAGGCGATTTTGCGGATGCTAAAAACCAAATAAAAGCGACTAAAATTGCCTTAACACTAAGGAATAAATGCTTGAATGAAAACATTTCATTCAATATAGAAACCACGCTAAGTGGGAAAAGCATTCTTAATTTTATCCATAAAGCTAAAATGCAACATTACAAAATCGTGCTTTTTTATGTGGGATTAGAGAGTGTGGAACTAAGCAAACAAAGAATGAAGATAAGGCAAGAAAAAAAGGGGCATTTTATAGCGTTTGATATTTTAGAAAGGCGCTATACAAAAAGCTTTGAAAACTTAAAGAAACTTTTAAAATTATGCGACACCATTTACTTATACGATAATAGTAAGCATGTAGAAAATAGCCAAGCCCAAATCTTTTCACAGCATAATCTCATAGCTACTTTACACCATAGCGTTTTAGAAAACGCCCCCACAAAAGAACTTCAATGGGTTAAAACACTTTTTGAATACCCCTAAAACACGATGGTTTTATTCCCATGCACAAAAACTCTGTCTTCTAAAACGAGTTTTAAAGCCCTTGCTAGAACCAGCTTTTCTACATCTTTACCTACTAGACGCATTTTTTCTACACTATAGTTATGATTGATAGGTAAAGTGTCTTGCAAGATAATAGGTCCTGCATCTAGGCTTTCATTCACAAAATGTGCGGTCGCTCCAATGACTTTCACGCCTCTTTCAAACGCTTGTTTGTAAGGGTTAGCCCCAATGAATGCGGGCAAGAAACTATGATGAATATTTAAAATTTGATTTTTAAAGCGATTGGTAAAATCCTCGCTTAAAATACGCATATATTTTGCTAAAACAAGCAAGTCTATGCTCTCGCCTTTTTCTAGCTCAAGCTGTTTAATCACTTCTAGCACTTCTAATTCGTGTTGTGATTGGTTTTCACAAGGCACATAAAAATAAGGCACATCAAATTTTTCTACTAAAGGGCGTAAAATTTCATGATTAGCAATCACACCCCAAATATTCATCTCTAATTCATTGCCATACACCCTTAAGAGCAAATCTCCTAAGCAATGACTCTCTTTAGTGGCAAGTAAAATCACATTTTTTTTACGACTCAATACTAGTTCAATAGATAATTCTTCAAAACCTTGCAACGCCTTAAACAACGCTATTTTTAAAGACTGCTCTTCTTGTTCTTTATTTTCAGTGCTTATTTCATTTAAAGGCTTTTGGATTTTTAAACGCATAAAAAAGCGTTCTTTCAAAGGCTCTACAAATTCATCGTTTTTGACAATGTTATAGCCCTTATTTGCCACCACAGAGCTAATCGCACTCACTAGACCTTGCTTATCTTTGGCTTGGACTTTTAATACAAATTCTAGCATTTTCTTACCTCATCATTAATCCGCTACCAAGTGCTTGAGTTAAAACATTTGCAACCGATTGCGTGGCTTTTTCAATAAAGCGCTCCATTGTGATTTTTTCTAACCAATGCGCCTCTTTTATTTTGCTTAATTCCATTAAACGAGTCTTAGCCTCTTTTAAAGTGCTGATTCTATCAATAAGTTTTAATTCTAGGGCTTTTTTGGCACTAAACACCTTGCCCTCAGCAAAATTTTTATAGTCTTTTGCTTGAATATTCCTTGCTTTTGCTACATCATTAACAAACATTTGATACTGCTCATCAATCAAATTCTGCAAAAAAGTCTTTTCATTAGCTGTCCATGCCCTTGTAAAAGTGCCTATCTCTTTATACTCGCCCGCATGCACGCCTTGAGTAGCCACCCCTACTTTATTAAGCAAGTTTTCTACATTCGCACTAGAAAAAATCACGCCTATTGAGCCTACTAAACTCGCTTTATTTGCATGCACTTCACTAGCCTCCATGCCCACATAATAGCTCCCACTTGCCATAACACCTTTAGCATAAGCTAAAACGGGCATTTTTTGCTTTAATTCAAGGATTTTTTCACTCAACTCCACGCTTGCAGAAACCGCTCCACCGGGCGAATCAATTAAGAGTAGCACCCCTTTAATACTAGGGGTTTTTAAAATCTTCTCCACTTGTTTTTCAAAATCTTGTGTGCTAAAAATAGGACCATTCAAATAGAGTTTGACAAGATTAGGCGGAGTGCTTGGCTCGCTCTCTTTAGCGTTAAACACAAACAATAAAATCGTCAAAAACACAAACGATTTAAAATACTTGGTGATGAAATCCAAAGGCATAATAACAAACGCCTTAAAAAATTGCTTGATAAAATTCAACAATCACACCCCTAAACTTAAAATTTTTATAAGAGTGTATTATACTTAAACATTATCTTAAAAGCATAAGGAATGCGTATGGCTTGTAAGTTTTGCCCTAAGATTAGAAAAACCGATTGGATATTCATTTTCATTGCAGCGATTGGTTTTTATATCGCAGATAAATTAGAAGAAAAACCCATTCTTACAACTCAAAAAAGTGTTGCTAACACATTCAAGCCTTTATCCAAAAACGCTACCGAAAAAGAAAGAAAAGAGCGTTTTGAAAAATTACAAAAAGCATGCTTATTTGAAAAAGACAAGCAGGCATGCAAAGAAGTGTTTTAGCCTAAAAGCTCCACCCCAAGCTAAACTCGCCCATGGTGTATTTCAAACTTTGCCCAATGCTTGCCCCTAAGAAAAAATGTTGAGTAATCAAATATCTAGCGTTCAAGCTTGCAAACCATTGCAATTTTGCCTTAGCCCCCTTATAGGTAGCGAATAAATCTTGGTCTCTAAAACTTATAGCTTGCGAGTTTTTACCCAAATGCGTGAAATGCGTAACGCCACCTTGAATCTCCATAGAAAATTTATTAGGTGCAAAACGCACAATCGCTTTAGCCCCACTAGAGAACCACTGCCTTTGTGCTTCTTTGGCATGAAAATCTTGTGTGTTAAAAGCGCTGTTATTGTGTTGCTGATAGCCTAAAACCACTTGCCCTATCAACGAAACGCTATTAATTACAAAACGATATTCCCCAGCGATTCTGCTATCCCAAATGCGTGTTTGCCAATCGCCATTTTGCTTAGAATGAAACATTTGAGCGTTAAAATTCCCTTTTTCTTTGAGCTGTGCAAAAGTCGCTTGCCATGCTATGCCAAAGCCTGATTGCTCTTCATCGCTATTATATTGGATAGTGGCTCGCCCCATATACACTCGCCCTGCTTGTCCCCCTACGCCAATTTTAAACCCCCCACTACTAGCATAATGCCCACCAAGATATTGGCTCGCTCCAATATTGCTCGCTCTAGTTTTAGTAAAAACTTCGCTCTTACCCCTTAAAATAGGGTCATTCTCTAATTCAATGACAAACATCACATCATTAGGGTCTCTCAATAACGCTACGCTATTGAAATCTGCATTTGCTCTGTCAATTAGCTGATTCATGCCAGCTTGATTGCGTTGCTGTGCTATTGCCCTAAATTCTCTCTCTATCATTGGGTTATGCGAATTTTGCAAAATATTAAGCCAATGGTGTCTGCTAGAAAGCTTAGAGAGTGCTTTCATAGACAAAGGGTCTTCTGCACTTTTAGTGATAGTCAAAGCGTTATTGTTAAAACTATAAGTATAGTAGTATTGATTAGAAGTATTATCATTAGCGTTAGTGAAAACAACATCTTTAAGCGAGCGATTGTCCGTTAAATTAGGCAGAGAAATCACACTCTGTTCCTCTTGCCCCTCTGCTAGAATTTTGTCTTGGAACGCCTTATCTAGCGTGATATTAACTTGAGCGTTTTCGCCTAAAGTAAGCTTATGACCTCCTAAAGTAGTGGATTTTTCCCCTTGAGTAATATTAAGATTATGGGCTACTTCTGTATTGATAGGTAATATTGAAGTCCCGCTTGCGATATTAAGATTATTGACCAATAAGCTTGAATTGTCATCGCCTGTAATGTTTAAAACTTGCGCGTTATTTTCTATCACGGCCAACGCTTGCAAAGGCATGGCTTGATTAAAATCCTTAAGTTCGCTTTTTAGCACTAGCGTATCCAAATAAGCACGACTATGATTAAGCGTGATGCTTTTTAGATTGTTTAAATGCGATAGGTTTAAGGGGTTATCAAAAACGCTGTTATTTAAAGTAATATTAGCTACTTCAATAGTCCCTAAGCCTTGATTAAAGTTATTCACGCTATCAAAAACAATTTTATCTGCTTTAATGCTCCCCTCTTGCATGCTCAAGCTTTTTTGTATGGTTAAAGTGCCTAAATCATCGTTTTGAAGATTTGTTTTTGTTGTGGAGGCATTAACAATCATTGTCCCCCCTAAAACATTCAAGTTTTTCACGCTCGTTTTTGTGCCATTAAAAGTAGCTGTGCTATTAGCATTTAGAGTTAAGAAATCCGCCTCTAAACTCCCCCCACTCATAGTAAGACTTTTAGGAGCAAAATGGGCTATATAGCTCGTAATATTGGCATTAGTGGCGTTAATAGTGTTGTTAAAACCCTCTGTTTCAAAAGTGTTCTTAACTTCCCCACTCGTTACTAATTGTTGGTATTCAAAGCCATTGTCGGTAGTGTTCTCACCATCAAAAAAATCTGCATAATGGGTTTTATCGCCTAAAATAAGTTTTGAACTATCTTTTAAAGTAATATCGCTTTTTAAATCTGTAGAACTCGCTACTTTTAAGGTCGCTCCATTTTCAACGCTCACGCTTTTGGCGGTGTAAGTGCGTTTATCCCAATCAGGCTGATTTAAAGTGTTTGGGCGAGTAATGTCCATATAGTCAGGCAATTTCTGTGCGATTTCTGTTTTATAAGTTTCAAGCAAACACTGTATTTTGGGGTTTTCATAATAGCGTAAGGGGTTTAAGTTTCCATTTTTTGCCACTTGACACACATCTCTATATTTTTGACCCTCCGGATTATATCTGCTTTCCCTAAAACTCGCATGGGTAGTGGGGTGTGCTTGCAAGATAGTAGTAGCCCCACTACTAATGGTAACTTGATTAACATTAAAGCCCCCATCTAAAATGGTAGTGATTTTATTATTGGCACTAGAATTTGCTTGGGCTTTTTGGGCGTTTATAATGAGATTGAGTTTATCATTATTAGCGTCTTTTTTATCATTCCCTATATGGGCGTGCATGATAACCGCATCTTTAATAATGTCTTTTTCTTTGGGCAATCTTTCTACAAAAATTGGCTTTTGGTCTTTATCAAGCCCCCCTTTTTGATTAATCTCAGGGTTTGCTTTAAAATTTAGAGTGATAGTCGCCTCTTGCGTTGTGCTATCATTGATGATTTTTGCATGGTTGTTGTCAGCAGAAAATTGGCTGAATTCTAGGCTGTTTCCATTCACATCTAAAATCCCTCCGCCTTTAGCAAAAAAGATTTTTTCGCTTAAATTATTGTTGTTATTATTAGTTGCATTTAATTTTAAAGTAGCGTTTTTTCCGGTGATATAGATTTTTTTAAATGCGTTAGCATTGCCTAGTTCTACCATTCCCTCGCCAAAGCGTAAATTCCCCTTAGTTTCATTTTTGACAATGAGTGTGCCTAAACCTACTTTGTGTAAATCGCCCTTTTCAAGCGTGAGATTATTCCAAGTAACACTTGCTTTTTCAGCAATATCTAATCCGGCTAAATCTTTAGCATTCACGCTGTTGTTACCCTTAAGCTCCCATGCACCATTTTCAAAGACTAGACCGGTTCCACTGAGCTTGTCTGTTTCATTTAAAGTTATCGTTCCGCCATTAGCGCTTTTAAAAATATTATCTTTGTTTTTTTCTATATTACTATCGTTTACATTATTCGTTTCAATGGTATTTTCAAATTGCTTTTTATAATCTTCATAATCCACCTTAAGCACCGGCGAATATTTTCCTGCCGAACCTATACTATCGCTCATTTTACCGCTCACACTCGCTTCTGAAAGCACGCCAAGCACGACCCATTCTTTTTTGCTCTCATCATAAGCTACTAAGGCTGAACCGCTATCGCCCTCATCAAAGCCAGCAAAGAAAGGGTTTTTCTTAAAAGAGCCATGAAGAGAATTATTATTATATTCTGTAAAAGCACCAAAAGTTAAAATATAAAATCCCTCGCCCTTAAAGTTTTTATCTGTGATTTTTTGCCCTTTTACTTTAATCATATTAGATGTAACCCCCCATGTTACTATGTTTTTTTCTCGTGAGGAATCTTGTCCTAAGAGCCAAGAACCCCCAGTCCTATTCATATAATTAAGGAAAGCATAACGCACAATGCCATCTTCTTTATCTTTGGAATTGCCATAAAGTTTGCCATTTTTAATGAAGTTTAAGATTCCTGCCCCCGATTCAAAGGCTTGGATATGTGTGCCATCTTTTGTTTTTCTAATGTTATTTACAAGATAGTTGGTAAGTTTTTCACCTAATTTTTTTTGCAAATCAAATCGTGCTTGCTCATATTTTGTTTTTTCGTCTTTTGCATATTCATTAACTTCAGCACTTGGGTCTTTCTCAAACCCTACATCTAAAGGTTTTGAATGCCCCTCTACAATGTATTTTTTGGTGCGCATATACATCGTATCTCGCCCGTAAGTTTTTTGGTGTCCTTCTGCTACTTTTTGAGTGCTGTTAGGGTTTGTGCATGTTTCATCTGTAGCGTAATCAAATTCATAAAAGGTATTACCCCAAGTCCTTACTTGATTAGCAGAATTACCCCTAGATTTATTATTATATGTTTTTTCATCGTTAAATTCTATACACCTTATATGATGAGCGGTTGCTACGATATTACGCCCCAAAGAAATCACATTACCCGCCTCATTTCGTGATGAAAAATCCGGCACGCCCGAAAATTCCGCTTTTATGCCATCCTTACCATCATAAGTAAAATTCTCATTATTAGGGTCAAACTTACCTAGATTTTGCCCAAAGTCCATGTAGTCTCGCCAATAGAAATTGTCTAAATTAAGGGTTTGGGCTAAAAGCTCGCCATCAAGAAGAATGGCTAAAGTGATATAAGATAAAAAACGAGGTTTCATAAATTACCTTTAATAATTATTTATTTATTGTGTTATTTAGTTACATAAATATATTTTTATAACAACAATAACACAAAATAACTAAAAATTAAATAATAAAAAAACAAAAGCAAGCTTGCTTTTGTTTTTTTTAAGATTAGAAGTTAATCATATAGTTGAAATACATAGAGAAGTTTCTCTTATAGAAAACATCTACTGCACCATATTCCCTACGCTCTTTATAGAATTGATTGACAAATAAAGGCACTTTAAAGCCTAGTTCAATCCCACTATGTTTAGCGAAGTTAGTTCTAAAGCCTACTTGAACAGGCATTTGGAAATAGCTTGTATTCATGCTTGCTTTACAGCCTGAAGTAGCGTTACAAGCATCCATTTGACTTTTATAATAGCTTTCTCCTTGCACAAGCCAAGTATCTCCTCCTAGACCAAAGCCAAAGAAAATGCCTGCAGTGTTATAACCATTTTGACTTTCATAGAAGTTAAAGAGGGCATCAAAGCCTACACCATAAGTGTGGTTATTAACTTGACTAGCCCCACTAGCAATGCCTAAGCTAGAACCTACAAAGCTTAAATTAGCATGATTAAAGCTATAGTAAGCATAACTTCTCACACCCCAGCGTTTCTTTTTACCAAAGAAGTGTTTGTATCCTGCCATGACATTTACCCCATACATTTGACCATAGTTGTTGGTGTTGGTGATTTTAGTTGGGGAGTTACGCACTGAAGAGGATTTATCCGCTATGAGAGTGTCAACCTGCTTTTTAACGGCTAATAATTGCTTTTTATTATTAGTGAGTAAGCTCTTGGTGCTATTGAGCGCATCAAGCTTGTTTTGAGTGCTTTGGTCGCCTGCTTGAGATTGAGGGTTAGCTGCATAGCCCTTTTTTACTAAGGGAGCGGGGTTATTACTAGAGCTTAAGCTATTGATTTTTGCGCTGACACTATCAATAGCGGTGTCAATGTCTTTAATCGCGCTATTAAGGCTATCATTAATAGCACCAACTGATGCGCTACCTTTAGCAATCATATCAGCAATGTTTTGCTGGGATTCTTGGGCTAGTCCTACTTGATTAGCGATAGTAGAAGTATCTCCAAATAGATTGCGTAAGTTACCTTTCAAATCCCCTAGACTTTCTGTCATGCTAGTTAGAGCTTGGCCTGTTTGGTTGGGGCGGTTGATTGTTGTGGGGGTTGCAACGCTTTGTGCGTCTTGAACTTGGATTTTCAAGCTGTCAACTTCTTGTTGTGCAGTGGCTACCTTATTTTGTGCTGTTTCTACATTAC
>NZ_FZMR01000050.1 GCF_900198405.1 Helicobacter cetorum
TAAGTAGATAAGTAGATAAGTATTTATAAATTATATAAAAATATATTTAATAAAAAATAAACAATGAATAGTAATTTTGTTTTTAGAAAATAACCATTTATTGCAAATATGAAAGCGATATTTTATTAAATCTATTGTTTATGGCAATTATCTAGTAAAAACGAAGTGTTGTTTTGCTTGGCGAAAATATAAGGTAGCCCATCAATGTAATTTAAATAATATCAATTAAAAGAAACCATGCCTATTTTGTAGGCATAGTTTTGTGATATAATTTAAAAAGTATTTTTAATGTTAAATATCAAATAAAGTTTTATTGAGAATAGTGCTTAGATTTTTGGCATTTTCATTAGAGAGCTTGCTGTTTCGTTTTTGCCAATAAGCTATGAGTTCTTCTGGCTGGATAAGGGGGAATTGCACCATTATATACACACGATGATTAGTTTTATCCACAAATCTTTTAGCAACGATAGATTGAGACACTAGAAAATCAACGATTTTAAATAGGTCATTGACATTTTCAGTTTTAGCGTTGAGTGCCTCATAGATACGCTTACGCATTTTTCTAGCGACTAGAATAGATTCTAAAGCGTTATAAGCGTTTAGTTTGGCTCTCAAAAAGGCGATTTTTTCTGCATTCTGTTCGGCAGATAGCTTTTCGTTATAAGGGATATAGCTAGAGTAGAAATCACTTCTCTCGCTTACAATGGATGCAGAGCCAACATACTGATTGCGAGGGTTATCAAAATTAAATAAATTGGTTTTGAGCCACTCTGGATAGATTATGGTATCGTGCAATTTTTCAGCGTGAGCTACATGGTTTAAGATTCCTAAATTTAGAAGGACGCATAAGCTTAGAGTTTTAAGATTTTTCATCAAAAATCCTTAATATAATAAAATTTTTCATAGCTATAAACAATGATAAATTTTTATTATCATTTATTAAAGCTAGAACTAAATACTACAATAATTTAATTTAATAAAAGTTAATAGAATTTATAAGATGATAGATAGATAGATAGATA
>NZ_FZMR01000044.1 GCF_900198405.1 Helicobacter cetorum
AACAAGCCAACACTCAAACCTACAAAGAAGACTACTCTAGTGCTCAAAAAGACTTAGACACAGCAAACACTGATAAATCAGCTAACATTACAGCACAAGCTAACGATAAAACTCTTGCTCAAAATAGCTCTAGTGTTGCTAATGATTTACAAAATCTTAACACAGACTCTCAAAGTATCACTAAAGCTCAACAAGCCTTACAACAAGACTTAAGCAAAGAGCAACAAGCAATAGGTAAAAGCAACTTTGATACATACCACAATAAGATTGCAAGCGATGAACAAAAACTAGCTAAGGCTGAAAAACAATTCTCTAATGAACAAACCACATTACAAAATGATGTAAAGATAGCAAAAGAGGAACAAAAACAAAGTGCTAACAATCCACATATAGTAAGTGGCAATGGTAATCAAGAACATTCTAATAAGCATAATAAAGTTATAGCTAATAATGGCGATAGTTCTAACAAGGAAATAAATAGTAACAATCCACATACAGCAAATAACCCACACCAACAAACTACCCACTCAACTACAAACCATAATAACGGCTCTAGCCCTAAGCAAAGCAAGAATGATAATCATGGTCCTAAGAAAAACCCTAACCCTAGTAGTGGCTCAATTCCCACTCATCATGTAATTTCTAACCCTAACCCAACAACCCCAACTAAAATAGCCATTAATGGAACAACCATTACTCTAGCTCCAAATTCCTTTAAAATAAATCAAACCACTACTTCTTTCTTACAATTACAAAATAACCTTAGTGAGTTAAAAACAGCATTGGAAAGTCAAAATTCTATGCTTGGCTCATATGAGAATACAAAATCTTACAAGGAGATTACCAAAGACTTGAATAATGCCTTTAGTCTTATAAAACAAGTTAGCGATACACTAAAAAACAACTCTAAAGTGAGCCTTACTTCTTTAAATAACCAAATGTCTCATGCTAATGAGGCTTTAAGCACATTGGTTACACAAATACAAAATTCTATAGATAGTAGTGTGTCTAATGGCAATGACAATAAAGAGAGTTTAAAGTTATTAGCTAACACCCTTGAAGTTATTCAAAACGCTAGTAAAGTAGTTCATCAAGCACAAGCCAATGTCTCACAAGTAGCCACAAGCTATATTTCTTATAAAGAGCCTACTACTCAAACCCAAAGAACTAATCAATCAGCCTATGGACTAGATATTCAAATAGGTTATAAATACTTCTTTGGTAAGAAAAAGCATTGGGGTATTAGAAGTTATGCCACTTACTCTTATATGTATTCTAGTGCTAGCACTGCTTTTAACGATAAAGACAATAACTTAGGAAAAACTAATCATCATACTTATGGTGCAGGCTTTGATTTCTTATATAACTTCTATGAGAGTAAGAATAGTATCTATACTACAGGTATTCTATTGGGAATAGAATTACTAGGTTCTACTTGGGATAATTCAAACTATGCTCTATTAAATGATTATGCAAAAGACATTAAAGCTTTAGGTGCTAAAGCACATATAAATACTAGTGCTTTAGAGCTTCCTCTAGTTATAGGATTTAGAAGTAATTTCTCTAAGCATAATGGGATTGAATTAGGATTTAAGATTCCTTTAATCACTAATGATTACTTTACAAGTAATCTAAAGGGCTATAAAGAAACTATTATCTATAGAGATAATGTTAATTTGTATTTTAACTATGTGGTGAATTTTTAGAGAGATTGGATTGATTAAAAGGAGGGGATTTAAGTTTATAAAATAGGGTTTCGTAGTTTTGATAAATCTTAGATTAAGTTCTAGGATTTAATCTGTTTTTAAAGTGCATTAATGAGTTACTATAGGGGTTAAAGCCTCTATAGTAAGGCAAGTTTTTAAAGGTCTCAAAAAACAATAATGATCATTGTAGGAAAAGCAGCTAAAATTTAAGGCTTTAAGTTCTTT
>NZ_FZMR01000011.1 GCF_900198405.1 Helicobacter cetorum
TCAAACTTAGGGCTAAAAAGATTTTTACTCTCTATATTGTCTTTGGTATGAATGCCTACTAAAGGTAATAAAGAGTGGATTAAATCATCACTCATAAAGGGTTTATTCAAAGCACTTTTAATCAATTCTACTTTTTCTTTGTGTTTTTCTTTAAAAATATCACTCACATAAATCATAAAAGGAATTTCTACGCCCGCTTTGGAGCATTTATGCCCATAAGTAGCGCCACTTTCAAAAATATCTTGGGCATGGTCGCTTAGATAAAACACTATGGCGTCTTTATCTTTAAAGAGATTAAAAATTTCATTGAGAATATAATCGTTATAATAAAGCGAATTAACATAGTCAGCGACAATTTGCTTGTCTTTATCGTCTTTGATATGCAAGTCAGTATAGACCAAATCGTCTATTTTGAATTTAGCAAAGTTTTTGGGGAAACGCTCGTTGTAGTAGTAATGGTTGCCAACTAAGTGCAGGAGAATAAAGTTCTTAGCCTTAAGGTTTGGTAAAACCCTATCTTTTAAGTCTTTAACTAGGTAGCCATCTAGTTGCCACCAACCATTGTTAGGATTGTATGGTATATTAAAGGACAAAGATAATAGATAAAAAGGGGTTAATTTTCGCTCCCCCATTTGCACGCCCTCTTGATTGTCTAAATCAAAGGTTTTATAATTGGCTTGTTTGAAAATATTGCCAAGATTATTAAATTGATACCATGGGGTGTCTCTATTTTCATAATCGCTATAAGTTAAAAGGCGTGTGAAGTTCTCTAAAGTATAAGCCTCGCTAGAAACAACATTCTTAAAGACAAAGAGTGAGGGTGCTTTACTCTCTCTCTCTCTCTCTCTCTCGTTGGCAAGTGTGCTTAATAAGGGGTTATTGGGGGCGTTATAACCATAGAGTTGCATAAAATTTCTGCTCGCACTCTCGCCGACGACTAAGATAACATTAGGAATATGATTTTCTTCTATTGCTAAATAATCTTTTTTTGAAAAATTGCTTAAGTTCTTTAAGAACTTTAATCCAACGGCTTGTTCTGTTTGGGCTTGATAAAAAGCATAAAGACTTTTTGTTAAGGGTGTGGAGTTAACGAGAGAATTAGTAGTGTAGTATAAAGTGTGTTGGGTGATTAAGCTTTTAAGACCATGTGAAAGAATAGTGAGTGTAAGAAAGCCATTAATAAAATGAGCTTTCTTTGGTGTGATTTCAATTTCAAAGCGAATAAAGTATAGAAAAAGGATACAAGAGCAAATATAAAGAATGGGGATTAAAGGTCTAGCAAGAATTACGCTTTCAAAAAAAGCTTTGCTCTCGCTAGGGTTTGTGGCTAGGATAGTTTGTATCATAATAGTAGAAATAGGCAAGTTGAAATAATAAGAATTAAAAATATCTACAACACCTAATAAACATATGGAAATCAAGAGAGTGTTTTTCAAAAAATTATTAACTTGATTATTTTTAATGCAATTAAGAGTTAAATAACATAAAAATAATATAAAAAACCCAAAAAATGCTATTTTAAAAGTTTCTTTGAATATGAAAAAAGAGTCAGTATATTCGTATCTTGTTCGCGAGGCAAAAGCACAAGAGATAATAGCGATTGAGAACATCAAAAAGAAACGATTATCTAAGGTTACGCTATTTTTAGGCGTAAAAAGAGTTTTAAAGAATTGTATGAGTGAAGTTGTCATGATAAGTGTCCTAGCATTTAATGTTGTGAGTATGGTTTGAAACAACAATTATTCTAACATGTTAAAATTTAAAACTTTATCAATCCTAAGGAAAAATCATGCAAGAAAATCATATTACTTGTCCTAAGTGTCAAGCACTAATCAATGTGAGTGAAGTGCTATACAAACAGGTGGAGCTAGAAAATCAAAACAAGTTTTTAACTCAGCAAAAAGAGTTTGAAAAAGAAATAAACGAGAAAAGACAGCAATATAAAAACCATTTGAAAGCTTTAGAACAAAAAGAACAAGCATTAAAACAACAAGAGCAAGACCAAAAAATAAGATTTGATGATGAGGTCAAAAGAGCGAGTGCGTTAGCTTTACAAGATGAAAGGCTTAAAATCATTGAAGAAGCTAGAAAAAACGCTTTTTTAGAGCAACAAAAGAGCGTAGAATTATTAAAAAAAGAACTAGATGAGAAGTCTAAACAAGTCCAAGAACTACACCAAAAAGAAGCTGAAATTGAGAGATTAAAGAGAGAAAATAATGAAGTAGAAAGCAAATTAAAAGCTGAAAATGAGAAAAGGTTGAATGAAAAGTTAATTTTAGAAAGAGAAAAAATACAAAAAGCCTTGCTTGAAGAAAATGAGCTTAAATTCAAGCAAAAAGAAGAGCAATTAGAAATGCTAAAAAACGAGTTGAAAAACGCTCAAAGAAAAGCCGAGTTAGGCTCACAGCAACTCCAAGGCGAAGTGCAAGAATTAGCGATTGAAGAGTATTTGATTCAAAAATTTCCCCTAGATTGTATTGAAGAAGTCAAAAAAGGGCAAAGGGGGGGCGATTGTATTCAAGTGGTGCATACTAATGAGTTTCAAAATTGTGGAAAAATCTATTATGAGAGCAAACGCACCAAAGAGTTTCAAAAAACTTGGATTGAAAAGCTTAAAAGCGATATGCGAGAGATTGGGGCTGATGTGGGGGTTATTGTGAGTGAAGTCTTACCCAAAGAAATGGATAGAATGGGGCTAGTTCAAGGGGTGTGGGTGTGTTCTTTTGAAGAGTTTAAGGGGTTAAGTGCGGTATTAAGAGAGGGGGTTATTAAAGTGAGTTTGGCAAAAAGAAGTCAAGAAAATAAAAGCGATAAAATGAGCTTACTCTATCATTATCTCACAAGCTCTGAATTTGTTATGCAAGTGGAGGCGATTGTGGAAGGGTTTAGCCAAATGAAAGCGGATTTAGAAAGCGAAAAACGCTCTATGGCTAGGATTTGGAAAAGTAGGGAAAAACAAATTGAAAAAGTGTTAGATAACACCATTAATATGTATGGCTCTATTAAGGGCATTGCTGGTAATGCTATAGGGCAAGTGAAGGCGTTGGAGTTAGGGTTTGATGGGGATTAAAAGTGATATAATCTCGCATAAAACTTTATGAGTTGTATAAGAAATATTGAAGGAAAAAGCGAGAAAAAACATGGCAATCAATATCAAAAAGATAAAATCTCTCAAGGCGTTTTGTGGTTTAGATGAGGTTGAAGGGGATAATTTTAAGGACTACAATGTAATTTTTGGAAATAATGGGTGTGGAAAAACAAGTTTAACAAGAGCATTTGAATTGTTAATTCCAAAAAACAATCACATTGAAAAATACCGCACTATTTCTTCTAGTGAACTTCCAAACATTGAATTTGAATTTGAAAATGGTAGTTATACAATAGAACCAAACAGCAATAATGATAATATCCCTTTTAAAGTTGAAATCTATAATAGCGATTTTTTATACCATAACGCACCTTTTGCTAAAGAGAAAGAGGAAAAGATACAAAACGATTTTGAAGGAGCCATTAATTATGGCAATAGGGTAAGAATTTTATTGGAAAGTTTTTTAAAAATCAATTTTATTGAATTTAGTAAATTTAAGCACGATGAACTTTTAAAGATATTTTCAAAAGTCAAAAAGCATGCTGGATTTGATTTTTCAAAGACAATATTTTATCCATATAAAATAGAAAATATGAATATGCTTATTGAGAGAATACTAAAAATAACAAAAGGTTTACATGAGGAAAGCCATGGTAGTGTCTCGGACTTATTTAATCCAAGTAAGGTTTCACTCAAAGAAGTGCAAGGATTTGCTAAGATTGCCATTAATGCTATGAGAATTTTAAGTCCGCATCAAATAAGTTATTATATAGGGTTTGTAGATAATGAAAATAAGAAAAAAAATCTGTAATAGCCAATAGAATATTGCTAACAAATAAGAGATAATGGTTTTAATGGTCTAATACATCTATTTTAGATTTTGCCAATACTCTTATGATGCCTATTATGACTAATGCTCATATTTGTTTATTTCAAAACATGGGATTAATTATTTTTTAAAAATATTATATTTTAATAATTCTTTATCCTTTTAATATTCCCCCAAACCATCTCAATTTTGTGTATTTTCTAATATTCATCGGTTTATTATTGTGGAATTACACAAAGATTCATAATTTTTAAGGTGCTTGAGTAGTATAATCTTAGGATATAAAAGTTTTTATAATAATAAACAATCATTAAATAAAAAAGGTTTAATTATTATGAGCAGTGAAAAAACACATGGTTTTTATATGAAGAAATTAAGATTTTTGAGCAAAAATGCTTGTTTGGTTTTAGTGGGGGTGCTTGTTGAATGTGAGGCACACCCAAAAGATGGGTTCTTTATCCAAGCGGGATTTGAAACAGGCATGACTTCTATGAGTGAGAGCGCTAGAAAGCGTCCTTTGAATTTAAATTTGCAAAAATCCTCTAAGCTCCATAAAACACAAGGAGCAAATAATTATGATGTTCCACAAGGGGTCATAAACACTGAAAGCAAAACGACTAAACCATCTTTAAATAACGATAATAATTTAAAGAAAGATTTAAATTCTGCTGAGAATAAACAATCTATTAATTCAAACAATTCTAATCGTATTGGTGAAAGTGATACAAGTCCTACTGCTAACACGCCCGTAGCTCAAGTGTCTAGCCCTATTGCAAAAGATGATGTTGCCACTAAAGAAGAAGAGTGTTATAACAGAAGGACAGGTTTCATAACATGTGCACCCCTTGCTAAAAAATTAGAGCCTAGACCCCCTTATGCAAGTATTAATACAGACAATATTTCCTCAAAAGCAGTTGTTATCACAGATAGTGAAAAACAAGCCCTCTTTAAAGATGATAATGTTGTGGGACAAACTTTTTCTACCACTAATCCTATAGCAACAAGTTTTGAAACAAAAGATTCAAAAATCCATATTAAAAATTCCTTGCCTTATGATTTGCATAGTGTAAAATTAGTGGTTAAAGTCGCTGATAATAGTAAGCAAGGCTACAAAGAAGTGGAACTAGCTACTTTTGACAATATTTCAGCTAGTTCGCACATCACTTTAGATACAAGTAAAATTCCAGCGTTCAATAACGCTGATTTGCAAGGAGTAAACACCCAAAATTTTGAGTTTAGAACTAATGCTAGTATTGATGCAGCTAACACTGATGAAAAGCAAACTCAAAGGGTTTTAGACGCTTTAGATAAAATTACAACTAACATTCATGGCACTTTTGTAGAAGGAAATAAAAGAAGATATGATTGTATGTCTAGCCCAGGCTGTCTTGCTACCCCTACAGCTAATGAGGCACAAGGCTATGTGAATATGTTTCTCAATCTAGCTAGCACTTTAGATTCTGATGAATGGGCAGATGCTATATTAAAAGCAAATTTTAAATTTTGGGGTCATGACCTTGACCAAACGATGCATAGAGATATTGACAAACAATCTATAATAGACCAATTTAGGCAAGATAGTAGAGATTTGAAAGTAAGCATCGTTGAGTATGGCCCTTCTGGTTGGGCTGGTTCTAAGAATATGGCGGTATATGCAAGGTTTTTTGATTTGGCAGACAATATTCTTAGAGAGGAAAATATTGATAAAAACGACCCCAAAAATCATCAAGCACTCCATGTCTTTTTTCATGAATTTGGGCATACTAAAGGCTGGGGGCATAAGAGTAATTTCACCTATAACGATGGCTATAAAGATTGGCGTAGTGATTGGTGGAATGGAAATGGTTTTAGCCGTCTTAGCGCTGAAATTTTTATGGATTTAGCTAACGAAAATAAATTGCCTATTGATTATAAAAAGCTTTCTAGCACTGCAACCACAAGCACAAGCTATCAAAATCCTACTACTTATTATGATAGTAATAGTAGCTATAATGGTAGTTATAATAATGCTTATGATGAGTGCGAACCCTATGAGCGTAGTTTATACAACTGTGCTGCAGTAGCTCCAAATTTTAGCCAACAACCTTTATTAAATAATTTTAGTCAAGCCCTAAATACTATCAGCGCCACTCTTTTAGAAAGTATCCAAACCATTAAAAATGAAACTTCTAAAAACGCTATGCTAGGCTTTAACACTCAAATAGGCTATCAAAACTATTTTAATAATGTCATTGGTCTTTCTTACTATGCAATGTTTAATTACAACACTTCTAAAAGAAAAGGCTTATTAAATAAAACACAGCAATATGGAGTGGGCGGTGGAATCAATCTCTTAATAGATTTTATCAATGTGTATGCAGGAAAAGATTTTAAATCTTCTTTTGGAGTTTTTGCTGGAGCTAGGGGTTTGTATAATCGCTATCAATTTAATGGCATTATCAATGCAAGTAAAAATAAAGGTAATGTGTATTTTACTACAGGATTAAATTATCGCTATAAGCATTCTAAATTTTCTCTAGGAGTTAGTATGCCCCTTATTAAACAAAGCATTAAAGCACAACTTATTACAGAAGAAGTGATTAATGAAGTGGCTCTAAATGAAAACATTAACAACATGCATGTATTTATGAATTATGGGTGGGTGTTTTAAAGATAGGGGCTAAAAACCCGCCTTTGAATAACTGAACTGATTGGTTAATCTACATTGAATAAATGGCGGATTGCATTTTATTTTGTATAACAGAATAGTTTTAAGAGAATAGGCTTGTTTTTATACTATTATAAAAAATATTTTTTATAATAGTATTTGATTGTCTTTATCAATAATAAAGAGATGATTGGTTTTTTAGATGATAGCAGAACACAAAGAGGGTCGTATTAGCAAACATGTTAATTAGAGTATTCTAAATAATAAGGCTCTCTGTGGGTATGCTCTTCATCATCACAATCACAACGCATGCTTAAAAGTTTGCTTTCTTCTAGCTCTCTTGGAGACATTTTGCTCGCCGTTTTTTTAATCATGGATTTAATTTCAAGTTGGCGTTTTTTGTAATCTGCATCGCTGAGATTTTGAGTGTTTTTGGTGGCTTTTTCACGCATTTGGTCATGGAACTTTTGGTAAGTTTCATTATCCATTGCAGAAGTGCGTTTTCGCATTTCCATTTTAAAGGCTGGAAAATCTTTAGGCTCAATTTTTCCTAAAAAGTCTAATAATTCTTCATTACTATAGTGCGAAAAATCTTTCATTTTTTGGGAATGTTTGTAGGCGTGGTCATGCTCTTTGGCAAAAATCACACTAGGGGTAAAAAAAGCTAAAAGCAAGACAGAAATACTTAATTTATTTTTTAGTATATGTTTCATATTAATCCTTTGTTTATAATAATGTGATAGACACACTAGGATAATAATACCGAAAAAGTAGTTGGT
Organism: Helicobacter cetorum; assembly: GCF_900198405.1. Taxonomy (GTDB): domain Bacteria; phylum Campylobacterota; class Campylobacteria; order Campylobacterales; family Helicobacteraceae; genus Helicobacter; species Helicobacter cetorum_C. Next base: position 7,344 of record NZ_FZMR01000011.1, read on the forward strand.
TGTGCTGTTTTTATGGTGTAAAATTTAATTTTATTAATGTTTAAGAGAGAAAAAATGGCAATAGAAGTGGTTCTATGGGATTTTGATGGTGTGATTTTTGATAGCATGCATTTGAAATGCGAGGGACTAAAAGCGTTGTTTAGATTGCATGGAAAAAATAATGAAGAGGATTTAAAAAAATTTGAGATTTATCATTATAAAAGCGGGGGGATTTCAAGGAGTGAAAAAATCAAATATTTTTACAATGAAATTTTAAAGACTTCCATAGCCCAAGAAGAGATTGATAAATTAGCTTTAGAATTTGGTGCTATTATGGAGCAAAAGCTTTTTGATAGGGTGCATTTAAATAGTGAAGTTATGTCGTTTATTGATAAAAATTATCAAAATTATACTTTTCATATTGCCTCAGCGGCTCTGCATAGTGAATTGCAAGTATTATGCGAGTTTCTAGGGATTATAAAATATTTTAAGAGTATTGAAGGAAGTCCGCCAAGTAAGCCCAAAATCATTGCCAATATCATTCAAAAATATTCTTACCAGCCAAGCAATATGCTAATGATAGGCGATAGTAAGAACGACTATGAAAGTGCTATAGCTAATGAAGTGGCATTTTTGGGCTATAACAGCGAAGTTTTAAAAAGCTTAGTAAATCAAGAGGGCTATAAAGGGAAGTATTTGGAGAGTTTTAGGGGGTTTGATTTGAGAAAATTATAAAAACCCACCGAATGCCCTTTAAAAAATATTTTGACAAATTAAGATTGATTGTTATGCTTACTCATATCAATTTTGACTTCACATCTTTCAATAGTGCTTAAACGATGGGCAATTACTAGCAGAGTTTTATCTTTGGCAACCTGATAAATCTCGTCCATAATCTTACTTTCGGTTTCATTATCTAGGGCTGAAGTAGCCTCATCTAGCACTAAAATTTCAGGATTATCATACAAAGCTCTTGCAATACCAATGCGTTGTTTTTGACCTCCACTGAGCTTTACACCTCCTTCGCCCACTTGGGTATTAATGCCCTCATGTTCGCATAAGAAGTCATAGATGTGTGCCATTTTACACACTTTAATAAGGCGTTCTTCATTAAGAGTGCTCCCACAAGCAATGTTTTCAGCTACACTGCCATCAAATAGATAGATATTTTGAGGGATATAGCCAATTTTTTTGCGCCATGAGCGGATATTTTCTTTGGTTAAGGGAGTGTTATCAATAAAAATTTCCCCACTTTTGGGGTAGATGATTCCCATAATAATATCCACTAGCGTGGATTTTCCGCAACCACTAGGACCTATAAAAGCTACTTTTTGCCCCTTTTCAATAGTGAGATTAAAGTTTTTTAAAATAGGGTGGTTGGTTTTGTATGAGAAAGAGATATTTTTAAGAGCAATTTCCTCTTTAAAATCTATAGGGATTAAATCTTCATTGGTAGCTGGTCTAGAGAGATTTTTAAAAACTATATTGACGGCTTGTTGATAATAGATAATCTCATTATAATGACCCAAAATTCTAGTGATGGAGGGGAGCATACGATAAAGAGCCAAGGCATACATAGAAATAACAGGCAAGACCATTTGAGCCTCCCCATATTTAAAGAGAATGTAGGCTACTGAAAGAATTAGCAAGCTAAAGCCTATTGTCTCTAAGATATATCTAGGGATTACTTGTAGTGTGGAATAGATAATCTCATTTTGATGGGCATCAAGACTGTTTTTCTCAAAAAGATGGTGAGCCTCTTCATGGTTATCCTTAAGCTTAGTGATTTTAAAATTATTAAAGAATCTAGAAAAGATTTTGAGTGCATTTTCTTTGGAAACTGCGACAATTTTCCCTTTTCTTTGAATGAGGGTTGTAACTTTTTTAGTAATGAGTAAGACTTGGACTACTAAAATTAAAGTGAACACTAAAGTCATTTTCCAATTGGTTATCAGCAACAGTATATAAAGAAATAAGATAATAGATAGCTCTGTAAGCATGCCTAAAAAAGCATTGAAACTCATAATGATATCATGGACTTTACCATAAATAATGCTATTCAAGCGACTTATGCTATAGTTAAGATGTTCTAAATAATGTGCTTTAATATGGTAGAGAAATAGCTGTTGTTTGAGGGTATGAGTTTTTTTATAAGAAAAACGACTTCTTAGGTAGGCAAAAAAAATACCATAAAACATTCTAAAAAAGTATAGCCCTACAAGGATAAAGCTAAACAGATACATAAAATGGATTGGAGAAGAGAAATGCAAAAAATCATAGATAATTTTAGCATAACGATTGTCTGTAATAAAGCTCGGATTTGAGGCTAATGTAATAAAAGGCATAATCATGCTGATAGAGAATACTTCAATGAGAGAGGCTGTTATAGACATAAGGGTAAGTAGCAGAAAGATAGTTTTATCTCGCTTGGTAATTAGCATAGAAATTTGTTTAATAGAGCGTAAGAAATATTTTAAAATATTATTTTTATTTTTTGCCATAGCTAAATTGAATTCCCTTGAATCTAAAATTTAAGTGTTTATTGATAGAATTACGAAACGCTCAATATGTTTTAGTTGAAACAAAAAGATAGCGTTTTGATTTTCTGCTTAAGAATACAATAATAAAGCTTAATTTTTTTAGGCGTTTAAAGAATTATTGCTCTAAACAGCATAAAACCAAATGGATTAAAAGTATTATCTAGTGTTTGCTTTGGAGGAATTAGTTAATTACATTATTTAAGGAAATCTTGTGATTTTTACTTTTAGCTTGACAATTACCATGCAAAGTGGGTATAATGCCAAGTCTTAATCGTATTTTATAAAATTGCTGGCTTAGCTCAGTTGGTAGAGCAGCTGCCTTGTAAGCAGCAGGTCGGGGGTTCAAGTCCCTTAGCCAGCTCCAGTAGAATGTTATTTTAAAATTTTTAGGTGAGATACTCAAGTGGCCAACGAGGGCAGACTGTAAATCTGCTGACTATGTCTTCCGTGGTTCGAATCCACGTCTCACCACCATGTTTTTAAGATGCGGGAATAGCTCAGTTGGCTAGAGCATCAGCCTTCCAAGCTGAGGGTCGCGGGTTCGAGCCCCGTTTCCCGCTCCATAATTTGGGAAAGTTTTTTGAGACGCCTATATAGCTCAGGGGTAGAGCACTTCCTTGGTAAGGAAGAGGTCGGCGGTTCAATTCCGCTTATAGGCTCCAGTTTTATAATCTCTTGAATGGTGATAAAAACAACTAAAATATCCAAATACTTCAAATGGTATTGGAGTAGGGATTTTTGTGAGATTCGCTAAAATCCATTAAAATTTTAAGGAGAAATACAAATGGCAAAAGAGAAGTTTAATAGAACCAAGCCACATGTTAATATCGGAACTATTGGGCATGTTGACCATGGTAAGACAACTTTGAGTGCGGCTATTTCTGCAGTGCTTTCTTTGAAAGGTCTTGCAGAAATGAAAGACTACGATAATATTGATAATGCCCCTGAAGAAAAAGAAAGAGGGATTACAATTGCAACCTCTCATATTGAGTATGAGACAGAGAACAGACACTATGCGCATGTGGATTGTCCGGGACACGCTGACTATGTAAAAAACATGATTACAGGTGCAGCACAAATGGATGGAGCGATTTTGGTTGTTTCTGCAGCAGATGGTCCTATGCCTCAAACTAGAGAGCACATCTTATTGTCTCGCCAAGTAGGTGTGCCTCATATTGTTGTGTTCTTAAACAAACAAGATATGGTTGATGACCAAGAATTATTAGAGCTCGTAGAAATGGAAGTGCGTGAGTTATTAAGTGCTTATGAATTCCCTGGTGATGATACTCCTATCGTAGCTGGTTCAGCTTTAAAGGCTTTAGAAGAAGCGAAGACTGGTAATGTTGGTGAATGGGGTGAAAAAGTGCTTAAGCTTATGGCTGAAGTAGATGCTTATATTCCTACTCCAGAGAGAGACACTGAAAAAACTTTCTTAATGCCAGTTGAAGATGTATTTTCTATCGCAGGTAGAGGAACTGTTGTTACAGGTAGAATTGAAAGAGGTGTAGTAAAAGTAGGCGATGAAGTAGAAATTGTTGGTATTAGAGACACACAAAAGACTACCGTAACAGGTGTAGAGATGTTTAGAAAAGAGCTAGACAAGGGTGAGGCAGGCGATAATGTTGGCGTGCTTTTAAGAGGAACAAAGAAAGAGGAAGTAGAGCGTGGTATGGTTCTATGTAAGCCAGGTTCTATTACTCCACATAAGAAATTTGAGGGTGAAATTTATGTTCTTTCTAAAGATGAAGGTGGAAGACACACCCCGTTCTTTACAAACTATCGCCCTCAGTTCTATGTGCGTACAACTGATGTAACTGGCTCTATCACACTTCCTGAAGGTGTAGAAATGGTTATGCCCGGCGATAATGTAAAAATTACCGTAGAGTTGATTAGTTCTATTGCGTTAGAGTTAGGAACAAAGTTTGCGATTCGTGAGGGTGGAAGAACAGTTGGTGCTGGTGTGGTAAGCAAGATTATTGAGTAATCTTGCTTTTTAGAAACAGAAAAGAAGAGTCATTATGAAAGTTAAAATTGGGTTGAAGTGTTCTGATTGTGAGGACATCAATTACAGCACAACTAAGAATGCCAAAACTAACACAGAAAAACTGGAGCTTAAGAAATTCTGCCCTAGAGAAAATAAGCACACACTCCATAAAGAAGTAAAGCTAAAAAGCTAATTTTCTCTCTTTTTGGAGGGGGATTGTTAGAATAGGTCAGTAGCTCCAATGGTAGAGCGTCGGTCTCCAAAACCGGTTGTTGGGGGTTCGAGTCCCTCCTGGCCTGCCATAAAAATACTTCACATATAGTTTTCTTATAATCAAGGTTGGCTTGGTTAAAAGTCTTTTATTTTAATTTTAGTTTAAGTTTTTTGAGATATAATTAAAAATTCATTAGTATGCAAGATAAAGGCGAAAATCAATGGGTAAATGGCTTATGCAGTATAGATTAGCTAAGGAAGAGCTTTCTAAAGTGATATTTCCTATTAAAGAACAGATACGCAATGCGTTTATCTCTGTTTTAGTGGTTGTAAGCATTATTACGCTATTCTTGGCTCTATTAGATTTCGCTCTAGGGGCATTTGTCTCTAGCATCTTGTAAAAAGATGGTGGCTTTTAGATAAGGAGAGTTACAATGGATTGGTATGCCATACAAACTTACTCAGGAAGTGAGCAAGCTGTTAAGAGAGCGATTGAGAACCTAGTAAGCGATAATAATATCAAAGATAGAATCCAAGAAATTATTGTGCCTACTGAGGATATTATTGAGGCCTCAAAGAAAGGTAAGACCAAAGTAACAGAGCGAAGTCTTTATCCGGGTTATGTTTTTATTAAAGTAGATTTAGACACTGTTTTGTGGCATAAGATACAATCTTTACCAAGAGTGAGTCGCTTTATTGGGGAAAATAAAAAACCAACTCCATTGAGCGAGGCTGATATTGAGCATATTTTAGAAAAAATGAATAATCGTGCAGCACCTAAGCCAAAAGTCTTTTTTGAGCAAGGGGAAGTGGTGCGAGTGGTAGAAGGTCCTTTTGCAAACTTTACTGCTACGGTAGAGGAGTATGATATTGAGCATCGAAAGCTCAAACTCAATGTTTCTATTTTTGGTAGAAATACTCCAATAGAGATTTTGCATTCGCAAGTAGAAAAGATTATATAAATAACAATTTTTTAAGGAGATATTATGGCTAAAAAAGTAGTCGGAGAAATCAAGCTTCAAATTCCCGCCGGTAAGGCAAATCCATCACCTCCCGTAGGGCCAGCTCTAGGTCAAAGAGGTGTCAATATTATGGAATTTTGTAAGGCTTTCAATGAAAAAACGAAAGATATGGGAAGTTTTAATATTCCGGTTATTATTACGGTTTATCAAGATAAGAGTTTTACCTTTATTACTAAGAAACCTCCGGTAACCGATTTAATTAAAAAGGCATCAGGAATTGAGAAAGGTTCTGACAACCCTCTTAAGAATAAGATTGCAAAGCTAACTCATAAGCAAGTAGAAGAGATTGCTCAACTCAAAATGGAAGATTTAAATACTAGCACAATGGAGGCAGCGACAAAAATTGTTATGGGTAGTGCTAGGAGCATGGGCGTAGAGGTTGTGGACTAACTCTCTAAATTATTTTGGTAATTAAGTAGAAATTTTTTAAGGATAATTTGATGGCAAAGAAAGTGTTTAAGAGATTAGAGAAACTTTTTTCTAAAATTGAGAGTGATAAAGTTTATGATGTAGAACAAGGTGTAGGATTAGTCAAGTCTCTTGCTTCTGCTAAATTTGATGAGACGGTTGAAGTAGCTTTGAGACTAGGAGTAGATCCAAGACATGCTGACCAAATGGTGCGTGGTGCTGTGGTGCTTCCTCATGGAACAGGGAAAAAGGTAAGAGTAGCTGTTTTTGCAAAAGACATCAAGCAAGATGAGGCTAAAAATGCTGGGGCCGATGTGGTTGGTGGAGATGACCTTGCTGAAGAGATTAGAAATGGTCGCATTGATTTTGACATGGTTATCGCAACACCTGATATGATGGCTGTCGTTGGTAAGGTGGGTAGAATTTTAGGGCCTAAGGGTTTAATGCCAAATCCAAAGACTGGAACCGTTACAATGGATATTGCTAAAGCAGTGAGCAATGCTAAAAGTGGTCAGGTGAACTTTAGAGTAGATAAAAAAGGTAATATCCATGCTCCTATTGGAAAAGCAAGCTTTTCAGAAGATAAGATTAAGGAGAACATGCTTGAGCTTGTCAGAACTATTAATCGCCTAAAGCCTAGTAGTGCGAAAGGTAAGTATATTAAGAATGGTGCTTTGTCGCTTACCATGTCGCCTTCAGTAAAACTAGATGCACAAGAGTTAATGGATATTAAGTAAGTTAATTTAAAAGTTTATCTTAGGCTGAAGATCGTAAGGGCTTGCATAGAGGCTTAATTTAATCTTTTTTAGGGAAGATAGCCTTGCAGAGGTCTAGTCTAGAAAGGAGGAAAAGATGCAAAAACAACATAAAGTAGAGCTAGTTGCTAATTTAAAGGCACAATTTATTGATACACAAGCTATCTTGGTTTGTGATTATAAAGGTCTTAGTGTTAGTAAATTAGAAGCTTTAAGAAACAAGGCTCGTGTTCAAGGCATTAAAGTGCAAGTAATTAAAAATACTCTTGCAAGTATTGCTATGGAAGAGGCTGGTTGTGCTCATTTAGATTTGAAAGAAACTAATGTGTTTTTATGGGGAGATGACCAAATCGCCCTATCTAAGCTTGTGTTTGCTTTTCAAAAAGAGCATAAAGACCATTTTGCTTTGAAAGCGGGCTTATTTGAAAAAGAAAGTGTCAGTGTTGCCCATGTGGAAGCGGTTTCAAAACTTCCAAGCAAGGAAGAGCTTATGGGAATGTTGCTTTCTGTTTGGACAGCTCCAACACGATATTTTGTTACTGGTTTGGATAATTTGCGTAAAGCTAAAGAAGAAAATTAAAAGTCATTTATGACTTTGATATAAAATTTGAAGGATTGAATTATGGCAATTTCAAAAGAAGAAGTGTTAGAATACATTGGTTCATTGAGCGTTTTAGAGCTTTCTGAATTAGTAAAAATGTTTGAAGAAAAATTTGGCGTGAGTGCAACTCCTACGGTTGTAGCAGGTGGTGCTGTAGCAGGTGGTGCTGGTGCTGAGAGTGAAGAAAAAACAGACTTTAATGTAGTTTTAGCTGATAGTGGTGCTGAAAAAATTAAGGTTATTAAAGTAGTTCGCGAAATTACCGGTCTTGGCTTGAAAGAGGCTAAAGAGGCTACAGAAAAGACCCCCCATGTCCTTAAAGAGGGCGTAAATAAAGAAGAGGCTGAAACTATCAAGAAGAAACTTGAAGAAGTAGGTGCTAAGGTTGAAATTAAATAAAACCTAAATTTTGGAAAGACTTGAGAGTCTTTCCTTGCCTATTGATATGGCAATTTAAATTTGCTCCATGATTTTGTTTGTGAGCATGTAGCCTAAGTGGTTAGTATTGCAGACGAGTTTTGGTCTCTGATTTTTCGTCATCTGTAGAACTCTACTGAGTTCAAGTAAAATTCTTTTGCAATGCTTACTTAATTTAAATTAAAACGCATTATATAAAATTCAAGATTTTTGATAAAGGCATGAGTTATGGCAACAAAAATTTCCCTTAAAAACCGCCTAAGAGCTGATTTTACAAAAACTCCCACTGATTTAGAAGTTCCTAATTTATTGTTATTGCAACGAGATAGTTACGATTCTTTTTTATCTTCCAAAGATGGTAGAGAGAGTGGGATTGAAAAGGTTTTTAAATCTGTTTTTCCTATTCAAGATGCGCAAAATCGTATTACTTTAGAATATGCAGGTTGCGAGTTTGGCAAGTCTAAATACACCGTAAGAGAGGCTATGGAGAGAGGCATTACTTATTCTGTGCCTCTAAAGATTAAAATTCGCCTTGTTCTATGGGAAACAAAAAATAACGAGAAGGTTGGCGTTAAAGATATTAAAGAGCAGAGTATTTTTATTCGCGAGATTCCTTTGATGACAGAACGCACTTCGTTTATTATCAATGGCGTAGAGCGTGTTGTTGTCAACCAGCTTCATAGAAGTCCTGGTGTTATCTTTAAAGAAGAAGAGTCTAGCACTTCTTTAAACAAGCTTATTTATACAGGACAAATTATTCCTGATAGGGGTTCATGGCTCTATTTTGAATATGATTCTAAAGATGTTTTGTATGCTCGCATTAACAAGCGCCGTAAAGTGCCTGTTACCATTCTATTTAGGGCTATGGATTATCAAAAGCAAGATATTATTAAAATGTTTTATCCGCTTGTAAAAGTGCGTTATGAAAATGATAAATATTTGATTCCTTTTGATTCTCTAGATGCTAATCAGAGAATGGAATTTGATTTAAAAGATCCTCAAGGCAAGACTATCCTTTTAGCGGGTAAAAAGCTCACTTCAAGAAAAATTAAAGAGCTTAAAGAGAATCATTTAGAATGGGTTGAATACCCTATGGATATTTTACTCAATCGTTATTTAGCTGAGCCTATTATGGCAGGAGAAGAAATCTTATTAGACATGCTCACTCAGCTAGATAAGAACAAATTAGAAAAAATCCACGATTTAGGCGTGCAAGAATTTGTGATTATCAATGATTTAGCTCTAGGGCATGATGCTTCAATCATTCATTCTTTCTTGGCTGATTATGAGTCTTTGAGATTACTCAAGCAAACTGAAAAAATTGATGATGAAAACGCGTTAGCTGCTATTCGTATTTATAAGGTTATGCGACCGGGTGAGCCTGTTACAACTGATGCAGCCAAGCAATTTGTCAAGCAACTATTTTTTGACCCAGAGCGCTATGACTTGACTATGGTGGGCCGCATGAAAATGAATCACAAATTAGGCTTGCATGTGCCTGATTATATTACGACTTTAACACATGAAGATATCATTACTACCGTTAAATATCTTATGAGAATTAAAAATAATCAGGGTAAAATTGATGATAGAGACCACTTAGGCAATCGTAGGATTAGAGCGGTGGGTGAGTTGCTAGCCAATGAATTGCATTCAGGCTTAGTGAAAATGCAAAAGACCATTAAAGACAAGCTTACTACCATGAGTGGAGCCTTTGATTCGCTTATGCCCCATGACTTAGTCAATTCTAAAATGATTACTAGTACCATTATGGAATTTTTCATGGGTGGTCAGCTTTCACAATTTATGGACCAAACTAACCCCTTGAGTGAAGTTACGCACAAACGCCGCCTTTCAGCACTTGGTGAAGGCGGATTAGTTAAAGATAGAGTAGGGTTTGAAGCTAGAGATGTGCATCCTACACATTATGGTAGAATTTGTCCCATTGAGACTCCAGAAGGTCAAAATATCGGTTTGATTAACACTCTTTCAACTTTCACAAGAGTGAATGATTTAGGCTTTATTGAAGCCCCCTATAAGAAGGTTGTAGATGGCAAGGTAGTAGGCGAGACTATTTATTTGACCGCTATTCAAGAAGACAGCCATGTGATTGCTCCAGCAAGCACCCCCATTGATGAAGAAGGTAATATTTTAGGCGATTTGATTGAGACTCGTGTGGAAGGCGAGATTGTTCTCAATGAAAAGAGCAAGGTTACCTTGATGGATTTAAGCTCTAGCATGCTTGTAGGCGTAGCCGCATCACTCATTCCTTTCTTAGAGCATGATGATGCGAACCGTGCTTTAATGGGAACAAACATGCAACGCCAGGCAGTGCCATTATTAAGAAGTGATGCTCCCATTGTAGGAACAGGGATTGAAAAGATTATCGCTAGGGATTCTTGGGGAGCGATTAAAGCAAGTCGTGCCGGTATAGTAGAAAAAATTGATGCCAAAAATATCTATATCTTAGGCGAAGGTAAAGAAGAAGCTTATATTGATGCATATTCTTTACAAAAAAACTTACGCACCAACCAAAATACAAGCTTTAATCAAGTGCCTATTGTTAGAGTGGGCGATAGAGTGGAAGCAGGGCAAATCATCGCTGATGGTCCTAGTATGGATAGGGGCGAATTAGCATTAGGAAAAAATGTGCGTGTAGCGTTTATGCCTTGGAATGGCTATAACTTTGAAGATGCGATTGTGGTGAGTGAACGCATTACTAAAGATGATGTTTTCACTTCCACACACATTTATGAAAAAGAAGTTGATGCCAGAGAGCTTAAGCATGGCGTGGAAGAATTTACAGCAGATATTCCTGATGTGAAAGAAGAAGAAGTTGCCCATCTTGATGAAAGCGGAATTGTTAAGGTAGGCACTTATGTTAGTGCGGGCATGATTTTAGTGGGTAAGACTTCGCCTAAGGGTGAGATTAAAAGTACTCCAGAAGAGCGGCTTTTAAGAGCGATTTTTGGAGATAAAGCTGGGCATGTGGTCAATAAGAGCTTGTATTGCCCCCCAAGTTTAGAAGGCACGGTTATTGATGTAAAGGTGTTTACTAAAAAAGGCTATGAGAAAGATGCGCGAGTCTTAAGTGCGTATGAAGAAGATAAAGCCAAGCTTGATATGGAGCATTTTGACCGCTTGACCATGCTTAATAGAGAAGAACTACTGCGTATTAGCTCGCTTCTTTCACAAGCGATTTTAGAAGAGCCATTCAGTCATAATGGTAGAGACTATAAAGAAGGCGAGCAAGTTCCTAAAGAAGAAATCGCCTCTATCAATCGCTTCACTCTAGCAAGTTTGGTGAAAAAGTATTCTAAAGAAGTGCAAAACCAATATGAAGTAACCAAAAATAATTTCTTGGAGCAAAAGAAAGTTCTTGGCGAAGAGCATGAAGAAAAGCTTTCTATTTTAGAAAAAGATGATATTTTGCCTAATGGTGTGATTAAGAAAGTCAAGCTCTATATTGCTACTAAGCGTAAGCTTAAAGTGGGCGACAAAATGGCAGGAAGGCATGGAAATAAGGGGATTGTTTCTAATATTGTGCCGGTTGCTGATATGCCTTATACCGCTGATGGAGAGCCTGTAGATATTGTGCTAAATCCTTTGGGCGTTCCTAGTCGTATGAATATCGGACAAATTTTAGAAATGCACTTAGGCTTAGTGGGTAAAGAGTTTGGAAAGCAAATCGCTTGCATGCTAGAAAATAAAACTCAAGATTTTGTTAGAGAATTGCGTGCAAAAATGTTAGAAATTGCTAACGCTGTCAATGAAAAAGACCCTTTAACCATTAAAACTCTTGAAAGTTGTTCTGATGAAGAGCTTTTAGAATACGCTAGAGATTGGAGCAAGGGTGTTAAGCTTGCTATTCCTGTGTTTGAAGGTATCTCGCAAGAAAAATTCCACAAGCTATTTGAGCTGGCTAAGATTGCCATGGATGGCAAAATGGATTTGTATGACGGGCGCACAGGCGAGAAGATGAGAGAGCGTGTGAATGTAGGCTACATGTATATGCTTAAGCTCCACCACTTGGTTGATGAAAAAGTCCATGCTAGAAGCACAGGACCTTATAGCTTGGTAACGCACCAACCAGTTGGTGGTAAGGCACTCTTTGGAGGTCAAAGATTTGGTGAAATGGAAGTGTGGGCTTTAGAGGCTTATGGTGCGGCTCATACTCTAAAAGAAATGCTTACCATTAAATCTGATGATATTAAGGGTAGAGAGAATGCCTATAGGGCTATCGCTAGGGGTGAGCAAGTAGGCGAGAGCGAAATTCCTGAGACTTTCTATGTATTGACAAAAGAATTGCAATCACTTGCTTTAGATATTAATATCTTTGGAGATGATGTTGATGAAGATGGAGCACCTAAAGCCATTGTGATTAAAGAAGATGATAGGCCTAAGGACTTTAGTTCTTTCCAACTTACTTTAGCGAGCCCTGAAAAAATCCATTCTTGGAGTTATGGGGAAGTTAAAAAGCCAGAGACTATTAATTATCGCACCCTAAAACCTGAGCGTGATGGCTTGTTTTGCATGAAAATCTTTGGCCCTACTAAAGATTATGAGTGCTTGTGTGGTAAATATAAAAAACCTCGTTTCAAAGATATTGGCACATGTGAGAAGTGCGGTGTGGCTATTACACATTCAAAAGTAAGACGCTTTAGAATGGGGCATATTGAATTAGCAACCCCCGTGGCGCATATTTGGTATGTCAATTCTTTACCCAGTCGTATCGGCACGCTTTTAGGTGTTAAAATGAAAGACTTAGAGCGTGTGCTTTATTATGAAGCTTATATTGTTAAAGAACCGGGTGAGGCTACTTACGATAATGAAGGCACTAAGCTTGTAGCGAAATATGATATTTTGAATGAAGAGCAATATCAAAATATCTCACGAAGATATGAAGATAAGGGCTTTGTGGCTCAAATGGGTGGTGAGGCAATTAAAGACTTATTAGAAGAAATGGATTTAATGCTCTTGTTGCAAAGTTTAAAAGAAGAGGTTAAAGAAACCAACTCTGATGCGAGAAAGAAAAAGCTTATTAAGCGTTTGAAAGTGGTTGAGAGTTTCTTAAATTCTGGTAATAGACCTGAGTGGATGATGCTAACCGTTTTACCCGTATTGCCACCAGATTTAAGACCTCTAGTCGCATTAGATGGCGGAAAATTTGCTGTAAGCGATGTGAATGAGTTGTATCGTCGTGTTATCAATCGTAACCAACGCTTAAAGCGTTTAATGGAATTGGGCGCTCCAGAAATTATTGTGCGTAACGAAAAGAGAATGTTGCAAGAAGCTGTGGACGCGCTCTTTGATAATGGACGCAACAATAATGCGGTCAAGGGAGCTAACAAGCGTCCTTTAAAATCGCTTAGTGAAATTATTAAGGGTAAGCAAGGGCGTTTCAGGCAAAATCTTTTGGGTAAGCGTGTAGACTTTTCAGGCAGAAGCGTTATTGTAGTAGGACCTAATCTCAAAATGGATGAGTGCGGACTACCTAAAAATATGGCGTTAGAACTCTTTAAGCCGCATTTATTATCCAAGCTTGAAGAAAGGGGCTATGCTACTACGCTCAAACAGGCTAAACGCATGATTGAGCAAAAGAGTAATGAAGTGTGGGAGTGCTTGCAAGAAATCACAGAAGGTTATCCGGTATTGCTTAATCGTGCCCCTACCTTGCACAAGCAATCCATTCAAGCGTTCCATCCAAAGCTTATTGATGGTAAAGCCATTCAATTGCACCCCTTGGTGTGTTCAGCATTCAACGCAGACTTTGATGGCGACCAAATGGCAGTGCATGTGCCTTTAAGTCAAGAGGCAATCGCAGAATGTAAAGTGCTTATGCTAAGTTCTATGAATATTCTTTTACCAGCTAGTGGTAAGGCGGTGGCCATTCCTAGCCAAGATATGGTTTTAGGGCTTTATTATCTTTCTTTAGAAAAGAGTGGGGTTAAGGGCGAGCATAAGCTTTTTTCTAGCGTGAATGAAATTATTACAGCTATTGATACTAAAGAGTTAGATATTCATGCCAAAGTGAGAGTGCTAGATAGAGGGCGAATCATTTCTACAAGTGCAGGACGCATGATTATTAAATCTATCTTGCCTGATTTTATTCCAACCGATTTGTGGAATAGACCTATGAAAAAGAAAGATATTGGCGTGCTTGTAGATTATGTGCATAAAGAGGGTGGCATTGGCATGACGGCTACATTTTTAGATAATTTAAAAATGCTAGGCTTTAGGTATGCCACAAAGGCTGGTATTTCTATTTCTATGGACGACATTATCACTCCAAAAGACAAGCAAGAAATGGTAGAAAAAGCCAAGGCTGAAGTGAAGAAAATCCAGCAACAATATGACCAAGGGTTACTCACTGACCAAGAACGATATAATAAAATTATTGATACTTGGACTGAAGTCAATGACAAAATGAGTAAAGAAATGATGACAGCTATCGCACAGGATAAAGAGGGCTTTAACTCCATTTATATGATGGCTGATAGTGGAGCAAGAGGAAGTGCAGCACAAATTCGCCAGCTTTCAGCCATGCGGGGTCTTATGACTAAGCCTGATGGTAGCATTATTGAAACGCCTATTATTTCTAACTTTAAAGAAGGCTTGAATGTCTTAGAGTATTTTAATTCTACTCATGGTGCTAGAAAGGGCTTGGCTGACACAGCGTTAAAAACAGCAAATGCGGGGTATTTGACAAGAAAGCTCATTGATGTTTCACAAAATGTTAAGGTTGTAGCTGATGATTGTGGCACGCATGAGGGCGTTGAAATCACTGATATTACCGTAGGTAGCGAAATGATTGAGCCTTTAGAAGAGCGTATTTTTGGGCGTGTTTTATTAGAAGATGTGATTGACCCTATTACAAATGAAATCTTGCTTTATGCAGACACTTTAATTGATGAAGAGAGTGCTAAAAAGGTTGTTGAGGCAGGCATTAAGGCAATTACCATTCGCACTCCTATCACTTGTAAAGCACCAAAAGGCGTGTGTGCGAAATGCTATGGCTTAAATTTAGGCGAAGGCAAGATGAGTTATCCAGGTGAAGCTGTAGGTGTGGTAGCTGCTCAATCTATTGGAGAGCCAGGAACTCAATTAACTCTAAGAACTTTCCATGTGGGTGGAACGGCAAGTAGGAGTCAAGATGAGCGTGAGATTGTAGCAAGCAAAGAAGGTTTTGTGCGTTTTTACAATCTCAAAACTTATACTAACAAAGAAGGCAAGAGCATTGTAGCAAACCGCCGTAACGCTTCTGTTTTAGTGGTAGAGCCTAAGATTAAAGCACCTTTTGATGGGGAGTTGCATATTGAAACGGTCTATGAAGAGGTCATTATGAGCGTCAAAAATGGCGAGCAAGAGGCGAAGTTTGTCTTAAGAAAGAGCGATATTGTAAAACAAAGCGAATTGGCTGGGGTTGGCGGTAAAATTGAAGGCAAGGTGTATTTACCTTATGCCAATGGGCATAAAGTAAAGCATGGAGGAAGTATCGCTGATATTATCAAAGAGGGTTGGAATGTGCCTAATCGTATCCCTTATGCGAGTGAATTGCTAGTTAAAGATAATGACCCTATCGCACAAAATATTCGTGCCAAAGAAAAGGGCGTGATTAAGTATTATGTCCTAGAAGCCAACCACTTAGAGCGTACACAGGGGATTAAAAAGGGCGATATTGTTAGTGAAAAAGGCTTGTTTGCGGTTGTGGCTGATGAGAATAATAGAGAGGCTACTCGCCACTATATCGCTAGAGGTTCTGAGATTTTAATTAGCGATGATAGTGAAGTAACCTCTGATAGCATTATCTCTAAGCCCACTACAGACGCTTTAAGCACGATTGCAACATGGGATCCTTACAATACCCCTATCATTGCAGATTTTAAAGGTTCTGTGAAGTTTGTAGATATTATTGCAGGGGTTACGGTTGCTGAAAAAGAAGATGAAAATACCGGTATAACAAGTTTGGTTGTGAATGACTACATTCCAAGTGGATACAAACCAAGCTTGTTCTTAGAAGGGGCTAATGGCGAAGAAGTGCGTTATTTCCTAGAGCCAAAAACTTCTATTGCGGTGGCTGAGGGAGCTTTTGTGGAGCAAGCTGAAGTGTTGGCTAAGATTCCTAAAGCAACCGTTAAATCCAAGGATATTACCGGTGGTCTTCCAAGAGTTTCTGAGCTTTTTGAAGCTAGAAAGCCTAAGCCTAAAGATGTTGCTATTCTTTCTGAGATTGATGGGATAGTTAGTTTTGGTAAGCCTATTCGCAATAAAGAACGCATCATTGTAACTTCTAAAGATGGTCGTAGCATGGAGTATTTTGTAGATAAAGGTAAGCAAATTTTAGTGCATACTGATGAATTTGTGCATGCGGGTGAGGCTATGACTGATGGAATTGTCTCTAGTCATGATATTTTAAGAATTAGTGGCGAAAAAGAATTGCACAAATATATTGTGAGTGAAGTCCAGCAAGTGTATCGTAGGCAGGGGGTAAGCATTGCAGATAAGCATATTGAAATCATTGTGTCTCAAATGCTAAGACAAGTGCGTATTTTAGATAGCGGAGATAGCAAGTTTATTGAGGGCGATTTAGTTAGCAAGAAACTCTTTAAGGAAGAGAATGCACGCGTTCAGCTTTTGGGTGGCGAGCCAGCGATTGCTGAGCCAGTACTTTTAGGAATTACTAGAGCGGCTATTGGAAGTGATAGCATTATTTCAGCCGCATCTTTCCAAGAAACGACTAAGGTCTTAACCGAAGCAAGTATTGCGATGAAAAAAGACTTTTTAGAAGACTTGAAAGAAAATGTTGTTCTAGGAAGAATGATTCCTGTTGGAACGGGACTTTACAAGAATAAGAAAGTTGTAGTTAAAGTGCATGAAAGCAATCCTAAGGAAGTTGAAACAAAAAAGATTAGCTAACCTAAGATTTTTAAAAGAAATTTTAGGGTAGAATGAAGAACTTATATTTTGAAATTTTAGAATAAGGAAAAATAGTGCCTACTATCAATCAGTTGATTAGAAAAGAAAGGAAAAAGGTGGTTAAAAAAACTAAATCACCTGCATTAGTGGAATGCCCCCAAAGAAGGGGGGTTTGTACTAGAGTTTATACAACTACTCCAAAGAAGCCTAACTCGGCTTTAAGAAAGGTTGCTAAGGTTCGTTTGACTAGTAAGTTTGAAGTGATTAGCTACATTCCGGGTGAAGGACACAACCTACAAGAGCACTCCATCGTGTTAGTGCGTGGTGGTAGGGTGAAGGACTTACCGGGTGTGAAATATCATATTGTTCGTGGTGCCTTAGATACTGCAGGAGTTAGCAAGAGAACGGTTTCACGCTCTAAGTATGGAACCAAGAGAGCTAAAGCAACAGATAAGAAGTAAAAGGAAATAGAGACATGAGAAGAAGAAAAGCACCCGTTAGGGAAGTTTTGGGCGACCCTGTTTATGGAAACAAGGTGGTTACTAAGTTCATCAACAAAATGATGTATGATGGCAAAAAGAGTGTGGCTGAAAAAATCATCTACAAGGCTTTTGATAAGATTGAAGAAAAAAGTGGCGAAAAGGGTATTGAAGTTTTTGAAAAAGCTCTAGAGAGAGTGCGTCCTTTAGTTGAAGTTAGAAGTAGAAGAGTAGGTGGAGCTACCTATCAAGTGCCTGTAGAAGTGAGGGCAAGCCGCCAACAATCATTGTCAATTCGTTGGATTCTAGAAGCGACTAGAAAACGCAATGAAAGGATGATGGTAGATAGATTAGCTAATGAACTTATGGATGCGGCTAGTGATAAAGGTGCGGCTTTTAAGAAAAAAGAAGATGTGCATAAGATGGCAGAGGCGAATAAAGCGTTCGCACATTATCGCTGGTAATTGGAGTTAGAATGGCTAGAAAAACCCCATTAAATAGAATTAGAAATATTGGTATCGCCGCTCACATTGATGCCGGGAAGACCACTACATCTGAAAGAATTTTATTCTATACAGGTGTGAGCCATAAGATTGGTGAAGTGCATGATGGTGCTGCGACGATGGATTGGATGGAGCAAGAGAAGGAGAGAGGGATCACCATTACTTCTGCGGCAACAACTTGCTTTTGGAAAGACTATCAAATTAATTTGATTGACACTCCGGGACACGTAGATTTTACTATTGAAGTAGAACGCTCTATGCGTGTTTTAGATGGTGCGGTCTCAGTGTTTTGTTCTGTTGGAGGTGTGCAACCTCAAAGTGAGACCGTATGGCGTCAAGCAAATAAATATGGTGTGCCTAGAATTGTTTTTGTAAACAAAATGGATAGGATTGGGGCGAATTTCTATAATGTAGAAAATCAAATCAAGCAACGCTTAAAGGCTAATCCTGTGCCTATTAATATTCCTATTGGGGCTGAAGATACTTTTGCTGGCGTGATTGATTTAGTCCAAATGAAGGCTATTGTTTGGAATAATGAAGCTATGGGAGCGAAATATGATGTGGAAGAAATTCCTAGCGATTTGTTAGAGAAAGCTAAGGAATATAGAGAGAAGCTTGTAGAAGCCGTAGCTGAGCAAGATGAAGCCTTAATGGAGAAGTATTTGGGCGGCGAAGAGCTAAGCATTGAAGAAATCAAAAAGGGCATTAAAACAGGTTGTTTGAACATGAGCCTTGTTCCTATGCTTTGTGGCTCTTCTTTTAAGAATAAGGGCGTGCAGACTTTACTAGATGCAGTAATTGATTACTTACCAGCTCCTACGGAGGTTATGGACATTAAGGGCATTGACCCTAAGAATGAAGAAGAAGTCTTTGTTAAGTCTAGTGATGATGGCGAGTTTGCTGGTTTGGCGTTTAAAATTATGACCGACCCTTTTGTGGGACAACTCACTTTTGTGCGTGTGTATCGCGGCAAGCTAGATTCTGGTAGTTATGTGTATAACTCTACAAAAGACAAGAAAGAGCGTGTAGGAAGACTTCTCAAAATGCACTCTAATAAGAGAGAAGATATTAAAGAAGTTTATGCAGGTGAGATTTGTGCATTCGTAGGGTTAAAAGATACGCTAACAGGTGATACTCTTTGTGATGAAAAGAATGCAGTGGTTTTAGAGAGAATGGAATTTCCTGAGCCCGTCATTCACATCGCTGTGGAGCCTAAGACTAAGGCAGACCAAGAAAAAATGGGGGTAGCTTTAGGAAAGCTTGCTGAAGAAGACCCAAGCTTTAGAGTGATGACCCAAGAAGAAACCGGACAAACTCTCATTGGTGGTATGGGTGAGTTACATCTAGAAATTATCGTAGACAGATTAAAAAGAGAGTTTAAGGTGGAAGCTGAAATCGGTCAGCCACAAGTTGCTTTCAGAGAGACCATCCGCTCAAGTGTAAGCAAAGAGCATAAATACGCTAAACAAAGCGGTGGTCGTGGGCAATATGGGCATGTATTCATTAAGCTTGAGCCTAAAGAGCCAGGTAGTGGGTATGAGTTTGTGAATGAAATTTCTGGTGGCGTGATTCCTAAAGAATATATTCCAGCCGTGGATAAGGGTATCCAAGAAGCTATGCAAAATGGTGTTCTAGCAGGTTATCCGGTGGTAGATTTTAAAGTTACCCTTTATGATGGAAGTTACCATGATGTGGACTCTTCGGAAATGGCATTTAAAATTGCTGGTTCTATGGCATTTAAAGAGGCAAGTCGTGCAGCGAATCCAGTTTTACTAGAGCCTATGATGAAAGTAGAAGTAGAGGTTCCTGAAGAATATATGGGTGATGTGATTGGCGACTTAAACAGAAGAAGGGGGCAAATCAATTCTATGGACGATAGATTAGGGTTGAAAATTGTCAATGCCTTTGTGCCATTGGTGGAGATGTTTGGCTATTCTACTGATTTGCGCTCAGCCACTCAAGGGCGTGGGACTTACTCTATGGAATTTGACCACTACGGCGAAGTGCCTAGCAATATTGCTAAGGAAATTGTAGAAAAGCGTAAGGGGTAAGGGAATTTTTGGTATATTGTGGGGTGGGGAAATTCCGACAATCATGGGTTTTACTCGCAGTTGCGAGTTCTACCTTTTTTAACTATTCATTACATAATCTATAATCGTTTTAGCACCATTTTGAGCGATTTTATTTTGTAGTTTCTGGCTGATAGTGGCGATATTTTTATTCCCTTGTTCGTCTTTTTGGTTGAGTTTTCTAACCACTTCAAAGAGTTTTTTAGGTAGCAACTCATTTTGTGGCACGATGTAAGAGAGACTTTCTTTTTCAAATTCTAGGACATTGTGGTATTGATGGTTATGGCTTGCGAAGGGATAGGGGATAAAAAGCGTGGGTAAGCCATTCGCACACAATTCCCATACGCTACTTGCTCCTGCACGGCTAACACATAAATCTGCTTGCGACATAATTTTAGGCATTTCATGGCTGAAAGCAAACAATTCTATTTGGTCAAGTATGCCTAAATCTTGGTAATACGCACGCATTCTTTCATAAGCCTCTTTCCCACATTGATGAGAGATTTTAATCCCTTTTTTAGTGAGTTTAGGGGCATTGAGCAAAACAAATTCATTGATGGCTTTTGCCCCTTGTGAACCGCCTAAGAATAAAATATGCTTGATTTCTGTTCGTGTTCTAGCTAGGTCAAAAAAGGTGTTTTGCACCGGATAGGGGGTTAGGATATGACTGCCCTTATCCTTGAAGGAATAACTTGAAAACACAGCTTTAGCTCTAGGGGAGAGATAGCGATTGAGTGTGCCTTTAATGGCATTTTGCTCATGGATATAGAGTGGAGTGTCATTAAGTAGGCTTGCAAAACTCGCAGGACCTGCACTAAAACCGCCTACGCTAATGGTATGGGTGATTTTATGTTTTTTTAAAATCTTTCTTGCTTTTAAAGTGGCTCTAGCTTGCAAGAATAAAGAGCCTATTTTTTTAAAAAAGCTTTTATTGACAACACCTTGAGTGTTAAAAAAATAGCATGCTTCAAATAGGGGGCTATTTTCAAACCATTCTTTATCTTGCCCATAGGTTGAACCCAAGTAAATAGCGCTTATGCCTTGATTTTCTAATTCTAGAGCTAAGGCTTTAGCGATAGAGAGATGCCCGCCTGTGCCTCCCCCTGTAAGAGCGATTTTCATAGCTTTTAATCCTTAAGCTCGTTCTCTTTCTTTTATCACAAAGCTTTTTAAAGGGTCTCTAAAGCCAAAATCCGGATAATCCATCATAGAGAGAGCTACTTGGGCCCCAAAGCCATTTTTAGGGTTAAAAACTAAGGGGGCTAAGAAATTCACCATAGAATCTTCTAAATTTTTTTGTAATACAACCACGCAATACACCTCTACTTTGGAATTTAAATCTAATTCTAGCAGTAATTCTATGTATTTGGGTATAGTAAAGCTATATTCTCGTAAATAATAGGGGTTAGCTAAGACCATATCTAGCGTGAGATGAGAATTGTTTTGACTAATCAGGCGGCTAAATAGAGGGTCAATTTTTTCTAAACGCACCTCGTTGATATGCTCAAATCCTAAGATAGGGGCTTTTAAAAAGTAATTCACTAGGCTATCCTTTATATTTAATGCTTATGTTGTTTGTTGTATAATTCAAAAAAAATACGCAACTCATAAGGCGTAAAAGCAAAAGGCATTCCAAAAGTTAAAAAGTTAAGGAATGCTAAAATTACAGGATAATGATGAAACAAGACACAAACACCTATCAACCCAAAGAGATAGAAAAAGAGATTTATGAAATTTGCTCTCATAGGGGGTATTTTGAAATTGATGGCAATAAAGAAATCCAAGAAAACAAGCATTTTTGCTTGATGATGCCCCCCCCTAATGTTACAGGCGTCTTACACATAGGGCATGCTCTCACTCTAAGCTTACAAGATATTTTAACTCGCTACAAGCGAATGGATGGTTATAAAACCTTGTATCAACCAGGGCTTGACCATGCAGGCATTGCCACTCAAAATGTTGTAGAAAAGCAACTTCTAGCTCAAGGGATAAAAAAAGAAGATTTAGGGCGTGAAAAATTTGTAGAAAAAGTTTGGGAATGGAAAGAAAAAAGTGGGGGGGCGATATTAGAACAAATGAAGCACTTAGGCGTGAGTGCGGCGTTTTCTAGGACTCGTTTCACTATGGATAAAGGCTTACAAAGAGCGGTGAAAGTGGCGTTTTTGAAATGGTATGAAAAAGGTCTCATTGCTCAAGATAATTACATGGTGAATTGGTGCACTAAAGATGGAGCGTTGAGTGATATTGAAGTGGAGTATGAAGAGCATAAGGGGGCGTTATATCACATTAAATACTATTTGGAAAATCAAAAAGATTATTTAGTGGTGGCTACCACACGCCCTGAGACTTTATTTGGTGATAGTGCGGTTATGGTAAATCCAAATGATGAGAGATACAAGCATTTAGTAGGGCAAAATGTCATCTTGCCTTTAATCAATCGCACAATTCCCATTATCGCTGATGAGCATGTGGAAATGGAGTTTGGCACAGGGTGTGTGAAAGTTACTCCAAGCCATGATTTTAACGATTATGAAGTAGGCAAACGCCATCATTTAGAAATGATTAAAATCTTTGATGAAAAAGGGATTTTAAATGCCCTTTGTGGGGAGTTTGAAAATTTAGAGCGCTTAGTTGCAAGAGTTAAGGTGGTAGAGAAATTAAAAGAATGCGAATTATTAGAAAAGATAGAAGAGCATAAGCATCAAGTGGGGCATTGCTATCGTTGTCATAATGTGGTAGAACCTTATGTGTCTAAGCAATGGTTTGTTAAACCTGAAATCGCTAAAAACTCTATTGAAAAAATTCAAAAAGGTTTGGCTAAATTCTACCCCCCTAACTGGATAAATAATTACAACGCTTGGATGAGAGAATTACGCCCATGGTGTATTAGTAGGCAATTATTTTGGGGGCATCAAATACCGGTTTTTACTTGTGAAAATAACCATCAATTTGTGAGTGTGGATACCCCTTTATTTTGTCCTACTTGTAAGAGTGAAAAACTAGAGCAAGATAAAGATGTGCTAGATACTTGGTTTAGCTCAGGGCTATGGGCGTTTTCAACTCTTGGGTGGGGTCAAGAACAAAGTGATTTGTTTAATGAAAATGATTTAAAAGACTTCTATCCTAATACAACGCTTATTACAGGATTTGACATACTCTTTTTTTGGGTGGCTAGAATGCTCTTTTGTAGCGAATCGCTTTTGGGCGAATTGCCTTTTAAAGATATTTATTTGCACGCACTGGTTCGAGATGAAAAGGGCGAAAAAATGAGTAAATCTAAGGGGAATGTGATAGACCCCTTAGAGATGATAGAAAAATATGGTGCGGATAGCTTGCGTTTCACTTTAGCGAATTTGTGTGCGACAGGGCGTGATATTAAGCTCTCTCAAACGCATTTAGAAAATAACAAGAATTTTGCTAACAAGCTTTTTAATGCGGTAAGTTATTTAAAGCTTAAGAAAGAATCTTTTAAAGACAGAGAGTACTTGAATGAATATCTTACACCCTTAGGGCGTTATGCGAAATCTCGCTTGAATTTAGCTACAAAAGAAGTGCGTAACACCTTAGATAACTATCGTTTTAACGACGCTACGACTTTGTTATACCGCTTTTTATGGGGGGAATTTTGCGATTGGTTCATTGAATTTTCTAAAGTGGAAAATGAATCCATTGATGAATTAGGGAGTGTGTTAAAAGAGAGTTTAAAACTCTTGCACCCTTTTATGCCTTTTATTAGTGAATTTTTATACCATAGGCTAAGTAACACTAGATTAGAAAATGCTCGTTCTATTATGGTTATGCCTTATCCTAAGGATTTAAAGCGAGATGAAAAATTAGAGCGTGAATTTGAAGTGATTAAAGATAGCATTGTGTCTTTAAGGCGTTTAAAAATCATGCTAGAAGTGCCACCGATTGTTTTAAAAGAAGCAAGCGTGGAGTTAAGAGAGAAATTAGAAAACTTGAAGCGTTTAGAAAACTACGCTCAAAAATTAGCGAGATTAGAAAAAGTAAGCGTTATTAACTCTAAGCCTTTAAAAAGCGTGAGTGATGTGGGGGAATTGTGTCAAACGCATGCGAATTTAGAGAATATTGATGTAAGCCCTTTGATACTTCGCTTAAAAAAGCAACTAGAAAAATTAGAAAAAGAAAAATTAAAGCTCAATTTACACAATGAAAATTTTGTGAAAAATGCCCCTAAAAATGTGCTAGAAAAAGCACAAGAGAATTTAAAAACGCTTTTAGAAAAAGAAAGTAAGATTAAGCAAGAATTAGATTTGCTAGAACAATAATGGAAGGATAAAAATGTTTCAGGCATTAAGTGATGGGTTTAAAAATGCGTTAAATAAAATCCGCTTTCAAGATGATGAAAAAGCGCTTGATAGGGCGTTAGATGAATTGAAAAAAACGCTTTTAAGAAATGATGTGCATCATAAAGTCGCTAGAGAGCTATTAAAAAAGGTGGAATCTCAAACTAAGGCTAATGGCATTGGCAAGCAACAATTTTTAGACGCTTTAGAAAAAAGCCTATTAGAGATTTTAAGCACCAAAGGTAGTAGTGGTTTTACTTTTGCTAACACGCCCCCAACAGTTGTTTTAATGGCAGGTTTACAAGGAAGTGGTAAGACAACCACCACTGCTAAACTCGCTTACTATTTAAAAACTAAGAATAAAAAAGTGCTTTTATGTGCATGTGATTTGCAACGCCTAGCGGCTGTGGAGCAATTAAAGGTTTTAGGCGAACAGGTGGGTGTAGAAGTCTTTTATGAAGAAAATAAAAGCGTTAAAGAAATCGCACAAAATGCCTTAAAAAGAGCTAAAGAAGCACAATTTGATGTGCTGATTGTAGATAGTGCGGGGCGTTTAGCTATTGATAAAGAGCTTATGAATGAATTAAAAGAAGTTAAAGAAATCTTAAACCCCCATGAAGTGTTATATGTGGCAGACGCATTAAGCGGGCAAGATGGCGTAAAAAGTGCTAATACTTTTAATGAAGAAATAGGTGTTAGTGGGGTGGTTTTAAGCAAGTTTGATAGCGATTCTAAGGGGGGTATTGCATTAGGTATTACTTATCAATTAGGCTTACCCTTACGCTTTATTGGAAGCGGAGAAAAAATCCCTGATTTAGATGTGTTTGTGCCTGAAAGAATTGTAGGGCGTTTAATGGGGGCTGGAGATATACTCTCACTAGCTGAAAAAACCGCAAGCGTTTTAAACCCTAATGAAGCCAAAGATTTGAGTAAAAAGCTCAAAAAAGGGCAATTCACTTTCAATGACTTTTTAAATCAAATTGAAAAAGTTAAAAAATTAGGCTCTATGAGTTCATTAATTTCTATGATTCCAGGCTTAGGGAATATGGCAAACGCCTTAAAAGACACGGATTTAGAAAATTCCTTAGAAGTGAAAAAAATCAAGGCCATGGTTAATTCTATGACTAAAAAAGAGCAAGAAAACCCAGATATTTTAAATGGTAGCAGAAGAAAGAGAATTGCTTTAGGGAGTGGCTTAGAAGTATCTGAAATCAATCGCATTATCAAGCGATTTGACCAAGCAAGCAAAATGGCAAAACGCCTAAGCAATAAAAAAGGTATTAGTGATTTGATGAACTTAATGAGCCAAGCTAAAAATCAAATGCCCCCTAAAATGCGTTAAGGTTTAAGCATATTTTAGGGGCTTTTATTGTATAATCTCAAATTTAACACGAATATTTTAGGAGATTTTTATAATGACAGTCATTAGACTCACTCGCATTGGAAGAAAGAAAAAGCCTTTTTACAGAGTGGTGGTAACCGATTCTAGAAAACGAAGAGATGGGGGCTGGATTGAATCTATTGGGTATTACAACCCTTTAAGCGAGCCTAAGGATATTAAGATTGATATGGAGCGTTTGAATTATTGGAAAGGTGTGGGGGCTAAAATGAGTGAGAGAGTGGAAAAACTTTCTCAAAAAGCCTAAGGTCTTATGAGATTAAATGCACGAATTAGATTCTCTCAAAACGCCTTTTTCTCAAGCTGAATGCAAGGACTATTCGCATTGTGTGGCGACTTTTTTAGAAAAATATCTCAAAAAAGTCGTGCGTTTCCCCCAAGTTTTGAGTGTAGAGCATACGCTTTTAGAAGATAAAGTCAAGCAAATCGCCATTTATACCCACCCCTTAGACATGGGGCATGTGATTGGTAAAGAAGGCAAAATGGTGAGTGCGATTAAGGCGTTTGTTTCAGGTGTGAAAGCTAAAGATGGGTTTTCTTATAAAATAGTTGTTTTTGCTAGTAAAAACCCTTATGTTTTAGGTGATGAAACGCTTTCTTAATGCTCTTAGTCGGTAAAATTGGTAAAAGTGTGGGGCTTAATGGGGGGTTGAAACTCCATTTAGAGAGTGATTTTCCTGAGTGCTTGAAAAAGGGCGTTAGGGTTAGCATCGCTCCCTTAAATGCCTTATCTCGCACTTCTTCTTTTAAAGATTATATCATTCATTCTTATGAGCATGCTAAAAACTTGCTATTCTTAGAAAATATAAAAACGCTTGAAATGGCTAAAAAACTTACTAACTTGGGGCTTTTTATGAGTGAAACAGAGAGCAAGAAACTCTGTGTTTTGAAAGAAGGTGAGTTTTTTTATTGTGATTTAGTGGGACTTAGTATTGTTGAAGAAAATGAAGTTTTAGGCGAAGTGGTAGAAATCCAAAGGATTTCTCAAATTGACTATTTTATTGTAAAAACCACGCTTGGCTTGGTTGAAAAAAATTTGGCTAAGACTTTTTTAATCCCTTATAGAGATTTTTATATTAAAGAAATTATTTTGCAAGACAAAAAGATAATAACAAGCCATGCAAAAATGCTTTTAGAGACAAGTTAAGTGAAATTTAGTGTTTTTACTCTTTTCCCACAGCTCGTGTTACCTTATTTTCAAGACTCCATTTTAAAAAGAGCGTTAGAAAAAAATCTTTTTGAATTAGAAGTATTAAATCTTAGAGATTTTAGCACAAACAAGTATCAAAAAGCCGACCATACCTTAATAGGTGGGGGTGCAGGACAAATTTTAGACCCTGAGATGATAGAAAACGCCCTAAATTCTATTAAAACCCCCAAGCACACGATTTTTTTAAGTGCTGTAGGTAAGCCTTTTAAGCAAATGGATGCGATGCGTTTAGCTCAAAAAAAGCATGTGGTTTTAGTGTGTGGGCGATATGATGGCATTGATGAAAGAGCTATAGAACTTAATGCTGATGAAGTCTTTTCTCTAGGCGATTTTATTTTAACAGGCGGTGAGCTTGGGGCGTTATGCTTGATAGATAGTGTCGCTCGTCAAATTCAAGGGGTCTTAGGTAACGCTCAATCTTTAGAGAATGAGAGTTTTGAAAATAACTCTTTAGAAGCCCCTAATTTTGCTAACGCACCCTTTAAATCAAAAGAAATCAATAAAATTCCTGCACCTTTAGAATATTCTAAAGGAAATCATGCTAAAATCAAGCAACTAAAACTTGATTTGTCAAAGTTAAGGACAAAGTTTCATCGCCTTGATTTATTTAGTCAGCACAAATCATAAAATTTACATTAAGGAAAACAGATGAAAAACCGCTACATTCAGCAGTTTGAAGACGCTCAATTAAAAGATAAAGCCATGCCGCAATTCAAAGCGGGCGACACTTTAAGACTTGGTATCACCATTAAAGAAGGCGAAAAAACACGGACACAATATTTTGAAGGCGTGTGTATTGCTATTAGGGGTAATGGTGTGGATAAGACTTTTTGTGTGCGTAAAATGGGGGCTAACAATATCGGCGTAGAGAAAATCTTTCCTTTCTATAGTGAGAGTTTAGCGAGTGTTGAAGTGTTACGCATCGGTAGAGTGCGTCGTGCGAAGCTTTATTACTTGCGTGATAGAAGGGGTAAAGCAGCTAGAATTAAGGAAGTGCGTAAGTAGTTTTTCTTAAACTCGCTTGAGCGTTCTATAAAATTTCTTAAACCCCTAAAGGTATTTTTTAGGGGTTTCTCTTATCTTTGGTAATTTTTAATAGGCTCTATTTGCAAATGGTGTTGTTTTTTGAACTAATGACAAAAAGAGTTTGTAATAGCAATTGTGAGGCAAGGCAATAATTCTTAAGCAATACAAAAATATAAAAGGAATTAAGTGCCTTTTATTTTTTGAAGTGTGGGGACTTTAAAAAAACTAGGCTCTGTTAAAACATTGTATTGACAGCTTGTCTTTTTTAATAATATTATTAATATAATATAAAAAATATTTTATAAAAAAGAGTTTTTAATTCTTTTTAAAAATTAGTATTTATTATATTAAAGTTTATTTGATTAAACTCTATTTTGTTATTTTTAAAACACCAATACTTTGTTTAAAAATAGCTAAAAACTAAATGTCTTTTAAAGCAAGGGTTTTGATGTGGGAAGGAGTATCAGCGAGCGTTATTAAAAAGTGCTAAACGCACTTTTAATAAACAACGAATAAAAACATAAGTCTTTTAGCCACCCTAAGATGTCTTTTGAAAATAAGTAAAATTTTAAAAAAGCAAATACAAGTTAGCAAATAAAAGAAACGCAAAAAATAAAAGTTTTTAATTATATATATTTGATCTAAAATAACACCTATCAATATTTTTAACAAGTAGAGCCTTTTTAATATTAAGAATAGTTTTTTATTTTTGACTTTTTCTTAGTTCTGTTAGGCATGTTTTGATGCTTTGCATTTAAAAAAGTCTTTGAGCATTTGTTTGTTGAATGGCATATTTAAGAACTATAGGGCATTTGACTGCAAGACTTGTTTAACACTTGAAAACAATAATTTTTAGAAACTGCTAATCATTTTTAATAAGGCTTTGTAAGACTTATGAATTTTTACAATTAATCAATGGTTTATAAGCCTAAAAAAGGGATTTCAATTAAATCTTAGTAATTTTATATCTTATTATCAGTCATACAAAGAGATATTTTAGTCTAGGGGTATTTGAATTGGTGGTGGGATTATTTTTTAAGTCATGTTTTTCTAATATTTATTTTTAATCTTGTAATTTTAGCCAAAGTTATTCGTATAGAAAGCTTTTTATTGTTGTTCTGTTGGCATTGTTTTTTTTTTTTTTTGATATAATAAACATTTTTCAATTTTTGAAAAAATTTATTATTGTATTTATAAAGGAGTTGTTATGAAGTTTGTAGTCGGCATGCTTAGTGTTGTTGTGGTGGTATTTTTGGGTTTTGAGTTTAAAAAGCATCAAACTCATGGCAAAATGGTTTTGAAAAATTTAGAAGAACAAGATAGAAATATTGAGCAGTTACTAGAAGACATCAATCGTTTGGAGCGTGCATTGACTGCTTTAAAGCATTAGTGTTGGTTAAAAAGCTAAATTTAGCTTTTTAAGTTTTTGAAAATAACTTTCTTATCTAATCTTTTTGTAAAGGTTAGAAAATCTCATCTAAAACTAATCTTAGAAAATATCTAGATGATATGAAGAATAAAAAGTGGATTTTTATTGGTAAAAATATTTTTTAAAGTGTATATACGAAACAAAATATTCCAATATAAAAGCAAAAACATGTCTATTCTAAGAAAATCTTAAAAAATTCACAACTTTTTTAATAATTGATTAATAAAACTTTTTAGATAATTGAAAGCCTTAAAAACTAAAGGAGATTTTATGAATAATGTTACAAATACACGCATAAGCCCAATGACTTATGTTATTTTTCTTTTAGGTATCTTATTTTTATCTTTTACAGCCCCTTGGCAGAAAATGTCTAATTTTGACCCTGCTACAGGAGCGTTTATCCGTTGCTTAGGGGGTGCATTGTGTTTAGTGCCATTTGCTTTTATAGAAGCAAAAAGCAAGGGCTGGCTGAATAAGAAAGGTGTTTGGCTTTCTATTTTAGCGGGGCTTGTTTTGGGGATTGACTTTACTGCATGGAATTATTCTATCTTTTTTGTAGGCTCAGGAATTGCTTCTATTTTGTTAAATATCCAAGTGATTATTTTGCCAGCATTAGCGTTTATGATAGATAAAGAGCGTATTCCTTTAAGCTATTATATTTTGGCTCCTATTATGCTAGTAGGGGTGATTTTAGCAGGCGGAGCTTTAGAGCATGGCATAGTAGACCCTAATGGACCCCAAGAAGTCTTTGGCATGAGTATTATGGCGGTAGGCACGATTTGTGGCTTGACTTCAGGGTGTTGTTATGGGGTGTATTTATTCGCTAGCAGAAGAGCTGGAAGAATCAATCAAGGTCAAATTGTTCAGCCTATTATGATTGCATCTTTTGCACAGCTTATAGCTCCTTTAATTTGGGCTTACTTAGTTACTGGAAATGGTTTTGATATAGCAACTGGCGTTATGGTAGAGACGGCTCAAAGCTTGGATATTAGTGAAATGATAAGAGGTTTAAGAGAAATGCGCTTGCCTAAAGATGAAATTGAGCAATTAACTAGCATTACGCACTCAGTAACCGCAGGCGACCCTATTAATGGTGTGAGCTGGTTTTGGATGTTTATAGAGTGTGTTCTAGGTCAAGCATGTGCATGGACTTTTGCTCAATATGGTAGTGTGAAATTGAATCCGACTTTAGGAGCAGGATTACTCATCTTAAGTCCTGTAGCCACCGTAGCCATTATTGCTCCATTCTTGTTTGGCGAGACCTTATCAGCCTTACAAATTTTTGGTGTGGTTGTGGCACTCCTAGCTGTAGCCTATCAAAATGGTTTGTTAAAAGCTCTTTTTGCATATAAGCAGAAACAATACAATGTATAGGTTTTATAGAGGGTTTTAGTTTGCATAGTGTTACTTCTTTGATAAAAAGGGTAACACTATCTTTATTATTTGATGATTTTTATTTTTAAAGTTGGTCAAAAATGTTAAAACATATCTAAAAATAATTATAAAGGTAAGCGATGATAAAGCAAAAGAGTAGGGGAGACAAAATATTAAAGCAACTTTTTATACCCCAAATAAATCTTAATAAATTTCCCATTATTTTAACTTTGCTTGGTGCTTTTGGTGAATGCGAGACCCATCAAAAAAGCGGTTTTTTTATAGAAGGTGGGTTTGAGACAGGACTATTAGAAAGCAGAGAAGAAAAGAGACTAAAAGAATCTGTTGTTAGACGACCTCAATTTATAAGGCTAGCAAAAATGCCCCAAAAAGCCTATTTTTCTAATTCCACAATCTCTAAAAGCACTGCACCTATATGGACAGAAAAAAATTTACAAGATTCTAATAATGGTTTTAGCACTACAAACGCCCTAAAACTTAGCCTTGATAAGAATACTCACACGCTCAATATTAAAAATTATTTGCCTTATGATTTGCATAATCTTAACTTGGTATGGGATAGAGGCGATGGAAAAAAGATTGTAATTGCTGGATTAGAAAGCTTAGATGCTCAAAGTCAAGTTAATCTAAATACTAATGTTTTAGAAATGCTTAAGGGAGTAAATGAGCCCAACCTAATCTTAGAGGCATCATCATTTTCTGATGAAAACACTCAAAGAGTGTTGCAAAGTCTACAAGATATTAAGGTTAATTTAGAGGGGAGTTTTGATTTGACTTGGGTGCATCAGTATCTAAGCAGAGATGGCAATATCACTTTAGAGCAAGCTAAATATTATGCTGATATTTTATATAATTTTGCTTATGTGTTAAGCTCTAAAGAATGGGCTGATTTGGTAATGAGCTACCCAGAAAATTTTACCGACAATGGTAAAGTAATTGATAAAGATTTTTTGGTTAATCAATACCGAAGGACAGAAAAATTAATTCTCTTTGTTTTGCCAGCATCAGGGGGAGAGGCTGGTTTAATGGGGAATTGTCCGGTTGTAATTCAAGGTGCTCCGCCTTGCTCTATGTTTGGGCTTATGGATAAAGTTATTGACCCTAATATTGACCCTTTTTTAAAGGGGTTAAACATGAGCGATAAGCGTTCGCGCACTGATTTTCAAACTTTAGTGCATGAGTTTGGGCATGTAAAGGGCTATGACCATGATGGTAATTTAACTTGTGCTGATGGAAGTGTTAAGGGGACTTGGTGTTATGGTGGGGATAACCATCAATATGGCACCCATGATGGCAAGCGATACTATAAGGGCATGGTAGGGGTTACTCAGAGCGCATGGCAAACGCTAGGTAAAGAGGGTAAACTTCCTATTGATTATAAAACGATTGGTAATGATTTTACCCCAAGCGCGAGTATGAATCAATCTTTTATCAATAGTTTAACAAATGCTGTGCAGAATTTAGGCTCTAGCTCAGGTGCTTCTAGTAGTGTTAGCACTAAGAATTATCGCTCATCTATGGTAGGATTTAACTTTAAGATGGGTTATCAAGAATATTTTAATGATTTTTTAGGAATATCATACTATGGGATTGTAAAATATAACTATTCTAAGATAAATCATGTTGCCAAAAAAGTCCAACAATTAGGCTTGGGCGTTGGAGCAGATTTATTGATAGATTTTGTCAATTCATATTCTCAAAACAATCTTTTAAATTCATTAGGTATCTTTACAGGTCTTAGGGCTTTATACAACCGCTATAGCTTAATCAAACAAGTTAAAAATACCGGAAATTTAAATCTTGTTACCGGTTTTAATTACCGCCATAAACGCTCCAAGTATTCTATAGGGGTAGATTTGCCTCTAATTCAAAATAAGATTAAAGTTGCTTTTGATGATGTTAATTATCAAGGTGCAATGATTTTGAAAGAGGGAATCAGTCATTTTAATGTATTTTTTAATTACGGATGGGTATTTTAGGTCTTTTAGAGTTTAATAATTTTTAATAAAAGCTAAATTAAAGTTTTTTGAATTAAAATATAAAACGAAAGTAAAAAACTATAATGATAAATGAATGACAAACAAAAAAAGGAAAGTTTTGAATAAGAATTTTAAGATTTTTTCTAAAAGCATAGCTTTTATTTTGGTAGGGCTATTGAGCGAATGTGAGGCACACCCAAAGAGCGGATTTTTTATAGAGGCAGGTTTTGAGAGTGGATACCTAGAAACTAGGGAGCAAAAATATCCTAAATTCACAAGCTATTCTAACAGCGAGATTTTTAAGCCCCTTTTCTCACCTAAAACATCTCATTCCAAAACAAGCACCACTAATACTTCTAGTAGCGTGGGTAATAAAATCAATCAGCAGAGTTCAAAAGCACCTCAAACTACGCCTCAAACTACGCCTAATAATGCACCAACTAATACACCAACCACGCCAACACCAACCACGCAAAATGTTCCTCAAGGGGTTGCTAAAGTAGAAGTTACTCCTCCAAAGCAAGATAAAATCCCTAAAACGCCAAGTTTTAATGACTCTCTTACTTTTAAAGATAGTGCACCAATCACTTCTGTAGAGCTTAGTATAAGCGATTTGAATAACCCAACAGAAGGCTCACTTTTTAACGATAAAGAAAAACTTAATAATGGGAGTATTAAGTTTTCTACTAAAACGCCGGTGCGTCTTAGCTATGATAGCGCTAATCAACAAGTGAGTTTAGAAAGCTTTATTCCTGTTAATTTAGCTGATGTGGATTTGTATGTTAAAGTGCAAGATGAAAAAGGACAAACCAAAGAAGTTCAAATTGCTACGATTGTTAATTTGCCTAAAAATTCAAGCACCACTTTTGATGCCTCTAAAATTGGTGCGTTAGAAAAATTGCAAGGACATATTGACCCAAGCGATTTTGTGATTAAACCCGGAGATAAAGCTGATAAAGAAACAATAAGAGTTATCAATAGTCTTAATACGATTACAACCAACATTCATGGGCATTTTACAGACCTTAGACAACCTCAAAATATGAATTGGTGTAGCTCTTATGGTAGTTCTTGTTTTCAGTCTGTAGATCCTTGGTTTGCGGAGGCGTTTTCTAAGAATTTATTGAATTTAGCGTTTGTTTTAGATTCGCAAAAATGGGAAGATGCTATCAATCAGGCAAGCTTTACTTTCCATGATGAAGGGAGAGAGATTCCAAAGCAAGAAGTTATTGATAACATGCGAGGCGATAGCAGAGATTTACGCTTGCAAGAGTTAAATCGTTCGCTTAATAATGGTATCGCAGGGCTTGGTAGCTCTACTCTTTATGCGTTGGAGAGTGCGGTATTTAGCGAATATTCTAGCCCTTTATTTTGGGACCCTAATGCGACAGCAGACAAGTATTTAGAAAGGTTTTATCAATTTTTGCATGAATATTCTCATACTAGGGGTTATAAACATAATGGTAACATGACTTATAATGGTGGTTATTTACAACCTTATGGTGAAGGCTTTACTTCAGTAACCACTCAAGTATGGCTAGAAATGGCGCGTAGTGGTGAATTGCCCTTTATGACAGACGCTCCAAGCGGGCAATATGACCCCATGAAAGATATTCCTAAAAGTAGGCAATACAACCCTATCACCTTACAGCCAGAAAATTCTATGGCGGTTCAAAGCTTTGCTACTGCTTTAAATGACATTGTTCAAAAAACTCGCTCTAACACTCAAATAACCCCCACAACAAGCCAGCAAAAAGCCCCTATGCTAGGCTTTAATACCATGTTAGGTTATCAGCAATATTTTAATAATGTTATAGGTTTGTCTTACTATGGATTTTTCAATTATAATCACGCATCTATGAAGGGCTCTGTAGGTAATGTGGTGCAAATGGGCTTGGGGGTAGGGAGTAATTTATTGCTAGATTTTGTCAATGTCTATAATGGAAAACAATTTAAGAGTTCTTTTGGAATTTTTGCAGGAGCTAGGGGCGTGTGGAATAATTACAAGCTTTTGAAGAAAAATAAGAATTTAGGGAATGTGCATTTTACAACCGGAGTGAATTACCGCTATAAGCATTCAAAATTTTCTTTAGGCATTAGTGTGCCTTTAATCAATCAAAAGATTCAAGCCAAAAGCGCTGATTTAGTCAGTGAAGTAACCTTACAAGAGACTCCTAAAAACATGCATATTTTCTTAAATTATGGGTGGATTTTTTAAAACATAAAATTGAGGTTACAATGAAAAAATGCTTGGTGTGTTGTAATGAATATAGTCTATTATCTCTCTATAGACCTTTTATCTCTCTATTCTCTTTTTCTTTTTTTAGGTTTCTTGGGGGGGGGGGGGTGCTTATTTGCTAAAAATCTTTTTATTTTTATGCGTTTTATTAGCAAATCTTTTGAACGCTCACCAAAAAGATGGGTTTTTTATAGAGGGAGGTTTTGAAACCGGTATGCTAGAGCATAAAGAAATCCAAAGGCATGAAAGCATTCCTTGTAATGAGGCTTTATGTGTGAATAGTTCTTATTATTTATCGCATGCAAGCGAGATTTTAACCCCTAATCAAAATGCCTCTGGCGTAACCTTTAGCACAAAAAATATTATTCAAACAATCATTAAAGATAACACCTTGCAAATTGAAAGCTTTTTGCCTTATGATTTATCTAATGTCAGTTTGGTTATGCATGCAGGTGGTAAGGATATTGTTATCACACATTTGCAAGAACTCCCACAATTTAGTTTAGCAAAGTTTAATTTAGATACTTTTCCCATTCTCAAGCAATATAAAAATGATACAAATATTTCTTTTAGTATAGAGCCTAGTGCTTATTCTTCTATGGATACAACAAGAGTTTTAGACGCTATCAATTCTATTAAGGTTAATATCATTGGCACTTTTAGTAATGAGCCAACAGGCGATACTTATCCATGGGTAGAGACCAAAAATGGTAAAAAAGTAACCGTAAATGTTAGCGATTATGTGCCGGTTACCGGGGCTTTAGCACGAGATTATATTTATGTGTTACTGAATGTGGCGTATTTATTCAGTTCTAAAGAATGGAAGGTGGCTTTAGAAAACGCTCCTTTTGCGTTTGTAAACGCTGAGAAACCTTTTGACCCTAATCCTTGTTTGAACAAAGATAAGCAAAGGATTGATTTTGATACTTGCACAACTGATGCCACACCTAATATCTACGGACAAGCTCCTGCATGGTGTGCAGAGCCTAATTCGCAAGGTTGTCATATATGGACGCCTAAGCAAGTGTGGGAGAACTTTACTAACCAATGCGGATACAATACACATAGTTCTGCAAGCTTTAATGA
This sequence comes from Helicobacter cetorum, assembly GCF_900198405.1. GTDB lineage: Bacteria > Campylobacterota > Campylobacteria > Campylobacterales > Helicobacteraceae > Helicobacter > Helicobacter cetorum_C. Next base: position 43,300 of record NZ_FZMR01000011.1, read on the forward strand.
TTGCTTGAATATTCAGGGGAGTTTAAAAGATGACAACAGCACAGACTTTGGGAGTGTGAAACTAAACTTAGGCGTGATTAATACTAATGCAAATGTCTATGGGCGTGGGTGGTTTGGGAGCTTGGGTTTAGATGAAGATTTCATCAATCAAAACAATAAAATTTGGCACACATGGGATTGGAAAGATAGTTTTCCTTTGTATGATATTTTTCATGAATACGGACATACAAGAGGCTATAGCCATAATGGCGATATGACTTATCCTAACAATAAAACAATGTATGATATTTGTGAGGGGGCAGACCATACAAATTGCCATGAAGTGCATGCGGGCTATGCGGGCTTAAGCGAAGAAGTTTTAATGCAACTAGCCAAGCAAGATAAATTACCTATCAATTACGCTACGCTTAGCGCTCAAAAAGCCCCTCATTACAATTTGAATTTAGCGCCTAATTTGCAAAAAAATCCAAGTTTTGGATACAGCTTACCAAGATTATTGAATTTTAATTCTTCGCAAAATACTAATGGGATAGTAGGTGCTGATATTAAGATAGGTTATCAACAATATTTTAATGATTTTTTAGGTCTAGGGTATTATGGTATTTTTAAATATAACCACACGAATGCTAAGGGAGATATTGGCACTATCAATCAATATGGTTATGGAGTGGGGGCAGATTTATTGCTAGATTTTTTAAATAGCTATACATCTAGTAGGCATCATAAAGAAAGTAATTTTATCAGTTCATTGGGGACTTTTATGGGGTTAAGGGCTTTTTATAACCGCTATCAGCTAATGAATACAGCCAAAAATAGGGGTAATATCAACATTGTTTTTGGCTTTAACTACCGCCATAAACATTCTAAATATAGCATTGGGGCGTCCTTACCACTTATCCAGCAAAACATGAAAATGGATTTTCAAACCCCTTTTTATTTGGGTGTGGCATCTTTTGATATGGGGGTAAGCCATTTTAATCTCTTTTTTAACTATGGATGGGTATTTTAAAACTTTAAAATTTTTAACCCATTAAATAATTTTCTCGCTAAAAGCTACTTTAAAGTTTTTTCAATACAATAAGGACAATCAAAATATTATAAGAATAAATGGATATTAAATAGATAAACCTAAATATAAGGAAATATTTTGAAAAGAATTAGTAATAGTATGTGCTTGATTTTGGCAAGTCTCTTTGGCGAATGTGAGGCAAGCCCTAGAAGTGGGGTCTTTATTGAGGGAGGGTTTGAAACCGGAATGTTAGAAACACAACAACAAGTGCTCCAAAGAGTTACCAAGACTATTAATGAGCCATTTGTGCCTTTAGGAGCCATTCAAAAAATGGGTTCTGAGCTTTTTTCAACGGCTGATAGCATTGCAAAGCTTAAGTTCTCAGCTAGAGAGCCTATTCAAATAAGATTTGATGCACAAAAGAATGCTATTGTAGTAGAAAACTTTCTGCCTTATAATTTAGATAAAGTGCAAATTAAAGTTACAGATATTCAAGGTCATGAGATTTATGTGGGTATTTTAGAAACATTGCCTAAGCAATCTCTTATGAGTATTCCTAAAGAGACTTTTGAAAGCCTTAAGGGGGTGGATTTAAATCAAGCTGATTTTAATGTCAATCATTCTAGTCAATCTAGCGAGATGACTCAAAGGGTGTTTAGGGCTATTGACGCAGTTAGCGCTAATATTTTTTTAGAATATAAAAATCAGTCTTATAGTCCGGGCTTATATTGCAAGGAGGGTATAGATTGTAATGCGGTTTTTAATAAGGAATGGGCGGGTTTATACACAGATTTGGTCTTAAACATGGCGTATGTCTATAGCACTGATGAATGGAAAAATGCCATTTTAAACGCTCCTTTTGATTTTACCAATAGAAATAGCCCCTCAGATTGCAATAAAGATGATTTATCCACTTGCGTAACTCCTAAAGATAATGGGCTTGCACCTAGTGGCACTAGCAAAGAATACTTTGTATCCCCAGAAAGTATTGTGAAAAATTTTACGGACACCATGACAATTGAGGGGCATTTATTAAAAGATAGTAATGTTGAGGGGTATGGAACTCCTTTGGGTAATTCTTCTAGGGGGGCTTTGGCTATAGAAACTTACAATCTTTTACCCTCCAAACTCTATAATGCTGATTATACGCAAATCCAATACGCTCTAAGCGTGATTTTACACGAATACTCGCACACTAGAGGTTATTCGCACAATGGCAACATGACCTATCCAGTTGATGATACAACTTATGATGTGTGTGCTACGCACCCTAATTACCCAAATTGTGCGAAAGTGCCTGCGGGGTTTGTAGGGGTTACTCGCTCTGTATGGAATGATTTATTAGGCAAAAACGCTCTGCCTATCAATTATAAAGATTTAGACAAACAACAAGATTTATTACTTCCCTCACAAGCATCTGCTAACACGCTTATTAGCACCATTAATGAAAGTATTTCGGCGATGCAATCGGTTTCAAAAGCCAATAAATCCGCCACCCTAGGCTTTAACTTCAAACTAGGTTACCAACAATATTTTAACAACTATTTTGGGTTATCTTATTATGGAATAGTGAAATACAATTATGCTAAAGCCAATAACTTTGCTAAAAAAATCAATCAAGTAGGATTAGGCATAGGAGTTGAGGCTCTCTTAGACTTTACCAAAAACTTTGGAATCTTTAGTGGTTTTAGAGGGCTATACAATCGCTATAGTTTATTAAACCAAAATAAAAATACCGGTAATATTGAATTCGTAGGAGGGATTAATTTTTGGGGTAAAAAATCAAAATATTCTATAGGGGTTTCTTTACCTTTGATTCAAAGGAATATGAAAGTAGCTTTTAATAATCCTAATGCTTATGGGCATGTTATTTTAAAAGAGGGGGTGAGCCATTTCAATGTGTTTTTTAACTATGGGTGGGTGTTTTAGTGAGATATACAAAAATGGGGTTTTTAAATAGAAGTATCGTTTTGATGATAGCGAGTTTAAGTGGCTTAGAGGCAAGCCCTAGGAATGGGTTTTTTATAGAGGGTGGGTTTGAAACCGGAATGTTAGAGAGCGAAGAAAGAATCAAACGCAATCAAGTTATTTCTCGTCCTATGCTTTCAGCACCATTACTTTCTAATAAACAGCTTTCAAGCGACCAAAAAAGCGTTTTTTCTAAGACAAAATTAAGCGATACGAGCAATAATTTTAGCACCATGCATTTAATAAAAAGCGTGCTTACAATGAATGGCATTGAGTTGTCTAATTATTTGCCTTATACTCTAAATGGGCTTAATCTAGTTGCAAGACCAAGAAATGGGGATAAACCGATTGTTTTAGCAACATTAGAGAGTTTGAAAGATTTTTCTAAAACCACTTTAGATGTGTCTCAATTTGATTTTATCAATTCAAAAATTGATTCTAATGACCTTAAAACCTATCTTAATAATATCACTAAGTTTAATAGCGAATATGAATTAGAGCTTGTGCCATCTCAAATTGCTGATTCTATTACCAAGCGTGTTGTTGATTCTTTAGGACAGATTAAAGTGGATATTCCTTTAGGTTTTAGCGATAAAGGTTTTACAAGCGATACGAAGCCAAATGGTCAAAGCGTGTATGCCCCCATAACGCAAAAAGATGCTCAAGAATACGCTGAGATGTTTGCCAATTTAGCCTATGTATTAAGCTCTAATACATGGGAGCAAGCTATCTTAAAAGCCCCTTTTGTTTTTTCTAACTCTTCTTCTGTTGGTCTTAATGGGCAATTAGTTAGTAGCGGAGAGACTATAGCCCCACAAACAATTATTGATAAATTTCAAGCCCCTAGAAACCAAACTTTATACCTTTCTATCTTGGATGCATCTAATTTTAGCGGGCTTTCAACCACTTTATCTTTGAGCATGCGAGCTGAATATTTAAACCCTGATTATGTCAAAATTTTAAAAGACCCCAATTTGATTAGCGATGCTAATGAGCGTTTTAATTTAGAAGTATTTTTACATGAATATTCTCACACTAAAGGTTATGATAGCGACCATAAGGCTGGCAACATGACCTATTCTAATGTGCCTGAAAACCCAAACCCCACTCCATCGTGCCCGCAAGGGGATTATTGCATTAATAATAAGGGTGTGATTCCTGGGTTTGTAGGAGTTAGTGCTCAAGCTTGGACAACTCTAGCTAAAGAAAACAAGCTCCCTATAAACTATAACGAACTTTCTAATCAACAACCCTTTAATCTCATGCTTAGTGCTTTAAAAACGCAATTAAATGAAGTTACAACAAGCATAAATAACAAGAACGCTCGTTCCGCCACCCTAGGCTTTAACTTCAAACTAGGTTACCAACAATATTTTAACAACTATTTTGGGTTATCTTATTATGGAATAGTGAAATACAATTATGCTAAAGCCAATAACTTTGCTAAAAAAATCAATCAAGTAGGATTAGGCATAGGAGTTGAGGCTCTCTTAGACTTTACTAAAAACTTTGGAATCTTTAGTGGTTTTAGAGGGCTATACAATCGCTATAGTTTATTAAACCAAAATAAAAATACCGGCAATATTGAATTCGTAGGAGGGATTAATTTTTGGGGTAAAAAATCAAAATATTCTATAGGGGTTTCTTTACCTTTGATTCAAAGGAATATGAAAGTAGCCTTTAATAATCCTAATGCTTATGGGCATGTTATTTTAAAAGAGGGGGTTAGTCATTTTAATGTGTTCTTTAACTATGGGTGGGTGTTTTAAAAAAAGATTTAAGCCATGGGGCTTGCAAAATGATGTAGGATATTTTTGTGGTTTTAGAGATTTTTGGAGTTTCTTGCCCTAAAATTCAATTTTAATCGTTACTTGCAAAAGATTGATGAAATTTATCAGAACCCCCGAGAAAAGCCTTCTGTAATAAGGTTCAATTCCTAAACACCCTCCAACTTCAGCACATTTTTCAAAACACTCCATAAATTTAAGCAAACCTTAAGCTT
>NZ_FZMR01000014.1:0-25875 GCF_900198405.1 Helicobacter cetorum
AAACCCCTTATCATTGCCGGTAATGGTCCAAGTATTAAAGATTTAGATTATTCCTTATTTCCGTCTGATTTTGATGTGTTTAGATGCAATCAATTCTATTTTGAAGACAAGTATTATTTGGGTAGAGAGGTTAAGGGAGCATTTTTTTTTGCTGGAGAAATATTTGATGTGGCAATGCGAACAGCAAGACAGTTGGTATGTAATGATGAATATGCTTTTTGTGATATTTATTGCACTACGAATAGTGATTATATTGATGGTTGCAATATTGAGGAGCTCTTAAAGAAGAGATATGTGGGGATAAGAAGGGCTTTTTATTTTTTGCAACAATTAGAGCCTTTTTTCACATTGCATAAGAATAATGTGAATTTTTATGGTAAAGATTTTACCTCTGGCATAGATATGCTCATTGTAGCCATTGCTCTTGGTTATAAAGAAATCTATCTATGTGGGATTGATTTTTATGAAAATGGCTTGGAATATTTTTACGAGAATAAAAGTGAATATTTTATACCACATCCATCTTCGCTCAATACGCACAGCAAGAATATTGACTTACAAGCTATTGAATTGGCAAAGAGTTATGCTAATTTATATGCGTTAGTACCAAATAGTGCATTAAATAGATATTTGCCCTTAAGTCCCAATAAGAATGTTTTAAGCATAGAAAAAATGCAAAGTTTAAAGCTTGGAGAACATAAGCCTTTAGGGTATACGAGTGATGCAGTTTTTAAGAAAGATACTTTTGGGGAAGTGTCCAATGTTCGCAGTGATTTAAAAAAAATATTAGTATCTAAAGGGATTAGTGGAAGTAATTTATATGTATGGTTGGCAAAACGATTAGTATTTGATGCGATAAGCTTAGTAAGAGGGGCATGGCAATTGTGTAAAGATGGAAAAATCTTTAGCTTGCTGTGGGGGTTTTTTGATAAAAAATGACAATAGTAGGTATTTTGTATTAGACTTTCCTTGATTGGTATGATTGGCTTATAGTTTTTGATGGAACATTCTTTATTTTAATTTTTAGCTTTAGGAGAGATTTTTGATGAAACCCCTTATCATTGCCGGTAATGGTCCAAGTATTAAAGATTTAGATTATTCCTTATTTCCGTCTGATTTTGATGTGTTTAGATGCAATCAATTCTATTTTGAAGACAAGTATTATTTGGGTAGAGAGGTTAAGGGGGTTTTTTTTAATCCAAGTGTTTTTGATGCACAGATAGAGATGGCTCGAGTTATGCAAAAGCGCTTTGAATATAATTTAGATGATGTCTATTGCACTAATATTGGGACACATAGTTGGTTTAATAAGGTCAGTTATGTCTCGACACAAGAATATTTAGATAAGTATTATATAGGGATTCGTTCTGTTTATGGGTATTTAAAAGATTTAGAACCTTTTTTTGCCTTGCATTCAAAATACAGTAATTTTTATGGTCAGCATTTTACTACTGGAATAATGATGTTAATTGTAGCGATTGCATTAGGTTATAAAGAAATCTATCTATGTGGGATTGATTTTTATGAGCAAGGAGTAGGGCATTATTATGAAAATAAGGGTGATTTTTTCAAAGAGCTTCCAGACCTTTCTCATAGCAAAAGCATTGATATAGAGGGTATTGAGCTTGCCAAAAAGTATGCTGATTTATATGCTTTAGTGCCAAATAGCTCCTTGACCAGGATTTTACCATGTGCTAGCAAGAATGGCGTGAGTTTAGAGGTGCAAGAGCGTTTGTGTTTGGGAAAAGCAAAATCTAAAGATTTTAAGTATTCTTTTAAGATTGAGCAATCTCCTTTTTATACTCCACCCCCCCCCCCCCAGAAGTTTAAATCCTTATTAAAAAAAGATTTAAAAAAAAGGGGTGTTAACGAAAAAAATCTAATTTTTTTTTTGCTTAGGGATAGCTACCATTTTTTAAGGGGTGTTTTGGCTCTTTTGTGTGTTTTAAAGCCTTAACAAAACCCCTAAAACCTAAAAAAAAGGGTTTTGGGGGGTGTTGGGAGTTTTGTGTTAAAAAAAGAAAAAAAAAAAAAAAAAAAAAACAAAAAAAAAAANNCCCCCCCCCCCCAGAAGTTTAAATCCTTATTAAAAGAAGATTTAAAAAATAGGGGTGTTAACGAAAACAATCTAATTCTTTTATTGCTTAGGGATAGCTACCATTTTTTAAGAGGGTGTTTGGCTCTGTTGTGTGATTTTAAAGCCTTAACAAAACTCCTAAAACCTAAAAAATAGGTTTTTGGGGTGTGTTGGCAGTGTTTGATTAGAATAGAGAAAAATAATAAAACTAAAAACGCAAGCAACAAGTTGGAGTAACAAGACTAAAATAACAAGAAGAAACTAGAGCGATTTGTTAAAAAGCAGTAAAACAAAAACAATAATTAAGGCTAAAATCAAAGTGGTTTATTAAAAGAAGTATTTTGGTTATTTAAAGCGTTTGAGCCTAAAACACCCATCCGTAGTTAAAAAACACATTAAAATGGCTCGTTCCTAAATTCAAGCTTACATAGCCGGAGTTTAATTCGTTGTGGTAGTTTGCTTTTAGGTTATCTTGGATTAGAGGGATAGAAACGCCGATGGAGTATTTGGAATGCTTGATTCTATAGTCTAGTCCGCCTACAAAGTTTATGTTGCCACGATTGAGATAAGAGCGTGCGACCCCATAGCCATTATACATCGCTCTTAAACCTAGAAAACTTCCTAAAGAGCTTTGAAACATTTTCTTTTTAACTAAAACGATTTTATTACGCTTGTTTTTCGCTCTATAAACCATGTTTTTATAAGTGGTGAGAAAATCCACCAATAAATCCGTGCCAACCCCTAGGCTGATTTGATTGGTTTCATTCAATGAATGGGGCTGACTACTGCTAGAATAATTGTATTTTAAAAACGCATAGGCAGACACCCCTATATAGTCGTTATAGTATTTTTGATACCCACTCAAAATATCAAAGCCCACCATAGCATTAGTGCGTTTATAATTAAAAGCGTTTAGAAGGTGCTTAATAAAAGTTTTTTGTGAAAGGGTGTATCCTAGTTTTTGGTGGTTGGTTGAAATGGTATGGGTATTTGGGATAGCCTTTTCTTCTTCTTTTTTGCCAATGGTGTTGTAATTGATGGTGAGCTGATTGTTCTTTTCTAAATTCATATATACGCTTAGCATAAGCCCAGTCATTCCGGCAAAAATGACAGGGTTGTTGGTGTTTGGACCGGCTTTGTTAGGAATGTATAAGGGGTATTGCAAGGGGGTATCGCCCTGACCCACAGGGCCTATAAGGTTACAATGAAAGCCGTCGTTTCCATAATCATCAGGAAGTTCCCCACCCGGAAAGGTCAAATCCCCACAATGCCCAAAATCTAAATTGCCATTGTATTTCCCACCAATTTTAAGCTCATCTTTATTGTTACCCCAATGATAGCCAATAAGGTGTCCAAACTCATGGAACAACACATTGAGAGAACTGCGAGCGCTATTGCCATTGTCTTGAACTTGATTGTAGTTGCCATGCCATCGTGGCAATTTAATGATTTTGTAGGGTGTGTTGTAATTACCATCGTAGCCATAGAATTTTTGATAGTTGAGTAGGGCTTGGTTATTAGTGGGGGAAATCAAGCCTTGTTGCAACCCCATAATTTGTTTATTAGGAAAGGTTGCCCCCTCATCACCCCATGCTCCTTTACTTAAAAGCCCTAGAGTAACGCCATAGCTTTTGGTATAAGTGTCATAAATCTTTTGATTAGAGATGACATTATAAGACACCCATTGAATGGTAGCACCATTTTTTGTTGTGTAGGGGTCTCTGATTTGATTGCTATTTAAACATTCGCTTGTAGGCACATATTGTGAGCTATTGTTTGAAGTGCTAATGCATGCGCCATATTCTTTCTTTCCATTTATAATGGTATAAGGCACATCGCCGTTATATTCTGGCTCATAATAGATTTTGCCCTGCACTTCTTTGTTGTTGAGATGAAAATAATATCTTCCACCGGTCTTTCCATGCCAAAGATTTTGAATAACTACTCCAACGGCTTTAGGGTCTTTCTCCATAGTATAAATTTCTCCTATGAGTTGGTAGCTTTGATTGTTTTCATACTTTTTAGTTAGGCTCTCACTCGCCTTGCCTATCCTATACATTGTTCCATTAATATCTACGACTTCGGTTAAGTTTTGTTGAAAAGGGGATTGGTCGTTAGAGAATTGAAAGGGGGCGTTAGAAACGGCGTTTTTAAAGCTTTTAGAATTTAAAAGAGCGCTTAGATTTTCATAGATATTGATGTAGTTTTCTACATCTAAAACACTCATTTTAATCCAATTATTCGCACTTCCATAGGGGTTATCGCTGAATTTAAGCCATAAATTTTCTTTTTTCATAGAGTTCATTTGCTCTAGCACTCTAGTGGTTTGAGCGTTAGAAAAATTAGAGGCTTGAAAGCTAAAGGTGATATTAGGATCAGTTTTTAGGAGTTCTTTAAGTTTGGTAATCGTGTTGGCGTTTAGGGTGTAATCTTCATACGCAGAAATATTTTGTAAAAAGGCTAGGGGGATTTCCTTGCCATTGACATGGGCGATTAAGGTTACATTGCTTAAATTATAGGGCAGAAAATTACTGATTTTTAAATCCCTATTATTTAAGCTTGCGCTAACAAGGGCATTAGTATTGACCTTGATACTATCTAGAACGCTTTGAGAGATGAGCGAATTATTATCAATGCAATTTTTCGCACCATTGCAAGCCTTATTGCACGCTGTATCGCCAATGGCACAAGTATTAGTTTGATTAGTGGTTTTAAAATAACACGAGGGGTCGTTAGGGGAGCACCACACTGAATGGGCGTTTTTGTTTAAAATGCTAGATTGGATAATTTGGTTGTTAGGCTCTTTATCTTTACTAGGCGTATTTTTACTAGGGATTTGATGGATAATGGTTTGTGTTTCATCTAGGGTAGTGTAGGATTGCTCGTAGGTTTTGGTCTCTAAAGTTCCTGTTTGAAAGCCCCCTTCTATAAAAAAGCCGTCTTTTGGGTGGGCGTCTAAAACCCCTAAGAAAAGGAGATAACAAGCGATATTAAAAAAAAAAAAACGATTTTTTAGGCATAAATAGGGGTGTGGAGTTTGTAAAAACTGCTTTAAAAAGATTGTTAAAAGAGTTTTTCATTTTAGATTTGTCCTTTTACTCACGAGTAACAGACCTAATTAAGAAATATATTAAGAAATATATTAAGAAATATATTAAGAAATATATTAAGAAATATATTAAGAAATATATTAAGAAATATATTAAGAAATATTAGGCACATCTTTAACTTTGCGTATGTTATCTAATAAAATGCTAAAAATAACTTAAAATAATTAGAATTAATTGTCAAATATCTTTTTAAGAAGTAAGTGTCTTTTTAAGAAACAATTTTAAGTTTTTTAAGCTGATTGATTAGCCTATTGTATCTAACAAACGCTCTTCAAATTGAAAAAGCATAGGGGCTTTTTCACACACAATTTCAACACTAGCAAAGCCAAAAAGAGTGTTTTGATACTCTTCTAAAATTTCTTTGGTTCTTTGATGTGTGGTTTTTAAAAAAAGTTGTTTTTCTTTTTCTTTGAGATAAATATTGCCATTTATTTCGCCTAAATTTGGATAAAGGGCGTAAAAATCAATGCTCTGTTTTTTGGCTTTCATTTGTAAAAAGGCTTTTTTATGTTCGTTTTGAATGACAAAACTTAAGACTTGTGATTGCAAGCTTAAGAGCATGTTAGCTAGGTTTAAAAACTCTTGTGAGCTTTTAGCATGGACTAATTTTTCGCTTAAAAGTTCCTTGTATTCTTTTAAGGGCGTGTTATCTTTGGTTAGCATTTCTTTTAAATGCTTAATTTCAAGGGCTGGTAAGTCATCTAGCTCTTCTAAAATTTTGGGGGCTATGACTAGGTTTTTAAGCACAATATCGCCAAGCTGATTTCTTTGCATAGTTGCAAAATAGGGCTGATTGATTTGTAATTCTTGCTCGCTTTTAGTAGGTATGATTCTATTACCCACTTGTAAAAGAAAAAGATTTTTATCTTGTTTTTCTAGCACTTTTAAAAGAATAGGTAAAGTGGCGTTGAAATTATGTGTAGCGTTTTTAGAGTTAAGCGTATTAAGCTGATTAAGGGCGTTTAGGGCTTCTAGCATTAAAGGGTGTTGTCTTTGATAAAATCAAGGATTTTAAAGCTGGCTTCTAGCTTGTTTGTAGAAGAAATGTTTTGGGTTTTATGATGAGTAAAGAGTGTCAATTCGTTTTCTAATGAGCCAAAGGGGCGATTATCTTTAATGAGATTTAAAGCAACCATTGAGCAATCTTTGCCATGGTTTTGAGATGGTTTTAAAAGATTTTTAGCGTTTTCTATGGCTTTTTCTTCTTTATCTTCGGCTTTAAAACCGATTTTGACAAATTTCTTAGCGTCTATAGATGCGAGTAAATCTTTATTTTGAACGCATTCAATGTTTAAGGTTTTGCCTAATTCACTTTTTTTAAGCTTATGATTAAAGGTTGTTTTTGGCACATAATCACTAATGGCAGCTAGGTTGAATAGTAGGGGCTTTTGAGAATGGGGGCGCAAGCTTGTAGAAACATTATTTAAAGCGTTTTCATAGGATCTGGTATCACTAACTTGAATGCTTGTGATTTCTTTAGGTAGGGGAGTAGGAAAGCAAGATGAAATGAAAGTTACTTTTGCTCCCTTGAAATACAAAGCAAGAGCAAGAGTGCTTGCTTGAATGCCACTAGAAAGGTTACTGATAGTGCGAACGCTATCAATCTTTTCTACACTCGCTCCGCCTATTACTACGACTTCTCTATTTTCAAAATAAGGGTCTTTTAAAAGGGTTTGAGTGGCTTTAAAAAGGATTTCTAAAACTTCAGCCATAGCTCCATTACCTTTAGTATCACAGGCTAAAAGGGCGTTTTGTGTTTCTAAAATGGTATAACCAAACTCTTCTAAGCGTTTTAAGTTGCTTTGAGTGCTAGGGGCTAATAACATGTTTGTATTCATACTAGGGGCTAGGATTTTAGGGCTATTACAAGCCAAAAAAGTTGCACTTACTACATTATCAGCTATTCCATGAGCAATTTTTGCCAAGCTATTAGCGCTTAGGGGAGCAAAGATGAGTAAATCAGAATGGGTAGCACAAGCGATATGGTTATGATATAAAACATTGTTATGATTGTAATGCCATTTTTCATTGTTTGCGTGCAAGACTTCGTTATGACTTAGGGCTTCAAAGCTTAAGGGGGTTACAAACTTTTTGGCATCTTCGCTTATTACTACTTGAATGTTTGCCCCACTTTTAAACAATAATCGCACTAATTCCAAGGACTTATACGCAGCAATGGAGCCACTCACTAACAATAAAATGCGTTTGTTTTCTAATAGTTTTAGGGGGTAAAATAAGTCTTCTAAAAAATTCATAATAATTTTAATAAATCCTTAGGCTCTAGCCATTTTTTATTAGTGTTACTATTATATTCAAAGTCAGTGGCGACTTTTTGCCCTTTCTCATTAAGTTTGGTAAGGGCGTAATTTTTGGGTGTTTGAAAGCTTATGGTTGGCTGAATAATGAAAAAATCTTCAAATTCTAAGGCTAAATGGCTCTCATCTTTAGGAATCATGACTTCATGGAGTTTTTCGCCTGGGCGAATGCCTATGATTTTAATAGGAATATTAGGAGCTAAAGCTTGTGCTAAATCAGTCATTTTCATGCTAGGAATTTTTGGCACAAAAATTTCACCCCCATGCATTCTCTCTAGGTTTTTTAGCACAAAATTAACCCCTTCATCTAAGGTTATCCAAAATCTTGTCATGCGAATATCTGTAATAGGAATTTCACTCGCTTTATTTTGAACTAATTTTTTAAAAAACGGCACCACACTCCCACGACTTCCTACCACATTACCATAACGCACCACGCTAAATTGCGTTTTTGAAGTGCCTTTAAAATTATTCGCACTCACAAAGAGCTTATCGCTACATAATTTAGTCGCCCCATAGAGATTGATAGGATTAGCTGCTTTATCGGTGCTTAGGGCAATGACTTGACTAACTTCATTTTTTAGGCATGCGTTAATGACATTACTTGCCCCTATGATGTTGGTTTTGATACATTCCAAAGGATTGTATTCTGCAATTGGCACATGCTTTAAAGCTGCAGCATGGATACAAATATCCACGCCTTCTAAGGCACAATTTAAGCGTTCTAAATCTCTCACATCGCCGATAAAAAAACGCATTCTACTATCATCAAATTCCATTGCCATTTCGCTCTGCTTTAACTCATCTCGGCTATAGACAATGATTTTTTTAGCTTTAGAAGTATCTAAAACCTTACGCACAAAGCATTTGCCAAAACTTCCTGTGCCACCTGTGATTAAAATCGTTTTATTATCTAGCATGTTTTTCCTTACCAGCGATAGCCTAATGAAGCGCTAAAAATTCTTAATTGTCCGATGGTGGGGGATTGATACAAGCTAGAGCGATTGCTTTTAAAAGTGAAACTTCCTCCCCAGCCTAAATCAAAGCCCCTAAAATGGTATTTAGCCCCAAAGGCTATAGTATAGCCATTAGAATCTGGAATGCCTATCGCATCTTGGGGGCTTGGGGCTTGGTCGTAATTGATAGCACCCATTAAACGCAAGCTCCTACCCATATAAGTTACGCCTAATCTAAAGGTGTTGGTGTCTCTCCAGCCAGCCCCCATATTCATCACGCTTTTAAAATTCGCTAAGCCTACCATTTTTTTAAGCGTATCAGAGCTTAGAGAGGCGACCGTTCCGCTCAAGCCCTTGTAAGTGGCGTTAGCAAAATCAGGGGTTACTAAAAATTTATTCCCTTGACTCCAAAAGGTGCGTTCAAATACCCCCTCCACTCTCAAGCGGTCTTTGAAAAATTGATGAGCGTAGGCTAAGCTTAGAGTTTGAGGCAAAGAAACATTAATATTAAGACTTCCTTTAGTTAGCACATTTCCTAAAGAAGGGCCAAGCTGTGTGATAGCGACCAAACCGCCTTTCATGTTAAAAGTAACCGAAGAATTATACACGACAGAAAACATGCCATGCTCAAACACCCGCAAACTTCCAGCCACCCTGTATCCACCAGACATGCCTTGTCCGTTAGATTGCTGCACGACTTTGGTAGTGCCATAAAGACTCGCACTAGCTTTCACTAAACCGCTATAGCCCATGATTTTTTTTAAGCCATTGTAAAATTCTTGACAACTTTGAGTGTTAATGTCTCCGCTAGCTTTTTGGCAATTAAGGGCGGGTTGATAGCCGATGTTGCCTAGTAATTTCATCATGTTTTTTGGAACTTGATTGGCAAAAACATCATTGGGTAAGTTTAGGATTTGCTCGGCCGTAAGAACGGAATCGCCTTCTAAAGGCACATAAACGGTGTTATTAAAGCTCCCTGTCGCATAAAGTCCTCTTAAGCCTAAGCCTACAGAAAAGCGGTTATTAATCGTATAGCTCATGCTAGGGGCAAGCTCTACCATCATAATGAAAACATCACGCAAAAATTCTCCCCCCTTGCCATTCCATTTCATGCCTAAGCCACTAGGGGCGGTAAAACTCCCCCCAAAAGTAAAACCATTATGCGTGCGAGTTTTATAAAAGAATTTGGGTAACACGAAGTTGGTCGTGCCAGTCCAGCCATTCACAATTTGAGAATCAGGCACAGAAGAGAGCGTTACCACTTTTTGATTGGTTAGGTTCATTAAGCCTTGGATACGATTATAGGCTTCTTTTATGCCGTCTTTACCAGCGGCATTACCAAGTGCTTTGATAATATTGCCTAATCCTATAATGCCTATAATACCCATAATGTCTTGTTGACTTTTATTTATTTGCAAGCTTGTAACCGAATACAGACCTTGATTAGTTGTAGGGACTTTAAAGCTAAAAGCTGGAATGTTAATCACGGTGGTTGTCATTTCAAACTCGCTTTTATTTTCGCCCCAGTCGTTCATAAAACCCATATTAGCCGGATTATAAAAGGTTGCATCAGCACCCCTAGCCCCAGCTACATACGCAGAACCTAAAGCGGTGCCATTTAAACTTTGCTCTTGAACCTTAAAGCCATTAGCATAAGAAAGCAAGGGTAGGCTTAAAGCGATTAAATAGCGTTTTTTAAACTCTTTAATGCAATAGAGTGGAAAAAGAGAAATCAAAAGGTTTTTCATGGAAGTTCTTTGTCGGCATTTTCATTGTCTTCTAAATCTTGCAAAGAAGGCTCATAGGGTTCAATTCTAATGGCAATTTTTTGAGTCAAATTTTGAAAAGAAATCAAACCATTTTTTCGCTCATAAAGAATAATATCCCCACTTTTTTGAAACCTTTGAATCACATATTCAGGGGTTAGATGGCGTTTGCCTAAACCTTTAAAAATATCTTTCCCTAAGACAATATCATCAAACAAATCAGCATAGCTCACCTTACCAAACAAATCTCTTGCGACAAGCCACTTAGCCGAACATTTTCTGCTAAAACAAATACTGCGTTTAGTCATAAAAATATCGCCTACCTTTTGACTGAGTTTATAAAGAGTTACTTCAATATTGTGGCTTTTATCGGTTTTAATCGTGCCATAATCATAAAAGCGAAAAACCGGCGTGTTAATATAAATCAGTTTGAATTGTCGTAAGGCGTTTAAGGTCTCTTCTCGTTTTTTGCGGGCCTCATCTTCTTTAATTTGCTCTCTAGTTTTTGGGGTCTGTTTGCTAAAAGGATGTTTAGCACAAGAGACAAAAAAGAGTGCTAAGGTTAATAAATAAAAGGCAGTTTTTAAAAATCGCATGGCATGTGTGAAAGTGTGCTAGAGTTTATCCCCTAGCTCCACTCAAAATACGATACCAAATTCTGCCATCTAATTTAAGCTCCATACTCACTTGACATAAGCCGTCCTTATAAATGGTCTCAGTGATTTCAGCGTTACGAATAAGGGCGTTCACTTTAGTTTTAATCACAGAATTTTGTAAAATCATATCTTTTACGGTGTCTTGAGCGTTCACTCTAATGCCATACATTTTTTCCCCTAATTGACGATAGCCATCAACAATGGCCGCTCTTTTAGCTAAAGCTAGAGCTTGAGAGGGCGAAATAGTGGATTCTGGAGCCACACCCATGCCTACTGCACTTAACTCAATGACATTATTGGGCGTGAGCATGGGCGTATTAGGAATAGCGTTAGTGGGGTTATTTCTTACCATTGGCTGATTATTATTCTCAAGGCGAGGGCTAGGGAGAGGCTGAACCCTTCTTGGAGTGAAATTGGTTGGGGGGTAAATGGGGGCTTGCAAGCCTGTGGCTGATGGAGGGATAAGCTGAGCGTTAGAATTACGCTTTTTAAATAAGCTACAACCACTTATTAAAAGAGTCGCTACAAGCAATGAGTTAATGCCAAAAAAGGCGGAGTTTAAACGCATGGATATTTTCCTTAATGTGAGTTCGTTAGGGAATATTATATCATTTTCTGCAAGAATTTGTGTGTTTGTCCTTTTAAGAGTAACTAAAAAAGTGTTTTAAGATGTTTTTAAAGATGATTTATTTTATATAATGTTTTTAGTTTTTGTATAAGAAGTTTTAATATTGTTATCGTATGTTTGAAATAGTATGTTTGAAATAGTATGTTTGAAAAATCATTGACTTAAAATATATCTTTATTTTTTTGTTGGCTCTGTTTTTTAATTAGGGATTAATGTTTTAAAATGTTTGTTTATAAAATCAATCTTATTTTTTCTAGTTGTATCCAATTAAAAACGCTATAAACGCTTTTATCTTTCTTTTTAAAATTCATTTTTAGATAATTGTATCAACTAATTTTTTTAAGGGGCTTTTTATTGTTTAATTTAAAAATGCTAAAAAATTTTATTTTTTGGTTATCCATACATGACTGGAACAAAGCTTTTTGTTTTTAACTATGGAATAAAATGTGGGATAAAATGTGGGATAAAATGCTTGGGTTGCTTTAATCTTATTTTTTATTTATTGTATTTTATACTTTTCTATGATTTTAGTGGCTGTTTTGGCGTTTTGATATTTTTACAAGGTGTCAGCTATGAGTGGTGTCCTTGGCGGGATTCGAACCCACGACCTTACGATTAGGAATCGTACGCTCTATCCAGCTGAGCTACAAGGACATTTAAAAAGCTCTAGCCTTTAAAAAGCTAGAAAGACTTATTTGCCCTCAACCTTTTGCTTAAGGATTTTACCGGGTTTGAACTTAGGCACTCGCTTATCTTCGGTTTTATAAGTTTTATCCGTTCCGGGAACTTTACCTTCTTTGCCTTTTTGCTCCACGGTCTCAAACTTACCAAAACCGATTAATTCCACGCTCTCGCCCTTGCTTAAAGCAGTTTCTACTGCTAGAGTGAAAGCATTAATGGCGTTTTCCGCCTCTTTCTTACTGCTAAATTCTCCAGATTCCTTAACTAAATCAACAAATTCTGCTTTGTTCATTAATAAACCCCTTTTAAAAAATATCAAACGCATATTAAGGTTAACTTGAATGTTAAATTTTTTAAAAAACAAGTGCCTTGAGCCTTGACTTATGAG
This sequence comes from Helicobacter cetorum, assembly GCF_900198405.1. Classification (GTDB taxonomy): domain Bacteria; phylum Campylobacterota; class Campylobacteria; order Campylobacterales; family Helicobacteraceae; genus Helicobacter; species Helicobacter cetorum_C. The sequence continues at coordinate 12,578 of NZ_FZMR01000014.1, forward strand.
AGGCAATTATAGCTAAAATTTCAAGCATAAATCAAGCTAGAAATGCCTATTTTATAGAGTTAATTTAATTTTTTGTTAATTTTGTTCTTTATTAACACTCTTTTTATCTTTAGCATTAATGATTAAAGGCGTGCCTAAAAAATTAAATTCTTTTCTTAAGGTGTTAATCAAATAGCGTTTGTAACTGAAGTGCAAGGCTTTAGGGCGATTCATTATGAGTGAAAATTGTGGGGGTTTGGTGTCAAATTGTGTAGCATAATAAATCTTAACTAGCTTTCCGCCATCGCTTGGTAATGGGTGCTTTTGAGTAGCTTGAGTAATCACGCTATTAAGCAAGCTTGTAGGAATGCGTTTAGAAAAATACTCATAGACTTCTATAATTTTATGTTTGATTTCATCAATATGGCGGTTTTTTAAGCAACTTGTTGTGATAATAGGGGCGTATTCTAAAAAGCGGAATTTTCTTTTTAAGGTAGCTATAATCTCTTCATAAGGGGCGTAGCGAATATCCCATTTATTTAAAATTAAAATAATTCCTAAAGAATGCTTATCAGCTAGAGAGCTAATCTTTTCATCTAATTCTACAAAAGGGGCGCTCACATCTAAAACTAAAAGCACAATATGAGATTTTTCTAAGGCTTTTTTGGTGCGTTCTAGGGCGTATTTTTCAATGCCTAAAATTTTGCCCCTATGTCTAATACCAGCGGTATCTACAAAGCAAATTTTTTGATTATTCACTAGAATGGTTTCATCTATGGGGTCAATGGTTGTGCCAGCTAGACTAGAAACAATACTTCTTTCTTTTTGTGTAAGAGCGTTTAATAGTGAGCTTTTGCCCACATTCACCCGCCCAATGATACCTACTTGTATGATTTCTTCTTCATATTCTAATTCTTTAACTTCGTTGATAGGGGTTTCTAAGCTTTCTAAAATGTCTATATCTAAGTCTTGCTCTATAGTTTTTGTTAGATTTAATTCGTTCAATATAGCATTAATTAAAGCGTTAATGCCCCTGTTGTGTGAAACAGAGATATTAAAACTTCTGTGGCTTGAAACACCAAAAGAAGCAAACGCATAAGCCTTTTCTTTTTCTTTATCGTTGTCAATTTTATTGATAACTAAAAAGCAATTAGGATTGATTTTAAAAATCTCTCTAAAAAGTTTAATGTCGCTATCTTCAGGGATAGATTTACCATCTACAACATATAAAATCAAATCGCTTTCTTTAGCAACTCTTAAATTAAAAGCTTTAATCTCATTAGATAAAATAGCGTCTTTATGAATGCCCCCTGTATCTAGCAACTCTACTTCATTATCATTTAATAAAACTTTTCGCTTGTTAATATCTCGTGTAGTGCCTGCAAAATCTGAAGTGATAGCGATTCTTTCTTTAGCTAGGCGGTTAAACAATGAGCTTTTACCAACATTTGGTTGACCTAAAATAGCGATGGTTTTTAAGGTTTTATGACTTGTATTCATTTCTCTTGTAGTTTCACTTTAATCAAAATTAGATTACAATATTATAGTTATTTAAAGCTTAAATAAGGGTCTAGCATTGTTTTTGGTAAAAAAAATAGGCGTTTTAGGAATTGTTTTAGGGTGCTTTCTAGCTTGCTCGCAAGAGAGTTTTATAAAAATGCAAAAACAAGCACATTACCAAGAAAATGATGGCTCTAAACGCCCTAGCTATGTAGGCTCTGATTATGAGGTTTTTAGCGAAACGATTTATTTGCAAAATGAAAGGCTTTATAAAATGCGTAAAGACACTCTTTTGCAATTAAATTCAAATAACCAAGAAAATGCTTTTAGGGTTTCTTATTATGAAAATGATGAAGATAATTTTAGCCCAGTGACAACTTCTTCATACTTGCTTGCTGAAGCGCACACAAAGACAGATAAAAAAGAAATGAATCATTTTATCCAATCTAAGAAAGGCGATAAAAAAATTGAATATTCCCAACAGAGTTTCTATCCTTTTAATTTCAAGGAAATTAGATTATTTAAAAACGCCAACAATCAGTTTTTTATAGAAGTAAAATCTAATGCTTTAAAGCAATTTTTAAAAGATGGAGGTAGAAATTATAGGCAACGCCAAGTGCAAACTTTCGCTTTTGATAATACCGCTACACAAATCACGCAATTTAAGGGTAAGCTTGATTCCTATGTTTATACTAAAAATAAAGATAATCTTAAGCTAAAACCCCTCTACAATGAATTTCAGCTAAAGAAAAAAAATAATCATGTTTATATGGTTGTAGGGGATAAAACGCTTGATTTTTCAAGGTTTAAAAAATGTCATTTTGTTTTTAAAAAGCAGGCCAATGACAAGCTAGATAGCCAACATAAAGAAATTAGCATTGATTTAGACTCTAATCAAAAGGCACGCTTTAGAGTGCATGCGGAATTGTTTTTAGAATGTCTTAAGTAAGTGAGATTAAGGTTTTTTTAATCTAATTTGGATAATTTTAAGTAACATGCTAGACTTTTAAGAGAAAAATCACCCATAATCATTGGTTTTATTGTCAAACAATGGTATTTTATAATAAGGAAACATAAGAAAGTAGCTTGTGAAGGCTGTTATTATAGATTTTAGTTTTAGTAAGGAAAGAAATCATGTGGATAACCCAAGAAATTACGCCCTATTTGCGTAAAGAATACACTATTGATGCGAAGTTGTTAGATGTAAGAAGTGAGCATAATATTTTAGAGATTTTTAAATCTAATGATTTTGGCGAAATTGCTATGCTTAATCGCCAATTATTATTTAGGAATTTTTTGCATATTGAAAGCGAATTATTAGCCCATATTGGAGGTTGCACTAAGCAAGAAATTAAAAATACCCTTATTGTAGGGGGCTTTGATTTGGAATTAGCTCATCAGCTTTTTAGACATAATACACACATAGATTTTGTGCAAGAAGACGAAAAGATTTTAGATAGTTTTATTAGCTTTTTCCCTCATTTTCATGCGGTAAAAAATGATGAGCGTTTCACACATGCTAAAAAGCTTTTAGATTTAGATATAAAAAAATACGACTTAATTTTTTGTTTAGAAGAGCCTAGCAAGCACCAATTAGACGCTTTAAAAAGAATGCTTAAAGAAGATGGCGTTTTGATTTCTACAGCCAAACACCCCTTATTAGAGCATGTGAGTATGGAGAACGCCCTTAAGAATGTGGGCGAATTTTTTGCCATTGCTATGCCTTTTGTAGCACCTTTAAGAATTTTAAGCAATAAGGGCTATATTTATGCCTCAAACAGCGTGCATCCTTTGGCGGATTTATGGTTGCAAAAAGTGGATATGCTAGAGGGAGTGCAATATTATAATGAAGACATTCATAGAGCCTCTTTTGCTTTGCCTAAGAATTTGCAAGAAGTTTTTAAAGGGATTTCTAAAAATTAACGCTCTTTTAAGGCTATTAAAACCATGTCTATTTTAAACAATGCTATTGCTTTAACCGGAGGTATTGGCACAGGTAAAAGCACTAGTGCTAGATTATTAGAATTGCATGGCTATACAATCTTAGATGCAGATAAAATCACTCATCAATTATTGCAAATAAAACGCTTAGAGATTGCCAAGCATTTTGGATTAGAGATTTTAGAAAATGATATTCTTAATAGAAAAAAGCTTGGGGCGATTGTTTTTAGCGATAAGACAAAATTAGAGTGGTTAGAGAAATTTTTACACCCTTTGATTCGTGAGATAATGCTAAAAGAGGCACAAAATTTAGACAAGCTCAATAAACCATATTTTTTGGATATTCCCTTATTTTTTGAAGTGGGGGGCAAAGAATGTTATCCTATTAGTAAGGTAGTCTTAATCTATACGCCTAGAGCCTTACAGATCAAGCGTGTTTTAGAGCGAGACAAACTTACAGAAAGCGAAGTCTTACAACGCCTAGATTGTCAAATGGATATAGAAAAAAAACGCTCAATGAGTGATTATGTCATAGACAATAGCTCTAGTTTAAAAGATTTGCAATATAACTTGGAGTGTTTTTTAAAAACGCTTTAAATTCTTATAAGCTCGTTTTGACTTTTAGCATGTTACACTACGAGTTAAAATTTTTTCTTAAGGTCATAACAAGATGATTACCCTAAAACAAGCCCTTTCTTTAAAACAAGAAGAGTTAGAAACGCTGAAAAATGAGATTGATACTAAGGTTAAAAATTCTGATTTGAACGCCTATATCAAAGCCCCTAGCCTTAATGGTGCTAGTGCTAATGGTGTGCCAATTTTAATTAAAGATAATATTAATGTTAAGGGGTGGGAAGTAACTTGTTCAAGCAAGATTTTAGAGGGTTATGTTGCTCCTTATAATGCTAGTGTGATTGAAAATTTACACGCTAATAACATGGCAGGGTTTGGACTTTCTAATATGGACGAATTTGCTATGGGTAGCACGACTGAATCTAGTTGCTATGGGATTACTAAAAACCCTAGAGATATAAAAAGAGTTCCCGGAGGGAGTAGCGGAGGAAGTGCAGCAGCAGTCGCAGGTGGCTTAGCTATTGCAGCTTTGGGGAGTGATACGGGCGGTTCTATTAGACAGCCAGCGAGTTATTGTGGGTGCGTGGGGTTAAAGCCTACTTATGGGAGGGTTAGCCGATATGGTTTGATTGCGTATTGCTCTAGTTTTGATCAAATTGGACCTATCACTCAAAATGTAGAAGATGCCTCTATCTTATTTGACGCATTGAGTGGGCATGATAGCAAGGATTCTACAAGTGCGAATCTAAAACCCACACAAACCTTTAAAAATCTTAGCAGAGAAAAACGCTTTAAAATCGCTGTGTTAAAAGACCATATTAAAGACGCTAATAAAGAAGTGCAACTCGCTTATGAAAACACCATTAAAGCCTTAAAAGAAATGGGGCATGAGATTGTTCATAAAGATATTTTAGATTCTAAATACCAAGTGTCTATCTACTACATTATTAGCACGGCTGAGGCTTGCTCAAACTTGGCTAGATTTGATGGCGTGCGTTATGGGAGAAGGGCTGAAAATGTCAAAGATTTAAAAGAATTGTATATTAAAAGTCGTAGCGAGGGCTTTGGCGATGAGGTAAAGCGCCGTATTATGTTAGGGAATTTTGTATTAAGTAGTGGCTATTATGATGCCTATTACTTGAAAGCTCAAAAAGTGCGTTCAATGATAAAAGAGCAATACAACAAGATTTTTGAAGAAGTGGATTTGATTTTCACTCTAACAGCTCCTACAACCGCCCCCTTATTCAACCATCATGCAAGCCCACTAGAGATGTATCTAAGCGATATTTATACCATTGGAGCGAATCTAACCGGCTTGCCAGCCCTTTCTTTACCGGTGGCTAAAGATTCTTTAGGCTTACCTATTGGCATGCAATTTATTGGTAGGGCTTTTGATGAACAAAGCGTGTTAGATGTTTCTTATGCTTTAGAGCAAGAATTAGACTTAAAATTTGATTAAAAGAAGGATAAAAATGAGAATTTTACAAAAGGCTTTGACTTTTGAAGATGTATTAATGGTGCCTAGAAAATCTAGTATATTACCTAAAGATGTGAGCTTAAAATCTCGCTTAACTAAAAATATTAGTTTGAATATTCCTTTCATTAGTGCGGCTATGGATACGGTTACTGAGCATAAAACAGCCATTGCTATGGCACGCCTTGGAGGCATTGGTATTGTGCATAAGAACATGGATATTGAAACACAAACAAAAGAAATCGCTAAGGTTAAGAAAAGTGAGAGTGGGGTGATTAATGACCCTATATTCATTCAAGCTCATAGAACCCTAGCAGATGCTAAAGCCATAACAGATAATTACAAGATTTCAGGTGTGCCTGTAGTAGATGATAACGGCTTATTGATTGGAATTTTGACTAATAGAGATGTGCGTTTTGAAACGGATTTGAGTAAAAAAGTGGGCGATGTGATGACAAAAGCCCCTTTAATCACCGCTCATGTAGGCATTAGCTTAGAAGAGGCTCGTATTTTAATGCACAAGCATAAAATTGAAAAATTGCCTATCGTGGATAAAAACAATGTTTTAAAAGGTTTAATCACGATTAAAGATATTCATAAACGCATTGAATACCCCGATGCTAATAAAGATGATTTTGGAAGGCTAAGAGTAGGGGCTGCTATTGGTGCGGGGCAGTTGGATAGGGCTGAAATGCTCGTTAAGGCTGGGGTTGATGTGCTTGTTTTAGATAGTGCGCATGGGCATTCGGCAAATATTTTACACACCTTAGAAGAGATTAAAAAAAGCTTGGTGGTAGATGTGATTGTGGGTAATGTGGTAACTAAAGAGGCCACGAATGATTTAATCAGTGCAGGAGCTGATGCCATAAAAGTAGGTATAGGACCAGGAAGCATTTGCACTACTAGAATTGTAGCAGGAGTGGGAATGCCACAAGTGAGTGCGATTGATAATTGCGTTGAGGTAGCGTCTAAATTTGATATTCCTATCATTGCTGATGGAGGCATTCGCTATTCTGGTGATGTGGCTAAGGCTCTAGCTTTAGGGGCATCAAGTGTGATGATAGGCTCTTTACTAGCTGGCACAGAAGAATCGCCGGGTGATTTTATGATTTATCAAGGAAGACAATATAAAAGCTATAGGGGCATGGGAAGTATTGGGGCTATGACAAAAGGAAGTAGCGATAGGTATTTTCAAGAGGGCGTTGCGAGCGAAAAATTAGTGCCAGAAGGCATTGAAGGGCGTGTGCCTTATCGTGGCAAAGTTTCTGATATGATTTTTCAATTAGTAGGGGGCGTGCGTTCTTCTATGGGGTATCAAGGTGCGAAAAATATCCAAGAGCTTTATGAAAACGCCGAATTTGTAGAAATCACTACCGCCGGCTTGAAAGAAAGCCATGTGCATGATGTGGATATTACCAAAGAGGCTCCTAATTATTATGGGTGAGATTTTAAGATACGCTATCAATTAAGTAAAAGTTTCTAAAAAACTCGTTAAAAAACTTGGTTTAATGAGTTTTTTAAAACTTAGTTGCTACAATTAGAAAATTTATTTCGCAAGGCTTAAGAGACTTTATGGAACACAGATTATTTACCTTTGCTAATTTTTTTAGCTCTAATCATGATTTTATTACCGGATTTTATGTTGTCGTGTGTGCGTTAGCTACGCTTTTTATTTCTGTTTTAGCCACTCGTAAAATGCAGATGGTGCCTATGGGCATGCAAAATGTGTACGAAACGATTATTAGCGCTATTTTAGGCGTGGCTAAGGACATTATAGGCGAAGAATTAGCCCGCAAATACTTTCCTCTAGCTGGCACGATTGCCTTATATGTCTTTTTTTGTAACATGATAGGCATAATTCCCGGATTTGAGGCTCCTACGGCTAGTTGGAGCTTCACGCTAGTTTTAGCGCTGATTGTATTTTTTTATTATCATTTTGAAGGCATTAGAGTGCATGGATTTTTTAGGTATTTCGCTCATTTTGCAGGACCTGTGAAGTGGCTCGCACCTTTTATGTTCCCTATTGAGATTATCTCACATCTTTCTAGGATTGTGTCTTTATCGTTCCGTTTATTTGGAAATATCAAGGGTGATGACATGTTTTTACTTATCATGCTCTTGCTTGTGCCTTGGGCAGTTCCTATAGCACCTTTTATGGTTTTGTTTTTTATGGGAATTTTACAAGCTTTTGTTTTTATGATTCTCACTTATGTGTATTTAGCAGGAGCAGTTTTAGTAGATAAGGAGCATAAGCATTAAATCATGCAGGGGTATTTTATTATCCCTCCCTTGCTTTATTTAAATAATTCGCCAGAGGTTTTTGGCCAACGCTTAGAGGCGATTTTTAATCGCCACACTATCATCAGCAAAGCATGTTTAAGAGATGATTTTAAGCGTATTAAAAACTATTTTAAACCCTTTGTAGAGATTTGTAAAGCCTATGAAGTGGAGAGTTATATCAATAGTGAAGAGGCGTCTTTAAGCGTAGAAACCGCATTAAATTATTCCTTTGATGGCGTGCATTTTAAGGACAAGTTTTATCCTTATTTTGAACCATTAAAAACCCCTTTAGCCATGCTTAAAGCTCACAACAAGCGTTGTTTTTATAGCGCTCATAGCTTATCATGCGTATTTGATACACTAAAAAAAGGCATAGATTTTGTAACTTTAAGCCCTATTTTTCCTACCCCCAATAAAGGAACGCCTTTAGGGGTAGAGATTTTTAATCATTGCGAGGGCATAGAAAAATCACGCTTATTTGCTCTAGGAGGGATTATTAGTCAAGCACAAATTGATTGGCTAAAAAAGCAAGGCGTTCAGGGGTTTGCAGCAAGGCGTTATTTTCTGCAGTAATTCTTTTTGAAACACTTTGTAAAAATCAATAAAATTTTGTTGTTTGCCTAAAAAGGATAAATTCCTATCTTTATCATAACTATTTTAGAATAAGAGATAAAATCCGTTGTTTTAGGCTCTCTAGTTTTAAATATCTTTAAATTCAAACATGACATGGTAAAATAATAAAATATTGTATTTATGTTAAAATTAGGAGTGCGAATGAGCTTATGTATCGCAACTTTTGGAGTGAGCTTGAGTGTTTATAAGGACAAGTTATTGGCTAAAAAGCAAGGTAAGATAATCCAGCAAACCCCCCTAGATAAGCTCAAGCAAATCATTATAGAAAACCATAGCACAAGCTTAACAAGCTCTGTGGTTTATGCGTGTGCTAAGAGAAAAATCCCCATAAATTTCATTGAAAATTTAAAGCCCCTTGCTACAATATTCACTTATCAAGCGAGCAACACTCAAATCATTCACAAACAAGCCTTGCTCTTAAACACTCCTAAACACCTTTATTTAGCTCAAAAATTCATTTATTCTAAAAGTCTTAACCAACTGAATTTTTTAAAATATTTGAATAAATACCATAAAAATTTGCATTCTCCTATCCAAAAAATGAAACCACTCATTCTTAAAATACCAACAACCAATGCTATAAGTGAGCTTTTTGGTATTGAGGGAATGCTGAGTTCTAGCTATTGGCAAGGCATTAGTCAAGCTATCAAGCAACCTTTTAAGCGTGTCAAAAAAGGTGCTAATGACATCTTAAATTCCGCTTTTAACTATGCGTATGCGATTTTGTATTCTAAAGTGCAAACCTACCTTTTACAAGCTGGATTGAGCCTACACATCTCTTTTTTACATGCACTAAATTCTCAAAAACCCACTTTAGTTTTTGATATGATTGAGGAGTTTAGAGCGTTTATGGTAGATAGAGTGGTTGTTTCTATGATAAATAAAAAAGAGCCTTTAACTTTAGATAGCAACAATTCTCTAAGCTTTGAAACACGAAAGCTTATTTCAAAAAACATGAATCAAAAATTCCAATCTCTCACAACTTATAAAAAGCAGTCTATTTCTTGTGAAAAAATCATTGAATTAGAGTGTCTCTCTCTAGCGCGTTTTATACAAGAAAATTCTAAAAATTATAAGCCCTTTATAGGAAAATATTAAATGAGATACTTAATCACTTATGATATTAACCATAACAAGAAGCGTAAACTCCTTGCTGAAGAGCTAGAAAAGCATGGCACAAGGGTAAATCTCTCTGTTTTTGAATGCGAGCTTAGTCCTTGCAAATTCAATGCCCTTGTTGTAAGGATTAAAAAAATCATTCGTTCTAAAAATGGGAATGTAAGAATTTATAGGTTATGCGCTAATTGCGAGAATAAGAGCTTTGAAATAGGGGTTGAAAAAGGTATTTTTAAGACTTTTGATGATTTTATATAGAATGATTAAAGTTATCAAATAATATTTAAACATGCTCTAGGTTTTGCGAACTTTTTTTGCAAACTTTTTGAATAAAATTAGATAAAATGATAGTGATTTAATCTAAGATATTGTATTTTTTGGTTTTAAACCCATAGATTTGCGAATTTTTTGAATATTTAGGGTTTTGAAACCCTTTATTTTAGGGATTTCATAATCTTAAAATAAGCTTAAATTTCGCAAATCTCATTATTTTCTTGTTTTTATCTTTAAGATTTTAGCAAGATAGGGCTTAGAGATGCGTGTTTTAGGGGTTCTTTGAAAGTTTGTTGTTACTAGCTTACAAAGATTTTTGCCTAGAATTGAGGGATTTGCGAACTTTTTACTAAAAATTCGTATCTTAGGGAATTTTAAGGATTTTTTAAATAGAATTAGAAAGCCTTAAGTCTCGCAATTTAGGCTATTTATTACAGATTGACCCGTTTAAGGGGATTGAAACTTACTTCTTCTTCATACTCTTTCAGTATGCCCTTTTTTATATTTATTACAGATTGACCCGTTTAAGGGGATTGAAACAAAAAATCAGCAAAGCTTTTTGACGATAAGAAATTTTTAACAGATTTATTACAGATTGACCCGTTTAAGGGGATTGAAACGCCAGATCGTAGTTATTAGTGACTGATAATTGCTTATATTTATTACAGATTGACCCGTTTAAGGGGATTGAAACATATCACTATTAAAATTCTCTTCTCCAATTTCATCTATATTTATTACAGATTGACCCGTTTAAGGGGATTGAAACTGTAAATTATAAGGCTCAGTCATATTCAAATCTTGTATCATATTTATTACAGATTGACCCGTTTAAGGGGATTGAAACTGTGGTAGGAAGTTTGGGGAATGCCTTTAGCACCTATTTAAATTTATTACAGATTGACCCGTTTAAGGGGATTGAAACTTGCTTTATTGCAATATTATCGGGTCCATTATTGCCGTTAATTTATTACAGATTGACCCGTTTAAGGGGATTGAAACTAAAATCAAACCTAATAAACAAAATGAAATCATTTTATTAGAAAATAAATTTATTACAGATTGACCCGTTTAAGGGGATTGAAACTAAAATGGGAAAAGTAGTAACTTTAGGTGATACTGATATTTATTACAGATTGACCCGTTTAAGGGGATTGAAACCCATCTGTCTAATACTTTTGGAAAAGCTCCTTCTAAAATTTATTACAGATTGACCCGTTTAAGGGGATTGAAACTGCAGTTATTATGGTGAACTGGGCAGAAGGTTTTTCAGATTTATTACAGATTGACCCGTTTAAGGGGATTGAAACGTCAAGCGATAGTGGTTCTAGTAATCCTAAAACAGTACCTACTGAATTTATTACAGATTGACCCGTTTAAGGGGATTGAAACGAGATCAATAATACCCCTCTTAGTCAAATTACTTTTACTGATTTATTACAGATTGACCCGTTTAAGGGGATTGAAACTCCCTATAGTCGAAGAAATACTCACGTGTTTCGGTTTTATTTATTACAGATTGACCCGTTTAAGGGGATTGAAACTTGTTCTTTCTCGACAGCTGCCTCAAATGCAGCCGCTTGCCCGATTTATTACAGATTGACCCGTTTAAGGGGATTGAAACTTATTCAGCTTCTGCTTCGTAATGAGAGCTCTGCTGCTCATTAATTTATTACAGATTGACCCGTTTAAGGGGATTGAAACCAATAATATTCAAATTAATATCATAAACCACTATCGTATTTATTACAGATTGACCCGTTTAAGGGGATTGAAACCTACGTATGAGAAAATTCATAGTAAGTTTATTTATGGATTTATTACAGATTGACCCGTTTAAGGGGATTGAAACTTTAGAAAGCTTTACCGTATATTCAAACTCTATTTCATTTATTACAGATTGACCCGTTTAAGGGGATTGAAACAATTTGCTCCCAGTCTACTTCATCTCTAGCAGCTGAAGTTTATTTATTACAGATTGACCCGTTTAAGGGGATTGAAACTTAGTAGGAATATTATCTTTATCATAATACATAAAGTATATTTATTACAGATTGACCCGTTTAAGGGGATTGAAACAAGTAGAATGTGTCAAAATGAGAAACTTTGCTAAGACCATATTTATTACAGATTGACCCGTTTAAGGGGATTGAAACCTATTATTCCTTCTAATAACTTTATTAATAATAAAACTTCTATTTATTACAGATTGACCCGTTTAAGGGGATTGAAACCTGCGTCTAACTTTCTTTTTAGCTCCTTTCCTCTCTCGTGGATTTATTACAGATTGACCCGTTTAAGGGGATTGAAACTCATAAAGACGCTATTAAATCTGATAACAAGTATGTAAACATTTATTACAGATTGACCCGTTTAAGGGGATTGAAACTTTATAATTTAAAGAATTCTTCTTATATTCTTTAACATATTTATTACAGATTGACCCGTTTAAGGGGATTGAAACTGAGCGGAGAAATTGTTTTACGCCCTGACCCTAAAAAAAATTTATTACAGATTGACCCGTTTAAGGGGATTGAAACTGTCTCAATCTTTTAAATTAAGACAATTAGTATTATTACTCATTTATTACAGATTGACCCGTTTAAGGGGATTGAAACACCTTAAAAACATAACTACTAAGTTCATCGCCGTCCTTTTATTTATTACAGATTGACCCGTTTAAGGGGATTGAAACTTGTAGCTTAAATTGATTTTCAACAAATCCGTTAGTCTTTTTAGAATTTATTACAGATTGACCCGTTTAAGGGGATTGAAACTGCTAGGCAATCATAGACTTTATCAAAATCTGACTCCATTGCCCATTTATTACAGATTGACCCGTTTAAGGGGATTGAAACATGTTTGTTAGGGACTTTACTGAAATAGCGTGTGGCTACAAATTTATTACAGATTGACCCGTTTAAGGGGATTGAAACTTCCATAACCATAATGATTTTAAGCCTATCAGCAATATATTTATTACAGATTGACCCGTTTAAGGGGATTGAAACTCATAAGTAAGTGGGAATCCACCTCTAGTTAAACGACATTTATTACAGATTGACCCGTTTAAGGGGATTGAAACTACTCATAAAATACATTTTAATTTTGGGCATATTTTATTTATTACAGATTGACCCGTTTAAGGGGATTGAAACTTGATGTTGAAATTAATAATTTCTTATATAATGAGATTTCAGAAATAATTTATTACAGATTGACCCGTTTAAGGGGATTGAAACTAAAACATTCTAAGTTTTCTAGCATATATTTAACATTGATTTATTACAGATTGACCCGTTTAAGGGGATTGAAACTTACTTGCAGCAAGTAACTGATGATTTATACGTAGATATTAGTAATTTATTACAGATTGACCCGTTTAAGGGGATTGAAACATATGGGGAATTAAATTTTGTAACGATCTTCATTTTAAATTTATTACAGATTGACCCGTTTAAGGGGATTGAAACAAAACAACTCTAATCCTTTATCAAGTGGAGAGGCATCATATTTATTACAGATTGAC
>NZ_FZMR01000014.1:25907-57060 GCF_900198405.1 Helicobacter cetorum
TTAAGGGGATTGAAACTTGCATATTAGTATCCCTTAAAAAAAATAGTTAGGAACATTTATTACAGATTGACCCGTTTAAGGGGATTGAAACTCCAGGTTAAAAATATCATTTAGCACTATGCTTTTAAAATTTATTACAGATTGACCCGTTTAAGGGGATTGAAACTTATCTAGATGATCATATAGATGAAGAACGTAACTAGAATATTTATTACAGATTGACCCGTTTAAGGGGATTGAAACAGTCAATACTGGTTCTGATAAGAATACTGGTTTATCATAAGTAAATTTATTACAGATTGACCCGTTTAAGGGGATTGAAACCTTTCACCAGTGATACGGAAATCATACTTACCAAAGTTAATTTATTACAGATTGACCCGTTTAAGGGGATTGAAACTTATCATCAAAATGCCATTCTATATCGCATTCGTTAATAAAATTTATTACAGATTGACCCGTTTAAGGGGATTGAAACGAACGATAGGCGCTTCAGTAACCTCAATGATCTCACTATCTATTTATTACAGATTGACCCGTTTAAGGGGATTGAAACAAGAAAGACCGGATGATACCGACCTTTACTATTAATTTATTACAGATTGACCCGTTTAAGGGGATTGAAACTCAGCATGATCGTAATAACTTTCATAAAGAGCTTTTAAACTAGATTTATTACAGATTGACCCGTTTAAGGGGATTGAAACTTGGGAATGATAATTTTGCATTATAGGATTGTCGTGATGTATTTATTACAGATTGACCCGTTTAAGGGGATTGAAACCAAAGAACTTAGTTCTAAGAAAATTGATATCTACTTTAGATTTATTACAGATTGACCCGTTTAAGGGGATTGAAACCAAAGAACTTAGTTCTAAGAAAATTGATATCTACTTTAGATTTATTACAGATTGACCCGTTTAAGGGGATTGAAACCAAAGAACTTAGTTCTAAGAAAATTGATATCTACTTTAGATTTATTACAGATTGACCCGTTTAAGGGGATTGAAACTCGTTAAACTCAATAAGGTAAAGTTAAATTTCTTTTTAATTTATTACAGATTGACCCGTTTAAGGGGATTGAAACTTAATCCTAGTAGCTTAAAAGGTAGTTCAACTTTAACTACATTTATTACAGATTGACCCGTTTAAGGGGATTGAAACCTAATTGAGTACTTTGATATGCGTCGTTGGTCGCTAATTGAGATTTATTACAGATTGACCCGTTTAAGGGGATTGAAACTAATAAAAATGAAAGGAGAGAAATGGCGTTATTTTTTCTTATAGTAGGACTAATCCTACTAGGTGTAACTCTTGGCTTAATCATAGCCAAGAATATAATTAGTAAAGGTATCAATGATGAAGATTTATTAGATGAATGAAGTTAACTTGGCTTAATCATAGCCAAGAATATAATTAGTAAAGAGTAAAAATCTGAGATATTTATTACAGATTGACCCGTTTAAGGGGATTAAGACAGATTATTTTTTTATTTCAAGGAATTGTTTAATATAGTTTTTAAATTTAAAAATAAAATTTTATAGATAACGCATTATTGTTTAAGCAAGTTTTAATGTAGGTTTATTTAGGGTATTATCATTTTAATAGTTGATTGGTTTAGCATTCTTTAGTTTTTTAACGCTAGAATGTTGGCTATTAGAAATCAGCTATAACGCTATTGAGAGCGTTAAGTCGTTGGTTATAAGGGCTTTAAGAGTTTTGATTTTTCTAATGCTAAAAAATCGTTTATAATAGCCTTAAAAAAGGCTTAAAGGAGCGATATCATGGAAAGTTGGAGAGTGTCATAAATATTGGTTTTTGATGTGGGTGGTTATGATTCTTTTGTCTAATCGTTTGAATGGTAAGAATCTTACTTTTGACTATCAAACAAATACGATTACTTTAGAGATAATAAAATCGTTTAAGACCAAAGAAAAGCTAGAGACTATAATGGCTCAAATCAGCAAACATGTTCAACTAGATATTGAGCTTGATTATAGCAGTCTTAATTACAATCTTTATAGCTCAGAGAGATTGAGTATTAGCCTTTCAATAGGGACGGATACTTATTTGCTCAATAATTTTTCTACGATTGATAAGGCTTATGTGGGGTTGTTTGATGAGAATGGGTATGTTATGGCTCAATACCGTTGGTAGAGTTGGTAAGTAGGTTTTAAAGGGGAGCTAATGCGAAAGTTTTTTATTATCGTGGTGTTAATGAGTGGTTTGTTAGCTCATTCAGCAACAAAATTTTCTCAAGAAGATGTCAATATTCAAAAATGGATTAATTCTGATTTAGGAAGTGAGAGTTATTTATTTTGGAAAGGTTATCAAACTTGTTTGAAACTGCATGACACTAAAACTTGCTTGATGATGGCTAAAATGGTCTTAGAAATGAGTAAAAACAAGGGGAACGCTTATGCTTTATGGGTGATGTTATTAAATAAAGAATTTTAAAATCAGCCTAGCTTGACTAGGTTTTTTAGTGTTTTTGTTTGGATAATACTAGGCATTTTTAATGAAAATTCAAAAAAATTTTCAAAAATGCTTGACAAATGCAAAAAATCCTACTACTATTTCTCTCGCAAATCCAATGTCCTAGCTAACCTAGAATAGCTACAATCCCCTTGACAGATGGGGCTTACTCTTTTTATCTGTTAAATCCGTTTTTGTTTTTGTTGTTGGCTCTTAGGGTTATACCCTTATTCTCTCTATTTGAAGTTTAAAGGCTATCAAGTCTTTATGACTTTTTTGGGCGGTGGTTCAGTAGTTAGTCAAAAAAGAGTGATTATTTTTTACAAGGAGTTTGACATGAGTTATGCAAAAGTAGTTTCAGAGGTAGCACCTATGGTGATTGAGAGTGGTTTAGGGATTGTAGGGCAATACTTGAAGTATCGCACTGAAAGTAAAAATATCAAACTAGAGCGCCACAAGGTTGATAAGCAAGCTAAAATCATGCTTGCATCTCTTAAGGAGGATACAAAGAGGTTCAATAGGCAATGCAATGCTTTTGAAAAGCATAGCAAGGATAGAAAGCAAGAGCATCTTAGCAATCTAGCTTTTTGGAAAGAGCAACTTAAGAAGAGTTCTTCAATAGAAGAGCGTTCTAAAATCATGGAAATGGTTTTTAATCTTCAATGCATGGCTCTCTCTAGCATTGAGTCTAAAGCTCTAGATGAGTTGCTAAAAGCCTCTAAGAGTGCACCCGTTGCATTAAGTGATGCTAAGAAATTTCTTTCTGAGTAGGGGTTTAACATGTGGAGATTAATTGCTATTGGAGGGGTTATTATAGCGGGTATTGCAGCTTTAATCTTAGAACATGAAAAAAGCAATATAGAAAAAGAAAGAACTAAAAATCAAAGTGCAAAGAAAAAGGCAAGCAAAAAGGTTAAGACTGCTATTGTAAAAAATAAAAAATATAAAAAACAAAGAATGGAGCAGTTAATCAAGGCAGAGCTTGATAAGATTAAAAAATGGTTAGATGAATACAACAACACTCTTTTTATTTATAAAAATGAAAGAAACATGTTGTTTAAGGAGCTAGATAAAACTAGGGATAAAGCACAACGCTCTAAAATCTTTCAAAAAATTCATAAGCTTGGGGAAGAGCGTAAAATATTGTTTGCTAGAAGAGATGAGATTTTTCTTGCTCGTGATAAATTGCATGCAAAACTGAGAACTTTAAGGTCTCATCAAAGGAGTTAATGTGATATTGGTATTGTTTGCGGAATTAATCCTAGTTGCTGTGTTATTTGTGGGAGTAGTAAGTATTATTAGGTTTGTAATTAAAGGTCTTAAAAATAAGTGAGCGTCTTGACAAAATGAAATATTTTTGATAGAATAATACTCCTTATTGGGAATTAAGTTCCGCCCTTTCTTGTTGGAGGGTAAAATCCGACACCACCTACTTGTTGAGCTTGAGGGGGCTCTAGAATTTCTTTTTTGTAACTAAGAGTTGGTTATTGAATAGACTTTTAGATTTTTAGTTGTGTAGCGAGTTGCTATAAAGTTGTAATTTTAAGGAGTTAAATATGCAACAAAAAGACAGCGCAAGTTTTGGTTATGGTAGTGGAAAAATTAGCATGAGCTTTGTAGGCAATACGGCTATATTTGTTACTGGAGCTGTAGTGGCAGTAGGCTGTGTCTATGTAGGGTTTGTATTGGCAGGAGCTACTGGTGGGGTAGCGGTTGCTAGTGGTGTTGCTAAAAGCGTAGTCCATGGGATTACTCGTTTTAGGGGGTAATTTGTGTGGTGGGGGTTCTTTTAAATAAAGCATTTTATAATTAAATGCTTTATAAGTAATAAAAGATATACTTTGTGGTATTCAAGTGTTTTTACTAGGCTAAAAATTACAAACCCTAAAAAATAAGGTCTTTTTGGGGTTTTAATCTGTTGTAATGATTTTTTAAAGATACTTGTTTGATTAATTTGTTGGGGTGTCTTCATCAATTATTTCTTTATATCTCTCTATTTTTTCATTGATTTGTCTTTTAATCTCATCAAAATCATTGTTTGGATTAATATGGACTAGCTTATTTCTTAAGTCATCAATTTCATCTGATAGCATAGATACTTTAGATAGAGTGCCATTGGTAGCCATGCATTTTCTTTGTAGTGCATTATAATCATCAGAGTTTTGGCTATCTCTATTTTGAAAAGTGTTTTTGATTACATCACTTTTATCTTTGTCAATTGCAACCCAATTGAATTTTCGCCAATACTGTGATTGGTCTCTGTGATTTGGTATATAGTTGCCGTTGTCTCTATTTGTTGCAATCCTACTTAACCCACTAAAAAATCTGAGCGTTTCGTATGTGCCTAACCTATTTTCTACTTGTTCAATCTTGTCTTTTAACTCTGGACATTCTCTTTTTAATTGTGTTTTAATAAAATATCTTGCACTCTCGCACAAAAGAGCGATGCTATTAATAAGATAGTCTCTTTTATAAAACATTTCGCTTAATTCAAAATATGTTTGATAGTATTTTTTTCCTTCAAAGTTAATCAGCCCTTTTACAAACTCAGCAAGGTCTTTTAATGGATTGATTAAAAAATGTTCTTTATTTTGTGTTTCTTTTTCTAGTTCTTCCTGTAATTTTTGTATGTTTTTTAGCAATTTGTCTGCACTACCTTGTCCATCTTGTTTTGTCAAGTGGTTGATATTTAAGGATAAAAGGTCATTAGAGACTTCGCGTAGAGAGTTTATGAAACCACTATATTTAGAAGAAACCTCTATATTACTTGTTGTAAAATTATGCTTAAAAGAACTCACAACAAACATGATGTTTGCAATATCTAAGTAGTCTTTTAAATCAATGATTTCATATTCTTTAAGCTCAATAATTACTCTAGTAAAAAGGATTTTTTCAATCTTAGAAGTGTCCTCAAAATTTTCTATAATCAAATCCACAATCATAAGCATAGGCAAATGCCTAAAACCATGGCTTACATCAATAATGAGCTTGTCATAAGATTTGACGGCTTCATTAATAATGGCAAAAACTTGGTTAATGTCATTAAAATCTTTGATAAAAAATCTCTCATCCCAGTTGCCAAAAGAAAGATTAGAATCTTTTAACATATTTTCATTAGTTTCTCTAGCCTTTTTAGTGTAAATTGGCACGATTTCATACTCACTATTTTGATACTTTTCAATGAGTAGAGCAAACATATTATGGTATTTTAAAATTTCTTCTTTATTCTCTTTAAAATAATAGGTTGCCTTATCTTGTTCATCATTGACTTTTCCTAAAATCGTAATAACAGCCTTTTTTTCTTGTTGTTGCATTGTGTTTATCCTTAAAATTATTGTAACTCTTTAAGCATTTCTATAACCCTTAAAGTTTGTTGGTATTTCTTATCTTTTTCTGGGTTTTTAGCCTCTGAAGTTTCTTTCCAAAGATTTTCTTTTAGCATTTTTGTTTTTAAAAACTCCAAAGCTTCTTTTTTATTCTCATCAAATTCCCCTTTTTTAATCGCTTGGAGTAAAAACGCACATAAAGACATGTTTTTATATTCTTTTGTTTCATGTAATTCATCAATCTTTCTTTCAAGTGGACTCATTTCAGCTCTTTTTTTCTCTTTATCTTTTAATTTTTGGAGCCCTCTTTCTTTTTCTTGTTCTAATGCTTCTTTTTTAAGACGCTCTCTTTCTTGCTCTTTGGCTTCTTTTTCTTTAAATTGTTGTTCTAAAATTTGTTGTTGTTTTAATCTCTTTTGTAAGATTTCTTGTTGCTTAAGATGGATTTTTTGCAAATAAGCTTGGTAGGTTTTTTCATCAATTTCTTTTAATTCTACAAAACCAAAAAAATTTTTTTGGTTAAGGTTTTTTTCATCATATTCATAAAGCATAAAAGTTTTAGGGGGGATTTTTTTGTCATGCTCATCTAATTCAAATTCTCCCTTTTTTCTTCTGTAAGCATTTTCTAAACTATCTACGCTATATTCTAAGCCACAATATTTACCTAATTTAAGCATAAAGCCTTGTTCTACTTCTTCAAAAAAAGAGCTTTTTTCAAAATAATCCTCTCTTTTTTCTTTTGGTTTTTCTTCTTGTTCTTTTTGATATTTATCAAAACGCTCGCTATAAAAATAATAAACTTTTTCTTGTAAGATTTTTAAATCATAAGGGCTTTTAATAGAGCATATAAATTCTGTATTAGGCTGGATAACTTCTAGCTTAACATCAACACTCGTCTTCTTAGGATTATTATCTATGTCATAATGCACATTATATGCAAAACCTATTTCTGTGTTATTTTTGATACAAATCGCATCGCTAATTTGAAGCTTTTTTCTTAACTTCATTCTCTCGGTATCATTAGATTTTAAAGGATATATATCTAAAATCGTATCTAAAACCCCTTTAATGCTACTTCCTGGAATAATAGGTTCAAAGGTATTAGAGTTTTTAAAGGTTGTGTCAATAATAAGCTGATTTGTGTTTTTTGTGTTATTTTTATTAAGTTGTTTATCGTATTGTTTTTGAATTTCTTTAGTTGTAGGGCAAGTGTATAGAGCGATTTCTTTAGCCCTTTCTTTATGGTTTCTATAAAAATTAATCATTTGAAATAAATCGCTTGTTTTTCTAGCAAATTCTTGTTTTTCTGTATCGCTTAGCTGGTTATAGAAAAAGATTTCATCAAAACAATACAGAGTGTTATTGTCTATTACAAAATTAGTGGGTTCATACGCATCGCTTGAGCCAATATGCACAGGGGATTTGGTAGTGAGTTTAAAATAATAAGTGTATTCATTCATTATTATGTCCTTTTTAATGGTTGTAAAGGCAAGACAATACTATAAGCCTGATGATAGCTTGTAAAATCTGTATTCATAGACAAATTATCAATGGCGCAACCTATATATTGTAAATTTTCTTTTTTCTCTTTAAATTCCACAACTGCCCCACAATTTGCCATAAGCAAAGGTTTTTTAAAAATATTAGTGATACCCTCATGCTCTGGGTATTTGCCAAATTTAGTGAATGGCTCATAAAAAAATTCTTTGACTTCTTTTTTTGTAAAGTTTGGCACAAAAGCCCCTAAACTCATAAAGGTTGTTGCGTTTTTATTATCTATTTTCTTGTCTATATTTTTATCATAGTCAAACAACACTTCAAAACGCCCTAAGCCTGTGCTAATATTTTTGCCATAGCCATAGACCCCTAAACATTCAAAGCATTTTTTAAAATCAGCCAAACTAAATTGCTTTTCATCTAGCAACACATAAATATCTTTTTTACTTAGCGTGTGTTCCACTTCGCCAAAGGGTGTAAATCTTTCTTTTTCAGTACAAAAGGTTTTATAATTGAGAGCGTTTTTAATCCTAGCTATCTCTCTATCTTCGCACTCTGTTTTTTCATTAGTTTTAGCACTTGTGTAGTTGCCTTTTAATAAGTCTTCTAACTTGAGCCATATTTTCTTGCGGTTTTCTTTTTTCTCTTCTTTCTTTTCGTTTAAATAATCTTGAGGCAAAGTTGGTTTGGGTAAATAATTACAAGCAAAGGCGTTAGAAAAGATAATAAAGGGTTTAGTTTTGTAATCTTTTAATAATTCTTTTAGTCTACTTTCACTATATTTAAAACGAATTATCCAGCAAAACTGCCCAAATAAAGTATCACCTTGTAGGGGCGAACCAAAATTGCTTTTAGGCTCAATGCTAACTTTAAAGAGTTTCATTTTTTTCCTTGCTCTCTTTATACTCTTCCCATTTGTCTTTGTTGGTGAATTTTACCCTTCCATAACCCCTAGAACCACAACCGCCTAAATAATCTTGCTCTATTAGCTTAAGCCCTTGCTTGATTATATCTTTTAATTGTTGTTCATCTTTTTCATCTTCATCAAAAATTTTTAAACGAATGTCAAATTTAAACTTTATACCCGCTGGAACTCTTTCAGTTTGTCTGGGGTGTTCTGCTGTGCCTTTGATCCTATTAATTGTGTTTTCATATTTTGCCTCTGTGAGTTCTAAACTCTCGCATTCACATACATATGCATCGCCTACGCTTATGCGAGTGATTGTGATTTTAATATCTTTATGTGAAGTATTGCTTTTAGCATTCCCAAAGATTTTTAAAAGATTGATAGCATTATTTTTGTTGCTCTCATCTTTGACATTTTCTATCAAACCTGCATTAAAAGGGTTACCATCGCTTAGTTCTACTAATTTGTAGTGATGCTCTAATAACGACCTCATCTTTCCTTTTAAACTGCTACCTGGAATATAAGGCTCTTTTTTATCATTTCTTTTAACCTTTATAACCGGATTATCAATGCCTCCAATTTTCATCACATCATCGCCCCCACCAATATGTAAACCTGTAATAACTTCAATTTTTCCTGTTAGTGTAATAATTTTCATAACAACTCCTTAATAATTTCGTTTCTTTTCTTTATGAAAGCCAATAACCGCCTCAAAAAATAAGGCAAAAATATGCAATGTTTCTTTATTTTTAACCCCATCAATACATTCAATCATCATGTCAGCAAACTCTTGATTGATGAGTTTGCCACCACCAGAATTCCTATGACTAGCATAAGCTACTTTAGACTTAAGCATCTTGACAAAAGGTAATACTTCCGTTTGAAAGTCATGCGTTTGGGCTTTTTCCTGCAATTTCAAAACTTCATCATAAAATTTCCTAATTTGTGTTGTTTTTACGCTTGAAATTTTGTCTGCATAGTTCTGTGCAGTTATTCCAAATAATTCGCTATCTTTTGTGTAATCTAGTTCTAACGCCATTTTTTCTCCTTAAATTTAAGATTGTCTTCTTTTATAGATGTATTCACACAAAAAGGCTTTAACTTCCTTTGGGTGTTTTCCTATATTTTCAAGTAAGGCATTTAAAAGGTCTTGATTTTCTTTTTTTTCCATGTCCATATTCCTTGCAAAGGTGTAATGTAATTTAGATTTCCACATAGAAGCTTGCATAAACTCATCAATATTTATATTCACTTCTTTTTGCGTTTTATTATCGGCTTTTTTGTATTCTAACACCTTTTTAGCCATTTCTATTAACTCTAGCAAGCGGTATAAAAAGGCGGTGGTATTTTTATTTTCACTTTCTTTTTCTTTTTCTTGTAAATCTTCAAAAGTCTTTTTCAGGGTTTTATAGACATCTAAATAGCTATCCCACTTCATCGTTTCGCCAAATAAATTTAAAGCGTTCTTTTTATCATTATTGTTATTATTGTTCTCTTCATCATCAATATGTTTTGCTTTTTCTAATAAACTCTCGCTTGTTCTAGCTAGATAGCTTATAGGGGTGTGTGCATTAGCGATACAAATGCCAAAAGAAATGCTTAGTTTATGCTCTTTGTCTTTATTCTCATTGTCATTTTTGCAAAACTCCATAAAATCTTTTCTAATCTGTCTAGCTAGTTCTAAAATTTCATCCCATGCCCCTACTAAAAACAAATCATCGCCCCCAGCAAATATTGTGTAGGTATTAGGAAAATTTTCTTCCATAAGTTTTGGCACATATAAAGAAAAGAAATTGTTAATGCTTTTAGAAAACACATCAAAGTTTTTAAATTTTTCTGTAACATTGCTGTATTTTATAAAATTCCCCATGCCATCTACATCAGCCTTTAAGATACCTAGTGCTTTAATACCTGTATTGCTATCTTTGCAACTATTTTCGGCTAATTTTTCAAAGGTTAGGATTTCTTTATCATTTTTACACACATAAGATTTTATGGCGTCATCTAAAACAAGCGAACAAGAAAAATTAAAAAAATTAAGCGCTAATTCTTGTGAGCTAATACTTTCTTGTTTTTGAAAATTAGCTAGAATTTCGCCTAATCTTATAAAGCTAGCACACACATGGCAATGCTCTTTATTTTTTTCTTGTATTCTTAAATTACATACCTTGCATAAATTTTCATTGTTTAAGCCCTCATCTATTTCTAAAACAAAATCACTCGCTTTTTCAAAATTTAAAAAATCAAATTTCTTAAGTTTTTGTTTTTCAATTTCTTGAGGGATTTTTTCTTCTCTTAAAGCTTTGTATTTATTGCTTTCTTTGAAATCATCTTTTTTACATTCCACACAAACAAGCGCCATTCCGCTCTGAGCGAAAAAATGTCTTTTAAAATAGTCATTGATTGCTTTTTGTGTGCTCTCAATAGTGCTTTTAATATTATCGTCATCGCCTTTCTTTTTAGGAACTAAAATTTCAAATTTAGATGCTTGTAAGAAAATAATATGCTCTCTATTAATATCAAGCCTAAAGCATATTAAATTAGCTATATATTCGTTAAATAATAACGCAAAAGCTGACTTAGCTCTTAATATTTTAGCGGCATATTCAGTAGTGAGATTATCAAAAATGAATTTTTGTATCCCATAAAAATCCCCACAAATAAGCATTAATTCTTCATCATCATTTATATATTTTAAAAACGCATCAATGCCTTGACTAACATATGGCTTTATTTCATATTTTTTAAAAATCTCAAAATTAAAATATTCACTCATTCTAACCCCTTAACTTCAATTTTTCCTAATCCAAACACGCAACTCTTACCCACACCTATAAGTTCGCCTAATTTTAGCACTTCAAAACTTTCTTTGTTTAAACCTTTAATTTTTATACTCCCTATTAATCCCCCAAATTGCATGGTTGTTTTTTGTCTGTTACTTGAGCGAGTGAGTTCTATAAACTTTAAGTTTCTTTCAACAATTTCGCCCTTAATTTCATAAGGAAATTTCTTAAAATCTCTGTTGAGAAGTTTCATCTGCCTTTGATAAATAGAATTGATTAAATCTTTTAATTCTAAAATTTTGGCATCTCTTAAAAAGCGATTATCCTTTTTAATCCTTAAAGGCGTAACCAATTCCAAGATGATGTTTTCAAAACGCTCTTTAATGCTAAAGATTTGAATGCTATTTTTTGGCAAACTAATTTCTTCATTTTTCAAGCAATTTATATCATTTATAAGCATACTAAAATCTTTATAAGTCTTTTTCTCTTTACCTAAGCCGATGTTTTTAAGCATTTCTAATAACGCGCTTAGCACATAAGGAAGCTCTTTAGTGGCACGATTGAATAAATATACATTGAAGTTATATTCTCTAGCACCTAGTTTAAAATCCAAGCGATAAGTTGAAATAGTGTTTTTGATTTCAAAAAACGCACAATACAAGCAATTTTCTTTAGCAATACACACGCCATGTTTATTGGGTGGATTTAAACACACGATTTTTTTAAGCGCTACGCCAAAAGCCCCTCTAATTTGACTACCCATAAAAAAGGGTGGTTTGTCTTTGATTTTTATAGTGATTTTAGTGTAAGTCATTTTTCATACTCTCTAAATCTCACATGTTTAAACACGCTTGATTTTATACATTCGCCTTTTTCGTTTATGCTTTCTATACTTTCTCTTTTGGTGGTGGCATAGACGCATTTTAAGCCCAAATCTTGACAAAAATTTACTAGATAAAAACTCGCTCCAAAATCCCCACTAATTAAAGCTACATCATTCTTAATCGCATGATTTTTTATAAATTCTTTAATAGGGTTTAAATAGTCTTTTAAGCTTTCTAATTCACTAGGCACAGAAGAAAATAAAATTTGCAACTCTTTAGGTAAAGACACAAACTCACTTACGCTGTAATGTTGGATTAAATCTTGTTGTTGCTCTTGGCTAAGTTGGTGGGAAAAAAGTAAAAATGCTTTCAAAACCTTGCCCCTTTTAAATCTTTGTAAAAAGAAGTTTCTATTATAGTCAAAAAAACAAAATAGATAAAAACCTAAAAATTTAGATTTTTTAAAAATAAAAAGGCGAGTTAGAAACTATAAGTATAGTTCCAATACACCGCAAAAATTCTTCTTCTAAAATCTTGTGCGATACCGCCATATTGGGTTACAACAGGAATTTTGATTCCCATTTCAAATTGGTTGTGCTTGCCACCCATACGCACCCCAAGATTGACTAAAAACTGAAAGGTAGTGTAAGTGCATTGAGCTAGTGAATCCCCGCTAGAGCCATAACACACGCTTTTAGGCACATTAGAGTGTTTCATCTGCATGCCATAGCTTGACCCAGCGATAGCCACTCCTGTTCTAAAGCCAAAGAAAAAGCGCTCATTATTGATTACATTAGGAATCCAATCCCCATAAATGCCATAAGTGCTTAAGAAAAGAAAGCTGTTTTTGGCGTAAGTGTTATAAAGAGAGCTTGTAAAATCATAGAATATTCCATATCTAAAAGCATTTACTTTGTTTTCTCTAGTTTTATAACCTATATCAATCCCCCAACCTGTAGAAACATGCACATTATAGGGTGCTCCTTGTTTAGTAGCTATAGGCAAATTATTTTTTGTGCCACTCACTCCCCCTAATTGGAATCCAATGCCAGCATACCATGCACTCCTATCGGCTAGTTGGCTTTGTGTAGTAGGGGATATAGGGGGTGTTTGAGTAGGGCTAGGCTGAGAGATAGTGGGGTTAGTAGTGGTTGGAGTAGGGATAGTAGGTGTTGTATTTTGGTCTTGGATTGGTTGGGTGCTTGATTGGTTAGAGGGACTAGAGACTTCTTCTGCTTGTGCTTGCACAAGATTAAAGCTTATCGCCAAAGCGCTTGCAAGGCTAGTTTGCAATAAGGATTTGGCATTAAAAGGCATAGATTTCATAAACTTCCTTTACAAATAATATTAGCGGTGCATTATATCACATGATATTAATATTTTAAGATGATGATTAAGGGTAAATATTGGCGTATAGCAGTGGGATAGTAATGTTGGATTTTTTACAAATATTTATTACTCAAGATAAGTTTTTAGGGGGTTTTAGCAGTATTATTTGATGATAATTATTTAATGGAAAATAAAGATAGTATAAGTTAAAATGTTTAATATTTAAATTTAAGGATATGCTTGCAATGGTTATAAGATTGGTTAAAATCTTGAGTTTTTTTAATGAAACAACTCTCTCTCTCTCTCTTTAAGTTTAGTTTCTTATTGGTTCTAGGCGCATCGCTAGGGCTTGCTACTGAATCTAGCTTATCAAAGCCAAAAGAAACTTCAGCATACGCAGATAAGAGCGCGTTTTATATGGGGGGTGGCTATCAATTAGGTGCGGTGAGTAAGAGCCAAACTGATTTAGATCTTTCACAGCGATTTTCTCTTTTAGGGGGTTTTCTAGGCAGTAGCTATGCCACTCTTCCTCCAAGCAATCAAGCACCTAATATCCCTTTATTACCCCCTATAGTTAGTCCAAACCCCATTATTAGTTCTACTTTTTTAAATTATCAAAAAGGAGAGCCAAAGTCTAGCACAGCTGTATCTAATGGCTTTGGACTCACTTTGGGGTATAAAATCGTTGGTAAAAATAAAAATACCAAATGGGCTGGGGTAAGGTTTGGGATATTTTATGATTTTAGTGCTTCTACTTATAAAAGAGGGGCTTACTTTTCTAATCTAACCATGCAAAAAACTAATTCTATGATACTTTCTACTTATGGAGCGTATGTGGATTGGCTTATCAATGCTTATAATAGCGAGAAATTTTTTGCTGGATTTAGACTTGGCATAGCGTTTGCTGGTGTGAGCTATAGCTTAAAGAATAGTAAAATCTATCAAACCTATCTTAATGAATATCTTGGGGGTAATATTGCAACGAGTGCTTTCCAATTTTTAGTGAATTTGGGAGTGCGACTAGGGGGCAAGCACAATCATTTTGAGTTTGGTATCAAAATTCCTACTATTGAAAGCAACTATATGCAAGCTAATACTGATAAGGTAAAAAGTAGCACCATTACAACTCAATATAAAACTCAAAATGGAGCTATTGCTTCGTTCAATGCACAGAATAAAGGCTTAAACGCATTATATTATGACAAAGGGTATTCCAATATTCCTTATCATATAGCCTTTAAGCGTGATTTTGCTCTTTATTTCAACTATATTTATAGTTTTTAATTTTTTCTCTAACCCCCTTTTTTTAAAACTCTTTTTCTTTATTAAAAATGAAACGAGAGTTTTTAAAAAACTTTATAGACACACATCGTTTATAAGACTTGATTGCTTACAAACTAATTTTTTAAAATATTATGGGTATAAAAAATTATCTAGGCTAGTTTGATTGCACTTTTTCATCTTAAAATTTTTATTTAGCATTAAAAATTTTATTTCATATAAAAATACTCTTTTATCAAAATCAAAGGTTTTTAATATTAAAATACTCCTTTTTTGTAAAATCACATTAACAAGAGGAAATGAAATGCGTTGCCATTCAATTACCTCCCCCAATAAATAAAATAAAACCAATTTGTTTTATTTCTGTGAGCCTATCAACTTTATTAAATATTCATGTTCTTAGTGCAGAAACCTATGAAGAAATGAAAGAACGCATTACTAAAGAAGTGCGTCAAGAAATCATTCAAAAAAAGGCTGAAGAAAAAGCCAAAGAAAAAGCCTTGCATGACAAAATCATGCAGGAAGAATTGAAAAAAGAAGTCTATCAAGAAGAGTTGAAAA
The DNA here is from genome assembly GCF_900198405.1 of Helicobacter cetorum. Classification (GTDB taxonomy): domain Bacteria; phylum Campylobacterota; class Campylobacteria; order Campylobacterales; family Helicobacteraceae; genus Helicobacter; species Helicobacter cetorum_C. Next base: position 40,891 of record NZ_FZMR01000014.1, read on the forward strand.
AGGCTAATCAACAAGATAAAACGCCTATTATCACTGATACTCAAGCTAAGCCAATCTATAGCCATTCGCAGTATGAAAAGATTTTTAGTCATCAAGAAGTAAGCCATGAAAATATAGCTCTAAAAAAAGAGGAGCTTAATAAGGATACACAACCAAAACAACAGCAAATAGCACCAAAACCTAGCGAACCAACGCCACAAAAAACAGAAAAACCACTTATATATAGCTCTATCAAATATGATGATAGATATGATTATGCAGATAAAGATTCATTTTATCTTGGTATAGGCTATGAATATGGCTCTGCTACTACAAATGGGGGCGATATCGTTCTAGGATATAAATGGGTTGGCGATAGGGAAAACACTAAATGGAGTGGGGCTAGGGTGGGGGTCTTTGCTAGTGGGTCTGTTTATATGTCAAACATATTCAATGAGTTAAGTGATCTTAATAATTGCTTGTTTAATGCTTGCCCCATTAGCACAAGTAATATGGTTAACCAAGCTTTACAAAATATGAATGTTGGCTTTAGCAATTATGGCGTGTATTCTGATTGGCTTATCAATGCTTATAATGGGGATAGATTTTTTGCTGGATTTAGAATTGGAGGGGCTTTAGCTGGTTCAACTTACTTTTCTTCAAGTGGCGTTATGGGGAATTTCTTTCAATTTTTTGTTAATTTGGGCTTACGCATAGGATTTAGTCGCCATGCTTTTGAATTTGTAGCTAAACTGCCTACGGTTACTAATAAGTTTGACATAGAGCAAGACGGGTATAACAAACTTAAGATTCCACAAAATTATCTGTTTGGTTTCAACTATGTCTATAGTTTTAAATAAAAAGCTTAAGCCTTTTGGCTTAAACTCTCTAAAACCCCCAAAAACACCTTTTCTAAAGATTCTAATTCTTTTAAGCTCACTCTCTCATCAATGGCATGGATTCTATCATTGATGACACCAAATTCCACCACTTCTATGCCATAAGCACTAAAAAATCGCGCATCACTGGTGCCACCTTTAGTATTTAGGCTTGGGGTAATGTTGCATATTTTTAAAATATTTTCTTTTAACACGCTAATAAGCTTTGAGTGAGAAGAAGTGATAAAAGGTAAAGAGCTTTGCTCTAATTCTAAAGAATAAGACAAATCTTTTAAAACCTTTTTTAAATACTCTTTTAAGCTCTCTTTGGTGGTTTTTAAAGAATGGCGCACATTAAATAAAATCTCCACACTTGCTGGAGTTACATTATTAGCTCCTAATCCTGCATGCAAGTTAGTGATGACAAGTTTTGAAGGGGCAAAATTTGTATCGCCATTATCTAAATTGATTCCTGAAATTAAAGGTAAGACAGAAGCAAGAGAATCAATAGGATTTTTGCATTTTTGTGGATAGGCCACATGCCCTTGAATGCCCTTTAAAATCAGTTTGCCATTAATAGAACCTCTTCTGCCAATTTTAATACTATCGCCTAAGACTTTCTCGCAAGTGGGTTCAGCCACAATGACCATATTAGGTAACAAATCTTTTTCTTTTAGTTGCTCTAGCATAAGTTTTGTGCCAAAAATCCCTGGCCCTTCTTCATCGCTAGTGAGTAAAATGGAGAGCATAAAAGGGGTTTTAGGGTTAAATTTCAAGCTCGCACCTAAAAACGCCCCCACACCCCCTTTCATATCTTGTGCTCCACGCCCATAGAGATAACCCTCTTTAATAGTGGGTGTGAAAGGCTCGCTTTGCCAATTATTTCCAGGAGGCACAACATCAATATGACCTGCAAAGCAAAAATGTAGGGGTTTAATTCCAGTTTTTGGGTTAAAAACTCGGTATAAAAAAAGATTTTTCACGCCATCTTTTTCGCATTCTAGGATTTTAAAAGTAGGAAAAAGAGATTTGATATACTCAAAAATACCACACTCTTTGGGTGTGATGCTAGGGTAGCTGATGAGCTTTTGAGTGATTGTATGCGCATTCATTAAGACCCTTTAAGAATTTTTTCTTAGATGAATATATAAATGCAAGACATCTAAATTAGCCGGAGTAATCCCACTAATTTCTGAAGCTTCAAAAAGACTTTTAGGGCGAAATTTTTCTAACTTTTCTATAGCTTCTAAGCTTAAGCCAGGAATACCCTTAAACACAAAATCTTTAGGAATAGAGACTTTGAGCATACTATCCATTTTAGCGATATTTTCGTGTTGCTTTTCAATATAAATATTATATTTGCATTCAATTTTAATTTGCTCTAAGACCCGCTCATTTAAGGGGGCTAAGAAATCAAAAAACGCACGCATTTTTTCCAAACTAAAACTATCACGCCCTAATAGGCTAACGCCATTAATTTTGTCATTGATAGGATTTTCATCTAGTTCATTTAAGCGTTTTAAAACTTCTTTATTAGGGGTGAAAACGCATTCTTTAAGGCGTTTTAAATTGTCTTGTATCTCTTGTTTATCCTTAATCAATTTATCATAGAAAACTTGCTCCATAAGCCCCAAATTATAGGCGTATTCACCTAGTCTAAAGAGCGTGTTATCTTCTCTTAAAAGCAAGCGATATTCAGCTCGGCTTGTAAACATTCTGTAAGGCTCGTTCGTGCCTTTAGTAACTAAATCATCAATTAGCACACCAATATAAGCCTCATTACGCTTTAAAATGAAAGGGGCTTGATGTTTGAGAGCTAATACGGCGTTAATTCCTGCCATAAGCCCTTGAGCGGCGGCTTCTTCATAGCCGGTAGTCCCATTGATTTGTCCAGCTAAGTAGAGTCCCTTAATTTTTTTGGTTTCTAAAGTGTGGGTTAATTCTGTAGGTTGGATGAAATCATATTCTATCGCATAGCCATAGCGAGTGATAAGGGCATTTTCTAAACCTTTGATAGAATGAATGACTTTTTCTTGCACATCTAGGGGTAAAGAAGTGCTTAAGCCATTCACATAGTATTCGCTTTTATGGATGGTTTGGGGCTCTAAAAACAGCTGGTGGCGTTCTTTTTCGCTAAAGCGATTGACTTTGTCTTCAATGCTTGGGCAATACCTTGGGCCTACGCCTTCAATTTGACCGGTAAATAGGGGGGCTCTGTGAAAATTGTCTCTAATAAGCTTATGGGTAGTGGGATTAGTGTAAGTGATAAAACAAGAGAGTTGGGTGGGGTTAAAATCTGTGGTTTTGTAGCTAAAAAAAGGGGGAGTCTCATCTCCAAAATGCTCTTCTAAGCCTTCAAAATTAATGCTATTTCCAGCCACTCTAGGGCAAGTGCCTGTTTTTAATCTATCTACCTTAAAGCCAAGCTCTCTTAAATTTAAAGCGAGTGAGTTAGAGGCGTTTTCTCCAAAGCGTCCGTTTTCATTTTGGTGTTCGCCAATATGCACCACCCCTTTTAAAAAAGTGCCTGTAGTGATAATCACTTTTTTAGCCTTGTAGGTATTACCGATATTAGTTGTTACGCCTATGACTTCATCATTTTCAATGATTAAGCTCTCAGTCATTTCTTGAGACACGCTCAAATTTTTAGCATTTAAGACTAGATTTCTTGCAAAAATGCGGTAAGTATCCATATCAATTTGTGCACGTGTGCCTCTAACCGCTGGGCCTTTAGAAGCGTTTAACACACGATATTGTAAGCCACTATTATCTGTAATTATCCCCATAGCCCCCCCTAAAACATCTACTTCTTTAGTCAAATGCCCTTTGCCTAAGCCCCCAATGGCTGGGTTACAACTCGCTAGTCCTATAGTGTCTATAAGCATGGTGATTAAATGCGTTTTAGCCCCCATTTTTGCGGCAATGAGACTTGCTTCAATACCGGCATGACCCCCACCGACCACTAAAATATCCAATTCTTTTATCACTTTCTTTCCTATTTTTAAATGAATTTTGAAAGCACCTTGTTTTAAGTAACCATATGATTAAACAAACTTAATTACAATGTCATTACGACTTGGTGAAGTTGTGCCTTTATGTAAGATTTATTGTAGCATGACTAGAATTAGAAAGAGGAATGTTTAATGCAAGAAGAAAGCAATCATAATGCAGATGATAAAAGCACTAATGTTGTGCGTATCGTTGGTTTAGTAGGTGGGGTGCTATTAGCACTGATTGTCTATTATGCTTTAAATTCTCACATCTCTCATGTGGTTGAAGAAATCCCCAAACTTAGCTCTTTAAACTATAAAGCTATGCCTATTGTGGCGGGGGTTTCTATTTTAATGGGGGCATGGTGGATGACAGAAGCTATTGATTTACCGGCAACGGCTCTTTTGCCTTTAGTGCTTTTTAGTGTTTTTGGTGTAGATAAGTTCCAAAGCGTGAGTGCATCGTATGCCTCACCGATTATCTTTCTCTTTATGGGGGGCTTTATTCTAGCGCTAAGTATGCAAAAATGGAATTTACACACACGCATGGCACTAGGTATAATTTTATTTGTAGGCACAAGTCCTAGAAGATTGATTTTAGGTTTTATGATAGCTACAGGCTTTTTATCTATGTGGGTTTCTAATACTGCAACGGCTGTAATGATGCTCCCTGTGGGCTTGAGCGTTTTACATTTAGTAGCAAAGCTTGTTGGCACAGAGAATCAAAACACTTCTAATGGGTTGCATAAAGAAGAAATTACTAAAGCCCATGGGGGAATGCTTAGTAATGTAGTGCATAAAGGTAAGGACATCGCTCAAAAAGTGCAAGAAAAAACCATCATATACCGCACGAATTTTAGCATTTGTTTAATGCTTGGCATTGCGTATTCTGCCTCTATTGGCTCTTTAGGCACTCTCATTGGCACTCCGCCTAATGCTCTACTAGCAGGCTATATGAAAACCGCTTTTAATATTGAGATAGATTTTGGAAAATGGATGCTTTTTGGCACGCCTTTAGCTTTTATTATGCTAATTATTTCATGGCTTTTACTCACTTATGTGATTTTTCCTTTAAAGATTAAAGAAATTCCGGGCGGTAAGGAAGTGGTCAAAGAAGAATTGCATAAACTAGGGCGTTTAAGTCAAGCTGAAATCTTAGTAGGCATTATTTTTATCTTAGCGTCTTTGGGGTGGATTTTTTTAGGCACGCTTTTAAAAGATTGTGGCATTAAAATAGATAAAATTGACTCCGTGATTGCTATGGGAGTTTCTATTCTTTTGTTTATTTTGCCAGCAAATAATAAAAGCGATAGACTCATTGATTGGGATACGACTAAAAAACTTCCTTGGGATGTGTTGCTCTTATTTGGTGGGGGATTAGCTTTAAGCGCTCAATTTTCTAAAACGGGCTTGAGTTTGTGGATTGGGCATCAAGTCTCTAGTTTTTCACATTTTCCAATTTTACTCATTATTGTGGTGGTTACTTTAATGGTTATTTTCTTAACTGAAATCACTTCTAATACCGCCACAGCCGCCGCATTTTTACCGGTGATTGGGGGGGTTGCGATGGGAATGGGTTATGAGGGGCAATCAAGTCTATTATTTACTATTCCTGTGGCTTTGGCAGCTACTTGTGCGTTCATGCTTCCTGTAGCCACTCCACCTAATGCGATAGCCTATGGCTCTGGGTATGTTAAAATAACAGATATGATTAAGGCGGGACTATGGTTAAATGTAGTGGGGGTTGTTTTAATCAGTGCTTTTACTTACACGCTTGTTTCATTCGTATTTGTAAGTTAATTTTTTTTAGGAAAGTTTGATAGTGAAAGAAAAATTGTTAAAAGAAAAAACCCGTTATATTACGGGGATTATTTTAGTCATTGTAGCAACTTTGATTTTATATGCGGATAATTTATTGTTGTTTTGGGCGATTTTAGGGGGAGTGTATTTAATGGGATTTTCTGAGGCTTTGAAATTGTTTAAAATTCAATCTAGTCTTTCTCTTTATTTGCTTGTGGTGTTGTCATGGGTTATGGCGTATTTTAATGGAAGACCTATTGAATGCGCGTTATTTGGTGCGATAATAATGGCTGGAGTTATAGCGTATCAAAAAACCCCTAGTAGCAAAGCTGTTTTGCCTTTTTTGTATCCGGGAATTGGGTTTTTTGCTCTTTTTGGGATTTATAAAGACTTTGGCACATTAGCGATTATTTGGCTTTTAGTAGTGGTTGTCTTAAGCGATGTAGGAGCATATTTTGGGGGTAAAATTTTTGGTAAAACCCCTTTTAGCCCCACTTCGCCTAATAAGACTTTAGAAGGGGCGTTTATTGGTGTGGTTTTAGCGAGTGTAGTTGGGGCATTTGTAGGCATGGGAAAATTAAGTGGGGGCTTTTTTGTATCGCTTTTCTTTAGTTTTTTAATCTCTCTTTTTGCAGTGTTTGGGGATTTATATGAAAGCTATTTAAAAAGACAAGCTGGAGTTAAAGATAGTGGTAAAATTTTGCCAGGGCATGGGGGCATATTAGATAGATTAGATGCCATGCTTTTTGGGGCGCTAACTTTGCATGTGTTGTTGTATTTTTTAGAAATTTGGAAAGAAACGGCGGTATTTTTAGGAGATTAAAAAAATGGTTATTTTAGGTAGCACAGGTTCTATTGGAAAGAATGCGTTAAAAATCGCTCAAAGTTTCAAGGTTGGAATAGAGGCGTTGAGTGCGGGTAAAAATATCGCCTTATTAAATGAGCAAATTAAAATTTTTAAGCCTAAGAAAGTAGCGATTTTAGATTCTAAAGATGTTAAAAATTTAGAGCCTTTAGGAGCAAAAGTTTTTGTTGGCTTAGAGGGAATTAATGAGATGATAGCAGAATGCACCTCTAAGGTAGTGATGAATGCTATTGTAGGTGTGGCAGGATTAAGAGCAAGTTTTAGTGTGTTAAAAAGCGATAAAAAATTAGCTCTAGCCAATAAAGAAAGCTTAGTGAGTGCAGGCTGGTTATTAGATACTTCAAAAATTATGCCTATTGATAGCGAGCATTTTGCTTTATGGTTTTTGCTTAAAAACACTCAATCACGCCCTAAAACTTTAATGATTACGGCTAGTGGAGGGGCTTTTAGAGACACGCCATTAGAGCTTATTGCTACTCAAAGCGTAGAAAACGCTCTTAAACACCCTAATTGGAGCATGGGAAAAAAGATTACCATTGATTCAGCAAGTTCTATCAACAAGCTTTTTGAAGTTTTGGAGGCTCGTTGGCTTTTTGGGGCTTCTTTAAAAATTGATGCTGTAATTGAAAGGAGTTCTATGGTGCATGCTTTAGTGGAATTTGAAGATAATTCTATTAGCGCGCATTTGGCAAGCGCGGATATGAAACTACCTATTAGCTATGCCATAGACCCTACTTTAGCCAGTCAAACTCCAAGCGTTGCCCCCTTAGATTTATGTGCTTTGAGTGCGATTAAATTTGAGCCTATCAATACAGAGCGTTATATTTTGTGGCGTTATAAAGACTTGCTATTAGAAAATCCGCAATTAGGTGTGGTGCTTAATGCGAGCAATGAAGTAGCGATTGAAAAGTTTTTGAATCAAGAAATTATTTTTGGAAAGCTCATTGAGACTATTTCTCAAGCCCTAGATTTCTATGCTAAAAAGTCTCTTAATCTCTCTAGTTTAGAAGAGGTGCTAGAGTTAGATAAGGAAGTAAGAGAGCGTTTTAGGTTTTGAATACAAATGATTAAATTTTAATTATAATGTCAGTCATTGGACTTTTATTTAAAAGGGACTGACTCAAAATGTTAAAATTTTACAACAAACACTCTATTAAGAAAAAAAGTTTTTTACTTGCTTTGGTGCTATCTTGCAACCCTTTGAGTGCAGATAGCTTTAAAGATGCTTTCACAAAAGGCGATTTCTATTTTTCGGGTAATAAAGTAGAGTCGCCCACAAAGCGCTATGCGGATAAAAGCGCTTTTTATATGGGGTTAGGCTATCAGTTAGGTAGTATCCAACACAATAATACCAATATGGATTTATTCCAATATCCTAACAAGGATAAGATTGTATTGAGCGCTCTTGAGAGTCCTACACAAAAGCGTTCGTATGTTTCTAATGGCTTTGGTTTAATGCTAGGGTATAAATGGGTAGGCAAGCATAAAGAAACTAAGTGGTTTGGCTTTAGGTGGGGGCTATTTTATGATATGAGTGCGTCTGTTTATGGTAGGGGTAGTCTTGCTTACAATCTTTTTGATTCTAACCCCTTTGCTTATCAAAAAACAGAATCCATTGTAATTTCTACCTATGGCACTTATATGGATTTATTATTGAATGCGTATAATGGCGATAAGTTTTTTGCTGGTTTTAGAATTGGGATTGCGTTTGCTGGGGCTAATTATGATTTGAGCGATGAAAAAACTTATAGAAATTATTTAAAAAACACTTTTGGAGGCAAGATTAACAATAATGCTTTCCAATTTTTAGTGAATTTAGGGGTGCGACTAGGGGGCAAGCACAATCATTTCGGTTTTGGTATTAAAATTCCCACTTACTATATCAATAATTACATGTTGATGAATAAGCTTAATAATAGCAAAGAAGATGTGGCACAATTTTTATCTCTTTATGAAAACGGCTATAGGAGCATTCCTTATAAAGCGGTCTTTAGACGCAATTATTCTATTTATTTTAATTATATTTATAGTTTTTAATTTTCATTGTCTTAAAGCCTTTATTTTCTTATGAAAATACGGCTTTAATGCTTTTGATGTATTTAAATTTAGGCATTAGCGTTTCTTTTAAAACTTAAGGATTACTTCTTTTTGTTTCTTTATATTAACTATTTCTGTAGTCTATAGTAGTATGATTTGTAGTTTCACTTCTTAATTTTGTAGGCGGTATTTTTTAGATTTGTGGTTTTTAGTTCGCAAGTTCTTGTGTTCAAGGCTTAAGTGGTTACACTAATATCTAATCTTTTTATTCTCAATAGGGCAGAAACAATAAAAGCAAGGGTGTTTATGTTACCATTTTAAAATAACTTAGGCATTTAAGGGAGAAGTTTTAATGAGAAAAATGGCATTATTGTTTGTTTTTCTATCCTTGAGTGCTTTTGGCTTGGATTGTAAAAAGGCTAAAAATCATCATAAGTGTGCCCAACAAGAAAACATTCATAAAGGTGTAGAAACCCTTAAATCAGAGCTTAATGAAATTCATAAGAACCTTATAAGCTTATTAGAAAGCATGGATAACGCAACGCCATACAACCCCTTAAAAGTCAAAGAAATTCTCAAACAAACTGAGCAAGAATGGCTAAAAAATGCTGATAGGGAATGTGTTGCACTAAACATGCTTGTAAGCCCTGAAACCCCTATTGATGAGAGCATGGTTTATAGCGGTTGCTATGAGGCATATGCTAGACAAAGACTCCAAGATTTAAACGACTTCTATGAAGAGGCTAAAAGAACCAATAAAAAGATAAAACAAATCCATAAAATGCAAAAAGTTCAAACCAAATCAAGCAAGTCAAAAATCAAAAAGGATAAAACACGCCCCAATAAAGAAACTCCTAAAAGCTCTGCTAATAGCACAGATAAACAAGAGGTTGTAAAACCTAGTTTAGAAAATGCCAATAATATTCTTAATAAGGGGTATTATCTGCAAGTAGGGGCGTTTATGAATACACCTAATAAGGATTTTTTACAGATTTTAAAGGGGTTTACCCATAAGATTGAGCAAAAAAATATGCTTATGCGCTATCTTGTTGGTCCTTATAGGAGCAAGGAAGAGGCGTTAGAACATGTTGATGAGGTTGCTAGGGGGTTTGGTAATAAGCCCATTCTTGTAGAGACGCATTAATATGCGTTTGAATTTGGGATAAAAGTCCCTACCATTAGCAACACCTACATGCAAGCTAATATTAGTCAGCATGAAGTGCTTAGCTTGTTGTATGGCTTAGGTAGTTTGAATGCGAAATTGCCTTATAGCGTAACTTTCCAAAGAAATTACGCCCTTTATTTTAATTATGTTTTTAGTTTTTAAGACATTTTATAAAAACTTGTTTATTTTATAGAGCCAACGAGCGATTAAAGCGATAAATAAGCAAGCGCTTAAGAAAATTAGGCCTATAGTTTTATAAAGGGGCATAAAACTTGGCATTTCTTCTACAATCATCACGCTTGAAATGCCTAAATTCCCCTGTGGTGAGTTATCCATAAAATAAAGACCATGTTTTTTAGCGATAAATTGGGGTGCTTGGATGGGGTCTTTGGAAGAATACATCACAAACGCTCCTATATTAGAAAGCTTAATATGACTTTCTGTATCCAATAAAACAAAGGGCGTGTCTTTAAATTTATTTTCTAAGCTTTGTAAAGCATTTTCAGTATGGTTAGCATCTAGTTTGAAGATTTCTTGACTAATGCGATTGGCGGTGTATTGCATGCGGATTTTAGTGTTTTTTAAGAGCATGGCTTTTTCATGATTTATAAATGAGCCTAATAAAACCGCCACTAACAACAGGGTTGAGAGAATATAGACGCTTAAAAAACGCCCTCTAAAAGAGAAAATTTGAGATAACATATCAAAAGCCTTTATAAAAAATTAAATCATACCTAAAAAAGACCCTTAAAGAAGTTTTTGAGACTGTAAAAAATAATAGCAAGTCATTTTAGCGCTAAAAAATAGTTAAAAGTTGTTATAATCCATTTGTTTAAATAATATTATTAAGTGAATTTTTAATTTTTTGAGTTTGATTGGTTAATTATTTACTCAAACTCTCTCATTATTGATTTTTGAATATAGCGTGCGATGATAGTTAAGGAGCGTTAAAAAGATGTTAGATTTATGGGTAGATATGGTTGTTTGCATTGCGTATTGGCTTTTTTATACGACCCCTTACATTATAGGCGATGGACTTCAGCTCAATTTTGTGCGTCAAAAGCTCCATGAAAAGCCCATCTTATTGCCTCAAATAGAATACGAAAAGGCAGGTCATTACACCATTAAGAAATTGCAATTATCTATAGCCACACAAATTATAGATGGCTTGATTTTTTCATGGTGGGTGTTCTTTGGGCTAGGCATGCTAGAAAACTTAATCCATGACTTAGAATTTTCAGAAGTTGTAGGCTATTTGGTGTTTGCCTTGCTCTTTTTGGGCTTACAAAGCGTTCTTTCCTTGCCCTTAAGCTACTATACTACAATGCACTTGGATAAAGGGTTTGGTTTTTCTAACATCACGCCACAATTATTTTTTAAAGATTTTTTAAAAAGTCTTGTGTTGACTTTAATAGTGGGTTTAGTGGTAATTTATTTGTTGATTATGGTTATGCAGTATGTGGAGCATTGGGAAGTTGGCGGATTTTTTATTGTGTTTGCTTTCATGGTTTTAGCCAATCTTTTTTATCCTAAAATTTCACAGATTTTTAATAAATTCACTCCTTTGAATAACAAGGATTTAGAGAGCAAAATTGAACGCATGATGACTAAAGTTGGGTTTAAAAGCGAGGGAATATTCGTTATGGATGCTAGTAGGAGAGATGAGCGTTTGAATGCGTATTTTGGAGGCTTAGGAAAAAGCAAGCGAGTGGTTTTATTTGACACTTTATTGGCTAAGGTTGAATCAGAGGGGCTTTTAGCAGTTTTAGGGCATGAATTAGGGCATTTTAAACATAAGGATTTATTGAAAGGCTTAGGGCTTATGGGAGTGCTATTGGCAGTTATTTTTGCCATTGTTTCTAATTTGCCCTCAGTGGTTTTTGAAGGCTTTAATGTTTCAGAAACCCCAGCAAGCTTGATTGCTATTTTACTTTTGCTTTTGCCGGTGTTTTCTTTTTATGCGATGCCTATTATTGGGTTTTTTAGCCGTAAGAATGAATATGCAGCAGATAGATTTGGAGCGAGATTGAGTTCTAAAGAAACTTTGGCTGAGGCTTTAGTGTGTATCGCTAATGAAAATAAGGCTTTCCCTCATTCACACCCTTTTTATATCTTTTTGCACTATACTCACCCCCCTTTAGTAGAGCGTTTAAAGGCTTTAGATTACGAGATTAAATGACCATTACTAATGCTTTAAATCATGGCAGAAAAGAATTAGCTAAAGAGGGGTTTAGAGGGGCTTTAGAATCTGAAAAAATTCTAAGCTTTGTTTTAAAAAAAGAGCGTGTTTTTTTGCATGCTAACTCACAAATGCTTTTGAATGACGATGAAAAAGGGCGGTTTTTTTCTCTAGTCAAACAGCGTAAAAGCCATGAGCCTTTGGAATATTTATTAAAGTGTTGTGGTTTTTATGGGCGTGATTTTTATGTGGATAAGCGTGTTTTAATCCCTCGCCCTGAAACAGAGCTTTTAGTAGAAAAAGCCCTTGAAATTATTTCTTGTTATCATTTAAAAGATGTAGGCGAAATTGGTATTGGTAGTGGGTGTGTTTCTGTTAGCTTGGCTTTAGAAAATCCTTACATCTCTCTTTTGACAAGCGATATTTCAAAAGATGCCTTGGAAGTAGCATCAAAAAATATTGAATATTACCAGCTTAAAGAACGCATTCAATTAATAGAGACAAATCTATGGGATAATATGCCAAGCATTCCGCAACTGCTTGTTTCTAACCCCCCTTATATCGCTAGAGATTATCCTTTAGAAAAATGCGTTTTAAAAGAACCGCATAACGCTCTTTTTGGAGGGGTTAAAGGCGATGAAATTTTAAAAGAAATCATTGCTTTAGCTTCTAAGCTAAAAATTCCCTTTTTGCTGTGTGAAATGGGCTATGACCAGCAAGCGAGTTTGAAAGAATGCTTAAGAGATTATGGTTATAAGGCAGAGTTTTATAAAGATTGGAGCGGGTTAGATAGGGGGTTTTTAGGGGTTTTAAAATCTTTTTGTTGAGTGTTTTGGGGTTATTGGTTGTTGTTTTTGTATTACAATAAAGGATATTTCAAACCTACTTAAAGGAGCTTATATCCATGTATACTGAAAAGATTCTTAAACACTTAAAGCACAAATACCCGCATCAAAAAGAGTTCCATCAAGCTGTGCATGAGGCATTATATTCTTTAAAACCCCTTTTAGATAGCGATAAAAGTTTTGAAAAGCATGCAATTTTAGAGCGTTTAGTTGAGCCTGAGAGGGAAATCTTTTTTAGAGTGTCATGGCTAGATGATAACAATCAAATTCAAGTTAATCGTGGGTGTAGAATTGAGTTTAATTCTGCTATTGGCCCTTATAAGGGGGGGTTGAGATTCCATCCAAGCGTGAATGAAAGCGTGATTAAATTTTTAGGCTTTGAGCAAGTGTTGAAAAATTCGCTCACCACTTTGGCTATGGGGGGGGCTAAGGGGGGGAGTGATTTTGACCCTAAAAACAAGAGCGAGCATGAAATTATGCGTTTTTGTCAGGCGTTTATGAATGAATTATACCGCCATATTGGAGCGACTACTGATGTTCCAGCTGGAGATATTGGGGTGGGTGAAAGAGAAATTGGCTATTTATTTGGGCAATACAAGAAATTAGTCAATCGTTTTGAAGGTGTATTGACTGGTAAGGGGCTAACTTATGGAGGGAGTTTAGCTAGAAAAGAAGCTACAGGCTATGGGTGTGTGTATTTTGCTGAAGAAATGTTGCAAGAGAGAAACAGCTCTTTAGAAGGTAAGATTTGCAGTGTTTCTGGGAGTGGTAATGTAGCTATTTATACGATTGAAAAATTACTTCAAATGGGAGCAAAGCCTGTTACTGCAAGTGATTCTAATGGCATGATTTATGATAAAGATGGCATTGATTTAGAGCTTTTAAAAGAGATTAAAGAAGTGCGTCGCGGAAGGATTAAGGAATACGCCTTAGAGAAAACAAGCGCTAAATACACACCTGTAGAAAATTATCCTAAAGGGGGTAATGCAGTATGGCATGTGCCTTGTTTTGCGGCTTTTCCTAGTGCGACGCAGAATGAATTAAGCGTATTAGATGCTAAAACACTTCTTTCTAATGGGTGTAAATGCGTGGCTGAAGGGGCAAATATGCCTTCAAGCAATGAAGCAATTGAATTATTTTTGCAAGCTAAAATTTCTTATGGCTTAGGTAAGGCAGCAAATGCTGGGGGCGTGAGTGTGAGTGGCTTAGAAATGTCGCAAAATGCGAGCATGCACCCATGGACTTTTGAAGTGGTGGATGCAAAATTACACCATATTATGAAAGAAATTTATAAAAATGTCTCTCAAACTGCTAAGGAGTTTAAAGACCCTACGAATTTTGTTCTAGGGGCTAATATCGCTGGTTTTAGAAAAGTAGCGCATGCCATGATAGCCCAAGGGGTTTAAAAGAGTTTTTTATTAAAAAAGGAGGGGGGGGGGAGTTAAGATTTTAAAATTATTTACTGATTGTTTTTTTTTTTTTTGATTTCATGGGATTCTAGCTTTTGGGTTTGAAAACTTAAGAGTTAGGTATTTTTAATGAAAGGAGATAACATGGGAAAAGGTCAACCTAGTTCTAACCCTAATGGTGCAGGATTTCCTTCAACTACCGGTAATCCTAGTGGTGGCGGTCGTGGGAATAACGCCCCTAAAGGTAAGTAAAGCGTTAAGCTTAGTAGTTTTTAGCTAACAAGCTGTTTTGGTGTGGAGGGGGTTATTAAAACTTAATATACACACGATAGAATACGATGTTAAATATTTTTATTATTTCGCTTAAATGCTTTGTAAAAAGATATTCTTATGCCACAAACTTAGTCAGATAAGAAAACGCAAAGTCAAGAAACTACATCCATTCAATAATCTTGCCTACCACATTCGCCTCATAGCATTTGATAGAAGTTTTTTGACTGGGTTTTTTAGGCAAAATGGCTTTTAAAAAACCATAATTCTCCATTTCTTTTAACCTTGCGTTCAAATTAGGGGCTTCTAAAATCCTGCCATTCAAACTAACCTCACCTAAAAAGGCGGTTTTATTATCAATTTTTCTGTTTCTAAAACTTGAGAGAATACTAGCAATGACAGCTAAATCACAAGCAGGCTCACTAATCTTAATGCCCCCACTCACATTGATAAACACATCGTGGCGATTGAGTGGGATTTCTAACTTTTTTTCTAATAAAGCTATGAGCATGTTAAGCCTATTAGTATCAAATCCATTGGCTAGTCTTTTGGGCGCTCCAAAACTACATTCACTCACTAACGCTTGGATTTCTAAGATTAATGCTCTTGAGCCTTCTAAAGTAATGGTAATCGCACTTCCCTCCATAGGCTCTTCTTTAGAAAAAAATAAGCTTGAAGCCTCTTTTGCACTCACTAGACCTTGCTCTTTCATCTCAAAGAGCCCGATTTCACTTGTGGGGCCAAAGCGGTTTTTAAAACTTCTTAAAATCCTTAATTCTCTGCTAGGATCACCTTCAAAATACAACACGCTATCTACCATATGCTCTAGCACTCTAGGGCCAGCAATTGAGCCTTCTTTAGTGATATGACCGATAATAAAAATAGCAATATCTCTGGTCTTTGCTAAACGCATAAGCTCAAATGTGATTTCTCTCACTTGCGAAATAGAACCGGGTGCTGAAGAAATCTCTGGTGAATAGAGCGTTTGGATAGAATCAATCACGCAAGCAAAGTAATTCTCACTTTCAATATTAGTCTTAATCACAGGCCAATTGATTTCATTGAGTAAATACAATTCCTTTTCTATGCAATCTAGTCTAGTGGCCCGCATTTTAATTTGGCTCAAGCTTTCTTCGCCACTCACATACAAAATCTTTTGCTTATTTCTAGCTAACCCAGAAGCAACCTTTAAAAGCAAAGTGGATTTCCCCACCCCTGGGCTTCCCCCAACTAAATACAATCCCCCCTTAGCAATCCCTCCACCCAGAACAATATCTAGCTCGCTTTGAGTGGAAGAAAATTTAATGACTTCTTCATGCTCAATTTCCACAATAGAAATGCTTTTTTGTGTTTTTGAAAGCGGGGTTTTAAGGGCATTTAAAACTTCCTTTTGGGTTTGGTTTAATTCTACAAAGCTCTCCCATGAATTGCACTGAATGCATTTGCCTAACCATTTAGGGCTAGTAAAACCACAATGCTGGCACTCAAATAAAGAAGTTTTTTTAGCCATAACAATCCTTTTATAAGTTTTACTTAGATTATACAACTAAAGCGATTTGAGTGGGGTTTAAAATAAAATCATAAGCCAAACTATTTGGCTTATTAAGGGGATTAAGAGTTAGTGTCTTGCTCTGTTTTACGCAAAGCCTTTAAAATATAGCGTTTAATATAAGAACCTACGCTTTCTTCCTCTTCACTAGCAATTTTCTCTAATTTTTGGTATTGCTCATCAGAAAAATACAAGCTTACGGCA
>NZ_FZMR01000043.1 GCF_900198405.1 Helicobacter cetorum
AAGACTTGTTGCTCGTTAATGCTTAAAATTAAATCTTGTTTAAAAAGCTTTTTGGATAAAAAGCGTTGTTCTATAGTATTGATTATGGGTGTGAAAATAAAAGTTTTTGAACCAAGCAAATCCTTATAATACATGCTATTCTTATCATTCCAAACAACCATGTTGATAAGAATATTTTTATCTCCAATGATTTTTTCTAAGTTTTGACAATCTCTTACAAATCTATGGCATGCTTTATTCAAAAATACAATAAAATCTTTTTCTTCTTTTGTTGTAAGATTAAAGGCGTTTTCTATAAAATACAATGAACCAAAACTTTGTAAAATGCCTTGTTCTTTAGCGTTTAATTTTGCCTTGCTATTAAGGGCGTTAAACACACTGAAACGATGTTTTAAAGTTATACTTTGACAAGTTTTCAAGCGTTTAAAAAATGCGTTATTATTTTCATATTCCCCTAAAATATCTTGTTTTAAGGATAGAATATCTACTCTTTTAATTACAAATTCTATTAGCTCTTTTTTAGCCTTGTCAAGTTGCTCTTTGTAAGCATGCAAGTTGTCTATAATGTGTTGTCTTTTTTCGCTAAAGACTTGAAATTTAACCTCCATATATTTTCTATATTCTTTAGATGCTGTTATCATTATGCCATTCACTATTATTCCTTTAATTTTTTACTTCATTAAATGCATGAGTTTTAAAATCTCTATACGCTCTTTTATTTCTTCCATTTGTTGTGCGATAAAATCTTGAGTAAAAAGCTTTTTTAAAAGCTCTTTTTGTTCTATGTTGTGCGTTAGGCTCAAAATAGGCTTTAATAAAGGCATGGGTTGATAGTAGTTTTTATAAAAATTTTCATCAAAACAATAGGCATTTAATCTAATTGTATGTATATAATAATTTTGATAGAGCTGTCTTAGGGCTTGCGTGATATAAGAGTATTTACTTTCTCTAATATGAGATTTTTTATGATTAAGATATTCTAGCATTAAAGGGGTGCTAAATCTTTTTAAAGTCGCTTGTTGTTTAGGGTTTAAATTTTTGTCATACGCCACTAAATAAAGCAACTCTATACATTCTTTTAAGGGGATTTCAAAAGCATTTTTAGAATTTAAATCTTTTATGCTTTGTGTGATATTTTTTAGATTTTTTTCTAAGCCCTCAATTATGGCTTGTTCTTTTTTAAAAACCATAGCGTTATATTTTTTCCTGTCAGTATCTTTGAGTGTTTTATGATAACGCTCTATTTGAGATTTTTGAAACGCTTGAGAATTGATAAAACTATGGTGTGTGCGTATCATCACTAAGTCCTTTAAATTTCATATAATGGTGTGTCTTTGTCTATATGTAAATGTGTAGCGTATTTAGCGCTATTTCTTAAGGCTATAAGGTTTTGCAATAAATCATAAATGATTTGTTCCTTATAGTTTAAAACCTTGTTTTTATCAAAACAATAATCCCAAAGGCTTTCTTCAAAGGGGGTGATTGTAATGTGTCTTCCTGCATCGCTATAGCAAAATTGATTTTCTTTATTTTCGTTATATTCATACACATTGTTATTGATATATTCAATATAGTCATACAACATTCTTTTGTAACTATCTTCTTCAAACAAAACAGAGCATTCTAAATCATAAAATTCCCATCTAAAACTAGCTTGATAATTATAAACCTTGCCAAAAATTTCATACACCGCAAAATGCCCATGTTTATCAATGCTTACTTTGTCAAGTTTTTTATAATTTTTATTTTTTGGAATTTTCTTACCTGATATGCTTAATAACCCTAGTTTTTCATCTAATACAATAGGCTTTGGTTTTTCATATGGAATTATTTTGGCTCGTTTTTCATCGCAAATATTATGAAATTCTATAAAATTGCTTATATCATCTTTACTTAAAGCGTTTTCAAATAATTTGATACCAAAATCTGTAGCACAAAGCTTGTAATTTTTGGTGCGTTCAAACATAGGCACACTTCTATGCGTTTGTAGCTTTTCATATAGAGCTTTTTTATATTGCGTTGGATTTTCTATAACTTTTTGATGCCATAGACTATCTACTTCAATAGCATATTGTATGGTCTTTTCTAATGCTTTTATTTGGCGTTCTGCATGGTTTGTTTCAAAAAAAGCAATCTTTTTGACAAACTCTTCTTTGTTGGTTTCTTTTAAAGTTTCTAAATCTTGTAAGGCTTTTTGATAAACTTCAGTTCTTTTTTTCATATTCCTAATAACACTATCCCATCCCACATTTTTCTATCCTTTTTTAAATCTCATACAATGGCGTATCAGTATTTACATGCAAATCTTTAGCGTATTTAGCGCTATTTCTTAAAGCAATCAAATTTTGATGCGCATCCATTATGACTTGTTCGGCGTAGCTTAAAAGCTTGGTGCTATCAAAGAAATAATCCCATAATTTCAACTTAGCTTTATTTAAACATGGGGCGATAGAAAGGCTATAAAGGGGTTTATTATCATGCAAAGATGTTGAACCATTGACCTTAATAAAAAGGTCTCTTTCATACATCTTTTCATTAAACTCTTCTTTTTCTAATCTATTTTGCGACATTTCATAGAAATTCACTCGTTGATACACGGCATAGATATAATGATTAGTTTTAAGGGGTATGTTTTTAGTGGGCTTATTTTGGATAGTTAATAAGCCTAGCTCTTTATCTATGATAATAGGGGGCATTTTTTGATTCAATTTGACGCATTCATTATTATAAAAATCTATGATGATCTTAGCGTCTGTTTCGCTTAAACTTTTGGTAGCGTATTTTTGCCCCAAAATTGTGCCATATTCTCTAAGCCCTTTAGACATTCTTTCAGTTAAAGGCACACTTAAGTGCGTTTTGAGTTTGTCATAAAGAGCTTTTTTAAATTCTATAATTTGTTCTTTAGAAACGCTTTCTTGATTTTTAGGATTGATTTTACGCCCTATAATCAATGCTTTAATAAGCTTATTAATACACTCCTCTTTTAAAGCAACTCTATTATATTCTAGTTGTGCCATATCAATTATGTAATCTCTAGGTCTTTCCTTTTTAAGCCATTCTAGGCGTAGCTTTTCAGTTTGGAAACGCTTAGCTCGCCCCACTATAAACACTAAAGCACCAGAGCCAGACATCCACCCACCACTAAAGCATTTTCTTTTGGCTTCTTCTAATCTCTTGATTTTTTCTAGCACCCTTTTTTCACAGGCTTGTAATTTTTTCCTTTCTTTTGGTTTGCAAAAGGTTTTAATGCCTTGTTGGTAGTAGGCTAACGCTCTTTTTAAATCCATATTTACACCTTTGGCGTATTCAAAAATCCCACCTAAAAGCTTGTAATCTTCAAAGTATGAATATTCATTTGCCACGCCCTCTAAATAAGTAACAACAATATCCATATTGTAATTAAGCTTATGACACACGCTAATGATATGTCCTAGTGGTTTTAGAGAACTTAAAGATTTATAGCCATAATATCTTTCTAGATACCTTCTTTTAATTCCAAAATGCCTAAAATATTGATACTCGTTATAAAAGGCTAACACTTCTAAATTCAATTCTAAAAATTTCTTTAAATCCCCCTTTTTCTTATAAACTTGCGCGATTTCTAGCATGCAACTATCCCAAGAACTACGCAACTTTTTAGGGTAATACTCTAATTCTTTATAAAAATATTCTAATGCTTTATCATAGTCTAGGATTTTCTTATTTTCACTATAGATTTCTCCCAAAGCTTGGTAATACTTAGCGATTTTATTTTCATTATTATTTTGAGCGTTTGAAAGAGCTTTTTTAGCGTATTCAATCGCTTTTTTGGCATTTTTAGGAATGATAATTTTATGTTCATCTGTTTTTCTATCATAAGCTTCTAAACCATAACGATAAACATTCATCAAACCATCTAGCCCTTCTATAGAGCCTAAATCTTTAGCCCTATGGTAGTAAAAAAGCACTTTTTGAGCTTTTTTAATCACTGCGTTACTCATTCGCTCACTTCTATAAACTTCTTTTTGATAGAAATTAGCCAAAGCCACACAACAAGGTGCATTATTTAATTTAGCCCCTTTTTGATAAAGTTCAAAAGCAAGTTTTTTAAAATCAGGCTGTTTTTCTTTATCAGTATCAAATACTCTATCTCTCATTCTTTCATAAGTTTTTGCGAGTTCATAATAGGCTTGTGGCTCTTTGGTCTGCTTAAAATATTCTATAGCTAGTTGATAGTTTTCTAGTTCATCAGCATAGATTTTCCCTAGTTCTAAAAGGATTGTTGTATTGTGCGGCTCTTTTAATCGCTTATTTTTCAATTCTATAATCTTTAATTTATTTTGTTCTTTATAGAGATTATCTATTTTTTCATATTCTTTTTCATCTTTTTTGTGTTCATCATCTCTTTGTTTTTTATGTTTAAAAAAATATTTTTTAGCCTTTCTTAAATCTCTTTTAACGCCTATGCCTAAATAGTAATGCTTTGCAACATTTTCATATTCATTACTATGAAGAGATTTCAAAAAGTCTTTAATTTTTCTATGGCTTTCAAAAGGCTTGATTTCGCAAGAATATTTGATTAAACCAAATTTACGCCTTGAAGAATAAAATTTTTTATGCCCTTTTAACATGTCTTATTCCTTTAGTGCTAAAACTTAATCCCCCTCCGTTTT
>NZ_FZMR01000045.1 GCF_900198405.1 Helicobacter cetorum
TGTGGGGGTTTTAGGGGTTAGGATTAAAAAGATGTTAAAAACTTAAATCTATATTTTAGAGATGGTGTGTAGTTAAGAGTATCTTTAGGAATAAAGTTTGCTTGTTTTACTTTTGAAAATAAAATGAAGCGAGGATAGGATGCCTAAGATTTCAAATAGTTATAACCCATCTTTAATGATGAGAGATTATCATACTCAAAGAGTTAGTCCGCAAGCAAGAGAAGAAAATAAGGAAATTCAAAGTTCTTTAGAGTCTAGCGAAGCGAGTAGATTAGCCAAACAAGCTCAAGATGAAAATCTAGCGATTGGGACTTTACAGAAACGCTTAAAAGATTTAAATCAAATCAATAAAGACACCAAAGAATTAATGGCGATTTCTAAAAATTACGCTCATGCTAATGAAAAAGACCAAAATCATTTTGAGCATTTTAAAACTCGTCTCAATAAAGCCCTTAATTCTTTCCATCAAGATGTAGGTAAGGACACCACGCATTTAAAAACCCCTAACGAAGTTGATATTGATAATGCAAAATCTCTTGCAAGTTTTTCAAAATCTATAGAACATGAGAGAGAAAACATTCAAAACTCTTTACATCAGTGGAAAAAACAGCTTGCCAAAACTAATCACTTAAACAAAGAATACAATACCTTAGATAAAGCAAGATTGAACGCTCAAAAATTTCAAGATGTCCATGATACCAGCAAAATCACTCCATCTCGCTTGCAAGAGTTACTCGCTTGAAAAAGTTTGCTTATAGTGAGCCTTGCTTAGATGAAGAAGATAGAAAGGCTGTTTTAGAAGTTTTAAACTCTACGCAACTCACACAGGGTAAATATTCTGTTTTATTTGAAGAAGCATTATGTGAGTTTTTGGGCGTTAAACATGCCCTTGTATTTAATAGTGCCACTTCGGCTCTTTTAGCACTCTATAGAAATTTTAGCGATTTTAATGCTAGTTGCAATGAAGTGATTACTACTCCTATAAGCTTTGTAGCTACCACTAACATGCTTTTAGAGAGTGGCTACAAGCCTGTATTTGCTGAAATCAAAAATGATGGCAATATTGATGCATTAGCCCTAGAAAAATTGATTACAGAAAAAACCAAAGCTATAGTAAGCGTGGATTATGCAGGCAAGAGCATAGAAGTTGAAAGCATTCAAAAGCTTTGTAAAAAATATGATTTAGCTTTTCTTTCTGATAGTTCGCATGCCCTAGGAAGCGAGTATCAAAATCAAAAGGTAGGGGGCTTTGCCTTAGCGAGTATTTTTAGTTTTCATGCTATTAAGCCTATAACTACGGCTGAAGGGGGAGCAGTGGTAACAAATAATAGTGAATTATTTGAAAAAATGAAATTGTTTCGTTCTCATGGCATGTTCAAAAAAGATTTTTTTGAAGGCGAAGTAGAAAGCGTAGGGTATAACTTCCGCTTGAATGAAATCCAAAGTGCCTTGGGTTTGAGCCAGCTTAAAAAAGCCCCCCTTTTAATGCAAAAACGAGAAGAAATCGCTCTAGTCTATGATAGGATTCTTAAAGATAATCCTTATTTTACCCCCTTACACCCCCTTTTAGAGCATAAAAGTTCTAACCATCTTTATCCCATTTTGATTCACCAGCGATTTTTTAAATTTAAAAAACGCATTTTAGAGAGTTTGCACAAGCTTGGCATTTTAGCTCAAGTGCATTATAAACCTATCTATCAATATAAATTGTATCAACAGCTTTTTAATACAGCTCCCCTAGAAAGTGCCGAGAATTTTTATCACGCTGAAATCTCTTTACCTTGCTATGCGAATTTGGATTTAGAGAGTGTGAAAATAATCGCTCATGGCGTTTTAAAAACCTTTGAGAGTTATAATAAAATAGTGTAAAATAGTAAAGATTTTAGATTAAAGCTCTAAGGGGGTTTATGATGAATTTGTTTGAAAAGATGACTAATCAATTACAAGAGAGTTTAGATAGTGCGTTAGCTCTAGCCTTACACCACAAAAACGCTGAAATTACGCCCATGCACATGCTTTTTGCTATGCTTAATAACTCACAAGGCATACTTATTCAAGCCCTACAAAAGATGTCTATAGACATTCAAGCTTTAAGACTTAGTATTCAGAGTGAAATAGAAAAAATAGCTAAAGTTTCACAAATCAATAAGCAAGATATTCAATTAAGTCATGCCTTAATGCAAAGCTTTGAAAATGCTCAAGGCTTGAGCGCTAAAATGGGTGATTTGTTTGTGGCTGTAGATGTTTATCTTTTGGCTAATATGAGTCTTTTTGAGAGTGTTTTAAAGCCTTATTTAGACACCAAAGAATTGCAAAAAACTTTAGAGTTTTTAAGAAAAGGTGCGACTATTCAAGATAAGAATGATGATTCTAATTTAGAGAGTTTAGAAAAATTTGGCATTGATTTAACTCAAAAAGCCCTAGAAAATAAACTTGACCCCGTTATTGGGAGAGATGAAGAAATCATTCGTATGATGCAGATTTTGATTAGAAAAACTAAGAATAATCCTATCTTGTTAGGTGAGCCAGGAGTGGGAAAAACGGCTGTTGTGGAAGGTTTAGCCCAGCGCATTGTCAATAAAGAAGTGCCTACTACACTTTTAAATAAGCGTGTCATTGCTTTAGATTTAAGCTTATTAGTGGCTGGGGCAAAATATAGGGGCGAGTTTGAAGAGCGTTTGAAAAAAGTTATTGAAGAAGTTAAAAAAAGCGCTAATGTGATTTTATTTATTGATGAAATCCATACTATTGTGGGAGCTGGGGCAAGTGAGGGGGGCATGGATGCGGCTAATATTTTAAAACCAGCGTTAGCTAGGGGGGAATTACACACTATTGGAGCGACCACTTTAAAGGAATACCGCAAATATTTTGAAAAAGACATGGCATTACAAAGGCGTTTTCAACCTATTATGCTTAATGAGCCTAGCATTAATGAAGCTTTACAGATTTTAAGGGGGCTTAAAGAGACTTTAGAAACACACCATAATATCACTATCAATGACTCTGCTCTTATAGCAAGTGCTAAACTATCTAGCCGTTATATTACGGATAGATTTTTACCTGATAAAGCGATTGATTTGATTGATGAAGGGGCGGCGCAATTAAAAATGCAAATGGAATCTGAGCCGGCAAAACTCTCTCTTATTAAGCGACAAATCCAAAGACTAGAAGTAGAAAAACAAGCCCTTGAAATGGAAAACAAAGAGAGTAATCTCAAACGCATGCAAGAAATCCTTAAAGAATTGAGCGATTTGAAAGAAGAAAAAAGAGAATTAGAAGCGCAATTTGAGAATGAAAAAGGAGTGTTTAAAGAAATTTCACACTTAAAGGCAGAAATAGAGGGCTTAAGGCGTGAGGCTGAGAGATTTAAACGCAATGGAGATTATCAAAAAGCGGCTGAAATTGAATACGCTAAAATCCCCGAAAATGAAAAGAAAGAAAAAGAACTGCAACATAAATGGGAAAATATGCAACAAAATGGGGCGTTATTACAAAACGCTTTAACAGAGAATAATATCGCCGAGATTGTGAGTCAATGGACTCAAATTCCCATTCAAAAAATGCTCCAAAGCGAAAAAGAAAGGATTTTAAACATTGAAAGCGAGTTGCAAAAAAAGGTTGTAGGGCAAGACAAGGCTTTAAAAGCGATTGCTAAAGCGATCAAAAAAAATAAGGCGGGACTTAGTGATAGCAATAAGCCTATAGGAAGTTTTCTCTTTTTAGGACCTACTGGGGTGGGTAAAACAGAGAGTGCAAAAGCTTTGGCACAATTTTTGTTTGATAGTTCTAAAAATCTCATTAGAATTGATATGAGCGAATATATGGAAAAACATGCCATAAGCCGTCTTATAGGAGCTGCCCCTGGGTATGTGGGCTATGAAGAAGGCGGTCAATTAACAGAAGCGGTGCGAAGAAAGCCCTATAGCGTGGTATTATTAGATGAAGTGGAAAAAGCCCATCCTGATGTGTTTAATCTCTTGTTACAAGTTTTAGATGAAGGGCATTTAACCGATAGTAAGGGTGTGAAAGTGGATTTTAAAAATACGATTGTCATTCTCACAAGTAATGTGGCTAGCGATGTGCTTTTAGATGAGAATTTAAGTGAAATGGATAAACAAAAGGCTATCAAAGAGAGCCTAAAACAAATCTTTAAGCCAGAATTTCTGAACCGCTTAGATGAAATTATCTCCTTTAATGCATTAGATAATAACGCCATTACTAATATCGTTGGGATACTCTTTGAAGGCATTCAAAAAAAGGCGTTTGAAAGGGGTATCAGCGTAGAATTAGACCAAAAAGCAAGAGAATTGATAGCTCAAGTAGGCTTTGATAGATTCTATGGGGCTAGACCCTTAAAAAGAGCGTTATATGAAATGATAGAAGATAAGCTCGCTGAACTCATTTTAGAAGATAGGATTAAAGAAAATAGTTGCGTTAGTTTTGTGGTAGAAAATAATGAAATTGTGCCTAAGATTAGGTAAGATTTCTTAAGCGTATAAGCTAAAGATATTAGAAATTTCTTTTCAAGTGAATTGATTGAATGATATGGATAGTTAATATGGCTCTGTTTTTAATTGTATATATAGATAGTATTTAAGAATTAAGGTAGAGATGTTTTATGGCGTTTGTTAGTTGAATGCCTATAACAAAAAGATAAGATTGATTTTTCATAAGTAAATATTTTTTAAGATTAATTTTTAATAAGACAGAGCCTTTAATTTTATCTAATCTCTCAGAAAGGATAGAAACAATTACAATTTGAGCGTTCTTTTTAAAATTTGTTGTTGATTTGAGACAAAAACAAGGTTTAAGGTCTTGTTTGTATAGATATGCAAGGTTTGTTTGGGGGCTTACTAACACCCCTAAACATGGGAGTTTTTAAAATATTGGTTTATGTATTCTTGTTTCAAAATCTAATAGGCTTATTGCTTGCCCCCTAACCCTTAAAACCCCCACAAATACCCTACATAATAAACATATTCTCTTTTATAATTCACTTTGTAATTAGTAGTATCAATATATCTTTGACTAATCATAGGAATTTTAACACCTAATTCAATGCCATGATGTCTAGCAATATTAGTTCTTAATCCAAAATCTGACGCTTATTCACATCTGAAGCTGCCTACCATACTCCTTGTGTTGTTCTCGTGGTTTGCGGTGTCGTTAAATACAAAAAAACAAAAACCACTATACCAATGAGAAATGTGACACAAAAAAA